>JAKSIH010000057.1 GCA_024398935.1 Fibrobacter sp. | reverse complement strand
ACTTTACATGAGCTAACGAGCAAAATATGAGTTATGTTAAAATTGGCGTAGGCGGTCCCGTTGGATCTGGAAAAACCGCATTGATTGAAAGACTTACCCGCAAGATGAGTAAGGAATACAGCATCTGCGTAGTAACCAACGATATTTACACCAAGGAAGATGCCGAATTTTTAATCAAGAATTCAGCCCTGCCTCCCGAAAGAATTGTCGGCGTAGAAACTGGAGGATGCCCCCATACCGCCATTCGTGAAGACTGTTCCATGAACCTGGAAGCAGTAGACGAAATGGCCCGCAAGTTTCCAGATGTCCAGATTATTTTTATTGAAAGCGGCGGAGACAACCTGTCGGCCACCTTCAGCCCCGACCTGGCCGACGCAAGCATTTATGTTATCGACGTTGCCCAAGGCGAAAAGATTCCCCGTAAGGGTGGCCCCGGCGTTATGCGTTCCGACCTGCTGGTCATCAATAAGACCGACTTGGCACCTCTCGTAGGCGCAAGCCTGGAAGTCATGGCCCGAGATTCCGAACGGATGCGAGAAGGTCGCAAGTACTTATTCACAAATCTCATGAGCATGGATGGTGTAGATGACGTCATCGCATGGATCAAGAAAGCTGTTCTTTTTGAAGGTATTTAGCCCGTCGAAACATTTACCATTTTTTAAAGGAGTCACTTATGGCATGTTTTGTTGTTCCTGCCGCAGAGGCGTTAATCACCACAGCCGTCACTTTGGTGGTTGAAAAAAAATTCCCCGATAAAGCCCCGTTGCAGGCTCCCCGCCGTTTATCAAAATTGCTGTGGGGCGGTTCCGCTCTGCTTGCTTTTGAGCACTTCTGGCACGGAGAAATTCAACCTTTCTACCCTTTCTTGACTGCAGCACAGGATCCCGAATCCTCGCAAGTCATGATTCATGAAATGTCCACTGTGGGCGTTGGGATGGCTTGCATGGTCACATTGGCGTGGGCGGCCTCCTTGATATTCCTAAAGGTTCGGAAACCATCAAGCAGCCACGCAACAGTCAACCATTCCAAGGGGGCTTAAAATGACTTTACTCATTACCGTTTTCGCAGCTATCATTGCAAGCCTTCTCTGGTTCAACCAGATAAAGACTCATGGCAAGGACTCCATGAAGTATTCCACCCTCTGCTACATGTTCTGGGGCGCTTCCCTCATGTGGCTGGTAGACGCTATCGCTGAATACGCAGAACTTGGTGCAGAATACTTTACCCCTGCAGCAGCTGATATGCTGAACGACGCCTTCCTGGGTGTTTCTGTAGTGGCACTTGCACTCGTTATTTGGTTAGCACGTCTCCTCTGGTCCGCAAGAGACCTATGCAGAGCACACTCCGCATAAAGACTTGTCTGCGAAATGGCATGACCGAGATCGAGGACGCATTCTACACGTCCCCTTACAAGGTCATGCACCCGTTCCACAACGGAAAACATTCCGACATCATGATGATGGCGGCCTCTGCCGGGCTTCTCGGCGGAGACCATTTTTCGTTGCAGCTTGAATTCGGCGAGAGTAGCGACGCCACATTTCTTTCTCAAAGTTATGAGAAAGTTTTCAATACCGACGGAAAAATTGCATCCAAGGATATCGACATCAACGTCGGGGCCGACGCCCGCGTCAATTACATGCCCTATCCGGCAATCCCTTTTGCCGGCAGCAATTATCAAAGCAACGCCGTCATAAAGATCGACCCTTCGGCAACATTTCTCTATGCCGACATTTTTACTTGTGGTCGCACCGGCATGGGCGAATTTTTCGCCATGGAAAAATTCCAAAGCAAGAGTCGCTTTTACGTGGGCGAACATTTAGCCTTTGCCGACCACACCCTGATTGACCCTAAAAAATTCGATTACACGAAAATCGGCTTTTGGGGAAGTTACACCCATAACGGGATGTTTTTTGCGTACAGTCCCGAAAAAGAAACAATTGTCCAACTCAAAGAAAAAGTTCGAGAAATGGGCAAAAAAATTGATTGTGTTGTTGGAACATCTTTTGCAGAAAAAGGGTTAATCGTCCGCGCGTTAGCCATGCGTGGCGAAACTATTTGGGATTTTTTCCAAAACATACAAGGTTAAAACAGATCTTTCTCGCTAGTCTTTACAAACAAAAATTGTAAAACAATCAAGAATTGTATCTACATAAATCTTACGATAAAGTTATCAGTTCGTCAAAAACGAAAAATTTGTTGGAAAATGTCTTAAAAGCAATTTGTTCAGCAAGCTTGGGGCGTTTAGGCTAGGCGTTTTTTCAATTTCATCGTAACATCACAGACTTTGGCACGGCTTTTGCATTTATATGGTCGGAAGGCCGAACTTTCGGGCGACTTTTGGTTGATTAGTCCGAAATCCGGCAAAACGAATGGAATGAAAATGAGCTGTGTGGAAACAGAAATAACTAGCATGAGTTCGCAGGAGCTGGAGCACCGCTGCAAGCGGCTCCGAAACGTGCTGGAAGAAAATGACCTTTCGTCGACAGTGGGCGTCAACCACAAGGGAACCGATCCCTTGCCCCTTGTGATTCGCCCCGACGAATGGTCCATCATCGAGAAGGGTATCGCCCAGCGCGCCCGACTTTTCAACGCCCTTGCCGCGGATATTTACGGCGAGCAGAAGCTTTGGAAAGAGGGCAAGTTGCCGGCGGCACTGCTTTTCGCAAACCCTGAATTTTTGCAAGTGGCCTGGAAGGTAAAACCTGCAGGCGACATCTACGTGCATCTTTCCGCTTCAGACATCGTGCGTCTGGAAGACGGTTCCTACCGCGTGATGGCAGACCATCTGCAAGTCCCCGAAGGTTTGGGACGTGCGTTGGAAAACCGCATTGGAGTAAGCCGTGCCTTCCCGGAACTTTTCCGCAGCATGCGTACGGAGCGCCTGGCAGGGTTCTTCAAGAAGTTGCTGGACTGCTTGGACGGATTGCAGGCTGAAATCGGCGGCAATTCCAAGGAAGGTCGCGTGGTGATGCTGGCCAGCGGCCCTGACAGTCACCGTCGTGCAGAGGACGCACTGCTTGCCCGCTACCTGGGAATTCCTCTAGTAGAAAATGATGACCTTGCCGTCCGCAATTTGCAAGTGTACATGAAGACCCTCATGGGCCTCAAGAAAATCGGCACCATTTTCCGCCGTGTAGAAGACCGCATGTGCGACCCGTTGGAACTGCGCATCGACAGCGGCGAAGGTGCGGTGGGCCTTATCAGTACTGTGCGCGCAGGCAATGTGGCCATTTCAAACTTTTTGGGTTCCGGCGTTCTGGAAACTCCCATGTTCACGCCCTACCTGCCGGAAATTTGCCGTACCTTGCTTGGCGAAGAGCTGTTGATTCCCGATGTGGAAACGGTCTGGCTCGGCGACGAATCCCGCCGTGACGAAGTGATGCGGGAACCTGAAAAATGGATTTTCAAGAAGGCCTTCCCGGAGAAGGTTGGCGCCAACGGAAACGAAGTCCGCAAGGAAGCGCCCAAGGCTTACGCCGCCATGACTTCTACGGCGCAGCTGGCCCTGTTGCAGACCCTGGAAGAAAATCCTGAAGCATGGATTGCAGAGCGTTACATAGAAGTTTCTACAGTGCAAGCCTACAAGGATGGAAAGTTTGTCACCGCAAAGGCTTCCATGCGAATCTTTGCAGTGAACACCATGCAAGGAACGTCTGTAATGCCGGGTGGCCTTGGCATGTTCCAGCTGGTAGACGGAAGCCTTGCAACTTCCGCCGCAGAACCTGCCGACAAGGAAGTCGGAGAAAAGGACATCTGGGTCCTTTCCGAAAGACCTGTGCCGAACTTCTCGTTGTTGGCCCCTGCGGATCAAGTAGTCATGCCGTCGAGAGCTGGAGGCGATTTGCCTAGCCGCGCAGCAGAAAACTTGTTCCGCTTGGGTCGCGACCTGTCCGCCTCCAACATGATGGCCCGAATCGCCCGCGGTATCGCCGTGCGCCTTTCCGACGAATCCTGGATGGAAATGCCGGAACTGCCCTGGATTTTGAAGGCGGGAATTTCCGACGGTTCGTTGTCCGGAATGGCTCAGGACCCGGAAAACGCTTTGCGCTACTTTATCCTGCGCAAGGACAACAAGTACGGCATGCAGTGTTCCCTCACGGAAATCCGCGACTTGGCAGTACAGCTCCGCGATAGGATTTCCGAGGACCTGTGGCTGGCCTTGAACGGATTCGGCGTGGCGGAAATGCCTGCTGGAAACGGTGCGGCAGCCCTATTGCCTTACCTGAAGTCCGTACTTTCTGACAGTACGGCTGTGGCAGGCCTTGCTGCAGACTCCATGACCCGCGGCCACGAATGGCGATTCCTTGAAATGGGACGCCAGATCGAAAGCGCCATCCGCACGCTGCAATTGATCAAGAGCCTTTTGAGCCGCGCCCCTGCAGACGAAATCACGAACCTGCGTTTGCTGCAGGCAGTACTTGAAATCGGTGACGGTCTCATGACGTACCATCGTCGCTATGGCGGTCGCCTGCAGGTGATTCCGGTTCTGGACTTGCTCCTTTCCGACGAATCCAACCCGCGAAGCGTCGCCTACCAGATTGCCCGTCTCCGCGAAGAGACGGAACATCTGCCGGGAAACAACCAGGGCGAAGCCGCCTTCTCCCCGCTGGATCTGGAATTGATGAGATTGCAGGCAGACCTGCGTCTTGCAAATATCGAAAGTCTTGTACAGGCAAACGGAAGTGAACGAGAAACATTGACCAAGCTGGTAGACGAAAAGATCGCATCCATTGAACATGTGGCTGAGTTGATCAGTAGGCTCTACTTAAACCATGCACCAAGAACTGGCGTTGTTCACGCCATGGCAACAGAAGTGTAAGGAGTTTAAGATGCCTATTTATCAGATCGATCACGAAACCGTCTACGACTATACACTGCCCGTATTGTATAGTAACCATTTGGCCTACATGCTCCCCCGATCCGTGCCTCGCCAGAACTGGATTTCACATCGCATCGAAGTGGAACCCAATCCCACCGCAAGGCAGGAACGCCTGGATATTTACGGGAACAGGGCTTTGGCCTTCAGCATTGAACAGGAACACGAACATTTCAGATTCAAGACTACTGCTGTCGTGGAAGTCAAGGCAGAAGAACCGCCAGCCCAAAGCCCCGCCTGGGAAGAAGTGGCAAAACTTTTGAAGTGCCCCTCGGATAGCGACACTCTGGAAGCTTCCATGTATGCCTACTCTTCTCCCTTTGCAAATACCGACGACTCTGTTCGGAATTATGCATTGGAAAGTTTTCAGCCCGGCCGCCCTATTTTCGATAGCGCCAAGGAGCTGATGACCAGAATTTTTACGGACTGCGCTTACACACCGGGCGCAACCCGTATCGGAGCCCAGCCCCAGGAAATCTTGCGTGGACGTAAAGGCGTCTGCCAGGATTTCGCACACCTGATGATCGGATGCCTGCGTTCGCTGCACCTGCCCTGCCGTTACATCAGCGGCTACCTGCGAACCCATCCGCCTAAAGGCCAGCCAAAGCTGATTGGCGCAGACGCCACTCACGCTTGGGTCGCCACCTTTATACCGGGCCATGGCTGGGTTGAGTTTGACCCTACCAATAATGTTCTCGGCGGTGACGAGCACATTATTCTAGCGTGGGGCCGCGACTTCGGCGATGTGAGCCCGTTGAAGGGAGTCATTACCGGAGGTGGAAACCCGATCCTTAAAGTCGGTGTAAACGTAGACGAGAAATAATTGAGAATTGAAAATGGATAATTGAGAATTAAAAATATCGCGGCTTTTCCACAAAGTGGATAACTGCCACTAATAAACATAGTTTAAAGTGTCGTATAGCCGCCTTACTAAATAATCATCAATCATCAATTAAACAAACGCAAGGAAACATTATGAAGTTCGGTAACTATAACACAGAAGGATTCTACGATGAATTGTGTCTGCCTGACGGAACGCCCCGCCCGGCAGCAGAACCGCTCATCACCCGCATCAATGAATTGCCGGAAGGTGAGCTGCAGCGTCGTCAGAAAGTTGCAGAATCGGCATTCTTCGACAACGGCATTACCTTCGCAGTCTATGGCAACAAGGATGGAAAGGACAAAATCATTCCTTTCGATGTCATCCCCCGTATTGTCAGCGCCGAAGACTGGAAGCACCTTGATGCTGGCCTTCGCCAGCGTACCGAAGCTTTGAACTGTTTCTTGACGGACATCTATAACGACCGCAAGATTCTGCGCGACAAGGTGGTTCCCGAAAGTCTCATCAACACCTGCACCGCTTACCGCCCGCAGATGGAAGGTTTCGTGCCGCCCAAGGGAATCTGGGCACACATTACCGGTACCGACCTGGTTCGCGATACCGATGGTACCTTCTATGTGCTGGAAGACAACATGCGTTGCCCCAGCGGTGTTTCCTACGTGTTGCAGAACCGTCAGATTCTCAAGCGCACATTCCCCCAAGTGTTCAGCCATTGCAGCATCCGCCCTGTGGATGAATACTGCACCCGCCTCCGCAAGGCCCTGGAATACCTGGCCGATGGTGTCGCAGAGCCCAAGGTTGTTGTGCTGACTCCGGGCGTGTACAACTCCGCCTACTACGAACATTCCTATCTGGCACAGCAGATGGGCGTGGACCTTGTGACCGGAAACGACTTGGTGGTGCAGGACAAGAAAGTCTACGCCCGCACCACCCGCGGCCTGAAGCAGGTTCACGTGATCTACCGCCGCGTGGATGACGAATTCCTGGATCCGCAGGTTTTCCGCCCGGATTCCTGCCTGGGTGTTCCCGGATTGATGGAAGCCTACAAGGCCGGCAACGTGGCTCTTGCCAACGCTCCCGGCTGCGGTGTCGCCGACGACAAGGCCATCTACACTTACGTTCCGCAGATCATCAAGTACTACCTGGGTGAAGAAGCCATCATTCCCAACGTTCCCACCTTCGTCTGCGAAAATCCGAAGCACATGCAGCACGTAATCGACCACATCGAAAACATGGTGGTAAAGGCTGCCAGCGAATCCGGTGGCTACGGCATGCTTGTTGGCCCCAAGTCCACCAAGGCAGAATGCGAAGCCTTCAAGGAAAAGATCAAGGCCAATCCCCGTAACTACATCGCACAGCCCATGATTTCCCTCAGTCGCGTGCCCTGTATTGTTGACGGAAACTTCGAAGGACGCCACGTGGATCTTCGCCCCTACATTGTGCAGGGCAAGGAAACCTACATCCTGCCGGGCGGCCTTACCCGCGTTGCCCTCAAGAAGGGTTCCATCGTGGTGAACAGTTCTCAGGGCGGTGGCTGCAAGGACACCTGGGTCATTGCCGAAAACGAGAAGGCTCCTGAACTTGGCCAGGCCAAGCAATGGATGGAACAACAACAGCAGCAATAAAATTGATAATTGAAAATTGAGAATTAACAATTAATAATAATCGCGGCTTCGCCGCCAAACTAAATAATCATCAATCATCAATCATCAATCATCAATTATCAATCGTCAAAAAACGGAGTTTTTATAATGTTAAGCAGAGTTGCAGATTCCATTTACTGGTTGGGCCGTTATATTGAACGCGCAGAAAACGTGGCACGCGCCATCGATGTTAATCTTCAGTTACAGCTGGACTTGCCCGGCGAAGAACGTCCCTGGGAACCAGTGATCCAGACCGCCGGTAACGCAGACGCATTCTTCAAGAGCTACGCCCACGTTTCCACCGAAAACGCCCTGACCTTCCTTACCTTCGATAAGGAAAATCCCAGCAGCATCATTTCCTGTGTGGCAGCCGCCCGCGAAAACGCCCGCTGCGTCCGCGAAAGAATTTCTTCGGAACTTTGGATCGCCATCAACCAGTTCTATCTTAAGTTGAACGATCCCGAAGTGCAAAAGCAGGCCCTGGCCGCACCCCACGCCTTCTACTGCAGCGTGAAGGAATTCAGCCAGCTAACCGTAGGTATCATCCAGGGAACCATGACCCATGACGTAGCCTGGAACTTCGCGCGCCTCGGCACCATGATCGAACGCGCCGACCAGACTTCCCGAATTCTGGATGTGAAGTACTACATCCTTCTTCCGGATGTGAGCATGGTGGGCATGGCGCTGGATACGGTGCAGTGGAATGCGGTTCTCAAGAGCGTGGGCGCCTACGAAATGTTCCACCGCAAGAATTCCAATGTGACGCCCCAGAACGTTGCCGAATTCCTGCTGTTGAGCGAGGACTTCCCCAGATCTCTCCGCTACTGCCTGGAACAGGCCGAAATCAGCCTCAAGAATATTGCCTTCCCCGTAAAGAGCAACGCGGACTCTCTCCGTCTTCTCGGGAAGATGCGTTCCGACATGGCTTTCTCCACCATCGAGGAAATCATCAAGAGCGGTCTTCACGAGAAGATTGAAGAAATGCAGGTGAACCTTTGCGACTTAGGCACACAAATTTGGAAGGACTTCTTCTGCTAGTGCCACGCGGTTCCTAAAAAATTGCTGATCCACACAGCAAAAAAGGCGCACTCCATTCCATAAAAAGCGCCGCGGCAGGGATTTGGTAATGCATTTCCCTGCCGTTTTTTTGTTTTTTTTCGTTGTCGAGCCCCGCTTGACATCGATTTTCGTCTGTTTACACGATTTTTTTCATGCCCGGGGGAGCATTTTCGCCATAAAACTATATATTACAAAGAAAACAAAATTATACATAGGCATCGTGAAACAGTTTCAATTTGAATTTTCAGCCACAGACAAGCTGAAAAGCGAACTCGACAAGATCAATCAGTGGAGAAAGTCCAGATTCACTTCCTCTACCGTTTTTAGCATATATGCAGAAAACACAGAGCAAGAAAAAATAAAGGCAGCCTGCGAAATCATCGAACGGGAAATGCCCGACGCCCTGTACCTTGGATGTACAACCAACGGCACCATTACCGAAGGGCGGCTTTCCGACGCACCGTTCGTAGTTACATGCACGCTCTGCGAATATCCCTCGACACAGGTTTGTCTGTTGCAATATCCCTTGTCGGAAAGCAGTGCATTAGGCGTCATCGACGAACTGAAAAAGGAACTGGCAAAACGCCCCTGGGTCAAGGCCATCGAACTTTTGGCGACCATTCGCGGCATGTCCATGACACCCTTCTGCGAGGCATGTACCGACATCGATCCCAACATTCAGATATTCGGCGGCGGCGCATTCAATATCGACTTGAACAATGACAACGCCTGCGTATTTTCCAAGGCAGGCGGCTATTCCGAAAAAGGCGTCGCCTTCTTGCTCATCGGCGGCAAGGACATCAATATCCGGACCACGCATATTACGGGATGGAAACCCCTCGGCAAGGAATTCCATGTGACAAAGGCCACCGGCAACATCCTGCAGGAACTTGACGGCAAGCCCGCCTATGATGCCTACTATAAGTACCTGAACATTCCAAACAACAGCGACTTTTTCTACAACACCCTGGAATTTCCATTTTTCTACAACCATCATGGTATAAACATTCTAAGAGCGCCGACTGCAAGCAATGCCGACGGTTCCCTTACCATGACCTCCAACATCGAGGAAGATGTCTACGCCCGCATTGCCTATGGCGATCCCTGGACCATCCTGAACAGTATCGAGGACGGTGGCCGTGAAATTGCGGAATTCCAGCCCGAGATCATCAAGGTTTTCTCCTGCGCCGCCCGTAGAACATTCTGGGGCAATGACGAAATCAGCAAGGAAACATATCCATTCCAGAATATCGCCCACACCTCGGGCTTCTACACGTCCGGCGAGTTTCTCCGCATGAATTCAGAACTGATTCAGCACAACGTGACGCTCGTTGTGGTAGCATTCCGCGAGGGCGAAGTCGACGAGAGCGCCACATTCACCATGGCACCCGAAAAATTCTCGGGCAAGGTTTCCATGATCAACCGCCTGGCCACCTTCATTGACGCCGCTACGGCGGAGCTTGCCGAAGCAAACAAGAAACTCGCAATGGCTGCCATTACGGATAGCCTTACCCAACTTTACAACAGGGCGGAAATTCAAAAACGAATTTCAAGCAGTTTGAGGGAATGCAACGAAGAGGGGAAAAAAGTTGCCCTCATCATGCTGGACATCGACAACTTCAAGATGGTAAACGACACCTATGGTCACAAGGAAGGCGACAGCGTTATTCTTGGGCTTACAGAAACTATGAAATCAGTCGTTACGGAAAATGCACCCGAAGGATCCATCGGCCGCTGGGGCGGAGAAGAATTCATGATTGTACTCCCGGGCTTTGACAGTCAGGCCGCAGCAAAAATCGCAAACCAGATTCGAACAACCTTTGCAGCAATTTCATTTCCCAAAGCCCGACGAAAAACGACAAGCATTGGAGTCGTAGAGGCCCTTCGAGGGGAATCTTCCGACATGGTCTGCGTCCGCGTAGACAGCGCCCTGTACGAGGCAAAAAACAACGGCAAAAACCAGGTATTTATAGGCTAATGGAGGCTTAAGATGAACAGACAACAACTTGACGCACTCTTTGAAGCATACTCCATTGCCGCCGACGGCGCATATGTCTATGTATGCGATATCAAGAACGACTTTTCCAGATGGTCAAAAGCCGCAGTAGATTACTTCGGCCTTCCCGGCGAATACATGGATAATGCTGGCGGCATCTGGATGGAGCACATTCATCCCGAAGACCGGGAAGATTTCGCTTTAAATATCGACGACCTCTTTACAGGACGGGAAAAAAGCCACAACATTCAATACCGTGCAATGGCAAAGGACGGCAAGTATGTTCTTTGTTCCTGCAGTGGCGTGGTACTCCCCGATGATGACGGAAGCCCCTTGGTTTTCTGTGGTATCATCAAAAACCACGATTGCCTTAACTACACCGACTCGGTCACCAATCTACGAAGCCTTTATGGCTTTATGGATGATGTCAGGGGATTCCTCTGGAACAAGCAAAAATTCAATGTCATCATGATCGGGCTGGAAAGTTTTTCCAGGGCAAACGATGTCTACAACTACGCCTTCGGAAACAAGATTCTCCGTAAGTTCGGAGCGATCCTTCAGCAGGCATTCCGGGGCATGGGCTGCACTTACCGCATGGACGGAACAAAGTTTGCAATCATTTCCGAAAATGCACCCATCAATGAACTGAACGAGACCTATCGCGACGTGCAGGATCTCGTGGCGCAGAATTTCTATGTGGCCTCGGACCGCATCGCCCTTTCGCTTTGCGCAGGTGCGGAAACCATCAGCGATTTCACGGTCAGCGCCGACACAGTCTATTCCAGCCTTAAGTACGCCTTTGCGGAATCCAAGAACGCCCATCATGGAGAACTGTTCCTTGTCAAGGATTCCTCAAGCAACGGGCAGAAGGATATACTGAAGCGACTGAACACCATCCGTAACAGCATTATCGATGGATGCGACGGCTTCTACATTTGCTACCAGCCGGTAGTCAATGCCGAAAACGAAAAGCTGAAGGGAGCCGAAGCACTAATCCGCTGGAAGAACGAAGACTACGGTACAGTTCCGCCAATTCACTTTATTCCTATTCTTGAGCAAGACAGCCTCTTCCCGGAACTGGGTAGCTGGATTTTAAGGCAGTCTTTATTGGACTCCAAAAAGATTCTGGAAAAGCATCCCGACTTTATCATTAACGTGAACCTGTCTTACGCTCAGTTGGAAAAGAGCAATTTTGCAGAAGATGTCATTAGTCTTTTGAAGGAACTGAACTTCCCTGCAAGAAACCTCTGCCTCGAAGTTACAGAACGTTGCCGCCTGCTGGATACGAACCTGCTAAAGCAAGTTCTCGGAACCTTGCGCAACGAAGGCGTCCGTATTGCGCTAGACGATTTCGGCACAGGTTTTTCTTCTCTGGGAATTCTCCGCGAGTTGCCGGTAGATACAGTGAAAATCGACCGCGGTTATGTCCTGAACATCGAAACCGATGACAAGGACAGAAACACCGTAAGGTTCATTACGGATCTTGCCAAGTCCTTCTCCGCAGAAGTCTGCGTCGAGGGAATCGAAAGTGCCAACATGCGTACAGAACTGCAGCCCTTCAAGGTTCACAGCCTTCAGGGATTCTACTATTCCAAGCCTGTAGAAATTGACGAATTCCTGAAGAAGTACTGCTAGAAAGCACTGCAAAAAAAAGAGACCCCCGGGCGGATTTCATTTACCCAGGGGTCCTTTTTGTTGTACGGAAATTTTAGGTTCGTCGCGGATAAATTCCGGCACTTATTTCAAGAACAGGTATTCCACAGTTTCGGTCTGAATCTTGATTCCCTTTTCGTGCGCGTAAAGCTGGAGCAACGCGGAAGCGGCTCCCGCAGCACCTGCATAAAGGCCGGTGTAGGTTTCCACAAAGCCAGGAATCTTACGGGTCCATGCGGCGTACCAGCGACGGCCCTTGTCATCGTTCCAGGAATCGCCCAGCAACTTGTCTGCAGTGACCTTCGCCTGTTCAATGTAGGACTTGTCACCAAGAGCTTCAGCAGTCTTCACGAAATGTGCGAGAACGCCAGGAGCGCCACAGCAGAGGCAGTAACTGTTCCAGTAACCCGGAGTATGTTTCAGCGGAGCACCAGCCTTCAGAATTCCCTTCGTCAGAATGTCAACCCACTGCAAGTTTTCCTTGTCGCCGGTAATATCATAAAGCTTGCGGAAGAGAATGGAAGTTCCCACGGGGCCGTGGCAAGTACTTAGATAATAGAAGTCATGGAAGCGGCCCAGTTCCGGATTGTAGAGGTACGGAATCAGGGCTCCGTTTTCATCACCTTCTGCAATGGCTGCAAGGAACTTCACCACTTCATTTGCCTTATCCAAGTATTCCTGATTTTTGGTTTCTTCATAAAGAAGTGCGTTCAGGAATGCCGTACCTGCAGCGCCGTGACTAAAGTTGGGGAATGCAGATTCCTTGGACTTCCAGCCAACCAACGTGAGGTCAACATTCTTGTAGTAAATGCCGCCTTCTTTGGCGTGAGTGATGCGAGTGTCCGTAAAGGCGACTACGCGCTTTGCAGCTTCCAGATATTTTTCGTCACCGGTCTTACGGTAAACATACAGGAAGAAGAAAGCGTAGGAACCGTCAGCCATCAAGTCCGCTTCCGTGGACCAGTGAAGGATCTTTCCGTCGTCATGACCTGCGGCGATTGCATCATCGGCAGACTGAATCAAGAACTTGCGGTAGCGTTCATCTTTCACATGTGCGTAAAGCTGATCCAAAAAGATGGCCTGCCCCGCCGGAGACGCATAGACGCTGGTTCCCCAGCCTTTTACAGGCCAGATGCCGCCTTCGGCACCTTCCAAAACATCCTTGAAGAACTTTACGCCTTCGTAGGTGTTCAAAATGTATTCCGCAGCGTCTTTTGCTTCCTGCAAATACTGTTCATCATTCGTCACTTCAAAAAGCTGCAAGAAAAACTGGCCAATACCAGCCGAGCCTGCGTAAAGGCCCTTGGGGGTAATCATCAGATCACCAGCGTATTCGTTACCCGGTTCCGGGCTTACCTTCCAGTACTTTCCCTGAGGCGTTACCACTTCGTTATTCTTCAGATACTTCACAATCTGGAGAACGGATTCCAAATAATCTTCCGTAGACTTCGCCGCCTTCAAAGCAATATTCTGTACAAAATTCAATTTCATTCTAAAAATTCTCCGTCAAAAATCACACGCTATTTTCTTATTCCTCAAAGCTCAACTTGTTGAGCGACCTCAATGCTCAAAGCACCGAAGGTGCGCCCTCACACCTATTTTTGCTTCTTGTACAGTTCCGTAGAAAGGTACTTGTAGCCGTTATCGGGGTAAATCACCACGATGTTCTTGCCGGCAGCTTCAGGGCGCTTTGCAATTTCGATTGCGGCGGTAAGGGCGGCGGCAGCAGAAGTTCCCAGGAAGAGGCCATCGGTCTTTGCAGTTTCCTGTGCAGTTGCGTAAGCGTCTTCCGCCTTGATGTCGATAACTTCATCAAACTGGAAACCGTTATCGCGATTGGTCTTGATGAGGGTAGGTACAAGAGGTTCAGCCACACCATGCAAAGGCAAGGTTCCATCTACGATATGACCGGTAAAATCAGGGCTATCCGGGCGGGAGCTCTTTGCAGCCTGCACACCCACAATCTTTACGCCAGGATTCTTTTCGCGAAGGTAACGGCCCGTACCCACGATAGTGCCTGCAGTACCGCCCATTGCAACAAAGTAATCCACCTTGCCATCCGTGTCTTCCCAAATTTCTGGGCCGGTAGTCTTGAAATGGAATTCCTGGTTGGCTTCGTTTACAGTCTGACCAGTATAATAGAAACCCTTTTCCTTGGCGATGCGCTTGATACCATCAATCAAATCATCAAGCACCAGGCCTGTCTTTTCGAAGTCCTTGACTTCTTCGATATCGTAGAAAGACTTTACGTTCAAGCCGTAGCCTTCAAAAATCTGGACGCGTTCGATGGTGGTGCCCGGTTCCAGATAAGGTTCAAATTCGTAACCAAGAGCATGACCAATACCGGCAAGGCCAATGCCCGTGTTACCGCTAGTCACGTCAATAAGGGTGTCGCCCTTCTTAATCAGGCCGCGACGTTCACCATCCTGGATCAAGGCCAGAGCCAGGCGATCCTTCACGGAGCCGGTGGGGTTCAAGTATTCCAGCTTACCAATGATGTGAGCCTTAAGACCATACTTTTCTTCGTAATTGGAAAGTTCAACAAGAGGAGTGTGGCCAACGAGTTCTGCAATAGACTTATGAATCTTAGACATGTTTGAAATCCTTTTTTT
>JAKSIH010000056.1 GCA_024398935.1 Fibrobacter sp. | reverse complement strand
CTCCACGCCCGCGCAATCCTCGGCCTGCCCATTCCCAACATTGCTTTCCACGGCGCAAGCGCTTCCAAGGCAATTGTCTGCGATGGCAACTCTGACCACGTAAAGTTCAGCGGTCTGGAAGAAGTCCTTGCAGAACCCGACACTGGTCTTCGCCTGTTCGGCAAGCCGGAACTGAAGGGCCACCGCCGTATGGGAGTTCTCCTTGCCCGTCGCGACACCGTGGAAGAAGCCAAGGCAACCGTCATGGCCATGCGCGAAAAGGTAAAAGTCAGCTTATAAGATGCAAGGGGCTCTGCCCCCTGGACCTTCGAAAGCTGATATAAGGAAAAGCCGACCAAGTTTTTGCTTGGACGGCTTTTTCTTTTGTGGGGGAGTTCGGGGGGCGGGAGCCCCCTGAGTTTTATTTTAGTTAATCATTGCAGCTGTCGTAGAACGCTTCCAGTTCCTTATGGCAGTTGATGAAGGACATTTTCAAATTGGGGTCGAAGTGTGTTCCCATTGAATTCACGATGATGTCGAAGGCTTCCGCATAAGACATCTTTTCCTTGTAGCAACGGCGGCTGACCAATGCGTCGTAGACGTCGGCAATCGCCATAATGCGGGCTTCCAGAGGGATCTGTTCTCCTTTCAGGTGGCAGGGGTAGCCCGTTCCGTCCCAACGTTCATGGTGATAGTGGGCTACATTCTGGGCTATCGTCACAAGCTGTTCCGTTTCCACATCCTTTAGCAGGTTTTCTACGATGGCGGCTCCCTTTTCGGAATGGGATTTCATCAGTTCAAACTCGTCGTCATTGAATTTGCCCGGCTTTCTTAGGATGGTGTCGTCAACGGCAATCTTCCCCAGGTCGTGCATGGGGGCCGCCTTGATTACCGCGTTAAAGAAACTGGTCTTGGACGGATAGAGTCCACTTTTTCTCATTTCATTTACCAGAATTTTTACCACATTGCTGGTACGGCGGATATGTCCTCCGGTGTTCTGGTCCCGGCTTTCCACCATGTTGGCCATGCCCACGATCATCTGTTCCTGGATGGTCTGGATGTATACATCTTTCATCTGGACGTCATTGGCGAGATCGTTATTATACTTGTCCAGAAGCTTGATGTAGCGTTGCATCTTGGTGTCGTCTTCGATGCGGAACATGTAACCGCAAACCTTGTCACCGTGATGCAGGTTTCTAAGGATTGCCTTGTAGTGGTTTTTGCCGTGCTTGAAATTCTCCACTAGGCTCAATTCCTGCGGATTGAATTTATGCAGCAGCTTCAATAGTACACTTCCTAGTTCTGTGCTTTCCTGTATTTTAGTGTCTACGCGGAAATAGCGCAGTTCCGGAAAATGGTGGAGCGCGATGTCGTTACAGCCGATGTAACAAAAGTCCTTAGTCACGGAAAGGTAGGCGTTCTCGTTCTGGAATTCCAGGGTGTCCCGGATGGTTCCTTCCATATCGTACTTGCCGATACGGTGGATAATTGCGATTAGTACATATTCGGCAATCAGGTATATTGCTGGCATGACCAGCATGTCCATTCCCTTTTCTCGCAAAACGAAAAAGGCCGCGATACAGAAAAATCCCATGGCGACCAGCGCCACCAAATTCTTGTAGGATACATTTTTCTTTTTTAGCAGGGAGTAGATAAGGACACTGATTCCGGAAAATAAGTAGGTGCCCAGCACTATGTTAAAGATGATGTGTGCGGGTCCAAACTCCGGAATGAAGTCGGTTACACCGTTTCGCTGAACCAGGGTGATGCTCCGGTAGAAAATGTCGCTGTATCCTGCGGTAGTGGCGAAGCCAAAAACGGTCGTACTTAGAATGAACAGTCCAATACGGAGCGTCTTGGAAATCTTGATGTTGCAAATGGTCAGTTCCCCTAGGAAGAACAGGAGGGGAACATAGACGGCTCCGACATAGGCAATCTTGTTTGCCAACAGAGCTTCCGGTTCGTTATGGGAAAGCGCAAGAAACAGGTGCCCTGCAATTTGGATGCTCATCATGTAGAACATGGCCGTATAATGGGAGGTCGTGCGCTTGGGATTGACGTAAATCAGGATCGCAATATTGATCAGGGACAGAATCAATGCTACGATCATATAATTGATGACCATGAAACCTCACTTACCAGATTGATTGACTGGTATATCCAAAACAAAATCGGATGAAAAGATAAAAAAAATTTACTTGCGGGACGGGCCTGCAAGTTCAAAATAATATGTCGTGGGAATCGTCTGCTAGCAGACAATCTTTCCCAGGGCGATGATGGCTGCCGTACGGGCGCGGAGTCGAGTCGGTCCCAGCTTCATCAAATGGACCTTGCCGTTCTTAAATTCCTTGATAGCCAGGATTTCCGCAGGGGAGAATCCGCCCTCGGGGCCAACCAGCAAGGTGGTGGGGGCGGCGAGTGCTTCTGTGGCGGGAGCCTGTTCGCCGTCCATGTCGCAAAGGACCAGGTCTCCCTGGTAGCTTTTCAGCCAGTCCTTAAATTCCACGGGGCCATCAATCCTTGTCATCCAGGGCTTCTTGGACTGCTTCAAACTGACAAGACTTTTTAGCTCAGCACGGCGCACGGTCTTCTTTAAATCGGAGTTCTTGGGTTCCTGGGAATAGTCGGTGCGCAGAAATACAATGCTGTCAATTTCTGTCTGTGCCGCGTGGAAGACCACTTCCTCCAGGGCGTCGTCCTTTAGACAGGCTATGCCGAGAGAAATCTTGGGACGTATGTCGCTTGTCACTACCACAGAGTCTACTCGGACTTCGCAGGCCTTTGCGTCCGCCTTCACGATGGTTCCGTCGGCAAAATGTCCAAGACCATCGGAAAGTTGCAACACATCGCCAACGGCTGCGCGGCACACGCGAACCGCGTGGGTACTTTCATTTTCGTCCAATGTAATTGTGCCCTCGGTGATGAGCGGGCAATAAAAGCGACTGTCAGGAGTTTTCATAGACCGCAAGATAGAAATGCTGAAAAGGGATCAGGGTCTAGGGGAAAATTTTTACCCTTCATTCTTCATCTTTCATTCTTCATCTTTCATTTTTGTAAATTTGCGTCATGACTCGTAAGCCGGTAAAAGCTGTTGTATTTGATTTAGATGGTACCTTGTACCTGAGTGGTCGTCCGTACCCTAAGGCTGTTAAAACTGTAAATAACGTGGCAAAGCATGTGCCCGTCTATTACCTGAGCAATAACACCAGCAAGTCCCCGGTCTTTTACGAAAACCGCCTGAAGGTCATGGGCCTCCCTCTTCGGGATGATGCCATCATTTCCGCCCTATACCTTTCCCTGAACGCCATTCACGAGGAAGGCATCAAGAACGTGTTCTTCTTCGCAAATCCCGAAGTGACGGAATGGTTTGCTGCCCAGGATCCCACCCTGAACTTGCGTCCCAGTGTTGCCGATACGGAACTGGTCCTGATCGCTTACCACAATAGCTTTGACTACCGTGAACTTTGCGAACTTTCTTTCCGCGTTCAGCGCAAGATTCCCTTCTGGGTGACCCACACGGACTTTGTATGCCCCGATGCCAACGGCCCCGTGCCTGATATCGGTAGCTTTATGGCGCTGCTGAAAACGGCCTACGGCGTAGAGCCGGAGAGAAGTTTTGGTAAACCAAACCCGGCCATGTTATCCGAACTTCTGAAAAAGTACGATCCCGAAGAAATCCTGTTTGTAGGGGATCGCCTGTATACGGACTTTGAATTGGCAAAGCAAAGCGGCTGCCGTTTTGTGCTGCCCCTCTGTGGCGAAACCAAGATGGCGGACCTGGACAAGCTGGACGTGAAACCCGAAATTGTGGTGGACATGGTCAGCGACATTGACTTCGACGGTTTCTTCGAAGGACGAATTTAATGAAAGCTTTTTCTGAACAGTTCCTCCAATGTCATTCTGAACAGTTCTTCCAATGTCATTCTGAACAGTTCCTCCAACGTCATTCTGAGCTAATCTCCCTTCGTCATTCTGAGCCGAAGGCGAAGAATCCAGTGATGATTTTGTTCGCTGTACTTCTGGCTTTTTTTAGTGTAAGTGCTTCTGCAGCCAACTTGACGGTAGCGGTTTCGTTACAGCCCTATTCCAATGTGGTGAAAGAAATTGGCGGTAGCGAAGTCCAGGTGGTTACCATGCTTCCTCCTGGCGCGGACCCTCACACTTTTGAACCAAAGCCCGCTTCCCTCAGGGAATTTGCAAAGGCAACCGTCTACTTCAGTGACGGCTCCGGTATGGACGCTGCCTGGTTGCCCCGCTTCAAGGGCGTGAACAAGAATATAAACATTGTTTCCATCTCCAAGGGTATCACCTGGATGGAAGAAGATGAACACCATCATCACGAGGGTGAGGAGCACTGCGACAAGCACCATCACGATGAACACGACGACGATGATCACGAAGAAATGGATCCCCACCTGTGGACTTCGCCTCTTCAGATGATGCAGGTGGCGGAGAATGTCTGCGAAGCGCTCATGGTCCTGGATGCCGCAAATAAGGACCTTTACCGCAAGCGAGCCAACGCATTGATTTTCCGCCTGAAGAAGTTGGACGTGGAACTTCGTCAGACCATAAACAAACTTCCCGCCAATGCAAAAACCTTTATCGTCTTCCATCCGGCTTATGGCTACTTCGCCCGGGATTACGGCATGAAACAGCTGACGGTGGAGGTCGCCGGCAAGGAACCGAAACCTCGGGATCTGATGAATCTGGCAAAAACAGGTAAGGCCAACAATGTCCACATCGTTTTTGTCCAGCCCCAGTTCAGTAAGCGGGCTGCCGCCACCATCGCAAAAGAACTGGATGCGAAAATTCTGGATACGGATCCGCTGTCCTATGACTACGAAGGCAATATCCGCGCCCTCATAAAATCCATCGGTCAGTAGAAACGTACAAACGATTCAAGAAAAAATTTTGTAGATATAAGATATGAACGCAATTGAAGTCAACAATCTGTCCTTCGCCTATGGCAATTCCAAAATTCTCGACAAGGTAAATCTTGAAATCGAGGAGAATGACTTCGTTGCAATCATCGGCCCCAACGGGGGTGGAAAATCTACCCTCATGAAATTGATCGTGGGGCTTCTTACTCCGTCCGAGGGCGAGGTAAAGCTTTTTGGCGAAAAAGTCCCCACCAAGAAAATTGCCGTGGGCTATGTCCCCCAGAACACCAGCCGCAATCTGGAATTCCCCATTACCGTAGGGGAGTGCGTCGCCCTTGGAAAAATCGGCCTCAAGGCAAAGTCCCCCGAAGTTGCCGCCGCCCTTTCCAAGGTCCATCTGGAAGGCTTCCTCAACCGCCGTATGGGCGAGCTGAGCGGCGGCGAACGTCAGCGTGTTCTCATTGCCCGCTCCCTGGTGTGCAATCCCCGCATTCTGTTTCTGGACGAACCCAGCAACAACATCGATGCCGCCGGCCAGGAAAACCTTTACAACCTGCTGGAAGAATTCAGCAAGACCATGACCATCATTATCGTCACTCACGACCTGATGGCCCTCTCCCATAAGGTGAAGAGCGTGGTCTGCGTCAACCGTAACGTTCACTATCACGAAGGTTCCGGTTTAACCCAGCAGATGATTACGGATACTTACGGCTGTGACGTGGATCTTATCGCTCACGGCATTCCTCATCGCGTTTTAGGAAGCCATGATCATTCACACGGGGGTTGCTGTGAAGGACATCATCACCACCATCACTAGGCTGTTGGTCGTTGTCTGGCTAGCATCAGTATGAACTGATTTCTCTCTGACCGTTTTTGTTTTTCCGCAGAACATTTTTTGCACTATACTGCCTAGAAAGGACAAATCCCTTGCTGATTTGCATAAAATGTTGATAGTCAACGGGTTAGACCGTTTTAAAATTTCTATAATGCATAGGAAGAGTCATATAAGGGGTTTTATATGAAGAAGAATTTTAAATGGATGACATTGGCCTTAGCTGCCTGTGGCGCCTTTTTAGGCTGTAGCGGCGATAACGGTCCTTCCACTTTTCAGATGGACGATTCCTTTGATATAGTCCTTTCCAAGGCGAGCTATGTCTACAAATCCAGGGATTCCCTATTGATCGTGAAGAATCCCGTGTGTAGGGAAGTGAAGGATGGGGGACTCAAGTATCTGGAATGGAAAAAGGAAACTTCCAGACCGGATTCCATGATTGCCTACAGTAGCAAGGCAAAGGCCTATCTTTCCCAGAAGGATGGAGATGATGAAGAAGTCTATCGCTTCGAGGGAAAGTCTTTCCCAAAGGGCGATTGGATTGAAGATTCTCAAAATTCCATCCACTATGCCAAGAGCTTTTATGTCGATGAGCTAAAGGAAGTTTTCCAGTATGATGGAAACTGCTTTATGAAGTCCTTCTACAGCCAGCTGTTCAAGAAGAATGTGGCACTGAAGGATGCCGAGAAGGCTGTCGCCAACTTCTACATGATGTTCAGCGAAGACAAGGATGCTGAACTGGACGAAGATGAAATTGTAGATAATCTGCGTGCTCCGGAATGTGATGAAATATCCATGCACGACGGGGAAGTTTCCATCAGACTTGACAAGATGAAGGAATCTAGCGGAAAGATTCTCCTGTCCTACAGGGGAAAAAGCTGCCCCATTTCCTTTAGTCTTCGCTATGCCAACAGCCAGGGGGATTGTCGCGCCGCATACGACGAATTCAAGCTGGACCGAAATGCCGCCGACAAGTTTGACTTTGGCGATTATAACAAGACGGTGGATTACAGCTATAACTGTGTAAGTGAGCTGGTCCAGAGCTACAGGAAGGACAAGGGTTCTCTCAAGAAGCAGGCTCCTCTTGACGACGAAGCAAGGCAGGTGGCAACTTCTGCCGTGAATCTGATTCTCTCCGGTCTAAAAAAATAATGGCTCGATAAACTAGCCAACCTTAAGAATTCCAGGGTTCGAGGCTAAAAAACCTCGAGCCAGTTGAATGAAAAAGCAAAAGACTCCGCCCAAAACACAAGGCGGAGTCTTTTTGTTTTTTAGGAGGAGAGAAATGAAAAATCTAGCGCAGGTCTGCAACGCAGCGAACGTAAAGCCCCTTACGGGTGCTTTCGTCGGTACGGTTAATGCTCTTGGGGCCACTGCGGAATTCCCAGGAACGGCCCGTATTCTTTTCGACGGAGGATGCGGACCAGTAGTGCCCGGTGGAACTGCTTTCGCAATAGCCGTCCCAGTCCTTGCAGCCGCCTTGACCCAGGTTCTTCCAGTCCAGCTTGCTACGGTCCTTCTGGTAGTCCCGCCATTCGCCATCGTCGGGGAGGTGCCAGCCTGCAGGACAGGCCTTCTTTGCTTCCTGGTGGCTGTAGAACCTTCCGTACTTCTGGCAGAATTCTTCGCTCTCCATGAGGCACTGGCTGGGGTTGGAAATGCTAAACGCCAGGTTCTTTTTCATCCAGGCCTTGTCGCCGCGGATTTCCACGCTGTACTTCTTGCCATCGCGGGTGTCGGTTAAGGTCTTTCCGTCTGCAGAAAGACTTTTCTGCTGGAGAATCCTGTTGAAAATTTCTTCTTCGGAAAGGGATTCGGTGGACTTGTCCATCTGGTTATCGCGGGATTTGACCATCTGGGCTTTTGCAGGGGATGCAACTTTCTTGCCTTGCATTTTAGGCGCGGCGAAAGCCGTGGTGCATAACGCACTAAGGGCGAGTACTGTAAGCACTCGTCCGGAGGACTTAACGATGTTTCTGAAAATACCCTGCATAACAGCCTTCCCTATCATCAATAAAGCGCACCTTGTGGATCTGGAAAATACAGTCCCGCGCCTTCCTGTTTTGAATATATACTGGTTTGTTGAAAAGAAGATGTTATAATTTATTTTCAAAAGGAGAGGAGGAATCCTGCGCTGGCAGGACCTGCCCATAACGTGATTTTTTCATCCTGCCTCTTGTGCAGAGAAAGAACGCCATAGCTCACTCCCGTACCTACCAGGGCACCCACGATGACATCACTGGGATAGTGCTTTCCGGCGGCAATCCGGAGTACTCCCTCAAGACTTGCCAGAGAGAAGGCCAATGCCCGTACAACCCGCGTGGCGCTTGAGTTTGGATGGGTTTCGCTGAACCATTCCGAGGTGAAAACTGCCACGGTAAAGGCTGCGGAAGTGTGGCCCGAGAAGAAGCTTCCATAGGCTTCTGGCTTGGCTTTCCCGGCTTGTTTCAGACCCTTTCCCTCCTGGGCGTACATATAGGGCCTAGGCCACAGTTCTAGGGACCTGAACGCCAGATTTATTCCATTTTGGAATAATGCGGCCTGGACTAGCATCAGGGAAAATGTTCCGAATTCCTTTAGGGAGGATTGGTCCGAGTAGAGTGCTGCCCCGCCTATAACGAAGGGGGTCACTGCCAGGACCGATCCCACATCGCTCATAAAATCTGCAGTTTCGCTGTAACGACCCGCAAACTTACGGTCCCAGGGCAAAAGCTTGTCCTGGTCCATGACGGCGTCGGGATATTCCATCTGGCTGTAAAGATAGCTGCCGAACCCGCTGGTGAACAGCGCCATGGCGGTGGTGGTTATGTCGGTAGATAAATCCAGGCGGTATTGGGATTCCCTGGCTTCGGAAAGTCCGGAGAGCAGAACGAGTAGGGGAATAATGTGCCTGAATTTCATAATGGTTCAAGCTAAAAAAATTATATTGCAGAAAAAACAATCCATGGAGCTTTTGTGGCGAAAACCGACATGATCCGAGAACCTATTGTTCCTAATATGGAACTTTTTGGAGCCATTTCAGACGAAATGCGCCTGAAAATCCTGTTGCTGCTGGATCAGGCCGAATTTACGGTGAATGAAATCAAGGATATCCTGGATATCCATCAGAGCAATGCGAGCCGTCATCTGGCTAAACTGTCCTCCTGCAATTTATTGAAGGACCGCCGTGACGGAATCAAGGCCTATTACCGACTGAGTGAGGAATTGTACTTGAGCGACCGTATGCTGTCCATGATCCGCGAAGCCTACGAGGAATTGCCGGATAGGGATATCCTGAAGGTTCGCGCGGCCCAGGTACTGGAAGCCCGCTCCGATAATACGAAGGGGCAGATCCACAAGCTGAATCAGGCGGGTGGAAGCCTAAAGGCTCAGGTAAGTCTTTTCAGCAAGCTGATGGTCCCCTTTGACAATGTGGTGGACATTGGTTGTGGGGAAGGCGGTGACCTTACTCTCATGCTTTGCAACCGCTGTAAGCATGTGACCTCCCTGGACTGCGACCCGAAGGTGATTAGCGGTCTGCAGAAAATCCTGAAGCAGAAAGGCGTCCAGAATGTTCAACCTAAGGTGGCGGACATGGTAAAAACCGGGCTTCCTTCGGATTTTGCCGATCTGGTTCTCATGAGCCAGGTTCTTCATCATGCCATGGACCCGAGGCTCGCCCTGAAGGAGGCCGTGCGCATCCTGAAACCGGGGGGAACTCTTGCCCTGCTGGACCTGGCCCAGCATAAGGAGGAATCCTTTAGGACGACCCATGGTCATATTTGGCTTGGCTTTGACCGAAATCAGCTGGAATTTTTTGTCAAGGAGCTGAATTGCCTGATCGTGGAAAGTGAAATTATCCCCAGTGAAAATGAAGTGGATAAGAAATTGCCCGTAATTTGTATGATTTTGACGAAAAACGGCTGAATTTGAAATAATTTTTTGTTTTTATTTGTTTTTTGAAAAAAAAACTATTATCTTATAGAACAGTAAAACTGAAATTACCATATAAGGAGTATATCATGGGTAAGATTATCAAGGTCGTCGCTGTTCTCGCTGCTATCGTTCTCGCTGGTTTCGGCATCTACTGCCTCACCAGAAAGTCTTCTGCAGACGACGAAATCGCAGAATAATTTGTTCGCCAAAGACTTTTTGTTTTTGTCCTAGGACATGTGTAAGGTTCCCGCCTAATCCGCGGGGGCTTTTTTGTTTGTACGAAAATTTTGCGGGTAGAAAGTTCTAAATTATTTTTCATGAAAATTTTTGAAAAAAGACCCGTTTTCTTTATTGCCATAGCCGCTATTTTCTTCGCGGTACTGATGGTTGTCTTTCATGACTTTGTCGGTTCCTATCCCGATGCCCACGGCAATGGGCAGCTGATGTACAACTCCGACCAGCTGAGAGGTATCGGAACCCGCATTCTCCGTGCTGA
Organism: Fibrobacter sp.; assembly: GCA_024398935.1. GTDB lineage: Bacteria > Fibrobacterota > Fibrobacteria > Fibrobacterales > Fibrobacteraceae > Fibrobacter. The sequence continues at coordinate 5,457 of JAKSIH010000056.1, read as the reverse complement.
AAATGTGGTGGTCACCGAATGGGATGACAGCCGTCTTGGCGGTGTGCCTACGGTGGACGCCCAGTTTGCGGACGTGTATCACCCGCTGGTCTGGACCCAGTTCCTGATGAATCCGGTGTGGGCCGTGGGCTTTAAGTTCATTCTCACCATCTGGATTGCCTTCATGTGTGCCTTTGCCCTGGGCTGGCACCTGACTGGAAGCAAGTGGTGGGGCGCCTTACTTGGTTTTCTATATGCCTTTGCACCGGAATACTTTACCTACATCTATGGTGGTCACGATGGCAAGATGATGGTTTTTGCCATTGCCCCCCTTGCCATTCTTTCCATTCGGAAGATTGTTCGGAACGGTAGCTTGCCCTATATGGGCGCACTCGCCTTCAGTATTGCCTGGATGATTCTTTCTCCCCATGTGCAGCTGACTTATCTATTCCTGTGGGGCGCCGGTCTCTATACCCTGTACGAAGTCGCCTTCCATTGCGACGGACTTGCCTCCAAGGGAAAGCGCCTGGGGCTTGCTGCGGTTGCCCTGGCTTTGGGGCTCTCCCTTTCGGCTTTCCAGTTGGTTTCAACATTCCAGTACACCACTTCCCAGTCTGTTCGTGGGGATAGCGAGCATACTTCCATCGGTCATGCGGCCAGCTGGTCCCTGCATCAGGAAGAAATGGCCCAGATGCTTCTGCCTGGCTTTGTGGGTGTGGATGTCTATGAACAGGATCCCAAGACTGGCGAACTGAAGGGAAGCTCCTTCCTGAACTACTCCCCGGAAGACTTGAGGACGATTCAACAGGAGGCCGCTCCTGAATATGAACGTCAGATTATGGCCCAGTTCATGTCCGATCCCCGCTACAGCCAGTATCCGGAGGACATGCTTAGGGAGAACGCCAGGCGTATTGCCCAGCAGCAGGCCGCATCTGCCAGTCCCTATTACTGGGGACACAATATGTTCAAGCTGGACCACAACTATGCGGGTGCCTTGCTGACCTTCCTTGGGTTCCTCTGCCTGTTCCTTCCGGGAAAGCGCCGCTATGCGGCTTTCTGGGGCTTGGGAGCCGTTGTCGCCTTAAGTTACGGTATGGGCGCCCATTCCCCCTTGTTTAATCTCTGGTACAAGATCTTGCCCGGAATCAAGAATTTTAGAGCGGCAGGCATGGCCTTGTTCTGGCTCCCGCTGTTGCTTGTCATGATGGCTGGTCCTGTTCTTAAGGCTTTGTCCGGTGAACGTTCCAGATATGACGAACTGAAGGAACGCACCGTAGAGGATAATAGCCGAGCCTTGTTCCATGGCATGGTCATGTTTGTGATTCTCCTGGTACTGGTTCTTGTTGCCCGCTTCTTCTGGACTTCGTTTATCGGAGGACTGGGACTCGTAACCATGATTGCCTATGCTCTGGTTTGCCTTGGCGTCATGAGTCTTGATGACCAGAAAAAGGAATTCAGTTTCGGAAATTTTGCCGCAGCATACAAGTCCCTGCTCCCTGGAACCCATCGCGGGGTGCAGGTGGCAATCCTTGCGGGCTTTACCTTCATCGGCCTTCTCATGGCTAGCGGTACGGAACTGCCTGCAGGATCTGATTCGTTCCCCCTTAAGGAAGGTATCATGCTTGCGACTGCCGACAAGGTCGTTCCCAGCTTCGTAATGGTCCTGGTTGTCGTTCTTACAGCCTGGTTTGTCCTGAAGAGCAAGATGAACGCTGTTGCCCGCATGATTATCCTTGCCGTTGTTGCTGGCATAGAGCTGTTCTTCATCGATGGAGCCTTTGTCAAGAATGTTCCCGCCAATAGCTTCCTCCAGCCGGATAATCGCCTGGTCGCACAGTTCAAGGGAATGTACAAGACGGATTCCCTGAACACGCCGCGTATGCTTTCTCTTGTAGGCGGGCCTCTGGGTCCCAATGCCTTCCCGCAGTACAATCTTCGTAATGCGAACGGTGACCACGATAATGAATTGGCTACTTCCCGTCGCTTTAGAGGGGAAAGAAATGCAAACTACCTGATAAACAAGGGAAATCCCGAGGCGGCACACCCGTTTCTGGACCTGATGAATGTTTCCCTCGTGGTTGAGCCCGAAGGTGCCTGGCTGAATCCCACTGCCATGGGCGAGGCTTACCTCTATGGCGAAGCGGTTGTGGTCCCGGAGGATTCCGTTGCCATCCTGACCTTGAAGCGGGAAGGGACTGTTCGAGGACCTGCAGATTCCTTTGAAGAACCTGCGGTGGAACCTGTAGTAGATTCATCCGCAGTAAGCGATTCTTCCGCTACTGCCGACTCCGCCGCTGTGGCTGCAGCACCTGTTCCTGAAACCAAGCCGGCTTTCGCCGACGAGGAAGGCAAGTTCTTCTACAGGGAAAAGGTTATGTTGTCCGAAAAGCCTACGGACGAGTTCAAGGGGAGCGTCGCCGCATCCGGTCCTATTCAGGGTACGGTCCGTCTGGTGGAACGTCCCAAGATGGATACCCAGGTGTTTGAAGTCAAGGGTGCTGACCGTCCGGGCTTTATGGTGGTTGCCGGAAACTACCATCCCTACTGGAAGGCTTATGTCAACGGAAACGAAGCCAAGGTTTACAAGGCTTTCGGAAACTTGCGTGCCGTTGAAATTCCCAAGGGTGATAGCCAGGTACGCATGGAATACCGTAGCGTTCCTTTCCATCGGTTTGTTCCCGTGGCCGCGGCATCTGGAGTCGTAGTGCTTTTGCTCCTTGCCGTTCCCCTGGTGCGTCGCAAGAAGTAACTAGGAGAAATCACAAAAATGATGGCTGGCAGGTCTTTCCTGTCAGCCTTTTCTGTATTCCTCTCTGCAATGGAATTAGGGCTTGGTATTTTGTCCGGGAGGCATCTTCACGTAGTAGATGATGCTGGGTATCACTATCCCCGAAATAAGAAGGATCGCGATCAGGTTGCCGAACCAGGTTGCATAGAAGGTGTCTTCGGAAACGCCGAATTTGCAGAAAAGCATTACGGCAATGTCGAAAAGAATTCCGGGAATGAGATATGCGAGTAACTTGGACATGACCACAAGATAAAAAAACTATGAAAGCGCAGGTGGAGAATCTCTGGAAAAAGGGAGGCGGTAGGGGGTGCAAAGTGATATTTACGAGAAAAAATGCGGTAGCGGAAAATTTGCCCACATTTTGTGTAACTTGTTGATGGTCAATAAGTTGCGACTGGATGTTTTTTTATTAGATTTAATCGCATGAATAAGAAGTTTTCTCTTTTTGCAGCAGCATGCCTAATGTTTGCTGCTCAGACTTTTGCCGATGTTGATCCCCGCATTAAGCAGGGGGCTATTTTTGAATCCCAGGGCAAATACGAAATGGCCCTAGGCGAATACCGATCCATGCTTGCGGAAAACTCTTCTAATTCCGTAGCGTATCTTGCCGCGGCCAATGTCCGTGTGAAGATGAAGGATTATGCTGGAGCCCTTGCAAATTATCGACTGGCTTACAAGTTTGATCCGAAAATGAGTGCCGCCTATGAGGGCGCCGCAAAGGTTTATGAGCTTCTGGGCGACAAGAAAAAGGCTGCAGAAGAACGAGCCAAGGATCCGAAGAATAGTCCGGCTCCCGAGGCTGCACCTGCAGAGTCTGCTCCCGCAGCAGAGCCTGTAAAGACGGCAGAAACCTCTAAGGCGGAACCCGCCAAGGTTGAACCCACCAAGGTTGAACCGCCAAAGCCCGTCGAGAAGGCTGCGGAACCGGTGAAGACGGCGGAAGCTCCTGCAAAGCCTGCTGAAGCAAAACCTGTTGAGTCTAAACCTGTCGAGGCAAAGCCTGCCGAACCTGCAAAAAATGTCAAGCCGGCTGAATCAACGGAAACCGCTAAGGCCGCCGAACCTGCATTGCCTGCAGATCCCTTTGAACGAGGCAAGGCCCTTTTTGCCGCCGGCAAGTATAGCGAAGCCGCTCCCCTGTGGCGAGAAGTCCTGAAGAAGACTCCTGGTCATGCCGGTGCGTACTTCTATGCTGGTCTGACCCGTTTTGAACTGGGCGAATACGACAAGGCTGAATTCAATCTGAAGAAAGGTCTGGAATATAAGGAAGAAGGAAACGATGCGAATTATTTCCTCGCCTGCGTTTACCAGAAGAACGGAAAGTCCGACCTGGAAACGAAGTTCCTGAATAACTATTTAAAGAAGGCTGCTCCTAACGGAAAGTATCGTAGAAAGGCTGAAAACCGCCTGGCGGAATTGAATGCGGTTGCAAAGGCCGCAGAAGCGGAAAAGAAGTCTTCTGAAGTGATTGCCTCTTCTGAATCCAGGCAGGCTGCCAAGGCTGATTCTGTAAAGCCTGTCGAGCCTAAGACTGCAGATGCCGGTTCCACCGCTTCTGGTGCCGCTGTGGATGAAGTTTCCATTGCTGGTGGTATTGCGAAGTTCCGTTCTGGCGATCTGGATGGCGCCCTGCAGATTTACAAGATTCTGCTGGAATCGGAGCAGGCTCCTGATGCGCGTTCCTTTGTGCTTCTGCAGATGGGAAATATCTATCGTGAAATGCGGGACTTCAACAGTGCGGTGAATCGCTACCGTGAAGTGGTTGAACTTTTCCCGGATTCAGAATGGGCTGAAGAAGCGGAACGGGCAAATCGGGATGCAACCTGGCTCCAGAAGCATTCCTCCGAACTGCCTCGCAAGAAATAAACTGGAGTCCCTTTGAGGAGGAGACCTTGTTTCCTCTCAAACAAAAAAATAGCAAGGTGAGAGAAGCGCGGGTGCTTGCACACGCATTTCCGAACCGCAGCTTTTTCTGAAAAAAAGAATGGCCCCGAAGCGTAGCTTCGTGGACCAATTCTTTTTTCGGGGGTTCAGGGGGACTCCCCTGAGGCATATTAATTCCAGTTTTCTGCCTTGAGGTCACGGCCCCAAATTTCGTTGAAGACTTCCTTCACGGTCTTGCCACCGAAGAGGAGCGCATAGACCGCATTTACAATAGGCATCTCAACGCCAAGCTTGTCGGCCAGAGCCTTTGTGCTGCGGCAGGTGGGAACACCCTCTGCAATCATTTTCATGCCGGCCAGAACCTGCTCGATAGTTTCGCCCTTACCGATGTGTTCGCCCACATAGCGATTACGGCTGTGCTGGGAAAGACAGGTCACGATCAAGTCGCCCATGCCGGCAAGGCCTGCGAAGGTTTCGGGATTTGCACCCATGGCTCGACCCAGGCGGCACATTTCTGCCTGACCGCGGGTAAGAAGTGCTGCGCGAGTATTGTCGCCTGCGCCCACACCGTAGAGCACGCCAGAAGCAATTGCAATGACATTTTTCACAGAACCGCAAAGTTCAACGCCTACGATATCGGTGGAAGTGTAAACGCGTAGGTAGGAGCAGCTCATGGCCTTCTGCACAAGCTTTGCTGAATCCTCGTTAGTGCAGGCTGCCACGATAGCGGTCAGCACATGACGGCTGACCTCTTCGGCATGAGACGGACCGCTAAAGGCAACCATCTTGTCGTCGGTAAGCCAAGG
>JAKSIH010000055.1 GCA_024398935.1 Fibrobacter sp. | reverse complement strand
TGCAGAACTTGACGCCTGCAGTCAGAGGAGAACCGCAATTCGTGCAGAAAGACCTTGAAGGCGCGGCGACTTGCTGGGGAGCGGCCGGCTGGGGAGCAGGCGTTACCGGAGCCGGCTGGGGAGCAGGGGCTGCGACAGGTGCCGGTGCAACGGGCGCGGGCTGAGCCACGGGTGCTGGCTTGGGAGCCACTACAGGTTGCGGGGCGGTCACCACCGGAGCGGGCTGAACAGGTGCCGCCTGGGGAGCGGAAGGCTGTGCGACCACCGGGGCTACCGGGGCAAGAGACTGGGCTGCGGGGGCACCACACTTCGTGCAGAACTTGACGCCTGCAGTCAGAGGAGAACCGCAATTCGTGCAGAAAGACCTCGAAGGTGCGGCGACTTGCTGCGGGACGGGTGCGACTTCAACAAGGGTTTTCCCACAGGTTGTACAAAAATTCATGGAATTATTGTATTCCTTACCACAAGACGGGCATCTTTTCACGAGAACCTCACCATTCAATTACATCCCTCAGAAATGTAATTAACGGATTACCCGCTGGCAACCACGAGAAACACGCACTAAAAACAATTCACCCGTTTTTCACACAACGGACAGCAAAGGCATCCGTCTTGTATGAAAAATCGGCACCGATTTTTCCACCTCGAAATCCAAGGCTTCTATACCTGGCATATTCCCTTCCGGTTGAGGTTGATGTCCAGTAGTATGCATGTTTGTTCAAGTCATAGAAGAAGCCCATGCTGTAGCGACCACCAGACGGAATTCCCGCAAACCCTACACTATCCTTGCCCGGTCTCGAGCCAAGACACTCTTCCCAGCAGTCTGCAGCCTTCAGCATTGTCCCGGGAGCGTCATCCTCAAGGCTCCGCAAATATTCACAGAGTTCATGCCATTCATCTTCAGAAGGAATATGCCAGCCTTCGGGCGCAATCCCCTGGTATTCGCCGGCAGCAATCTTCGCAAGCCGTCCTCCATCCAATTCTGCATCATTGTACCTGGGATCAAGGTTCATGGCAGCAGCCCAAGTGTAGAGCCTTCCAAATTTCGAGGCGTTCTTGGCAACTTCGCCGTAAACGAAACTGCCCACATCGTCGTCGGCATTACCGCCCCTGGAAACGTAACGAAGATTTTCGGCCATCCAGACCTGATTCCCAATTTTTACAGTACAGTAGACTTCGCCGTCTCGTTCATCGACAAGGGAGCCATAATTGAACTTGACGCCGTTTTCCATTAGATAGGCGACATGTTCTTCGTCTTTTACAATTTTTGTATCTTCGTCATTCCAAAACGGCATGAAAAACCTGCAATTTTTACAAAAGCTGAAAATTTTCAATTTCTGTTCAATAATTTTCGCACCCTTAATTGCAAAACCCATGCCAAAAAAAAGATTCCACCCCATCCCCTACACCCTGCCCCCTATACCCTGTCCCCTATACCCTAAACACCAGCCCACATACTTTTCTATATTCTAGTCATGACCGCAGAAGAACTTTACAACCGTCTTAAGAGTATCCAGCCTGGCGCTGTCCTTTGCACCTATTCCATGGAAAAAGTGGAACAGATGCTTCCCATCATCAACGAAATCAACGAACTGAAGAAGGAACGCGACGCCGTCATTCTCGCCCACAGTTACGTTGCCCCAGAAATCATCCTGGGCGTTGCCGACTACGATGGCGACTCCTTCAAGCTGAGTCAGGATGCCACCAGGGTGGAAGCAAAGACCATCGTGTTCTCCGCAGTCCGTTTCATGGGCGAAACCGCAAAGATTTTGAACCCCACCAAGGATGTTCTGATTCCGGGACCTCTCACCGGTTGTAGTCTGGCCGATTCCATTACTGGAGCAGAAGTCCGTGCGCTGCGCGAAAAGTATCCGGACCACACCTTCGTCTGCTACATCAACACCACCGCCGATGTCAAGGCAAACTGCGACGTTTGCGTGACCAGCTCCAACGTGATGAAGATCGTAAGCAGCCTCGAAAACGACAAGATCGTGTTCGTTCCCGATGGACTCATGGGCCAGAACCTCATCGACGAAATGAAGAAGCGTAACATCAAGAAGGAAATCGTGCTCCACAGCGGTTGCTGCTACGTGCACGAAACCTACGATTCCGAACTGATCAACTTCTTCCGCAGCCAGAATCCGGGCCTGAAGGTGGTAAGCCACCCCGAATGCCATCCGGGCGTCGCTCTCCTCAGCGATTACGTGGGCAGCACCGGCCAGATGGTCACCTACATCAAGGACCAGCCCGAAGGCACCCCGTTCCTGCTCCTCACCGAATGCGGCCTCAATGCCCGCATGCAGTACGAGTTCCCGAACAAGCGCTTTATCGGCAGTTGCAGCATGTGCAAGTACATGAAGTCTAACTCCCTGGAAAACATCCTGGAAACCCTGCGCCATCCGGAAGCAGCCCAGCATGTGGAACTGGACGAAGCCACCCGCGTCGCCGCCAAGAAGTGCATCGACGCCATGTTCTATTACGCAGGAAAGTAGTGATTAGTGATTAGTGGTTAGTGGTTAGTGGTTAGGGTTGTCGGGAATACTTCGTGAAAAAAAAATAGAGATGTAATCATCTCAAAATCGTAAGCACTTGCATCTTGCAGCCCTATCCCCTAGACCCTATCCCCTAGACCCTAAAAATGCCCTATCCCCTAAAAAATTATGATGAAGTTCGTTTCTGTATTTTTGTTATTTGCAGGCCTTTTCTGTTCCCAGGCTTTTGCCGAGGATTATTGGCCCAAGTCCTACTTTGCTAGAGCAGGCTTTAATCTGGCCTACAGTAACGGCGACCTGAACGAACGGGCTTTTTCCATCCAGGACACCACCGGCGAGAAAATGCGTGTGTATCCGCCCGACTTAAGCTTCATTCCCTCTCCAGAAATTGAGCTGGGCGTGAACATGCGATTCTTTACCCTGTCAGTGGGATTTCAATACACATCACAGTCACAGGGTCTCACCGATTATGAAGACAGCGACGAGACGGATGTAACCATCTGGCGATTCGGTTTTGAATTTACCTACAACCTCAACTGGCCAGAAGATTTCCAGGTGGGTTTAGGTCTTGGCTATTCCTTTACAACCTTGTATGTGGCTAATTCTGCGTACATGGACGACGAACCCTATCGTTCCCGTTTGCTGGGGTCTGGCGTGGGATTTATCCTGAACGCCCACTATTACTTTACCGAGCACATCGCCATTGTACCCGCAGTTAAAATCTACGAGAACTGGTTCAAGAATGTCTATACCGGACCTTCCGAACTCTGGGACATGGATCCTTACAAGTGGCAGACCTTCTTTAGCGGGTCCCTATCCATTCAGTACCAGTTCTAGGAGATCTTGATTCATGAAACTTCTAAAGCGTCTCCTTGTTTTTTTGCTGGTCTTTGTCGCCATGGGTTTTTCCGCCGACCAGAAGTTCTTTGTTCAGCTGGGCTACGGCTTAATGGCATCCAAAGGAGACTTCAATGACCGCGCGCTGGTCGTAAAGGACAAGGACGACAACAAGGGAAATCTCCACCCGGCAACTCTAAAGATTTTAGGCACTCCTGATTTGACCCTGGGTATGAATATCAGAAACTACACTTTGGATCTTGACTTTCAGTATTCCAGTGCAGATCAAAAATTAAGCGGCTACATAGACCAGGAGCTAGAGGAAAATACAACCCTCTGGCGAATCGGCGCCGAATTTACATACAACATATATTGGCCGGAATTTTTCCAGATTGGTGTTGGCGGAGGGCTGTCCTTCGCAGGGGTCAGTACCGACGACAACCTTTTCTTCGGGGCAAAAACCTACGACACCGATTTTTGGGGAATGGGCATCGGAGCCATCGCCGATATGCGATATGCCCTGACAGACCATATTTCCATCGTTTCTGCTCTCAAGGTTTATGAAAATGTTTTCTGGAGTCTGGACGCCTCCCCCCTGGATGACGACCAGCTAAAAGACAGTCTGTGGCAAACCTTTATTCTCATAACCGTAACGGTCCGATACCAGTTTTGACATTTACCAGGTTCTGATTTTGCCAGCCCGTTTTTGCCACGGGCTGGCCCTTTTTCTATCTTTGGCCCCGTATGAAAAAGCTTGCAAAATTGACCACAGCAATCATCCTGGGAGCAGCGGCACTTGCAAATGCAGGTGGTAACTGGGCTTCTATTTACCATTCCCTCATCGCCTTCGACGAACGTGTCTTTGATGACGCCGGAAACTTCCTCCCGGACGCAAACCGCCCGGGATATGTAAAGCCAATTATAAGCAATCTGGGCAATGTCCTGAACAGCAACTGGTATACCAGCGCTACAGTCCCCCAGAGCCCCGTTTTTGAAGCGGGCATGCCCTTCGCCATTATCCCCATCGGGGATGACGACCGGGAATACGCCGGTGGCTACCCCACCATTTTCGGTAGCGACGAATATATCTACGGTCCCGACTATAGCGGAAGCATCCACTGTAACGCAACGGCCTATGGTCAGCCCTGTAATATCGTAAACGGTAACGAGACCTTGAACGGACTGGGAGTTTTCACCTACCCCTACCTGCAGATTGGCGCGAGCATGTTCCACGCCCGCGCAGTCCTTCGCTGGATGATGCTCCCCGCCATTAGCGAGCTTCGGGGATTCAGCCTTTTCGGTTTCGGCCTTCAGTATAGTTTCGGACATTTCTTCCAGTACATGCTTCCCCCTGCCGCTCAGGGTCTGGATGTAAGCCTTGTGTGGGGTTACAACACCAGTTCCATTGGCTACCAGCCCGAAGGTTACAAGGGCGAACTGGATCTGGATATTTCCGCATGGACCATCTCCATGGTCATTGGCTACAGGCCCATCAAGGCCGTCGAAGTCATGATGTCTCTGGGCTACCAGGCCGCCGAAATGGAATCTTCCGGCAAGCTCACCAATGTAGATCCTGAAACAGCAGCCTACGGCGCAGTCATCAAGCCGACTCTGGGCGTCAAGGGCAATAACGGTTTCCGCTTCGGCCTTGAAGTTGCATTCCATATCGGGTCTTCCTTCAATCCTGTGGTAGGCTTCGATTACGCCGGCAAGTCCAGCTACACCACCAACATTCTTTATTTCAAGCAGCAGTTCGGTACGGATAAGACCCCCGACGAAATCGCCAAGGAAAAGGGCTACGACCGTAACGCAAAACCGGAACCAGCTGAAAAAGAAACAAAACATTCCCGGACCAGACAATCCCAGGCGACAGATTCCGATGAATCCGAAAACGATTCTACCCGGAACCGCGCAGAAGACGCCTACAGCGAACTCTCTGACGATGAATAATAACCAAGGACACAGAAAATGATCACATTCCTAATTGGCGTAGCAATTCTCATTCTCGGCTACTTTACTTACGGAAAGTTTGTGGAACGAGTTTTCGGTCCAGACGATCGCAAGACTCCCGCCACAGATAATCCGGACGGCGTCGACCGTCTGGTTCTTCCCCACTGGAAGAACATGCTGATCCAGCTCCTGAATATTGCAGGTATCGGCCCTGTCATCGGCGTGATTCTCGGAATCAAGTTCGGTCCCGTAGTCTTTATCCTTCTCCCTCTGGGCAATGTCCTTGGCGGGGCAGTTCATGACTACTTCAGCGGAATGATCAGTATTCGCAACAACGGCTACAATGTTCCCGCCCTCTCCAGAAAGTTCTTGGGCAAGGGGCCGTCCAAGGTGGTAATGGCACTGATTTCCCTCGCCCTGATTCTTGTCGGCGCCGTATTTACAAATACACCTGCAGGCTTGATCAACACTCCGGTTCTCGTTGGTCAGGAAAGTGTTTCCCCCACGGTTTTTTGGATTGCGGTGGGCTGCATCTTCGTTTATTACTTCCTCAGCACCTTCTTCCCCATCGATAAAATTATTGGACGCATCTACCCCATCTTTGGCGGTCTCCTGATCCTTGCCTCCATCGCCATTCTCGTGGGCATCGCCCCCAACCTGAATACTCTCGACGAATTCAACCTTAGCGACATCAGCAGTAACTTTTACCAGCATCCGGGCAAGTTGCCCATTTTCCCCATGCTGTTCGTAACTATCGCCTGCGGTATCATCAGCGGTTTCCATAGCACCCAGAGCCCTCTGGTCGCCCGTACCGAAAAGACGGAAAGAACCGGCCGCCAAACCTTCTACGGCATGATGATTCTGGAAGGTCTCATCGGCATGATCTGGGCTGCAGGCGGCATGTTCATTTACCACCAGTTCCCGGAACTCATGAGCGCAGGGGGCGTTGGCGTCCTGAGCAAGCTGGTGACAACCGTCCTTCCCTTTGCACCGGTTTCCGTGATGGTCATTCTTGGCGTTATCGTTCTTGCCATTACCAGCGGAGACACAAGTCTGAGAAGCCTTCGCCTGACCATTGCAGAACTTTTCGGCATCGACCAGAAATCCGTCAAGAATCGATTGCTCCTGACCGTTCCCATGTTCGCCATCTGCCTTGCCATCATCTTCTGGAGCAACCTGAACAAGGACGGATTCAACATTCTGTGGAATTACTTCAGCTGGAGTAACCAGCTCATGGCAGTTTGCAGTCTCTGCGTCACCGTGGTCTATCTTCGCAGCAAGAACAAGAATTTCTGGATTGCACTCGGCCCCTGCCTGTTCATGTCCTTTATCTGCTTTGACTACATTCTATGGGTAAGCCCGGAAAATCTGAAGGGTGCTCCCGTTGGTTTTGGTCTGGAATTCAAGACCGCCCGCGTCATCGCACTCATTCTCTCCTTCCAGTTGGGCGCATGGTTGATCAAGCGCGGAAAGAAGCTCTCTAAGATAACCAACTTCGATCCGGACAAGTGGAACGATTCTCAAGACGTCAAGAATAACTACCAGCCGAAATAATGAATGATTGACGATGGATTTTTTAATGGCGAAGCCAAGTTTTTTATAATCATCCATTGTCAATTATCAATTTTCAATCTGTATGACTCTTCAGGGGACCATCAAATCCATCACCTTTCACAGCCCGCAGAATGGCTTTACCGTCCTGCGGCTTACGGATGATGATTCCAAGAAAGTGGTAGTGGTTACCGGAACCCTTCCCCAGTTTAACGTTGGCGAAAAAGTCAAGTTCGAAGGTGACTGGGGACGCCATCCTAAATTCGGTCAGCAGTTTAAATGCACCCATTTTGAGCTTGTGGCCACAACCGACGACAGCGACGTTGTAACCTTTTTAGGCAGTGGAATTTGTGCGGGAGTAGGTCCAAAGACTGCCCAGAATATTTACGATATTTTTGGCGAGGATACTTTTGATATTCTGGACAATCATCCAGACCAGTTCCTGGAAACGAAAATCAAGGGACTTTCCAAATCCAAGGCAATGCTGTTTCTCGCCCGCTGGCAAGAAGTTCGCCATAGCCGCGAGACTATGATGTTTTTGTACAGCCACGACATCGTAGGAAGCGTTGCAAAAAAAATCTGGATGAAGTTCGGCCAGGGGACCATCGAGAAGATTCGTGAAAATCCCTACATGCTGTGCGAGGAAATTTTTGGAATCGGGTTCCTGAAGGCCGACGAAATCGCCATGAAGGTGGGAATCCCCAAGGATAGCCCCATGCGCCTGCAGGAAGCCCTTCTGTACACTCTGCAGGAAGCGGCCATGAGCGAAGGGCACACATACCTGCCCAAGGACAATCTCATTGGCCGCACCTTAAAGAATCTACGGATTGACTATAGCGATGACGACGCCATCAACAGCCTGATGGACTTGTTCGAGGACGCCTGTTCCCGAGGGCGTATTACGCGGGTTGATGACGATTGCTTTTTCCCGCCCCTGTTCCGTGCGGAGGAAAGAATCGCCGAAAATTTGCTTTGCCGCATTAACGACCAGGACGAATTCATTAGCCCGGAATACATCAACCGGGAACTGATCGATTGGGAAAGAGACCATAAGTTTGCCTTCGACCCTATCCAGCGGGAAGCGATCACCAAGGCGCTTTCCCATAAGGTTTTTATCATCACAGGCGGTCCTGGAACTGGTAAGACAACCATCCTGAAGGGCATTCTCCATCTGGCGCGGAAAATGGGCGAAAGCATTTTGCTTGCCGCCCCCACGGGTCGCGCCGCCAAGCGCATGGGTGACTGCTGTGGCGAAAAGGCAAGCACCATCCATAGGCTTCTGGAAGTGGATCCTGTGTCCCGAAAGTTCGTGAAGAACGGCGAGAATCAACTGCAGTGCAAGCTCCTGATCGTAGATGAATTCAGTATGGTAGATACCTGGCTGGCCTCCGCCCTGCTGGAAGCGGTAAGCGAGTCCACCCGCATTGTCTTTGTGGGGGACGCCGACCAGTTGCCAAGTGTAGGACCTGGAAACGTCCTGAACGATCTTCTCCGCAGTCCAAGAATTCCAAGCGTCCGCCTGCAGCACATTTTCCGTCAGGCCGGCGACAACGATATCGCCGCAAAGTCCGCACAGATTAACAAGGGCATTACGCCGTCCCCGCTGGAAGGCCCCAACTTTCACTTTATGCCTTTCGAGACGCCTGAGGAATGCAAGGAACATTTACAGAGTCTCATCGCTACCGGTGTAAAAGGCAAGCTGGACATTAATCTCATCGAACAAATGCAGGTCCTTGTTCCCATGCGGAAAGGCCCTCTGGGAATTTTTGAGCTGAACCCGTTCCTGCAAACGCTGCTGAACCCAAGCGTTCCTCGCCACAAGATGCAAGGTGTGGAATGGAGCAACGGTGATCGCGTCATGCAGATCAAGAACAACTACGAGAAGAACGTGTTCAACGGAGACGTAGGCATTATCTGGCGTGTGGATGCCGCCAACAAGAAAATCACCGTTTTCTTCGACGACAAGACCGTCGATTACGAGGAAGACGAACTGGAAGAACTGACCCTCGCCTACGCCTGCACCATCCACAAGAGCCAGGGCAGCGAATACCCCGCCGTCATCGTCGTGCTGGATTCCAGCCACTCCATCATGCTGCAACGGAACTTAATCTACACCGCCATCACCCGCGCCAAGGGCCACGTGTGGATTCTTTCTGCACCGGGCGCATTCCATCAAGCAGTCCGCAACGTCCGCAGCACCCGCCGTTTTACGAGACTCACCGAAAGACTTGTTTAAGCTTTTTGTGTAAAATGGGGATTATTTTTTTGTTTTAGGGTTTCTTATCCCCATTTTTCAAATAAACTAACACTCAAAGGATTCATAACAGCGACTAATCCGGAAAAGTCATGATTCAAATGGGGATTGTTTTCTCAGTTTTACCTCAGCAATCCCCTTATCAGCCCGCAACGATTAGTTTGTCAATAATTCATGGGGATAAACACAATATTTTTTTTCAAAGCAATCCCCATTTCCCTTAAATCATACATTTACAAGCGCCCTCTCGCAATATAAACAACAAAAGCCTCGGTTTTTAACCGAGGCTTCTGTACGAGAGCTTGGGCTTACGAGACTAGCTTTGCCAGATTATAGCCCAAGCGGTCATTACAGGTCGACCACTTCAGTCCAGCCGAACGGGTCTTCTGCTTCGCCGAACTGGATAGCAGTGTACTTGGTGAAGAGTTCGGTGCAGACAGGGCCCGGATTCTTGCCATCGCCGTAGGTGAATTCCTTGCCGGCAACGGGGTCCACGATCTTCTTGATCGGGGTGATCACTGCTGCGGTACCGCATTCTGCAGTTTCAGAGAATTCAGCCAGTTCTTCGAAAGCCACCGGACGCTTTTCAACAGTGTAGCCCAGGTATTCGGCCAGCTGCTGCAAGCTCTTGTTGGTGATAGACGGCAAGATGGATTCGGACTTCGGGGTAATGTAGGACTTGCCCTTGATACCGAAGAAGTTTGCCGGACCACATTCGTCGATGTACTTCTTTTCCTTGGCATCCAGATAGATGGTGCTGGAGTAGCCCAGCTTCTTGGCTTCGGCAAGAGACTGGAGGGAAGCAGCATAGTTACCGCCAACCTTGACAGTACCGGTACCCTGAGGAGCGGCGCGGTCGTAGTTACGGCTGATCATCATGTCAACAGGCTTGAAGCCATCCTTGAAGTAGGGGCCAACCGGGCAGACGAACATCATGAACAGGTATTCGTCAGAAGGCTTCACGCCAACTTCTGCGCCAGTACCGATGAGGAGCGGGCGGATGTAAAGGGTTGCGCCATGGCCATAGGGCGGAACAAAGCGGGCGTTCAGCTTGGTCACCAGGTGAGCCATTTCGCGGAAGAGTTCAATAGGCGGAACAGCCATGAGGACGCGGTTTGCAGTGCTCTGCATGCGCTTTGCGTTTTCGTCCACGCGGAACAGACGGACCTTGCCATCCTTGCCGGTGTAAGCCTTCAGGCCTTCGAAACCTTCCTGACCGTAGTGGAGGCAGGTTGCAGCCATGTGAATGCTGATGTTCTTGTCGGAGGAGACTTCAATCTTGCCCCACTGACCATTGCGGTAGTAGCAACGAACGTTGTAATCGGTGTCGGAGTAACCGAAGGGGAGAGTCTTCCAATCCACGTTATTCAAATCAATCTGCATATAAAACCTTTGTTTTTAGACCGTCCTGAGCACGACCACCCGTTGTGTCATCCTGAGCGCAGCGAAGGATCTAACTTTGGCAGCCATTTTTGATACGTTTTTTAAGGTATCATTCGGTACCGAATGGAAAAATATAAAAGTCTACAGAAAATGGGCTAGGTAATTTGCAAAACTGCGTAAAATAAGCACATCCTACAGCAATTTCTGGTTGATTTCTATTTCAAAACCCACATAACAGCCTGTTTTGTGGGGGTCGAATTTCTTGCGGAGGGCGGTACACAGGCCATCGGTTTTACCCAGGTAAGGATAGTTGCGACGCACCTTGTACTGCGGGTTGTCGCGGCGAATCTCGTCCACGATAACGTCGGCGTAGGCTTTTTCAGCCGAGCGACCAGGATCGTAAAGAATACCGATGTCCGCATTTCGCTCTACACCATTCAGAACGGGAGTAAAACTGTGGATGGCCAAGTGGAGTAGGGGTGCCAGGAACACGCCACCTTTATTGCGAGGCAAGTTCCGTGCCACGAAATTTTCCACCGCACTCCAATAAGCCTTGTGATAGGCCAACGCAGCGGGGCACACATTCCTGTTATTTCGCAAACTACGATTCAGGTCCACATAGAGCCGGGAGTAATTTCCCGCACAGCAGAAATCCGGCTTGAACTTTTTCACAAGCTCCTGGTAAACCGCAAAGGCGCCAAGATCATAACCGCGATGAGAATGCAGAAGGGCTTCGGGGATATGCAAATCACAAGCGTCCGCCGGCAAGGCGTTGCTGGCGTGTTCGCAGGTAATAAGGAGTTTAAAGGGTTGGCGCAACATCCATCCTACTCTTCAGCATCGTATAAGCGGTTTTCTGCAAGGCAGCGGGCCAAGCGTCCGTATTCCCAGACAAAATCGTCATGGCCAGGGTTTGCACCAACATTCTTCACCAGGGCGCTGGCAAGGGTCCCGCGCTTGAACATTTTGCGGAGCAATTCCTGGGAGTGTCCTGAGATTTTTCCCTTGACCACCTGGAAAATATGCTGCACCACTTCGCCTGCGGTGATTTCACTTGCGTCAATGTCCCACACATTCAAGAAGTCCTTGTCGCGGATAATAGTCTTTTCAGCAAAGCGGGTGGTGTCCAGCAAAATCTTTGCGAGGGCGGCTGTATCCAAAGCACGAACCTTCTTTGAAATTGCATCAAGAGATGCTCTGCTAAAAGCACCTTCCACCATTCCCTTCAACGCAGCCACTTCCCACTCCGCAATAGCGATGTCGGCGTCAGGGCATTCCTGAATATCCACCAAGCGAATTTCCACGGCGCCACGGTCAAAACGGGCGATAGCCCCACGACTATTCAAGAAGAAATGGTTCAGCAAATGCTCCGGATCGTAGGGAGCAATATCCGCCTTTACCTTCTCGAAAATCTGCTTATTGTACTCGTCATAAGTGAAAGCCGCCTCAGGAATAACAAGCCCCGCAATGCTGGGAACCCGATCCTGATTGTGGCGATAAGTTTCAACACGTCCATCCAGGTAACCGCAGTACTTTCCATCCAAAAACGGGCTGGATGCGGCGATGGCAGGAATCAAGGGCAACAGTGCACGGATGGCTGCATGGAGCTTTCCGAATTCCTCATCACCGTTAAAACTCAGGTTAATATGAGTACTCTGCAGGTTGGCCCAGCCGTGGCCCTTGCAGTTGAAAATGCGGTCATAAGTCTCGTAAATTTCGTTGCAGTCATAAGGCCACAACTGCATGGTTGCAGGATCCATAAAAGGATGGGCTGCGCTAGGCAAGAGCATGGCGTTAATGGATTTCAGTTTTTCGTTGGCAACAAGAACTTCCTTGTGAAAAGTCTTGCCCAGGTTCTTCAGGGAATCCACGGGATTAGCGCATTTCAGTTCCAGCACATGGCTTACCAATTCGTTGGAAAGCCCGATGGGACCATGTTCCACGTCGGAAAGTTGTTCACCGTTTTTGTCATGACCCAGGGGCACATCAGCACGAGGGAGAACATCCAAAGTATCACGGTCAACGATCATGTATTCCATCTCGATGCCGTATTTTTGCCAAAGTTTGTAATTCATAAAATTAATTGAGGATTGACGATTGAAGATTGACAATTATTAATAATCGCAGCTTCGCTGCCTAGCTTTATAATTATCAATCATCCATTATCAACTATCCATTGTTTAAAGGTAAAATTCTCTTTCGTGTTGAAGGATTTTTTGTTGTGCGGCATTCAGGCGGTCTTCGATGCGGTGGCGCAGAGAGCGCATGACAGCGGTGTAAATTTTCTTCTTGCCCACCTGATCTTCAATGCCTGCGTCAATGCTGGGGTTGTCATTGACTTCGACTACGATGGGCTCCCCCTTCCATTCCTTCAGATCCACACCATACAGGCCGTTGCCAATCATGCTGCAAATCTTCAGCGCCGTTTTCACCACGCCGTGGGGCACACTTTCAATAGGCAAACAATCAAAGTTTCCGCAGATTTCATCCTTATCCTTGCTTTCCCAGTTGTAAATCTGCCAATGGTCTTTTGCCATGTAATACTTGCAGGCATAAAGAGGTTTGCCATCCAGAACGCCAATTCGCCAGTCAAAATCCGTGGGCGTAAATTCCTGGGCAATGAGCAGGTCGCTATGTTCAAACATCTGGTCCAGAATCTTGTCCAGTTCTTCCCTATTGCAGGCCTTTTTCACGCCCATAGAAAAACTGGAATCCGGAGACTTGATAACCATAGGGAATCCGATTTCCTTGGCAAGCGTGTGGCGGTTTTCAGAATGCGCGATAATGGTCTTTGGCGAATGAATTTTTGCAGCCTGCATCAGCTCCTGCAGATACACCTTGTTAGAACAACGTAATATGCTATCAGGATCATCAATTACAGCAATTCCAAGGGATTGGGCGCGACGGGCAAAACTGTAAGTATAATGATTGACGTTTGTGGTTTCGCGAATAAACAAAGCATCAAATTCACCGACGCGGGCGTAATCCCTCTTGGTGATCATTTCAACACGGAAGCCTGTTTCCTCTGCGGCCTTGATAAAATTCTGTATTGCCTCCTTATTGCTGGGCGGCTCCTTTTCATCGGGGTTCGTAAGGATGGCCAAATCATACAGGTAGTCTTCATCGGGGGCGCTGGCGTAGCGGTTCTTGGTAAAGTATTCCTGGGCAAACTTGTTCACCATTTCCATGTGGGTTTCGGGAATTTCATCTACGCAAATGGGGCGAATGCTCTGGATAAGCCACTTCTGCTTAAACACGAACTTGGCGCGAAGCAGCGGAGCCTGGAACAGTTTATAAAGTTCCTGGGAAAGTTCCAAATATTGCGGGCTCACATTCTGGCCGAAGTAAATGCTCAGCACAAATTCCGTGCCAGTCAACTTATGCAAACTCTTCTGAATCAAGTTATCAATTTCATCGGAAATATGCTCGATGACCGCGGTGGTCTTGAAGTCACGCATGTTCTTTACGCCAGGAATAACCTTGTGGCCGCGGGCTTCCGCCAGCAACGAAACATAATAGCCCTTGCTCTGGTAGCTGTAATCGCGGCAAAGGTTGAACACGCGGGTGTTCTTGTCGGCCATGTACTTCTGGGAAATCAGGTAGTCCTGTGCGGATACCACATCAACGCCTGGAACATTCAATTTCCAGTTCTTAGGATTGTTTACGACTATAATTTTTTTCATGATTGCTAGATTGCCACGTCGCTTCGCTCCTCGCAATGACACGTAGGGCTAGCGTCGCTTTTCTAAGTTTTATTTTTCTATCACCAGCACATTGCCGTCGTAGGTCATGACCCCAAGCAAGATGCTATGTAAGAATCTGAATTTGTCCACCTTGTAATAGGGACTTTTATGAAGGGGATTGGAACAGTCCGGATCCGCTACCAGGAACTGCTTGTTTTCATCTAAACCGTACGCCACCACAAAATGGCCGCAGGGATCCCCGTGAATATCGTCAAAGACGGATTGGTCGTTTTCGTCGGTGTATTCTCGCTTGCAACGGTAAAGGTAAGTGGCCGAAAGTCCGCAAAGAACGGGAACGCCTTTCTTGAAATACTTCTCGAACATGGCCGCCCGCAAATCCGTCATGGAAACGGTTCCACCCAAGTCGATAAACCGGATGTACGCCTCGATGGCCTTGCGCAACTTTGGGGCGGTTTTCGCCTTACGCAACTGCATCAACTTTTCCCGAAGTGCAGGCATTTTCAGCCCGCTCCAGGTAGGGTCGAAAATTTTAAGATTGTAAGAATGGATGGTCGCCTTGAAACCCCGCTTCAGCGCGTCAATTCCCAAGAACACCCCGAGAGTACCACCTTCTTCCAGGAACTCAATTTCAGAAATTAGCTTTTTAAGGGGAATCTTGTAACCAAGATACTCGTACACGGCATGCAAGCTCGTGGGGCCGCAGGTGACATCGTCGGGTTGCGGCAAAATTTTGATGTCCATCATTGCCTTCTGTTTGGAGGCTCTAGCAGGGCGCCATTGCCCCGAGTTGCCTGATTTGCCTTAGGGGGCGGCTGTCAGGAGGTTTTCCCGGGGTCGTCGACTGGACAGGCATAAAGCTAGGTATTTAAAATTTTTAGGCAAGGGGGGACAAGATAAAAAAGCAAGTTTTTTTCACGTCTATTCAAATTGGGTGACAATATCCAAGGAACCACCTCGGCCATACTGATCCATATAGGTCAACTTCCACTGGACAGGATTTTCAGGGATCTTGTCAGAAATGTTGATTAGACGATAGGAAAACACCTTTGCATCTTCGGGGATTTTCCAGCCTTCACAAAGTCCAGCCAACATATCCGTTACATAAGAAGTTGACACTACTCCGCAGCCAAAATCATTAATCTCTGCTGTAATCGTTTGGTTGGAGACTTCAAGTCCTCTATCTGGAGCATATTTCAGTTCACTGTAATATCCTTCCATGAGTTTGTTGTAAGAAGACTTTTCATCTTGACCGGCCTCATAAATGTGCGTCTTCACGGCGTCCAACTCTTCCTTCGAGAATAAAGCCGAATAGTATTCTCGAGAATCTCCACGTCCCTTGATTCCTTGGCCATCGCGATAAAGTACAATTCCTTCAGGCAATCCATCCGCTTGCAATTGATAATTTCCTTCAAAATGAAATAAAGTTGAGCATGGCTCGGCAGGTAAAACAGAGAATTGTTCCAAGAAGCCATCCCTATCAAACTCGGGAATGTCAGCAAACGGAATGAATGTTGTAAGCGCGCTATCGCCAAAGTTTATATCCACCAGTCGCGTAATATTTGTACTGGCGCGAAAATACACACTGTCGGCACCATCCTTAGCAATTGCGGGAACGGCAAGAATGCCGAAACTATACGGGAGATGAATTAGACCACCTTCA
>JAKSIH010000054.1 GCA_024398935.1 Fibrobacter sp. | reverse complement strand
AGCCCTCCCCCACCTGCACCGCCGAGGTATTCAAGCTATCGTCAACGGTGTAAAAGGTAATGGGTTTCGAGGTCTGCTCTTGCGAAAGTTCACCAACGCCTGGGACCGCGCTGAGTGTTTCATTAGGAACCCCGCGAAAGCCGTTGTATTCCTGGCGGAATTCACTACCCACAAGGCTTCCCACCAAAAGCACCAGCAGGGCAACATGCATTCCGTAGAGGCCAAGATTTCGCCAACCCGAGGGAACCAATCTGTCCGAGTCGTCCCGAGAGAAAATTCGCGGCATGCGGTACATCATGGAGGCAATCAACTGAAGTGCACTCACAGCCGCCAGAGATTTAAAAGCGGGCAGCGGAATCACCCCAAGAACCCACAGAAAATAACTTCCGAAAAAGCGATCTGTTGCAAGAGCAACACCTTCGTTACCTGCAGCAGCCTGTCCGAGAACACCCCAAAATGTCAACAACAAGAAAGCGGCCAGCAAAGCGCAAGTCACCTTCATCGATGCAAACTTTTTCAAAAATGCGGTCACGGGCCTTTTACCCACACAAACTTGCTTTCGTCAAGTTTCTGTTCCCCGTCAAAGCGATAGCAGGCCAAGTAGCCGCCACCGGTATGGCGGGCCACGCTAAAATCAAGACAGCAGACATTTTCACGAATCAGGCGAGGTTCCCCCGTAAGCCAGTAGTGACCGAAAAACACGGGCCGTTCATTTTCACCATAATAGGCGCGCTTGCGAATCTTTTCATCAATATTTCCGCCCGCAGGCATTTTCACCCCTGGCTGGAGACTTAATTCCTGGAGAGTCGCCGTCGCAGGGTTCACCCACCAGCGAAGGCGGGTACGAGTACGCCTTACCCCTTCCCCGTCAAAAAAGAACTGATTGTCGGGAAGTTCCATTTCAGGTCCCTTTAGTAACATATCAATGGGCCAGAAGAGGGAATCTTCAAATTCATAATCTTCATCATTAGCGCGGGCTATCAGCTCGTCGAAATTTCCATCCGAAAATTTCTGAATACCTGCGGATTTTAGTTGCGCTATTGCCTGAGGATGAAAACTGGCGTGCTGCGCCCTGAAGGAATCTTCCTCCAGGTAGAAGGGCAAAGTCTTTGCGAAATCCAGATAATCCTTAAATTCGTCCTTACGGCCCACAAAATCAGCAATGGTCCTGGAATGAACCGCGACCTTGTTAAAGGAATGCCCCCGCAAGTAGCCATCCTTCATATGTTTTAGAAAATGGCCTCCGCCAGCACCATTCTTCTGCCAGAAGCTAAGCATATTAAATTCGTGGTTTCCCATGAGGGCTATGGCAGAACCCTCATCCCGCATGGACTTCACCAAGTTCAAAGTGGCGCGCACATTTGGGCCGCGGTCCACATAGTCGCCAAGAAAAACAACCATACGTTCATTGCCAGGATAGCGAAAGACACCTGCAGATTCCTCATAGCCCAGCTTTTTCAAAAGTTCACGAAGCGTTTCATAATGGCCATGGATGTCGCCAATAAAGTCAATGGATGTTTTCATAAGGATAAATATATAAAAGAAAATTTCTATTTTTGTATACATGTTCCACCCGATTCAACATTTCATTACCATCACCAAGCACAGGAACGAAGTGATTCGCCTTTGCTTCAAGGCGGGAATCGGATTCCAGGGTCTATTCCACGACCTATCCAAATACTCTCCTACTGAGTTTATTCCCGGCTGCAAATATTACACCGGAAAGGAATCCCCAAACAACGGGGAACGTCGCGATACGGGTTATAGTCTGGCCTGGATGCACCACAAAGGACGAAACAAGCACCATTTCGAATTTTGGTATGACTACGACATGGTAACGAAAAAGATCGTTCCCATGACCATGCCGGATAGATACATCAAGGAAATGTTCTGCGACCGGGTGGCCGCATCCAAGACTTACGGCGGCAAGAACTACACTAGGCACAGCCCCTTGCAGTATTTGCTAAAAAGCACCGCCCGCGAAAAAATGACGGAAACCACCTACAGAAAGTTGTTATTTCTCTTGACCATGCTTTCTGAAAAGGGCGAAAGAAGAACATTAGTCTTTATGCGACGCACCAGGGTGCTTCCGACCATCATTCCTGCAGAAAAGACAATAACCACCAAAGATTGATTTTTAGGAAGTGTCAATATGAAAGATAATATCGCAAAAATCGCATTCGTTGTTTTAATTCTCGCCGCATGCTGCCCCTGTGTCGCCTCCTGGATGGCACTTCTCGCAGGAATCGTCTACGCCTTTATTTTCGGCGGTCCCGCCTTCCCCAAGTTCGCAAAGAAAACCCAGAAGTATCTACTCCAGGGATGTGTCGTGGGGCTGGGCTTTGGCATGAACCTGCAAGCAGCCCTTGCCTCCGGTAAAGACGGCATGATGTTCACCATCATCTCTGTCGCAACAGTCATGATCCTAGGCTTTATCATAGGAAAAGCCCTGAAGGTTGATACCAAGACATCCTACCTGGTTAGCAGCGGCACCGCTATTTGCGGCGGTTCCGCCATTGCAGCCGTAGCCCCCGTTGTAAAGGCCGACGACAGGCAGATGAGTGTTTCTCTCGGCACCATCTTTGTGCTGAATGCTTTGGCCCTCCTGATTTTCCCGCCGCTGGGCCACTTCTTCGGACTTACCAACCAGCAGTTCGGCGAATGGGCCGCCATCGCCATTCACGACACCAGTTCCGTGGTGGGTGCCGCAGCGGCCTACAGCGACGAATCCTTGCAGGTTGCCGCTATGGTAAAATGCACCCGCGCCCTCTGGATATTACCCCTCGCCCTTGTCACCATGCTGTTCTTCCGTAACAAAGGTAATGACGGCGCGCCCAAAAAGAGCAAACTGAATGTGATTCCCTGGTTCATTTTCCTGTTTGCCATAGCCATGGTCATCAACACCTACCTGTTCCCAAGGCTTGGCGTCCCGGCAGAAGTAAGCAAGTACATCGTGCTTGTAGCAAAGCGGGGTTTTGCAATAACCTTGTTCCTCATCGGCACAGGCCTTACGCCCAAGGCACTTAGGAGCTGCGGGGCCAAGCCTTTTATTCTGGGTGTACTACTCTGGACCATCATCGGCGTAGGAAGCCTGATGGTGATCAAGAGCTTTGGGTAAAACCTTTTTCAAGCATTAACGCCAAGCTTTATGCCTGGCGTTTTTTCTGCGATTATTTTTTTGCGATGGCCACTAAATCAGTCTTTTCATAGCGGTTATGACCGATGAGGGATTTCTTGTACTTCCAGCACCTAACGGCATCATCCAGGGAACAGCCCTTGTTATCCGCAAAGAAGTCACGAATGTAAGTGTTGTACTCAAATTGTTTTTCAATGGGAGCCCTGGTTCCCTTGCGTTCCTTCTGGATGCGGTCATAGGCCTCGATGGCTTCCTGATAGGTGCGGCCGGCGTTACTCCTTAACCAGCCCTGGAAAGCCACATTGAACGAAAAAGTATTGCCGATATGTTTCTTGAAAAACACTCGATGTTTTTCGGAACAGATAAAATTCTGCTCGATGATAGTCTGGAGATCGATGACCCGATTCGCGTCCAAGGACGATGGCTTGTGCCCCGGCGCGGCGCTCGGAGCCAACATTTTTCCCGTCTCCAGAAAGAATTCTATCCGTCGATTCAGTTCCGCCTTGTCGCCAGTTGTGGGCAAACCATTTTCCCTGCAGAACTGCACCAGCTCTTCCTTCAAAAAGTAAAAGGACCTGAATGTTTCACTATTCAGTTTCTTGTCCAAAGCAGGCCTTGTCACCTTTTCGCAATGATCATCCATATACCAAGTATTCCCTGAGCGGCACAAATATACTATATTCGGGAGAACAAATCACTTGAACGGAATGGCTTATTATGGATCTTGGTCGTTATAATCGTGGCCGCGTAGAAGAAATCACCCCGCAGGGCTACTATCTGGAGCTGGAAAGCGGAGAACGGGTGCTTCTTCCCGGAAACAAGGAACAGTTTACCCTGGAAGAAGGCGAAGTGGTGGATGTTTTCGTCTATACCGATAGCGAAGACCGCCCCATCGCAACACTGACCCAGCCCTATGCACAGGTCGGTGAATTTGCCGTGCTGGACGTCAAGGACGTAAACCGCTTTGGCGCATTCCTGAACTGGGGGCTGAACAAGGATCTGTTCCTCCCCTTCAAGCAACAGCTTGGAGAACTTCAGCGTGGCGACCGCTGCGTGGTCTTTATCCTGGTGGACGACAAGAGTAACCGCATCGTGGCAACCGAAAAAATCAAGAGTTTTTTGGACATGGACACAAGCGAGCTCCACGTCGGACAGCGCGTGCAACTAGCCGCCTACGAAGTAACCAAGGACCATGTGGATTTTTTGGTAGATTACCGCTACACCGGGCGACTCATGCTCTCTCCGGGCATGGAACGCATTTACATCGGCGACATCATGCCGGGCTTTATCCAGCGATTCACTGCAGACGGGAAGATTACCCTGAGCCTTGCTCCTATCGGATACAAGGGCTTGATGAAGAGCGATAGCGTGAATGTAGTGCTGAAAAAATTACAGGAAGCAGGCGGAAGCCTCCCCTATGGCGACCACACCGATCCTGAAGTCATTCGCCAGGAATTTGGAATGTCCAAGAAGAATTTCAAGAAGCTTTTGGGCACCCTCTTCCGCGAAGGCAAGATCTACATCGAAGAAGACGGCATCAAATTAGCATAATCGCTACGCGAGGCCGATTCAATGATGCCTGGCATCAAATTAGCGTAATCGCTACGCAGAAAACATACATAAAGGTCGCTCTCGACAGGCGGCCTTTATTATGCTCTGGCAAAAATTTTTCGGATTTTCGACACGCTGTTTGTCTGCGTCAAAATAAGGCGGAGCAGAACTGCAGCCTTCTGGGGCGGAAGAAATCCTCCCGCAATGGCGTCGGGAGCGAGCGATTTATTTAAGGTGACCGTTCCATGATGGATGCGACTGCAGACTACTACCGGCAGGGGCATTTCATCCATAATGCGGGCAAGGCTTTCGGCCCACCTGAGGCTGAATTCGCCAGCACCGGCACCTGCAATCACAAGGCCCTCCGAGACGCTTGCTGCATATTCCAAAATTCGCGGGTCAGAATCCGCGGCAAAATACACCACGTTTACCTTCGGCAGCTGTGTCAGGTCACCTACATCAAAAAATAGCGGATCCCTTGCGGCAGGGACATCATCAGATGCCATGGGCTGCAACTCGCTGGCACTGCACTTCTGGACAAGTCGAGACTCAAACAGTTCCCCGCCAAAGTAGACCCACACATTATTTTCCGGCTTTACATCGTCCACGACAAAGCCAATAGCCGCTCTTACCGCTCCCACCAAATTTGCAGGTCCATCCGGTTCCCTTGCGGTTGCAGGTCGCATTGATCCTGTCATGACCACAGGCTTATTTCCTTCCACAGTCAGGTTCAGGAAGTAGGCGGTTTCATCCATAGTGTCCGTGCCGTGAGTAATCACGATGCCGTCAACAGAAGGATCAGCCTGCAGTTCGTTCACGCGACGGGCCAACCGTAACCAAATTTCAGAGGTCATGTCGTCGGAATTCACATTGCAAATCTGTTCTACTGAGACATCCGCATAGTCTAAAACCTCAGGGACTGCTGCCACCAGGTCCGCCCCTGCAATTTGCCCCGAGCGATATCCCAGATTTTCACCGTCGGCCCCCACCCCAGCGATGGTGCCCCCTGTAGCAAGTACAACTATTCTTTTCTTACCAGCCATCTATCGAACCTCTTCCAGCAACTGTTCCGCAGTTACGGAATAATACTTTTCCAAAGCGTCCTTTTCCCCAAGGCGATTCAAATCCTGTATGAATTCGCGGAAATGCACAAGGCTTCCGTTTCTCCTTAGCATTCCCTCTACCATTTTCTGGGAATACCAATAAAGTTTTTCCGCCTTGTCACGACTTCCCTCGTTTACAAAGGAGTCCGACAAATCCTTTAGGGAAGGAGACTGCCCTCCAGGATTCGGCACATCCCTTCGGGATCCGTCAATCACCTGCGCAATACCTTCATTAATCCACTGGGGAACATGTCCATAAGTCATCCCCCTCACAAAGGAATGGGTCAGTTCGTGAAACAGCATGGGTCTGTAAGCCGCCCGATAGGACATGATGTTTTCAGGGACCCTCAGTTTTCCATCATAGATGGCACCCACCCAGTCCGGGCGTGGGCCAACACCCGTGTGCTCGTCCGCCTGGTAAAGCACCAGCCTCATCTTATTGGATGGCTCGAACTGAAATAGCGTACTAATGGAATCATAGGCTACCTCAAGAACCGCAAGGGCCTCCATCACATTGGTTCGAGAAGGGGATCCATCATATTCAAGCCTGAAATGAAAGGACTGTTCCAGATGAAGTTCTTCCAGTTCCCGCAGCAACAAGGCTGCCTTATTTTTGAGGAATTTCAGGTTTTCTGACTTTCTCGTTAGCGATTCCACATAAGAAATGCATTCCCCGTAGCGTTCCTGTTCCAGGAGTATGGCTGCAAGATTGTTTTGAGCCACCGTATCCGACGGATCCTCCTGCAGCAGAATACGAGCATTCTTTTCTGCACAGTTCCAGTCGAAGGCCTCCATGCACAGGTTAAATTCCTGAACCACCTGATTGTACTTTTCCACATTCCGGGCATAGTTACGATAGGACTTGTAGTGATGCAAGACATACACGCCCATCGCAAGAACAGCCACAATGCAGATTATTTTCTTCATTCAGAAAAAAGGTAGAATATATTTTTCTATATACGGTAACGAAAATGTTTTTAGGAATGATACAAGCGCTGTACTTAGATGTCCTGGATTTTTTGGGACTGGGTTTTAAGCTCAAGGATTACGCCATTGCCAGTGTCTGCCTAACGGTACTCGCCATTCTTTCCGTGCTAGGAATCGGGACCATCATGAATGGCATCGAGCGGTTGCAGATTTCCTTACTGAAAAAAATTTTTGGGATAAAGGTGGCTCTCTTTACCTGCAATTACCTGACCATAGCAGGAACCATTCTTCACGAGTGCGCCCACGCCCTCTTTGGAATTTGTTCCGGAGCTATAATCACGGAAATCAGTTTCTACGACAAGGAAGGCGATTCTCTAGGGCACATCAGTTACATTCCCCGGGGTCCCTTTTTCATGAGGGCCATACAGCACACGTTCATTGCCTGCGCCCCTGTATTTGCAGGCCTCGTTGCAGAATATTTTTTGCTAAAGGGAATCTTTGACGCAGGTCAACCCATCTGGTGGCTCATTCTCCGCTGGTACCTAGTTGTATCCGTTATCGATCACATGTCCATGAGTTCCCTGGACTGCAAGCATTTTTTTCAGGGACTTTGGGTTGTAGCCCCCCTAATCTTCGGGATCTTCTTTGGCTTCGGATATTATTTTGTCTAGAAACTAGAGGCGCGTATTTTCCGGATCGCTTTTCCCGCCACCGGCCTTCTTGTACCGTTCTCGAATGAGCTGCAAGTCATGCTGGTAAGGATTACGGACGAAATCTTCAAATGCCCAGGCCGTAGGGTGAAAAGTTCCCTTGGCATAAGTAAGAAGCATGTCCAGCCAGACGCCCTTACCGGCATATAGCTTAAAGGGGCCACGCTTATAGCTGGGCAACACCACCTTGTCCAGGTCCATATAGCCAATGTCAATATTCACATGGCGATGGTCAGGATTATCGCTTGCCGCAGTAGTCAATTCCAGGGCATTGCTTTTCGCCTTTTCTTCTGCAATGGTTTCGGGAGGGATCGTCCTCTCGAAGGAAACCACGCCTCGGTAAAGGCCCTCGCCCATTTCCGGCTGGTAATAGTCCGTTTTATCGAAAGCAAATAACTTTCCCCTATGGCGAATTTTCCCCCAGGTCTTTTCCAGAAGTTCAATGACCGCCGGGTCCCATTCCGCACCCTTCTGCAGTACAAAAGCGATTAATTGCGCCTGTTCACTAAAATGAGAAGCCTTCATAAAAATCCTTAATGGGGAAAAATCATCAAATTGTTTCGGACAATATCCAACTGCTGGGGAGAAAGGCCGTCGTATTCCAGAACCGTTTCCATGGGAAACATGAGATTGGTTACATCGGGGCAGTCCGTCACCTTAAAGTTTTCCTTGCCCATGGGAATTTTACGCACCCAGCCGCGACGAGTTCCAAAGTTCCTTCCCCAGTCCGGAATTCTTTTCACAAGTCCGCTTTTCAGCAGATCCTTACAGTAGGGCGTATCGTCCAGACCGTCTTCCACCATGGAATAATCCCCTACAGCATAAATATCCGCCGAGGTCGAAGTCGTGTGACGCAAGCCGAAGAAATGTCCCGATTCATGGACTGCGGTTTCCGCTATATCCTCCATGGAGGTCGCTTCCTGACTGGTAGGCGTCTTCACGAAGGCGCCCAATACCACGGTACTGCCCCCGCCGCCACCTAGGTTTCCGCTGAACAGGTAGGAATATCCCATCAGTCCCACCTCATCGATATAATGGACCAGCACTAGATCCAGAGCATTTTCGCAGCCAGGCCAACCGCCGCCCAGCTTCTCCATCATCAGGTCATCGTCGGAGTGTCCGGCAACCCAGGGTTCATTGGAAGGATAGAGCCTTCCATGGACCGGATGTTCATGGGCGGAGCTCACATAGATCGTGTCAACCGCAATGTTGACATAGAAGGATCTAAACTTTTTGAGAATTGCCTGAGCCAGCTCGTCAACCGTAAAGCCGTCCAGTTTCGAAGCCACATTTCCCGTCACCACCAAATTCAGGGAAAGATGGTCGGAATAGGCTCCAGCGCCCGTAAACTTCAGGTTCGATGTAGTCCCCTCATAATAAGTTCCCTTATGTTCCAGGACCGCAGCCCACTCCGCCGCATCCCTTTCTTCGCAGAGAAATTCATAAACATACCTGCCGTTTTCAAGAACCGGCTTCAAATCCCGAGTTCGATAGAAACGGACAAATCCCTGATCGTTCACATAGCTCATCCGATACAGGAGAAGCCTGGGAGCCCCTACCGCCGTATCGGCATCAAAGGAAAGCTGGTAGACTGCATTGGGGTGAACTTCCAGGACAAGGCCGTGGGACAGGTTCTTAGACGCCGAATCCAGCCTTCCGCCATCATTGGGAAATATCCAGAAATTCAAGCCGTTGTCAGGAACCAGGTCGGGGACGGAATCTTCTGAATCCACCGTGCAGCCGAAAATGGCAAGGGAGGCGATTGCCACCCAGCACACCGAGCCTAAACGGTTCAAGATTTTTTTACAAAAGATTTTCATACAAAACGCCCCAAAATTTCGTGTATAAAGAGTCCTCCTCCAATATAGGATTTTCAACCATGAAAAAGAAGAAGCTCTCCCAAATCAGGGAAGATTTGGAAAATCTGCTGGTCCCCCTTTCCGGAAAACCTGCACTCCTTTGCGCCCTGGTGTTGACCCTTACCCTAGCGAGCATCCAGGTTCCCCACTATAGTTTCGCCCTGCTAATTCCCCTGGCGATCCTCACGCACTTTCTCAGGCGACCTTTGCAATGGGTAATCCTTCTGGGAATTGTCGCAGGCGTTCTTTCTCTCGGTGTAAACAAACCGAACGAAAAGAATTTCACCGTCCTGCCCGAAAAGGCCTGCGGAACCGTGGAAGCTACCCAACCTCGTCAAAACGGGCATGCCATTTTAATTACAGTGCAGGATAGTTCTTCTGGAACAGGGAAAAACAGCTACCGGGTCCGTCTTACAGAAAAGCGGAAACTTCCAATTTTACCTTTGCCGGGAGACTCCCTCTGCTATGAAGCCTCCTGGTATCCTGTCAACCCTCCTACGGTTCCTGGAGGTTTCGACACCGGGAATTGGCTTTATTCGCAGAAGCTTGCCGGCTACGGAAAGTTCAAGCACTGGACTGTCTATAGTCACCACTGGGTTCCCGAGAGAAGCTTTTTCGAATTCAGGAGATGGATCAAGAAGCGTCTTGAAAAATACCTGGACCCGTCGGAAACAGGACTTCTCCTGGGGCTTTTGGCTGGGGACCGTTCCGGCATTCCCGACGCACTCCGCAGCGACTTTCAGCGGTCTGGATTAGTTCATGTCCTTGCCATCAGCGGTTTCCATGTGGTACTCTTGGCGGGAATGCTCATGATTTTTTTAAAGGCCACCCGGCTGCCCCACCGGGCGGTGCGGATTGTTGCAATTCTTCTCTTGCTCATCTACATTCCCATTACCGGAGGATCTCCCGCCGTTCGGAGAGCGGTCATCATGTTCGCCGTCCCCCAGATAGGGGCAATATTTCAACGGCAGCCCAATACTTTAAATAGCCTGGGAGTTGCGTTACTGTTTCTAATACTTCCTGAACCAACGGTCATCTGGAACCCGGGATTCCAGCTTTCCGTTGCAGCAACTGCAGGCATTCTTATGAGCGGTTCCATGAACCCGCTGAAAAATATTCCCGACGGCCTTAAGAAAAATAAGCTGTGGAACAAGTTTCAGGAATTCATTCTTGACCCCACCTACGTTACCCTCTGTGCCACCCTTTCTACAGCCCCCTTTCTCATCCATCATTTCAAGACTCTCTCCCCCTTTGCCTGGCTCGGAAACATCGTAGTCGTCCCCGCCATTTCCATGGGAATGCAGGCGGGCCTTTTCGGGCTTATTTTTCCTGTCGACGGTATCCGCGAATTTTTCTGCGCTGCAGCAAGTTTCTTCCTGCGACTTGCGTCCCTCCTCACAAAAATCCTTTCCGATTCCTCCCAGGCCTCCATTACGGTAGGGCCTTTCGGCCCTTCTATTCTTCTCCTTTTCGGAGTGCTCATCCTGCTCTTCCCCCTTTACCGTAAAAACAGGCTGGCCCAGAAATTCGCCCTGGGTTGCCTCGTCATTTTCTGCACCTATTACTTCTGGAACGATTACCAGCAGATTCTTCGCCCCCGCTGGACCATGACCACCATCGATGTGGGGCAAGGCGATTCCCACCTGATTACGACTCCATCCGGGCGCCACCTACTTGTCGACGCAGGGGATGCTCCCGACAAGTCGGACAAGTTCAGCAAGGGTTCCGATTCCGGCAAGGATATCATCGTTCCCTACCTCCATCATATTGGAGTTTCCAGCCTGGACGCCCTGATTATCACTCATGCGGACAAGGACCACTTCGGCGGTTCCCTTTCCCTCATCAGGATGTTCCCCGTACAAGAAATCTGGATGAGCGCCTGCTCCCGAAAGGAGGATAAGCCCCTCTGGAAGCAGCTCATTTCGGAGGCAAACCGCAGGGGCATTCCCATCCGGGATATTCACCGGGGCTTTATCTGGAAGGAGCGTTTTTTTGAATTGTGGACTTTGCACCCGGACACCGCCCGATGCACCGACGAGAACACCCAGAGCATAACGCTTCGGGCAAAGGGCCTGGGGCATTCCGCCATTCTCACGGGAGACCTGACGGTAGCTGGAGAAAAGGAAATTCTTCGCTCAGGAATTTTTCTGGAAAGCGACATTCTCAAGCTGGGGCATCACGGGTCCAAGACCTCCAGCAGTTCCGCCTTTCTCAGGCGGGTAAAGCCCAGGCAGGCGATTATTTCCAGCGGGCGCAGGAACCGTTTTAGACATCCCCACAAGCAAGTCATCCAACGGCTGGATTCCCTGAAAATACCTTACCTGAATACCGCAGAAAAAGGAACCATCCACATCATCTTTTCGGAAGACAGCACCCGCATAGAAACAATGCTCCCCTAAATTTTATTCACAGGGAATTTCGCAACGAACCTACAGGGTTATTGCCAAGGATTAAAATTGCGGCAATTCCTTCAGGAACATTTCGCGGAAAGCGTCAAAGGGCATGGGGCCCAGATCCGCAATTTTGTCCTTGGGTACAAAACCACCAGCCATCACCGCATGGCCGCCACCGTTACCGTACCTGCCCAAGACATCGTGAGCCAGCTTACCGGCATCCACATCGTCCCGTTCTGAACGGATGGAGAACTTAAGTCCATTGGGACGTTCGGCAGCAACCACCGCCACTTCGATTTCCACCAGGGAAAGAATGAAATCGGAAATAATGGCAATCATGGCATCGGGACAGGGGAAGTCAATAAAGGTAAAGCCAGTCTTGTTAAAGACGCTTACGTTCTTGATGGCCGTACCATAAGCACGAAGGTCATCAAACTCCATGTTATTTCTTTCCAGCTGGCTTAAGATGTTCTTATCCACAAAGGGGAAAAGATACTCGAACATCTGGATATCAAAGGGAATAATGCCGCGGGTAAACTGCAGGGTATCCATCTTGATGCCATAAAGCAATGCTGTCGCCACCAGCGGATCGGGAGTAATTCCAAGCTTCCGGTAGTATTCCGTAATGATCGAAGAGCATGCACCGCAAATTCTCAAGTCAAAATACTTGTAGTCGATTTTCACCACCGTAGGATGGTGGTCAATGGCCGCCACTTCATCGCCAATCAAGTCCGTGGTATTGCCGTTATTCTTCTGGCAGTCCACCAGAACGATCATGTCCGTTTCAGTCATTTCCGGTTCAAATTCTGCGCGAGAAAGCATCTTGATGCCGCAAAGGTCCAACATTTTCTTGGCACTCAGTTTGTCGATCTGGCCCTCGTGACAAATCAAGGCTTGGACATTGAACTTCTCCAGAAGTTTCTGCAGGCCGAAAGCAGATGCTATGGCATCCGGATCCGGAAAATTATGAGTCTGGACATAGACCTTCTTACCTGCGCACAGGTCAATCAATTCCTTAATATTCACTTCAGGCACGGAAACCTCCTCGGAAATCATTTCTCGAAGAAATATAATTTAAGTCCGAGAAAATTTTAACCCGCCGCCGCGTTACGACGCTTCAATTCCCTATTGAGAGGAACATAAATGAAGGTAAACAGGATATACCCGCAAAGAAGCACAATCCAGTGGTTCCAATGCAGCCGAGTCTCGATAAAGTGCATCTCCACAAACATGAAGGGCCCTGCTATGAGGAACAGCGGCAGTTGCCTGCACTGGTCCGCCAGGGAAAAACGGCTTTCGTAACTGACAATGGAGTTCATCATGGGAAAACTGGTACAGAAGCCGCCCATCAGGCGCTTAATAAACATAAGGCCGCTGACCACACAGGCAATAGCAGGTGCCTTGATGTAAATGGGCAAGGGCGTCTTGTACTTTACTCCAGCGCTGTACTTCTGCGCCTGGAACATAATGACGCCGACCACAAAATCAAACGCACAAACCCCAAGGAAGAATCCTTCCCCTTCGGGAATGCGGGGCATCAGGAACGTTCCCAGCAGAACAAAACAGGCGAGCCCAATCAGAATTGCGGGAACAATGGGAATCTTCGCCTTATAGTGAAGAATCCGTACGATATTTGCATACAGCATGCACATGAATCCGGAAATCGCATTGGCCGCACCTATCGGCAGCCCCACCGCAATATAGGCAAAACCAAAAGGAATGGGAATGGTGGCAGTAACCGCCTTAAGCTGGGGATCCTTCAGGTAGGCACTCAAAGTTCCCAGGGCAGTGACCATTACCACCAGGAGCCAGTCGTAAAGGGAAAAATTAAAATTCAGGGATTCCAGCATGATGGGCGCAAATCTAGAAAATCAGTTCTTTCCCGCCATCCTAGCACTTCGGTTCAAGTCCCCTGTAATATCCTTCCAGACGGGGCCGCGCCTGTTCAAAGGCAGCCCTCAAGGACGGATCGAACTGAGACCCCATTCCTTCCTCGATAATATCGTAGGCATCCTCGAAGGAGAACTTTTCCTTGTAACAGCGCTTGCTGACCAAAGCGTCATAAACATCGGCCACAGCCATGACGCGCGCCTCAAAAGGAATTTCCTCCCCCTTCAATCCATTGGGATAGCCCTTACCGTCAAAACGTTCATGATGGAACCAGGCGACATTCTTCGCAATCTGCACGAAGGACGGTTCCTCTATCTGGGAAAGGAGGTTTTCCACAATGGCGGCCCCCTTCACCGGATGGGTCTTCATGGCATCGTATTCTTCTGGGGTAAAGCGTCCCGGCTTTCGCAGAACAGCATCGTCAATAGCAATCTTACCCAGGTCGTGCATAGGCGCACTCTTCACGAGGCCCTCGTAAAAAGCGTCGTCATAGGAAAGGCTGGAATTTTTCCGGAGTTCCTCCACAAGGATGGAAATCACGGTGCTGGTACGCTTGATGTGGCCACCCGTGTTGCGGTCGCGGCTTTCCACCATGTTCGCCATGCCGATAATCATCTGTTCCTGAATGGCCTGAATCTGATTCGCATTATCCTTCACCATGGATTCCAGACGGCTATTGTCGTTACCCAGCATCTTCACATAGCGATGGAACTCCGTATCCTCTTCAATCTTGAACAGTAACAGAGTGAGCTTACTGGACACGGCGACAATCTTCATGGAACACTTAAAATGAAGCGTCCCCTGTTCATATTCGCGAGAACGGTCCATCTGTCCCGTTTTAACATCCAGCACCCAGTTTCTGAAGAACCGTGTAACCTCGGAACTGTCCGGCAGTTCATGGTCCACGCGGCATTCCTTAAATTCAGGGAAGTACTCGATGGCGATGTCGTTTCCGCCGAGAAACGCCAGACTGGATGAAATGGACAGGTAACCATCCGTATTTTTTTCCTCCAGCACATCCTGAACCGTCTGGACAATATCATAGCGTTTGACTCGGAAGCAGATATAAAGCAGCGCCCACTGGTCAAAAACATAGACCATCGGCATCACCAAGGTATCCGTAGCCAAAAAGCGGGATCCGAAGAAGGACAGGATGGACACCAGCTCAATCAGGGATAGCACCACCAGGTTCTTGTAGGAGACATTTTTCTTTTTTGCAAATGCATAGACAATAAGCGCTACATTGGAAAAGGCGTAGCCAAACAGCATCACGTTAAAAAGGTCATGTCCGGGTCCGTAGGTAGCTACATAGTTCCCAACACCATAAATGGTCACAAACTCGACAGTCTTATAATAAATATCGCTGTAACCCACCGTCAGCGAAAGTCCAAGAACAACAAAGGACAAGACAAGAAGGAGGGAGCGCCCCCACTGAGGGAACCGGACATTACAGACAAGGAGGATGGCATCAAAAGTCATCAGCGGGGTAAAGACCGACCCCAGGTAATTAATCTTGTTCGCGAGAATGACTTCATCCACATTGGTCGACAAGGCGAGAAATAAATGCCCTACACAAGAAATAAAGGCAAAGAAGAAAAGACAGGGATAAGGTCCTTTCTGCTTAGGATTTATTCTGTACAATAAGACTACATTATACGCAGAAATCACGCACAGAATAGTCAAATAGGCAATAATCATATAACACCCAACGGGAAATACCGTCATCAAAACCAAATACAATAATAATCAACTTTTAGATGACAAGCAACTATAACCATCAAAACCAGCGCAGTTTTTTCGCACAAGCCTTCAGAGACAAAAAAAGCCCGACTGCTTACGCAGTCGGACTTTTAAGTTCTGAGAACTCAGCCGGATTATGCTTCGGGAGCGGCTTCAGCAGCAGGTGCAGCGGGAGCTTCAGCGGCCGGTGCTTCTGCTGCAGGAGCAGCTTCAGCAGCCTTCGGAGGGAGCAGAGCCTTCATGGAAAGCTTTACCTTGCCCTTCGGGTCAACACCGAGGCAGAGAACTTCGACTTCGTCACCGACGTGAACAACGTCTTCGACCTTGTCAACGCGATGGTCAGCAAGTTCGGAGATGTGAACGAGACCGTCGCGACCCGGGAGGATTTCAACGAATGCGCCAAACGGCTGGATCGTCTTCACCTTGCCCTTGTACTTGCGACCGGCTTCAGGTTCAGCAGTGAGTTCTTCGATCATGCGGCGGCAAACAGCAGCGGCCTTACCACTAGGAGCAGCGATGTCAACGTTACCGTTGTCGTCGATGTTGATGGTGCAGCCAGTCTGAGCCTGCATGCCCTTAATGACGGAGCCACCAGAACCGATAACGTCACGGATCTTGTTGGTGGGCACCTTCATCTTGA
>JAKSIH010000053.1 GCA_024398935.1 Fibrobacter sp. | reverse complement strand
TAGGTCGCTTGAGGCGGCTGGTAACAGTTCGTCCAGAGAGATGGTCATCGCCTCGTAAGAGGTACAGAACCCGGCTTATAACTGCCCCTATTACGAAGGCCTCTGCGAAAGCAGAGGCCTTCTCGGACAAGGAGGGGTTCCCCCTCCTAAGACCTCCCCGGGCTTTTGCCATGCAAAAGCAAAAACAGTATAGAAACTTGGATTTATGTCCCTGTCTCTCGGGCTTTTGCCGCGCAAAAGCGAATAGCATGAGTAGGGGCGCTGCCCCCTGGACCTCCGGGCTAAAAAAATTCTAAATTACTTCCTGCATGGATAAGACAAAGATTAAGAATATCGTTCTGCGGGTGGAAATCATCATTGGAATTATTTCAATGATCTTTGGCGCTGTATTGACCATCATGGTCTGGGGAGAAGGCTACTATATTGGGGCGCTGATGCTTGTGATTACGGGGCTGATCAGCGTTTTTTTGGGAGCCAAGGAGTTGATTGCCCCTATGGATAACATGCTCCAGTGGTTGCCACTTTTCTATATCGTGGTGCGCCGGACCTTTTTCTTTTTGAATCTTGTTCTCTGCGCCCTTGTTATCGGTACTATGGGCAACTTGCTCTAGTGCTGATTTAGTGGATTCCGTCTTCGTTGGCGGAGGGCCTTTCCTGGTACCAAAGCTGTATTTTTTCCCGGTCTATTTCATCGAAGGCCTGGGCATCCCTTAGGATATGGTCTGCCATTTCCAGAGTTTGTGAAATCAGTTCCTGGTCGTGAATCCAGTCAAACCAGCGGAATACCCAGCTTCCGCTTTGTTCATTGCCTTCCAGGTTGCCTGCACCGCGGGTCGCAAGGTCTAACTCCGCAATTTCAAATCCATCTTCCGTGTGGCTGAATTGAGTTAGACGTTCGATTGAATTCTCAGCAGCCGCTCCATCGGGCATCATCAGAAAACACCAGGCCTGAACGTCTCCGCGGCCTACGCGTCCTCGTAGCTGATGGAGTTGTGCTAGTCCAAAACGATCCGGTGAGTCAATGACCATGACGTTTGCCTGGGGCACATTGACGCCTACCTCGATGACGGTGGTAGCCACTAGAATGTGAACTTCTCCATTGGCAAAGCGCCTGAGAGTTTCGTCTCGTAAACTTTCGTCCATCTGGCCGTGAATGCCCTCTACCACGAGGGATGCATCAAAGGCGCGGAGTTCCTGGACTACATCGTCCACGCAACGGGCGGGGACAGCACTTTCAGAAGAGGTGCCGTCCTTATCCGTGGCATTAACCTTGCTTACGATCCAGTAGCAGAGATTTCCGTTCTTCGCCTCGTTCGCGATAAACTTTTTCATGTCGTTACGCTTGTCCGCAGGAACGAGTCGGGTCCTGATGGGCTTACGTCCGGCAGGTTTTTCCTTGATGGAAATGACCTGCAGGTCCCCGTATAAAGTCATGGCGAGGCTGCGGGGAATGGGGGTTGCACTCATGACCAGCATGTCGGGGTATTCGCCTTTGGCGAGGAGTGCTTCCCGCTGTCCCACGCCAAAGCGGTGCTGTTCATCGATAATCACGAAACCAAGCTTTGCAAATTCCACATCTTTGGAGAATAGGGCGTGGGTCCCGATGACCGCCTGGCAGAGCCCCATTTGCAGTTCTCCAAGAATAGCCTTGCGCTCTGCGGCGGAAGTGGCTCCCACAAGAAGTTCTACCCGTATGCCGGCCGCTTCAAAGACTGGCTTCATCTGCTTGTAGTGCTGCCTTGCCAAAATATCCGTCGGCACCATGAGAGCGCTTTGTTCTCCTGCTCCGCACACGGCTAGCATGGAAAGCATTGCTACAACCGTCTTTCCGCAACCAACGTCACCCTGTAATAGGGCGTGGAATTGTTTTCTGCCGTTCAATCCTGCAATAATCTGGTTTAGCGCCTTGTCCTGCCCGTCTGTCAGAGTAAAGGGGAGGGCGCTTCTTGCGTTCATGACGGATCCCAGGTCCACTTGCCTTTCGTGCCCGCGGAGCATCTGGTTTTGACGGCGTTTTACCATCCGGAGACAGAACGGCAGAAGTTCCATGATTTTCAGCTGGTGCTTTGCCTTCCGGATGGCAGCAAAATCCTTGGGAAGATGAAGGGCTTTTAAGCTTTCGATAGCAGGTTCGAAGTGCAGGTAGTTGGTCAAAGCCCGGGGGCAAAGACCGGAAAGGGTCAGCGCTGGAAAATTGAAAACGACCTTGTACCAGTTCCGTAGGGATTTCTGGGTAATGCGGCTTTTTACCATGGCCTCCGTCATCGGATAGACGGGGAGGATCTGGCCGTTGAACTGCTCGTCCTCGTCAAAGGGCTGCATATCCGGATGGGTCATCTGGAAGCCGCGGTATTCTCCGACAACGCCTGTTACCAGCCAGTGGGAACCTGGCTGAATGCGCCTGCTATGGTAACTGTATCCTTGAAAGAATGTCAGGGAAATTTCACCGGTGCCGTCGGTCAGGGTTGCCACAAAGCGGCTTGCTCTGCCCTTGATAATTCCTGCGCGGGTAATCTTTCCGATGAGTACAACCCGATCGCCCACATGGAGGTTTCCTATCTGGGAAACTTTCGTCTGGTCCAGATAGTTTCGCGGAATGTTATAGAGAAAATCGGATAAGGAAACAATGCCTGCAGAACGGAGTGCCTCCAGACTCTTTGGTCCCATTTTGGGAAGGTTTGCAAGATCCATATGAACCAGAGATTTGCTGGGAAATTATTCAGGGAGGCTTTCGCCCTTTTCTGCACGAGCCCGGGCCTTTTCGCGGGCAGTCTCACCAATGAGGTTGATGTTCTTCCAGGTGATAAGCTGAACAGGCTTGCCGTCTTCGCCAATAATCTTTATGTCCTTGGGGTCGATGATGCTTACCATCGTGTCAATCTTGTTGACCAGTTCGCTCAGCTTGTCCACCATTTCGCGGCTATACAGCAAGGCGTGAACCGTGGAATCGTTTTCCAGTTCCGTAATAATGCCGTTTGCCTTGTTCGCCCCTTCGGATAAGGTCTTTATCGCTGTTTCCGCCTGGGCCAGTTTTTCGTTTACGGCATCGGTTACGGTCTTGACTGCGGTATCCGCCTGGTTGGTTACCTGGATTAGTTCCTTGCTGGCGGAGTTGACCTGGGTAAAGAGATGGTTCAGAGTGGGCTGCAGCGAAGATATCAGCTTGTCGGATGTTTCCAGCGTTCCTTCCACCGTGGAGAGGACATTTTCGAACATGGCTGCGGCAGATGGATGGGTGGAGTCGCCTTCGGTAATGACACGGATCATTTCACAGACCACGGTCAGCTGCTTGTTCACGTCTTCAATATAGCGCAGGACTTCGGCAATGCCTGGCTCAAAAATTCCGGTGTGGATGTAGTCCTTCCCGTATTCCTTACCTGTCTTGGATGGAAAAATTTCAATACGGCGCTGTCCCATCAGTGCGTAGTTCACATCTACGATTCGGGTTCCTTCGCGCAAGACAATGGGCTCGTCGAATTTTATTTCGATGCGACCTCGGTCACCAAGCCATTCCACCTTTCCGACGGAACCCACATTGTATCCGCGGATTACTACAGGGTCTTCGGGCTGCAGGGAACCAAGTTCATCAAAATCCACCAGGATTGTCTGGACCGATGTCTGATGCGCCTCGTACATGCCCAAGGCAACATACGCAAATACAAATACCAACGCAAACAGCGATAGGTAGCCCAATGTCCTGTCGGAAATCTTCATGAAGCCCAATATAGAAAAGCGGGTAGAAAATGATAGGAAGGGTTAGTCCCTACAGCCCAGTATACGGCGAATTTCTATTTCATCCGTGAGTCCCCAGTCTATAACCCGTCTTGCGGAATCCTGAAGGGCTCCGTCAACAAAGGATCCGTCGCATTTTAGTATCTCGGAAATCGCAAGACGGCCGGAATAAATGCCTGTCAGGGGGTCTTTCCTGCGGGCAAGCCTCTGGGCCATGATTCCTAAAAGAGAATCCTGGAGAGCGGATTTTTCTATACCGAGATCTTCCAGCCGCCGGATGGCCGCTTTGGAACTGTTGGTATGCAGGGTAGAAAGAACCAGGTGCCCAGTCTGTGCGGCGCGGATAGCGATTTTTGCCGTTTCGGAATCGCGAATTTCCCCTACAAGGATAACATCGGGGTCCTGGCGTAATATGGACCGGAGTGCCACGGGAAAGGTAAATCCGCATTTCTCGTTGACTTGCACCTGATTGGCTCCCTCCAGCCGGTATTCCACCGGGTCTTCGATGGTTGTTACATTAACCTGGTTTTGGATGATTTGTTTTAAACCTGCATGCAGGGTGGTGGATTTTCCGCTGCCTGTGGGGCCTGTTACTAGGAATAGCCCCTGCGGACTGCAGAAAACTTTTTTCAGAAATTCTTGTTGAGCCTTGCTCTGAATAAGTTGACTCAAATCCATTGCGTTTGAAAAATTAGACTGTCTAGGAAGAAGTCGCAGGACGCATTTTTCTCCACCTTGTATGGGTAGTGTACTGAGGCGAATGTTGACCATGCCCATGGAACTGCTGAAGGTAAAACTTCCGTCGTGGGGAATTCGCCTGTCGGTAATGTCTACATGGGATAGTACCTTAAGGCGCACTAGGATGGGTTCTGCAAGCCATAGCGGTAGTTCCCTGAAATTTTCCAACAGTCCGTCCAGACGGAGTCGAATCCGTAGATTCTGTTCCATTGGCTCTATGTGGATGTCGGTGGATCGCTTCTCGAGAGCCTGTTCCAGCAGGCTGTCCACTAGGTTGATGATTGGTTCGGATTCCCAGGACGATTCCCTTGCTTTTGCTGTAGCCTGCAGGTAATCTACGGAATCATTCTTTTGGCGGGATCGGTTCATCCGGTTGATTTCAGCAAGGGACGCCTTTTCCGGAAAAATCCTTGCGCCAAGTTCTGTCCGGAGTTTTTCCAGGAGAAGTTCATCGCAGTCGTTTTCCATAAGAGCTCTGCAAGAACCGCCTTCATTCAGAAAGGCGATCTTGTGGGACTTGCACCAGGCGGAAGAAATTTCGTCTTGAATTATTTTATCCATAAATTCAAAACTAGCAATGTATATTGTGAATAAGTGTAAACACCTGTTTGCAAAATTTACCTTGGTCTCGCCAGACATTAGCATGCTTGTTGATTTGTCTATTCAAAAAATGCCCGCAGATTTCTCTGCAGGCATCTTCTCTCTCTAATGTAATAGGTTGTTAGGTCTTACTGCGCCTTACCTTGCTAGCCACTTTCTTGACACCTTTCTTAGCCTTGCTGAAGATTGCATTGGGGAGCCAGAAGAAGGTGGGAATCAGGTACATGGTAAGAACTGCGGACACAATTAGACCTCCCACGGAAGCGATACCCATAGGCTGGGTCATGGCGGCCACGTCACCACCCATGGCGAATGCCAGCGGGAGCTGTGCCACCACAGAAGCGAGGGTAGCAAGCACGATTGCCTGGAACTTGGACTTTGCTGCAGTCATCACTGCGGAACGTCGTCCCATGGCGCCGCTTCGGAGCAGACGGTTCGCTTCGTCAAGCAATAGAATTGCGTTGTTCACCACCACACCGATAAGCATCACGATAGCCATCAATGCGATCATGGACAGAGCCTTGCCTGTGAAGATGAGACCAAGGAACACGCCGATAGCACCCATAGGAATGGTGGTCATGATGATGAATGGCTGAGCAAAGCTTTCCAGCAGGGCCACCAGCAAGATGTAGGTCATGAGGACTGCCATGATGATTGCCGCAATGAATTCCTCCACCATGTCGTTCTGCATGTCTGCGTTACCGCCGAAGCCTGTGGTAACACCTTCGGGAAGCTGGTCCTTCATTTCGGCTGCCAGAGCGCCAACCTTACCCATGATTTCACCAGTAGTATGACCCGGGAGCAAGTTCATAGAAACGTCAATTCGAGTACGCTTACGCTTACGTTCGATCTTGGTAGGACCT
Source organism: Fibrobacter sp. (assembly GCA_024398935.1). Classification (GTDB taxonomy): domain Bacteria; phylum Fibrobacterota; class Fibrobacteria; order Fibrobacterales; family Fibrobacteraceae; genus Fibrobacter. The sequence continues at coordinate 10,412 of JAKSIH010000053.1, read as the reverse complement.
GCACCATCTTCGATGAAGAAGAGTTCCTTTGCGGAAACATAACCCTTGGGGGTTAGCATGGGGAGGTCTTCGATGTCGGCGTGAGTGGCGCGGTCTTTTTCCTGCATACGGAAGTAGACGTCGTATTCTTCACCGTTTTCGGAATAGGTACCTGCTTCGTAACCGCTAACCGCGATGTAGTTGTAGGTTGCCATCTGCTGGACGGTGGTTCCGTAATCGGCCATAGCCTGACGGTTCGGAATCATGCGAATTTCGGGCTTACCAGCTTCGTAGCTAGACTTGATTTCCACAACACCTTCGATCTTTTCGGCAACGGCAGCTTTGAGAATGTCTGCGGCCTTGATCACGGAGTCTGCGTAGAGACCGCTGACTTCAAGCACCACGTCACCGGCAGAGTTATTGCTCATTTCGGAAGCGGAGGTACTCTTGATGGAAATGTAGGCGTCAGGAATGTCTGCCAGGTAGGGACGGATGGAGTCCACGATTTCGTCAGTGCTGCGGGTACGGCCTTCCCAGCGCTTGATCATCTTGTAACGCATCTTGGCCTGGTTCACGGAGGTAAAGCCACTTTCGCCGCCCACCGTCACACTGTACTGGCTGATTTCAGGAATACCCTTTAGGCGGGCTTCAATAACCTTGGCAACGCTGTCGGTGGTTTCAATATTGGTACCCACAGGCATTTCCAGGGTCACAGCCATCATGCCCTGGTCCTGACGGGGTGAAAGTTCCACGGTCATATGGTTCTTGACCATGTAACCTACGAACATTACCATTGCCACAAGGGCTCCCACCTGGAAAACAACTCCGAAAATGGAAAGGGCGAAGCTAAGAGTTTTGAGATAGATGAATCGGACGCCGTTCATGAATGCCGGGAAGATTCCCATAATGGCGCTAAAGATCTTTCCGATACAACCGGGCTTTTCTTCGATGATGTTGCCGTTTTCGTCACGCTTCTTGCCCTTGAACAGGTAGGCCGCCATAAGCGGGGTAAGAGTGAAGGTGATGAGGAGGGACACAACCGTTGCGAACACCATGGTCATACCGTAGGTCTTGAAGAAGATACCTACGATGGACTTCATGAATGCGATAGGCACGAACACGCAAACGTTGGTAAGGGTAGAGGCCATGATGGCCACCATGATTTCGGATGTTCCCTTATAGGCGGCTTCCTTAGGATCAAGACCTTCCTGCAACTTTGCGTTAATATTTTCAAGCACCACGATGGAGTTGGTCACCAACAGACCCACAGCAGAGGAAAGTGCCATCAAGCTCATCATGTTGATGCCGAAACCGGCAAAATACATGAGGGTGAAGGAACCCACCACGGAAATAGGCATGGTAAGCGCCGCAATGAGCATTGTGGAAATCTTACCCAGAAACAGGAGCAACAGCACTGAGGTCAGGAGGATTGCAACGATAATGTTCTGAATCACGTTGTCGATGGATTCGCTAACGGCTTCGGACTTGTCGTAGACTAGGTGAAGTTCAAAACCTTTCGGAAGAGTCTTGTTGACTTCGTCCAGACGCTTGATCACGCCCTGAGCCACTTCCACCACGTTTGCGTCGGAGCGCTTCTTGATATCCAGAGAAACAGAGTTGATGCCGTTGAATCGGGATGCAGAGGTAACGGTCTTGACAGTGTCCTTCACCTTGGCCACTTCGCTCAGCTTGATAACGCCAGAAGCGGTGGGGAGGTCCAGGTTTCTGATTTCGTCAAGGCTACGGAACTTACCTGCGGTACGTACAGAAGTATTCTTGTGCTTGCCGATCACTTCACCCACAGGGTTGTTCAGGTTGGCTGCACCATACATTCCCATCATGGTGGCGATATCCACGCCACGATTTTTCAGCATGTCCTTGTCCAGTTCCACGGAAATCTGGCGGGTGGTACCACCGAAGATATCCACGCTAGCCACACCGGGAACAGAAGTAAAGAGCGGCTGGATGTCGTCTTCCACCTTCTGGCGGAGTTCCGTAGAGTTTGCGGGACCGGTGAAGGAAATGGACATGATTGCGGAAGCGTTAATGTCCACCTTAGAAATAATCGGAGCTTCAGCGGCGTCGGGGAAGTCGGCTGCGGCCTGTTCCACCTTGGCACGGACATCGTTTGCAGCCACGTCAACGTTAATGCCCATGTTGAACATGGCAACGATAATGCCATAGTTTTCCATACAGATGGACTGCACATAGTCGATACCGTCCACCAGTTCCACCTGCTCTTCGGCAGGCTTAATAATCGTAGATTCGATTTCTTCCGGGTTTGCACCAGGGTAGACAACCACGGCGGTCACGACGGGAATATCGAATTTCGGCATCAGGTCCACCACCATCATACGGTAGGTGTAGATACCGAACACCACCACGGTCAAGATGACCATGAGCATGGTGATTGGTTTGTAAATACTTGCCTTAATCATTCAGAAATTCTCCCGGGATTATTCTACGATGAGAACCTTGTCACCGTCGTTCATCTTGGACTGGCCTTCGACCATCACGACATCGCCTTCGCTAAGACCTTCTACGATCTGGACATCGCCATTTGCCTGGATGCCGATCTGAACAATCTTGCGCTTGGCGTTGCCTTCTGCATCGACGGTCCATACGGTGTTAAGACCATTGCGGTAGACGATTGCTTCGGCGGGAACGACGACTCCGTTCACTTGCTGCATGTCCATGTCGGCTGTTACATACATGCCTGGGAGAAGCTTCTTGCCCTTGTTGCTGAAAGTGACTTCAACCGGGAAGAAGCGGGTCTGGGGATTTGCTGCCAGAGGAATGGTGGTGACCTTACCCTTCAGCTTTTCGCCGTTTACGGTAACGGTTGCCTGTGCACCCTTCTTGAAAAGTCCGATATCCTGACTGGTGATGTTAAGTTTCAGGATGACCTGATCCAGCTTGGCGATGGTGCAGAAGGGACCCTGGCCGGGAACCTGACCCACCTGGAACTTCATTTCGGTAACGACACCTGCTGCAGGTGCAAGGATCTTGTTTGCACGTTCCAGGGTTTCCAGGTTCATCTTGGCAAGCTTCAGCTGCAGCTCCTGGGAATCCATGTCCTGCTGGCTAATGCCACCCTTCTTGAAAACTTCGCGCATGCGTTCGGTCGCCTTTTCCAGCAGGGCGATCTGTTCCTTGGTCTGTTCCAGCTGGGTATTATCGGCGGAGCGCAGGTATTCGGCAAGAACTTGATCCTTCTTGACATTGCTTCCGACCTTGACATTGATCTTTGCAATGGGATCGTTCATCTTGGAGATGGCGTAAGTCTGCTGCATGCCTTCGATGGTTCCGCTGAACTTACGGACATCGGTGAGCTTTGCCTGGACTGCCTTTATGACACGGGCCGGCTTGCCGTTCTGTTTCTGGATTTCTTCGATGGTGGTTACCTTTTTTGCTTCCTGAGCCTTTTCATCCTTCTTGGCTTCGCAACCTGCGAGAAGGAGTGCTGCCGTTGCAATGGTAAGGAGGGTCTTTACATTCTTATTCATTTTCTTCCTCTTTCTCTTAATATTCACCGGTTGCCTGGAGCAGTGCGTTGTAGGCGCTGTTCCAGTTCAGGACTGCCTGCATGTAGTTGAGCCTTGCAGAGCGAAGGCTCATGTTTGCGGAGAGCAGGTTCAGCTGGGTTTCGCGGCCAATCTTGTAGGCGGCATCGGTCAGCTCGTAATTCTTGGTAGCCAGTTCCACCTGACGCTTCTGGAGTTCCAGCTGGCGAACGGCGTCCTCCAGGGTGTTGGCGCAGGATTCAATCTGCAGGCGGAAGCCTCGTTCTGCGGTTTCCTTCTGGATCTGGGTGCTGCGGAGGCTGGATTTTGCCTGGGCAACGCCTTCTCTTGTCTTCATACCGTTGAAAAGGTTCATGGAGACGTTCAAGGCAATGTATTTGTTGATATTTTTGTCCCAATCCGGTGCGTCCCACTTGTAGAATTCGTTCTGGTTGTTGGAATACTGAATTCCACCAACGAGGACCACGGTAGGCTTATAACCGGCTTCTTCAATATTGACGCTCTTGTTTAGCATGTCTTCGGAAGCTTCCAACATCACCAGTTCCTTACGGCGCTTCTTGACGTTTGCCATGGCGGTGTCGGGGTAGGGAAGGTTGGAATCGGGATTACGAAGGTCTCCCTGGAACACCACATCGGATTCCCATTCAAGGCCTGCAATGTTTAAGAGGGCGTTCCTTGCCAGAATCTGCTTCTTCTTGGTACCTTCCAGGTCAGATTTGAGACCATCCAGAGCCAGCTGGGCTCGGATCTGGTCCAATTCCGTTGCAAGTCCGCTTGCTACAGACTGGTTTACAAAGTCGATGTTTTCCTGGGTGAGCTGGATGCTTGCCTCAAGAATGGCCACGGCGGAATCAAGGTATATAAGCTGGTCGAATGCGTTGTCCACATCGTAGCGAATCTGGGATTTGATGTTATCCAGCTTCACTTCGTTCAGGCGCTTGTAGGTTTTCGCAATTTCGATACCTGTGCCGACCTGGCCCGCGGCGTAAAGGATCTGGGTTGCGGTAATGCCCACGGAAGACTGCCAGCGGTAGCCCTGCTTGGACATGCCGTAAATGAGCCCGTCAACAGCTGCGGCTGCCGCCATGTCATAGGCGGAAGGATCGGGAAGGCCGTATGCCTGTTGGAGGTCTCCGAAAGCGTTTTGAATGGATTTCTTGTTTTTGACGTCCTTCAGTCCAAAAATTCGAGTGACGGTTGCACTAAGGTCGATGGTGGGGTAGGCGTTTCCGTAACCCGCTTCTACCTTGGAGGACGCCTGAATAAGATCTTCTTCGGCGGTCTTGATGTCCGAAGATTTTTCCATGGCGATTTTAACCATGTCTTCGCGGGTGTAGGTCTGACCCGCAAAAGTCTGGGTGGCCATTCCGAAGGCCATTGTGAGGGCCAATGTGGCCGAAAGGGCGATTTGCCTTGACATATTACTCCTACTTAATTTTTTTCTGCGCCAAATTTAGAAAATGCCCATATATATGAAAAGGGTGGACTGACGCTTATTTGATAAAGTGGCTTTTTTGACGGATGAAATGAAAAAGGGACGCTCCGGTTGGAACGTCCCAAAAAAGAAAAATTACGGATTTTGTAAACCGAAAGTTACATCAGACCGGGGATTTTCATGCCGCCAGTGATGTCGGAAATGCTGTTCTGGGTTGCATCGTCCTTCTGCTTCACTGCGGAATTGATTGCTGCCATGATGAGGTCTTCCAGAGCTTCAACATCATCCTTGTCCACTGCATCGGGATTGATCTTGATCATGGTGACGACACCCTTGCCGTTGATGGCCACTTTTACCATGCCGCCACCTGCTTCTGCTTCGAAGCTCTGAGCCTTCAGTTCGCTCTGGGCCTTGATCATCTTGCTCTGCATTTTCTGCAGATCCTTCAGCATTTTGCTCATATCCATAGTAATATCCTCTTGTTTTTACCTAAATGTAGCAAATTCTATTCAGAAATTTCCATGTCGTTGGATTCCGTTTCCTCAATCTGATCCGGTTTTTTTCTGGGCTTGAACGAGTAGATGAGCTCGGAATCGAAAACCTGCTTGAATTTTGCAAAAGCAGGCTCGTGCTGAAGGTCCAGCTCCAGAGGAGAGAGGGTCGCCCTATACTTTTGTTGCTGTTCCTCCTCGGTGTAGCCTCGGGTCCTTACTGTAAAATCGACGGGTGTCTGGAGTGCATCTTCCAGAATCTGCTTTACCCGGTCTAGATATTCCGGGTGTTCCATCATCTGCTTGTAACTCCAGGTGTCTGTTCCGCCCCCCTCGCCGACATAGGTTAGCGCAATGGGGAAGGGAGTATCCTGGATGTTTCCTGTTTCCAGGACAGTGTCATTGAGTGCTGCAGAAAAAATGAAATCGTCATCGGCGATACGGGCCCGGATGGAACCCCAGGCTGCGGCGATTTCGTAACGGGAATAGGTTGCGTTGCTGCTAGAAAAGTTGCTCTGCAGAGTTGCAAAGGGATCTTCCTGCTGCTGCCTGGCTGCCCGAGCTTCCTCGGCAGAGTCAAGCATTGCGCTAACTTCAGTTACTTTTTTTTTTAACGCCTCGTCCGAGGCGCTACCTGTTGCTTTGGAAGGGTCGTTAATGGCAGCAAGTGCCCTGCGCAGGTCTGCCAGATGATCCAGCCAAGCCATACGGGCGAAGGTGGTTTCTACCAGAAGTCTGGGGTTTGTGCTGTAGCGGAGAGTTCCCTGAAGATCGATAAGCATCTTGCTGATGCGAAGGATGTCTCCGTTCTTGAGACCAGGGACTGCACTCTTGTATTTTGTGAAAAGCTTGTCTGTAAGGTTTAGAGCGTCGGCGGTAAATGCTTCCAGTCGGGCGTAAAGCAAGTTGCGGAGGAACTTGCCGAAACCGTCCAGTAGGGGCATGAACTCAATGCCGCGCTTACAGGCTTCGTCTACCATCTTGAAGCAACCCTTAAGATCGTGGCCTTCAATGGAATTGATCAGGGAGAAGAACAGTTCGACCGGAGGTATACCAAGAACATTACGGACTGAATCCGGGTCCATGTCGCTTCCGGTAAAGGCGTAGGCCTGATCGAAAAAGGTAAGGCCGTCACGCATGGAACCGTCTGCCTTTTCGGCAAAGATATCCAAGGTCTCGTCGGATGCGTTAATACCTTCCTGTTCGCAGATGTAACGGAGACGGCTGCGAATCTGTTCTACGGACAGACGCTTGAAGTCAAAGCGCTGGACGCGGCTCAGGATGGTGGGGAGCACCTTGTTGACTTCAGTTGTTGCGAAAATGAAAATCACATGTTCAGGCGGTTCTTCCAGAGTCTTCAGTAGGGCGTTGAAGGCCGCCGTAGAGAGCATGTGGACTTCGTCGATGATGAAAATCTTGTACTTGCCCACGGTGGGAGGGTACTGGACTTTTTCGATGACCTCACGGATGTTGTCCACGCCGGTGTTGGAGGCGGCATCAATTTCAAAGACATCCATGGAACTTCCGGAAAGGATACTCTTGCAGCTTTCGCATTCGCCACAGGGGTGAAGCGGATCACCGCCGGAACAATTCAGGGTGCGGGCAAGGATACGGGCGCTGGTAGTCTTACCCACACCGCGGGTTCCGGTAAACAGGAATGCGTGATGGAGTCGTCCCCCCTCAATTGCGTTCTGAAGGGTTTTTGCGATATGTTCCTGACCAACCATGTCAGAGAAAGACTGCGGACGCCACTTACGGGCCATTGCTACGTATGCCATGACGGTAAGTATAGAAAAAATTGACAATGGACAATGAACAAAGAACAATTAACAATGAAGGATGAAGGATGAAAAAAGAATGGTGAAGGGATGGAATGTTGAAAAAAACTTGAAAATCTCGTTGTTCGCAGTTCAAAATGGGGTGCTATTATATATCTTTTATCAAAACAATACGAGGTAATCATGAAACCGAATCTTGCTCTTTTGATTTTGTCTTGGCAGGTTGCCTGCCTTTTCCACGAAACTGAAACTGAAAAGTTGTTGCCGGGTTCTGCTTCCGCAACAGAAGCCGAAAGTGATGAACTGGACAAGATTCATGATGAGCTGACTCCCGATGTTAGCTGGGATGATTTTAACAATACCTATGGAGATTTCTGTAGTGCCAAGGATCGTACCGCAGCCTGTATAGCAGTATTGAAGAACGAATCCACGGAATTCAAGAGCAAGGTGCTGGAATCCATGCTTCGCGTAGCGGGCGCATCCAGGGAAGATAATAATGAAACCAATGTGTCCCCTGAGGAAATGAGCTTCATTCAGCAGGTAAAGACCGCGCTTGTAGGATAAGTCCAGATCCCTGGTCAAGTCGGGGATGACATATAGGATCGTTTGAATTATAAGAAAAAGCCTCGCAGCTTAGAACTGCGGGGCTTTTTTTGCTGGATCCTTCGACTCCACTTCGTTTCGCTCAGGATGACACGCTCAAAGCTCTTTGCTCAATGCTCGCGCCTTGAGCCTGGAACTTAGCGCAGCACGATGTCGCCCACTAGCGGAGCGTAATATCTCCGCCGGCCACCAGCTTATCGCGAAGCTTGTTGTGTGCCTTGTTGACTTCGTCGTCGGTAAGGGTACGGTCCATGGCCTGGTAAGTGAGGCTGTAGACCATGTTCTTCTTGCCGGCTTCGATCTTTTCGCCTTCGTAGATGCTCTTGAGGGCAATCTTTGCAAGGTTCTTGGGGTTGAGGCCCTTGATGCGTGCAACGATTTCTTCGTGAGTCATTTCCTTGGCCACTTCAAGAGAGATGTCGCGGCTGGAAGGAACCTGACGGCTGAAGGCCTGGAAGATAATCTTCTTCTGGCTTGCCACAATCATCTTGTCCAGGTCGGCTTCCATCACATAGGTTTCGTAACCGATTTCGCAGGACTTGGCGACAGACGGATGCAGGGCGCCCATGGTGCCGAGAACGGTCTTGCCGGCAACGATTTCAGTCTGCTTGCCCGGATGCATGAAGGCTTCCAGCTTTTCGGGAACGCGGAATTCAACCACGATACCGCAGCGCTTGAAGAAGGTCTGGACCAGGCCCTTGAAGGAGGCGAAGTCGATCTGTGCGGGCTTGTCGTTCAGCGGGTTTGCATCGAAGGCGCCAGCTACAACCAAAGCCACCAGGTTGGATTCGTCAAAGCCGTTGTCGCGGACGTCGGCGCGTTCACGCTTGAACTGGCCCTTGGCCACTTCGAACAAGCGAACGGAACCGGGGCGGTTTTTTTCGTTCTCGGCAACGTTCTTCAAAAGGTTGGGAAGAAGCGATGTGGGAACAACGCCCAGTTCTTCGGAAAGCGGGTTCAGAAGTGCTGCGGGGTTTGCGCGACGGTCAGAAGCGTCGGTGCCGAAGAGAGCCTCGGTGCGAGCCTTGCTGGTAAAGCGCAGGTTCAAGCATTCATGGAGACCCATGGCAGAAAGAGTTCTGCGGATCTTTCTGTTCATCTGTTCTACAGCCGGAAGTTCGTTGGGCTGCATGGTGAACTTGGGCAGGCTGTAAGGAATGTTGTCGAAACCGACGAGGCGGGCCACTTCTTCGATGAGATCTACTTCGCGTTCCAGGTCCGGACGGTTGCCCGGGATTTCGAAGGTCATGGCCTCACCGGATTCAGCCACCAGGTTCAGGTTGATGCTGGTGAGGTGCTTGCGGATCACGTCGGCGGGAACGTCCATGCCGATGATCTTTGCCACGCGGGAGACTCGAAGGTCAATCTTCGTAAGTTCCTTCTGGTGGTCGTCGCCGGTGTATTCCACGCAGCCCTTCAGGACCTTGCCGCCAGCCACTTCCTGGATCATGGCGCAAGCGTACTTGCTGTATTCGTCCTGGGTGGTGGTGTCGATGCCGCGTTCGAAACGGTAGCTGGAATCGGAACCGATGCCCAGGCGCTTGGCCTGCTTACGGACGATGGTGGGGTTGAAGTAGGCGCTTTCCAGAAGAACGTTCTTGGTGGCGTCGATAATTTCGGATTCTACACCGCCCATGGTGCCGGCTACGGCTACGGGACGGTCGCCATCGCAGATGACCAGTTCGGCTTCAGTGAGTTCGTGGTCGGTGTGGTCGATGGTCTGGATCTTTTCGCCCTTCACAGCGCGGCGGACCTTGATCATGGAACCCTTCAGCTGGTCCATGTCGAAGCTATGGAGGGGCTGGCCCACGTCCATGAGGATGAAGTTGGTGATGTCCACCACGTTGTTGATGGAGTTCATGCCAACGGTGTGCAAAAGCTTGGCGAGCCAGCTGGGGCTGGGCTTCACTTCTACGCCCTTGATGACGCGGGCGGTATAGCGGGAGCAACCGCAACCGGGAACCACTTCCACGGAAACTGCGGAGGAGGCTGCGTCGGCTTCTTCTACCAGGTTGTAGGAGAGGGGCTTCAGGGGGCGGTTAAACTTGGCTGCCAGTTCGCGGGCAACGCCACGGTGGCAAAGAGCGTCCGGACGGTTGGGGGTGACGTTCAGTTCGAAACAGACGTCGTACATGCCCAGGCTTACAAACGGGGTACCTGCGGGAATGGAATCATCCAGGACCATGATGCCGCCGTGGTCGTCGGAAAGACCGATTTCGTCTTCGGCGCAAATCATGCCGAAACTTTCCACGCCGCGGATCTTGGACTTCTTCATCTTGAGGACGGTGCCGTCGCTCATGGGCAGTTCTGCACCGATGGGAGCGAGAACGACGGTCTGGCCTGCAGCAACGTTAGGTGCGCCGCAAACGATCTGGATGGTTTCAGTGCCGTTGTTGACGGTAGTGATGTGGAGGTGGTCGCTATCCGGATGGTTTTCGCAGGTGAGGACCTTTGCCACCACCAGCTTGTCGTAAACCTTGCCCGGTTCTTCGATGCCTTCCACTTCCAAGCCGATGGAAGTGAGAGCCTTTTCAATTTCTGCCACAGATTCCGGCAGATCCACATGACGCTTCAGCCAACTTAAAGAAACTTTCATTTTTTA
>JAKSIH010000052.1 GCA_024398935.1 Fibrobacter sp. | reverse complement strand
AGGCCGACGACGCTATTGAAATTGACACTACACAAACCTCAATTGAACAACAGGTCCAAAAGATTCTCGACTACGTAGGTGTAGTGGCGTAGCCTGAATTTTTTGTACCACAACCAAAACAAACTAATATGGCAAATAATCTCAAATTCGGTTCTCAGGCAGATCTCGACGAAATCCTCGCAGCAGAAGCTGAATGCGGTGCTGACTTCCGCAAGGCTAACGCTGACGTGTATGCAGGCATGGGCTGCCTCGAACAGGGCAAGCTCGTTACTGGTAAGATCAGCCAGGTTAACGAACAGGAAGTTCTCGTTGACGTCAACTACAAGTCCGAAGGCGTGATCGACCGCGCTGAATTCAAGGACTCCGACTCTCTCGAACTGGGTTCCGAAATCGAAGTTTTTGTTGAAAAGCTGGAAGATGAAGACGGCCGTCTCATCCTCTCCAAGCAGAAGGCTGACTTCGTTCGCGTGTGGGATCGCATCCACGCTGCATTCGAAAACAACGAAGTGGTCAAGGGCACCCTCACCAAGCGCATCAAGGGCGGCGTAGTTGTCGACCTGTTTGGTATCGACGCCTTCCTGCCGGGTTCTCAGATCGACCTCCGTCAGATCCCCGACATCAACGCTCTCATCGGTCAGGACTTCGACCTCAAGGTTATCAAGGTCAACAAGGCTCGCCGCAACATCGTCGTTTCTCGCCGTGTCGTTCTCGAAGAAGAACGCAACAAGCAGCGTGGCGACGTTCTCGAAACCCTCGAAAAGAATCAGGTTCGCAAGGGTATCGTCAAGAATATCACCGACTTCGGTGCATTCATTGACCTGGGTGGCGTAGATGGCCTCCTCCACATCACCGACATGAGCTACAAGCGTATCAACCACCCCACCGAAATGGTCCAGATGGGTCAGGAAGTGGAAGTCATGGTTCTCGACTTCAACGACAAGAAGGAACGCATCTCTCTGGGCATGAAGCAGCTTAAGCCGCATCCCTGGAAGGATATCGCTGAACGCTATCCGGAAGGCGCAATCGTTAAGGGTAAGGTTGTTTCCATCACTGATTACGGTGCATTCATCGAACTGGATTCCGGCGTTGAAGGCCTCATCCACGTTTCCGAAATGTCCTGGACTCAGCATGTCAAGCACCCGTCCAAGATCCTCACCGTCGGTCAGGAAGTTGAAGCTGTCGTTCTCAAGGTCGAAGAAGAAGCTGAACGTATCTCTCTCGGCATGAAGCAGCTGGAATCCGATCCGTGGGATTCTATCGACACCGAACTGCCCCCGGGCGCACGCGTTGTTGGTGAAATCCGCAACATCGCTTCCTTCGGCGCATTCGTCGAAATCAAGGAAGGTGTTGATGGCCTCATCCACGTTTCCGACATGTCCTGGACCAAGAAGATCACCCATCCGAACGAAATGGTCAAGAAGGGTGACAAGGTTGAATGCGTCGTTCTCGCTGTCGATAAGGAAAAGCGTCGCATTTCCCTCTCCATGAAGCACCTCGCCGAAGACCCGTGGGATTCTATCGATTCCACCTACCCGGTTGATGCTGAAGTGAAGGGCAAGATTGTCCGTATGCTCGATCGCGGTGTTGTCGTTGAACTCAACGAAGGCATCGAAGGTTTCATCCCGGTTTCCAAGCTCACCGCTGAATACATCAAGGTTCCTGCCGATGCATTCAAGGTTGGCGACGAAGTTCCGGCCGTTGTTACCGAAATCGATATGAACAACCGCAAGATCTTCCTCTCTGTTGTGGACTACTTCAAGAACCGTGAATCCGCTGAGCTGAAGGCTTGGATGGATTCTCACAAGCCGGGCGAAAACGGCACCACCATCGGTGAAGCTGCTCCCAAGGCTAAGAAGTCCGCTAAGAAGGAAGCTTAATAGCGAAGGGCTGTGAGGTATGAGGTCGCAAGCCTTCGGCTTGCTTTGAGGTGATTCAAGACTCATGCCTCATTTCTCAAAACACAAAGCTTGAGGAATCCCGTGGTTAACTCCACGGGGTTTCTTTTTTTTTCAGCATTTTCTACTTTTGACTTTATGGAAAATAACCAAAGGCCTTCGCGTATTCTTGAACTGGATCTCCTTCGAGTTCTCGCCATGTTCTTTGTGGTAACCTATCACTTTGGAATGGAGTATAGGGCCAATGGTTTTGGCGTGGCAAATTTCCTTTGCGTTACCGTAAACTATGACTTCGGCAATGTGGCGGTGACCTTGTTCCTGCTTCTCTCGGGTGCGCTTCTTTTTCGCAAGTACAGCGATTCATCTGTTGGAAGTCTCAAAAAATTTTATGCGGCTCGAGCCCGCGCTATCTATCCACCGTTCTGGATCATGAACCTTTATGTGGTGTTTTCCCTGGTTCGCCATTTTGTTTCCGATGGAACCCCTTTCTTTGCGGGAAATCCCTTGAAGCTTTTGCTTACGGTAACAGGTTTTGACGGCTATGTAAGAATGTTCGGCTTCGAGAATTACTATTTCTGCGGGGACTGGTTTATCGGCGGCATTATTTTATTGTATTTGCTGTTCCCCTTGCTGGTGTGGACCTATAAAAAGTGCCGGATGCTGTTGCTTGCGATTCTTGCCGTTGGCTATGGCCTACAGTATTTGCTGGTAACCTCGGTGCATTCGTCCCTGGATTTTCGGACGGTCTTTAGCATTTTGCCATTTACCCTGATGCTTAAATTTGTGCTTGGCTTCTGCGTAATAGAAAACTTGCCGTTGCTCCGAAAAAAATGGGTTGTGGCGTTGGCCTTGATCTATGTGCTGCTAGTCTCCTTCGTGGATTTGCCTGGACTTTTGAACTTGGATTTTTTTGGAACTTTGTGCGGGTTTAGCCTTTTCCCTATAATCCTTTTTGCAGGATCGGGAATGCTGAAAAATAAAGTCCTTCAAAAAGGAATCGCGTTCCTTGCGCCTATGGCCTATTGCGTTTTTCTGATTCAACATGTGGCAATTAACTGGAGTCTTCTCGGGCTGGGGAAGATGTTTGCCCGCCTGGGCTGGAATGTCAATGCCTGGAACGGATTTGCCCTGCTGGCAATGACCTTGACCATTATTTTTATTGCTGCCTGGTGCCTGAAATTTCTCTCGGATAGACTGACTGCGCACCTGCCTTTTTCTATCTTGAGCAAAAAATAAAGACTGCGAATATGAATCTAACTGGTAAGCACATTCTCCTTGGCGTTTCGGGTGGCATTGCCGCCTACAAGTCCTGCGAACTTTTGCGTTTGCTGCAAAAGAAGGGCGCCGAGGTGCGCGTGTGCATGACGGAAGCTGCAACCCAGTTTGTGGCGCCTTTGACTTTTGCTTCCTTGAGCAAGTGCCCGGTGTACCTAAAAAATGGAGCGCCCGAAGCTAGGCCTTTCCAGCATATTGATTTTCCCCGCTGGGCAGACCTGTATCTGGTTGTCCCGGCAACGGCCAATGTGATAGGCAAGTTCGCCTTTGGAATTGCCGACGATCCCGTGAGCCTTTGCTTTATGAGCTGCGACTGCGAACGGTTTATTGCTCCTGCAATGAACGTTGCCATGTACAATTCCCCTGCGGTCAAGCGAAATCTTGAAATGCTCCGCGGTTTTGAGCATACCCATGTGTTGGAATCACCCGCAGGTTTTTTGGCCTGCGGAGAAGTGGGGCAGGGAAGGCTTCTTGAGCCTACGCAGATTGTGGAATATCTTGAAAGCTGCGAGGTGCGAGGCTCGAAGCTTGAGGCAGGAGAGGAAATTAACAATGAACAATTAACAATGAACAATTGTTCTAAGGTTTCCGAGGCGCAAAGATTCCTTGAAGAAACGGCTTTGCAGGACTTGCCTGCATTTGCTCGGAGCGAAGCGTCCTCAAAGCGAAGCGACCTCATTCCTCAAAGCGGCGAAGCCGCGCCCCGTTGCGTCTTGATTACTGCGGGTCGTACCGAGGAGACGATTGATCCGGTCCGCTATATTTCCAACTGCAGTAGCGGAAAGACTGCGGTAGCCTTGTCCGCCGTGTTCCTCGCTAACGGCTATAATGTTGAAGTGGTGGCTGGCCCTATGGAGGCCCAATTCCCCGGTGGGGTAAAGGTGACGAAGGTCCGCAGCGCCTGTGAAATGCACGACGTCGTTCTTGCCCGCCAACCTGATGTGGATGTACTTGTCCATTGCGCTGCCGTAGCGGATTACCGCCCTGCATGCCCAGCAAACGAAAAAATCAAGGACAGCCGCAGCCAGCTGACCATCGATCTTGTTCCCAATCCCAATATTCTCAGGGACTGTTCTGCAGCCCGCCGAGAAGCCCTTGCCGGAAATGGCCCCGAAAATTCCCGCCTGGCGCATCAAGTCATTGTGGGTTTTGCCCTGGAGACGGATCATTTCGAGGAACATGCCGCTGAAAAGTTTGAAAAGTCCGGGGCGGATGCCCTGTTGTTGAACGCCCCTGTTGCCAGTGACAGCGGTTTCGGTAAGGATAACGTGCGCTTCGCCCTTATCGAGCACGGAAAACCCATTCCGGCACTGTCCATGGGAAGTAAAGTCTCCCTGGCGGAAGCGATAGTTAACTTCTGCTCTGCGCAGTTCAAGGACTGCGTCAAGGCGTAGGTCCTATTGGAGGTTCTCGTAGCTATGGATTATGATTTTAGTGAACTTCGCAACTACCTTCAGGGACAGGCTGAACTTGGCGCGGGTCTGGACGAATTCTATCTGGATGAACCCTGGGCCTTGACCGCAACGACTTCACCTATGGGGGCGCGCCCGGTGGTGCCGCCTCCTGCAATGCATCGTCCTATCCCGCCACAACCAGCCCAGGCAGGATTTACACAGGCTTCTCCTGGCTTTACTGCGACAAGACCTGCCGTTCCTGCGGCAAGTCCCGTTGCACCGCGCCCCATGCCGGCGGCACCTTCTGCCTCCGTAAATGTTCCTTCCCCCCGAGTAGCAAAGCGCGCTGCCGCCGTCTACGAAAATGCGGGTTCCCTGGATGAATTTTACACACAAATTAAATCCGAGGCAATCTACGCCAAGGAAGCGAACCTGGTGCGCTATATGGGACCTGCAAATCCCCGGGTGCTGTTCCTGCTTCCTGCAGTAAAGATGGGCCAGGATCCTGCGGCATTCTTCCAGTCTCCCGTCGGAGAAATGCTGATCCGTCTCTTTGCAAACTTAAGCGTTACTCCGGAAACCATGGGCGTTACCTATTTCCTGAAGGCGACTGAACGCCCGGTGGCCCCCCTGCTGGAAACCGCCCTCAAGAAAATGCTCGTGAAGGAACTTTCCTTCATTAATCCCCAGACCGTAGTTTCCTTCGGACAGCCTCTATTCCACCAGCTCTTTGGTCGCGGGAAGAACTTTGATGAATTGGCGGGTACGGACTTGGAGTTTGACCGTTTCAAGACCTGTGCCCTGGTGGATCCCTATCAGATGGTAAATGATAAGCAGATGAAATGGCTGACCTGGAAAGTCCATATTCCCCGCAGCACCCAGTTTACTGTAAAACAACCTTAACAATTGGCTAATTGGCTGCAAATCCGGTGCCATTACAGGGGAAGTTTCTAAGGGAACTTCCCCTAAAAATTTATATTTCCAAAGGATTTATTATGGCAGATTTCGATAAACAGCAGAATCAGTTTGAAGGTCGTCAGGTTCCCATGGACCTGGACGCGGAACGTTGCCTCCTGGGAGGCATTCTTCGTGATCCGGAGGTTATGGGCGAAGCCATCATGGTGATTAAGGATGCAAGCTTCTTCTATCTGGAAGCCCATCAGATTATCTGGGACGCCCTGTGCGAACTGAACCGTAACGTAACCCCTATCGACCTGGTGACCTTGGCTTCTGAACTGGAAACCAGGGGAAAGCTTACCCTGGTAGGTGGCAGGGAGTACCTGTTTACCCTGATGGAATCTGTGGCGTCTTCCGCCAATGTGACATGGCATATCGAACTTCTGAGAAAGAAGACTACCTTGAGAAAGCTCATCAAGATGTCTTCTACCATCATTAACAATGCCATGGACCCCGCTGCAAAGCCTGACGAAGTCCTCCAGGATGCAGAAAAGGTCATGTTCGCCATTGCCGATGACCAGGTGCGCGATTCCCTAAAGCCTATCGACCAGTTTGTCTCGCCTCTTCTTACCCGCCTGAACGAGCGTAAGGACGGTATTACCGGTATTCGTACGGGAATTACGGAACTGGATACCTTGACCAATGGTCTGCAGAAGTCGGACCTGATCATTCTTGCCGCCCGTCCCGGCGTTGGCAAGACTTCTTTCGCCTTGACCATTGCTGCAAACGCCGCCATTAACTTTAACCAGAATGTGGCGTTCTTCAGCCTGGAAATGGACGGGGTGCAGTTGGCTCAGCGTCTTCTCTGTTCCCAGGCGCAAATTGACCAGAGTAAGCTTCGTAACGGTTTCCTGAATGCCGAAGAGAAGCGCCGACTGATTGCCGCGGTCACTCCCATCAACCAGGCTCCACTCTATGTGGACGACAATGCGGATCTTGGTATCATGGAGTTGATGAGCAAGGCAAGACAGCTGAAAAGAAAAGGCAAGCTGGATCTTCTGATTATTGACTACCTCCAGCTGATGAAGACCGGCAAGGAGGAAAACCGTGCCGTGGCTATCGGTGCCATTTCCCGTGGTTTAAAGATTCTTGCCAAGGAAATGCAAATCCCTGTAATCGCTTTGGCACAGCTTAGCCGTAAGGTAGAAGAAAAGGGCCGCGAGCGTCCCCAGCTTTCGGACCTTCGTGAATCCGGTTCTATCGAACAGGATGCTGACATGGTGTGGTTTGTTGAACGTAAGTATGTACAGACCCACAAGGACGAGGATAAGTTTACCGCCGAACTGATTGTTGCAAAACATCGTAATGGTTCTGTGAAGGATATTCCCATGACCTTCATTCCGGAATACACCACCTTCTACGATGCCGCCCCCGAATCTGGAGAAGGGAACGGCGGTGAGTATGTTTATGATGAAGACTCTTCCGGCGGTGCTGGTTTTGCCGATTTCCCGGGATAATTTTAAGGAGCTTTGAAAGATGCCTATTATTCTACGTCCTTTTTTCTGGATCGGTGAGATTGCTGTCGCCGGCATTTCCAGCGTGGGCGAGGTCATCTGCATCTTGCTGAATACCTTGAAGCAGCTCCGTTTCGTCCATAAGAACCCGGACCTGATTGTAAAGCAGATGATTTCCGTAGGCGTATCCTCGCTGCCTCTGTTATTTGTGACCTCCATCTTTACAGGGATGGTGGCGACTGTCTGTGCCGAATTCGAGTTCCACAACCTGGTCGCAGATAAGTTTGTGGGGACGGCGACCTGCAAGATGGTCCTTATCGAGCTTGGCCCCCTTCTTACTGCCATCGTGCTGTCCGGGCGCGTGGGGAGTGCCATTGCCGCCGAACTCGGCTCCATGAAGGAAAAGGAGGAACTTGCCGCCTACACGGTTCTTGGACTTGATCCCTATCGCTATCTGGCGCTTCCCCGCTTCGTTGCCTTCATTACCATGATTCCCTGTCTGACCATTATTTCCAATGCGTTGGCAATTATCGGTGGGTGGATCGTATGTGTCCTCGGACTTGATATTACGACCTATACCTATACGACTGGCATGCAGTATCTGTTCGATCCCATGGACCTCTGGTCCGGAGTACTAAAGTCCTTTGTTTTCGGTACCTTGATTTTTCTGCTGGGTTACTACCACGGGGTTAATGCAAAGGCTGGCGCCAAGGGCGTGGGCATTGCGACCATGAGTGTGGTGGTGTCCAGCTGCTTGATGATCTTGATTTCTGATTTTGTCGTAGACGCAGTTCTATTCTTCTAGGTAAGTTATGCCAAACGTAAAGATCGACCCTAACGATATCGCCATCCGCCTGAAGGGCTTGAAGAAATCCTTCGGCCCCCAGGATGTGCTTTGCGACGTGAACCTGGATATCCGCCGCGGTGAGACCATGGTGATTATCGGAAAGTCCGGTGGCGGAAAGTCTGTGATTTTAAAGCACATGATCGGACTGTTGCAGCCGGATGGAGGCGAGGTGACCGTAGATGGCGTGACCATCAGTACGCCTAAGTTCTTCGATACCCACACGATTCGACGCAAGATGGGCATGCTTTTCCAGATGGGCGCCCTGTTTGATTCCATGAACACTGGCGAAAACATCGCCTTTGCCCTTCGTGAACATCACCCGGAACTTTCCGAAAAGCAGATTCAGGATGTGGTGACCGAAAAGCTACAGATGATCAACCTGGTGCCTGAGTTCCGCTCCAAGATGCCGTCGGAACTGTCCGGCGGTATGCGTAAGCGTGTGGCCCTTGCCCGTGCCATTGCCCTAAATCCCGAAATCTTGCTGTATGACGAACCCACCACCGGTCTGGATCCCATCACTAGCGACGTGATCAATGACCTGATCCTGGATATGCAGAGCAAGCTCGGTGTAACCTCCGTGGTGGTTACCCATGACATGGTCAGCGCATTCAAGGTGGCGGACCGTATCGCAATGCTTTATAACGGGCGCATCATCGAGGTGGGAACCGTAGACGAAATCCGTAATACAAGTAACCCATATGTGCACCAGTTTATTACGGGACAGCGTAAAATTTCCGTGGAAGACGAGGCTCAACATTAAAAAAGACATTTATAAGTGTTTTGTTTCACTAAAATGTGATTAGGCGTGTTCGTTTTTAGAAAGATTTATTTAGATTTACCCCAAAGAGGTTTTTATGAATAAGAAGTTTTTGATCGGTTTGTCTGCAGCTGCTGTCGCTACGACCTTTATGGCCTGCGGTGACGGTGATGTTTTCGAATTGACTAATGCTGATATGGCTATTCAGTTCACCTATGTGGAAGACGATTCCGCCCTGGTTTCCTTGAGGGACAACGCTATGAAGGATTGCTCCGGCGACCCGGCTTGCGCTCAAAAGATGGGTTCTTCCGCTCTGAACCCGAGCAATCCCTCGAAGCCGACCAGCTCCGCTTCCGAAGATATTCCGACTCCGGGTCCCGTGAACCCCCTGTCCTCGTCTTCCTTCATGCCGACGTTGATTTCTTCTTCCAGCATTGTGTTTAATCCCACATCTTCCGAAGAACCGGGCGAAGAACCTAACGTTCCTACCGGCGAATTTAAGCTGGGAACCTGCGCTCCGGCTAAGACCACTATCAACAAGGGCGAGTCCACGACCTGGTCCTTCACCCTGAATACAGGAAATACGGGTGGCGTAACGGGCATGGACATTCTTGATGCCACCTTTACTTGGGATTTCGGTGCCATGGGCGGTGCCGCAACGTCTCCTGCCACTAAGACTTCCAGCGCTGTGACCTATATGAATTCCGGTGCTGCAACTACTACCTTGAAGGCTTCCTTCAAGGGTGGTCTCGTTTCCGAAACCATTACCTGCGCCCCGCTGCAGGTGAACGGCGATCCCATCACGGGCTGTAAGTGTTCTCCTTCCACTGTACAAACAGATTTTACAACGGAACCGGATGTAACTTGGACTGTAACTGGTTGTACTACCGCCTCTATGCCACTGACTTACACTTGGGATGGTGCGGCTGGCGAAACTTCCTTTACGAAGACCTTTACCTCTGCAACAGAAGCATACGCACCCAAGCTGAAGGTGGGGAACAGCGACAACACTGTTATCGATGTGACCTGCGGTTCCGTGAAGGCAACCGAAGGTGCTGAATATAAGATAGAATCTACTACAGATAAGATTACAATTCCTGCAGGAACTGCAGCAATCTATATGGATTTGCCTGCTAACTGGCATAATACTACCGAAGGAACATGTACCCTCGCTTGTCAGACAACCGGTGCTTTGACCGGTTCTGTTGATGGAGAGACTCTTTCTGGATCTGATTATGTTACAGCAAAAGTTCTTATTGCTCACACCATCGGTGGTTATTCCATGCCGATAGAACTGTCTAAAGAATCTATATGTTTTGTGAACTGGTAATCTAGTTTTTTGATGATTCAAAAAAGACCGGCTCTTTGAGTCGGTCTTTTTTTGTGTTCCTGAATAAACGAAATGCATTTTGTTATTTTTTTTGTATGAATCATTTTGTAACTGCATTTCTGTTTTTTGCATTGATGGTCCCGTCGGCCTTTGCAAAGTACGTGGCAGTTCTAGAAACCATTACCGAAAATGCTGAATTGCTGGATGGTTCCGAACTGCGCTATTTGACGGATGTTTTTCGTGGAGAAGCGGTAAAGGCCTTGCCTGCGGAACAAAATTACACGATTATGACTCGTGAAAATATTAGCATGATGCTTCCTCCGGGAACTTCTATTGAAGATTGCGAAGGCAGCTGCCTTGCAGAGACTGGTAAAAAGATCGCCGCTGATTATGTGACGCAGGCCCGCATTGGCAAAGTTGGCGAGGGAATGTTTGTTACGGCGGAACTTTATGAAACGGGTAGCAATAAATTGGTTGCCAGCTTTAATGGCAAGGGAAATTCCTTGGAGGATCTGGAACAGGTTGTCATTCAGAAATCTGGGGATTTTTTCAAGAAGATTAAGGTGAATTCCGGATATACGGGCTTTGGTGGCATCGGTGATGTCAGTTCTGGTGGAAGCTTTTCTTTCCAGGGACAGAAAAAATTCATTGTTGAAATTGTGACTCAGCCTGAAGGGGCTTTACCTACCATAGATGGCAAGGGCTTCCCAAAATGTACAAGCACGCCTTGCAAGGTGCAGGTTGAGGCGGGGGAGCATCGCTTTGTGGCAAGTCTTGATCATTATGAAGATGCAGAAAAAATAGAAGTCGTATCTTCCAATGATCAAAAAATTGAATTGGAATTGTTACCTAACTTTGGTTACTTGAACCTGCGCCCTGTGCTGGTCAACGGTATTGGCCGGGAAAGCGAGTTGAAGATGACAATCGACAATGTGGATGCGAAAATCGGAAATAATATGCTGGATCCTGGACTTCATGAAGTGTCCATTCGCCATCGCTGCTATGATCCTGTGGACTTTAAGGTGCTTATAGAAAAGCAGAAAACGGAAACATTTAACCAAAAGCTGAATGTTGGTGTCGCCGGTTTGGAACTGGATGTGGAATGGGCTGGTGATCCTCAGGTTGTGCCCGTTTATGTGAACGGAAAAGATGCTGGCAGCACACCCTTTGTGGGGGAAGTTCCTGTGTGTGGTAGTGTTTCTGTAGGGGATCGGGATCAAATGGAAGATGTTCCTCTGGATTTAAAATGGCATGAAGTAACTAAGATGAATTATAGTCTGCAGGATGCTCCTGATGCAGTGATTTCTCGAAAACCTGGAATACAAGAACATGCGCAGGAAGCTTATGTGGCTTTGGATTGCCCGACTGAAGATGATTGCAAACAAACACAGCCCGATGTAGGGGAGTCTATTCCCGCCAATGTGAATCAGGAAA
Source organism: Fibrobacter sp. (assembly GCA_024398935.1). GTDB lineage: Bacteria > Fibrobacterota > Fibrobacteria > Fibrobacterales > Fibrobacteraceae > Fibrobacter. Next base: position 5,144 of record JAKSIH010000052.1, on the reverse strand, counting down.
AATCCGGATATAATATAGGCTTGATAGCTGCTTCTTCCGTAATAACGGTGACTGGAATTGTCCTGGGTGTTGTAGGAAATAGCAATGCAAAATCGGCTCACGAGAAAGGATTTACCTCGGAAAAAGAGTATAGGAAAAACAAGGATGACGCCCATAATGGACAGCTCTTGCGTACTATAGGTACCGTAACGGCAATTGTGGGTGGCATCGGTCTTGGATTAAGTTTTACTTTCTAGGGGAGGCGGTTATGAAATATTTTTTTGAATTGCTAACTAGAAATTTTGTAATTGGAATAGTCCCCTTTGCAATGTTGATTGCCTGTAGTGATTACGAAGGGATGATTGATGATGAATATGATGAGTGGATTGCTGAACAAAATTCTTCGGCAAACCAATCCAGTTCGTCCGCCAATGTTTTGACTCCGGATACACCAAAATCGTCTGCCAGTATTCCTGCATCGAGTGCGCAGGTGACATTGTCTTCATCTTCGGTAACTCCAACGACGACTTCGTCTTCTTCTCTTGGTTCAACCCCAGGAAGTTCGGCGGGTGAAAAACCTGAAGTTTCAAAATTGAATTTGGGTTATTGCTATGCGACTGTAAATGGCGTAAACGAGGTAACCTCTATTCAAAAGGGAGCATCTGTCATTTGGGCTGTCAAGTTGAACCCTGACAACACAAGTGGTGTGACTGCCACGGATTTTGTAAATGGCTCCTTTAGCTGGGATTTTGGGACTGCAGGTATGCCAGCGACATCCACTGGTCGGACATCTTCTGCAATCACCTATGCAACTTCTGGAACCGCTGGTGCTTCTGTGACCGCCTCCTTCAAGGGAGGTCTTGTTTCCGAAACCATCACTTGCGCCCCGCTGCAGGTGAACGGCGACCCCATTACTGGTTGTACTTGTGCTACAGAAGCTTCGTCGGTAGATTATACTTCAAATCCCGATGTAACCTGGACTGTAACTGGTTGTACTTCCCAATCGATGCTGGTCTCCTACCTGTGGGACGGAATTGACGGTAGTGGAGCTTCCTATACTAAAACATTTACGGCTGCTACTGCTGGTTATGCTCCGATACTTAAGGTGGCAAACGAGGACAACACCGTTGTCGATGTGACTTGCCCTGCAGTTAAAGTTAACGAAGGTCCTGAATATATTATCGCGGATGGCCAGTCTAAGGTTGAATTGCCTGCAGCAGGTAAGTACAATGTTGTGATTGGTTATGCTTGCCTGAGCGAGACCTTCTATTGCAATGGTAATGATGGTCCTGTTGGTGGTTCTGTAAACGGCACGCCGATGGCTTCTAGTTGGTACACAACAGCACCCTTGACCGCTGCCGATTGTTCCGGTTCTGCAACTGTGGTTGTTGAAGTTGACGGTCCTGCAACTTGCGGTGCGCAGTAATCTACAACAAGAGAAATTGAAAAAAGATCGGCTCTTTGAGTCGGTCTTTTTGTATCTCAAAATACTTCGAAGTATTTTTTGAAGCGGTGCTTTAGCACCCTTCAAACAAAAAAGAAAAGGCTACCAAGCTTTGCTTGGTAAGCCGAATTCTTTTTTCGGGGTTTCCAAAGGGGATGGCAATCCCCTTTGCGTCATTAATACCCGCTCCACTCGGCGGTAATGCTGGGGCTTGCCTTACGGATTTTTTCTGCTTCGGGGGAGTCGTCTGGGATGGCGATGTCGCCGCTTGCGATTCTTGCCTTGATGTCGGCGAAGTCCTTGGGGCGTTCGCTTTCGGGGAGCTTGTCGCCGGGAACCTTACAGGGCGCGTCCAGGGCGGTCTTTGCCTTGTCCTTGACGGGGGAATAGACGCGGGCTGCCGGGACTTCGTAGAACTTGTCTTCTTCCGGACACCAGGCGGTAAGCTTCTTTCCATAGACACAGCCGGAATCCAGCCCGATAAAGCCGGGCCGTTTATCTACAAAGCCCATCTTGGCCCAGTGGCCAAAAACTACGGTCTTTTCCCACTTCACCTGTTCAAACCAGGGCTTGCCATCCCATTCGCGGATCGAGAGAAGAACCTTGGGGTCCATATCTTCCAGGCGGGTCTTGCCCGGTTCAAGGCCTGCATGAACCAGCAGAGCGTGGGGCGTGTCTCTCCAGAGGGGCCAGGTTTTTACTTCTTCCAGAATGTAGCGCCAGTCTTCCAGGGGGAGGCGTGCAAAACGGGCCCGCTGCTTTTCGGTCCATTCCTTTTCGTCGGTAGCCATCATGCGGATGAGATGTTCCTCGTGATTGCCGCGGACCGTAAGGATGCCGTTTGCCTGTATGAACTTCAGGGCCCGAAGCATATCGGGACCTTTATTGATGATGTCTCCGGTCTGGTACAGAGTGTCTGTCCCACGGACAAAGCCGAAAGCTTCTACGATTCGTTCCAGCTCGTCGGCACAGCCGTGGATGTCACCAATATAGAGTGTGCGCTTCATGATAATTCCTAGATATGTACAGCCTGGCGGAGCTTGTTCATTTCGTCGGCGGTCAGTTCGCGGTATTCACCTGCAGGGAGATCGCCCAAGGTGAGACGGCAATAGCTGACGCGCTTCAGGTCGCGAATTTCATAGCCCACGGCCCGCATCATACGGCGGATTTCGCGGTTCTTGCCTTCGATGAGCACCAGTTCCGCAAAACCGTTTTCCAGATAGATGTCCGTTGCGAATGCGATTTCTTCCTGGTCAGAATCTTCGTCACGAATGTCGACGCCATCGACCAGACGCTGGCAGGCGTGTTCGCTGAGAGGGCGGTCTGTCCACACGTAGTAGCTGCGCGGAACTTCAAAGCTGGGGTGGGTGAGACGGTGGAGCAGTTCTCCGTCGTCGGTAAAGAGCAGGAGCCCGCGGCTCTGCAAGTCCAGACGACCTACATATTTCAAGGTGTGGTAGGCTGGAGGCAAAAAGTCATAGACGGTCTGACGTCCCTGAGGGTCGTCCTTGGTGCAGACGCAACCTGCGGGCTTGTGGAGCATGATGGTGGTCGTCTTCTTGGGAAGGCGGGCGGGCTTTCCGTCAACCAACACCTGGTCGGCATTTTCATCAACCTGATGGCCTAAGTCACGGATGACTTCGCCGTTGACCATAACCTTGCCGTCTTCTATAAGTGTTTCTGCTGCTCGACGACTTGCGATTCCGCAGAGAGAAATGAATTTATTGATGCGCATAATATTTTTTTCGGGGTTAGGGACTAGGTTCTAGGGGCTAGGGCGTTCTTAGGGGTTAGGGGCTAGGGCCGCGGGATACAAGTGGTTGAGCTTTCAAGGCGATTACATCTTTATATTTCAGCAGAATCATCCCGACATCCCTAATCTCTAATCTCTATACCCTGTACCCTATACCCTGTACCCTTAAACCTCTAATCTCTAGTTCCTAATTTCTAATCTCTATACCCTATACCCTGTACCCTTAAACCTCTAATTTCAAGTTTCCGCTTTTTTCATCCAGGGCGGTATTCGTTTTGCCTTGGGCTTTTGTTCGGGTTCCTCTTCCGGGGGATATAGCAAACCGAAACGCAATCCGGCGGTACTGATCTTGAAGGAATCCACGCGGAGTTTTTCCAGCAGGGACTTGAGCCAGAACAGTCCGCAGATGATGACTTCGTGACGTCCGTTTTCAAGACCGGGAAGCATTGCCCGCAATTCCTTGGAAAGGTTGGTAATGCGGGTGGTGACTGCGTCCAGATCGTTAATGGAAAGTTCCAGACCTTCGATGGCCTTGTAGTCAAAGACCTGCTTGTTCAGGTAGACCATAGCGAGGGCGGTTCCCGTTCCGCCGATGAGGTACACCTGTTTTTTAGTCATGCCCTTGAAGGAAACATCCTTGAAGGTTTCCTTGACGAACTTCTTGTACTCGGGGCCGGGAATGGGGCCCATCGCCTTGAACATCTTGAGGGCACCGACAGGAATGGAGAAGGTAGTGTCTCCATTGGAAAGTTCCGTGGAACCTCCACCAATATCCAGAGTGACGATGTCCTTGCCGTGCCATTCCTTGACGGAACGGAAAGTAAGCTTGCCTTCTTCCTCGCCGGAGATGATTCGAGGGCGAACCCAGAGGGCTTTTTCCACAGCATCCAGGACTGCTTCGGAGTTTTCGGCCCTGCGCATGGCTTCGGTGGCGGCAACGGCTTTCAGGTTGGCGCCTAACGCGTGAAGGTCCATGCGGAACTTGGTCATGATGCGAGTCAGCTCTTCGATTCGCTTTTCGCTGATGGAACCGGTTTCGTAGATGTCTTCGCCCAGACGGCAGACTTCGACTTTCTGCAACTTGGGAACGAGAATCTTTCGGGGGGCGACTGGTTCGGCCTCCCGGTTTTGTGATTCTGCAAGCTCATCACAGACATCGGCGACCATGGGTAGGTCTGTTGTCTCGGCAGACTCGGTTGCTTTGGGCTGGCTCGGTGTTTCGGCGGATTCGGCAACCTTGGATTGAGCTGGTGCGTCCTCGAAGGCTGCAATCAGCATGATGCAGCTATGGCTTCCAATATCCACGGTGGCGATAAGCTTGTTTTCCATTTTTTTCCCGAAGAATCGCTAAAAACTATGCATTGTCCTGAGAAGGGGTATCTTCTTCGGAGCTTTTCTCTTCGCTGGATTTCTCCTCCGCCTTCTTCTTGAAGCCGGCCTTGATCTTATCGGCAAGCTGAGCGGGGTTGGTCAGAAATTCCTTGGCGAGAGCGATAGCTTCTTCAACGATGGAGTCCGGGTGTTTTCCTACCCAACTTGCAACCAGGTCACCGGATTCACTGCCCAGTTCCTTTCCCTGACGCAGTTCCTGGCCCATCTTGAGAGCCAGAAGAAGGCCTAATTCAAAAGCACGGGGTTCCGCCTTGCCTTCCAAAAGTTTTTCCACGCGGGTAATGCGTTCTTCGTAGGGAACGCTTTCGAGTTCTTGAAGATCTTTTTCGGAAATCATGGCAAGAAAGATAGAAAAACAAAAGACCTCCGCAATGCGGAGGTCCTTTTACAAGAGAGAAATCTATTACTTCTTCTTAGCGGGAGCCTTTTTGGCAGCGGGCTTAGCCTTGGGAGCAGCAGCCTTCTTAGTGGCGGGCTTAGCAGCGGCCTTAGCCTTGGGAGCGGCAGCCTTCTTTGCGGCAGGCTTAGCAGCGGCCTTGGCGGGAGCGGCAGCCTTCTTAGCGGCGGGCTTAGCAG
>JAKSIH010000051.1 GCA_024398935.1 Fibrobacter sp. | reverse complement strand
GTCACTTCATCCTTTGTCCAGGACGGCTGCACAAGCATATCCCAAGGAACATTCACCTGAGTCCAGGAAGTTGCAGCAACCTTGGAAAGCTGATGGAATGCATAATCTTTAACTGCAGTGTCTTCCACCTTGAAGTTATGGGCAGCGCCCTTGTACTTATAGGAAATGGTCTTGCAGCTAGAAAGGTCGTAGGCCGCTTCGTCTGCATTGAGCTTCAGGCCGAGAGCAACATAGGGTTCATACTTGTTTTCGCCCTGAACCAGCTTGATACCGGTAATGGCGCCCATGCCCTTGGTGTTGTTATCGCCGTTAATCACAACGTCATAACCGGCAACGCCCTTGGAATCCTTGTTAGGAGTATTGGTGATGGAGGAACCACCCTTATCATCCTTGTCGGTATAGGCATACCAGATACCACCGGTAAATGCCAGGGAGTCACCATCTTCGAAGTCATCGATGTAGTCGGTGTAACCTGCCGGCAGAGAGCTGGAGGAACTTGCAATAGAGCTGCTAGAAGCAGGAGTAGAACCGGAGCAAGCGGTATAGGACTTCGGCAACTTGCTAAAGATGTTGGTATTTACCCACTGGCCACTTTCAGAGTAGTTCCATGCGGAACCCTGGAAGTAAGAAGCGGATTCAGACTTGTTGGAAACAGACCAGTTTGCACCGGAAAGCTTGTGCTGGTTCATCCAGGAGAGCCATGTTGCGCTATTGCCACTGTTAAAGCCGCCGTTACCGGAAGCGTCAACAGTACCCCATTCGGTGACGAACACGGAAAGGCCGGCGTTCATAGCCTGAACTGCGTTAGCACCTTCGCTGTTGGTGTAATGGGAACCGGCGTAATAGTGGAATGTATAAGCGACGTTCTTGTCGTTGATGGGGCTAGAAATAGCATCGTTGGGATACTGGTCCCAGGAACGGTTACCCACAACCACCAGGTTGTCGGAGTACTGACGGATCACGGAAATCACGGATTCCGCATAAGTCTTGATTTCGCTCCAGCTCTGGGAAGTCGGTTCGTTAAAGATTTCAAAGATCACGTTGTCGTACTTACCGTACTTTTCAGCCATGGTCTTGAAGAAGGTCTTTGCATTTTCGGTGTTGCTGGAAGCCTTGTGAGAATGGTAGTCGATAATCACGTAAATGTCGTTGGCGATAGCAGCCTGGACAACCGCGTTCATCAAGCCCTGATGGTAGGAAGTCTTGGTAAAGTAGTTACCGGCACCCCAGTCTTCATCAACGCCCATAGGAGCACGAATAATCTGGATGTTCTGCTTTTCAACAAGGCCGTTCACGTAGTCTGCGGTCCAGAAAGGAGCACCCACGTCATCGGAAATACTCCAGAAAAGGCTCATGCCCTGCACCTGCACTTCGTTACCGGAGGTAACACCCTTACAGGCGCCATAAATCTGGCCCTTGCCACTGGTATTCTTGCCAGCCTGCAGCTGACCATACTGGCTCACGGGGCCCACGCGACCAAAGGCCATGGAAGCCAGGGCGAGGACGGTCAAACCAAATCCAAACATTTTTTTCATAGACAATTCCTTATTGTTTAGTCTACCCAATTCTCCAATTTGAAATTTACATCCATAGACCTATTTTTCGGCCCGTTCCAAGAGCGAAATCGTATACAACTGTACCCACCGTATTACAACAGTTCCATGCCGGGAAATTTCGTTACAAAAAAGCCCCTTCATCGGAAGGGACTTCTCAAACAGACTGCATTATAAAAATGTTACAAAAACATTATCTCAGAATAAACGGCATCACTTTTTGGCCAGCGCGGGAGGAGAATCTCAAGAAAAGGGTTCCCTTCGGCAATGCACCCATGTCAAGCAAGTGCGTCCCTGCGGAATAGGAAGCAAGATGGTCCATCAGCACCCGGCCATTGGCCGCAAGCACCTGAATCCGGACAAGATCTGCATGGGGAACCGTAAATTCCAGAGATGTTCCGCGGACAATCGCCTTCAGCGTCCCAGAAACAACCCCGGACGCAAATCCATCGGGAACGGAATCCCTGGGCATATCTTCCGGATTCGTGATGGAGGAATCCACCACGCTTGTGTCCCTGGGCGTTTCCTCGGGATCCTTTCCGGGCCCAGGAACTTCGGGAACCTTGGTGGAATCCCCAACTACGCTGTTAGTTGCAATTCGCAGCAGGTCCACGCCGCTCTTTTCGCAGGTGAATCCGAAGGCCATTTCACTCTTGGATGCGCCTGCGTTTACTGCCTGGATGCTGTAGCTCTTACCATCTGCAGCAGTGACAGTGGAGTTGTACGTTACTGCATCGCCCTTGCGGGAAATGTTCATGGAAACGTCAGCCCGCTGCATGATGGTGCTGAAGTCATCCCAGTTCCAGTCATACTTGAAGTCGAATGTTCCTGCGTTATCGAGAGCGTAGGCGTCGGCGCGGAGCAATGTGGTCTTGCCATCTGCGGTGGCGCGGACGATGTAGTTGTCCCAATTTTCTGCGGTGGAGCCGTTGCCGTAGTTCCTGAAATTGAAGGTTACGTTGAAGTCGCCACTGGCTTTGTAGTCGGAACTCTTCAGGGCGTTGAAGCCTGCGTTATAGACACCGCCTGCGTCAAGGGTTCCCACAAATACGCGGTCACCCTGGGAGCCGTATGCGATGCGGCTTACGTCCAGATAGGCGGCGTCAACCCCCAGATAAATGTCGTAATTGCCGGATGGTGCGTTGGTAGCGGATACGCGGTACACCAGTTCGTCGGCACCGTTGGAGGTAGCGCCGGCCAGGAAGGCGTAAACGTTAATGACGCTTCCGTCCTTCACCGCACGGACCTTCACCTTGGCGTTCTTGAACATGGTCTTGAATTTTTCCCAGTCGGAGCCCCAGGAACCGTAATAGCCCACATTGCTTCCGCTGAAGGTTTCAACGGAGTAGGCGTCGGAACGCAGGTACCAGGTGCTTTCGCCGTTCTTGAAGGCGAGAACCCAGTTGTTCCAGTTTTCCTTCGCTTCCGTGTAGTTGGTAAAGTCAAATTCTGCAACGAAATCGCCGGACACGCTGACTTTGGCGAAGTCGTCATAGGCATCCCAGGTGGTCTTCATATCCTTTGTGCCCACCACCTTCTTGCTTTCGAAGTAGCGAGTTTCGTTCACGGTTTCCGTCTTGGGAACGCGATAGCCCCACAGGGCTCGGGAACCGTTCTTGTTCATGGCGGAGAAGGTGACCGTAACCTTGCCGATGTCATTCTGGGACTGTTCCAGCACGACGCCTTCAAAGGTGGTGCCGTTCATTTCGAGAGTGATGTACTGGCGACCCTTGGCGAAGTCGTATTTCCAGGTGCCAGTATAGGCGCCCGTAACGGAACCGTCGGCGTTCAGCTGCAGGTTCTTTTCCGTATTGATAGGGAACTTGCCGTCGCCCTGGGCATAGGGCTCGTGCATAATAATCTTGTAGGCGCCAGCAATTTCAGATTCGTTGAATGCCTTGGCCGTCATGCCGAAGCCTGTCTTGTATTCAAACGGTGCAGCAACAATCCAGCCCATCTTATTGAAGTACAGCTGGTGAGTTTCCACGTTGTGCCAGGGCGTTCCGTTATCCATCTTGCGGTGGTAAATCAGGTACATGGAACCGTCTTCGTCGCGGAGCAGAGAATTGTGCCCGTCTGCAATTTCTGCGTTACCGTCTGGCCAGAAACTCCACTTGTAATTCTGGATGATGGGGAAGCCGTAATCCGTATTGGTTCCGTAGTTATAGATGTACTTGCTGAAAAGTGCGGAGGTTCCATCTACATCCACATAGGGTCCCTTCACGTCCTTGCTGCGGAAGACTCGCATGGTGTAGCCACCGTCGGGGCTGTAGAAACCGTAGCTGATGAACAGGTAGTAATAGCCGTTACCGTCGGCATCCTTGAAGTACTGGATGTAGGAACCTTCGCCGCTCACATAGTAACCGCCACCCACATGAATGCCCATGTACTGGTCGCTGGTCATGGCGCTCTTGAAGGCGGTTCCCTGCCACTTGGTTTCGTACTTGTAGCTGTAATCGCGAAGACCAGTGCCCTCATCCAACTTCAGCAAGAAGAGGCCTCCGCTCCAGGAGCCGTAAAGCATCCAGAGTATTCCATCTTCGTCGTAGAAAACGTTGGGGTCGATGGCGCTGACGCCGTAGCCGCCGTCCCACTTACCCAAGTTGGTAACGCCGTTATTTGCCATATAGTAGCGGCTGTCGATGGTTGCGGAACCCGTCACCTTCTGGTAATCCAGATTGCCGGCCATGCCTGCGGACTGGTTGTCCATGCCACCGTAAACTACGGTGCCCGCGTATTCGTAAGGACCTTCAATCTTGCTGGAAGTGTGGAGCACGACGGAACTCATCCAATCGTCGCCATTGATGGAAGTGTAAAGGCACCACTTGCCCAGCTTCTTGTTCCAAATGATGTCCGGGGCCCACATGTTGCCCTTCACCGCATCGCTGGTTTTGTGGCCGGACCAGTCGGCTGCCGCCTTGAATGCATCCAAAAAGCTGGAGGTAGTCTTTCCGCCGGCGCTGAACTTGGGGGCGAATTCGGTCCAGTCCAACATATCTTTAGAGTAGGCCGCGCCATTTTGCGTGCCGAAAATGTAGTAGAACTTTTCCCGAGTCTTGCCGGCATCGTTTTCCGGATAGGAGTTGCCTGCAGCGTCCTTGTAGACGATGACCACCGACGGATCGTGAACCGCCACGGAACTGGCGTCCGCCTCGGTAGCGGAAAATGCCGTGAAGGCCGTTGCGGACAGCACCATTGCAGAAACCGCAGCCTTAAAATTTTTCAAAACACCCATAAAACATCCCTTAGGACATAAACCCAGCACAAACACAATGCTGAGAATCCAAAACATCCTAATCTAAATATACAACAGGAAAAACACTTTTCGTCAGGCTATTTCCTCAAACCATAGTCTCCAGACAACATCTCCTATTTATTCACGATATTCTGCCTAGTAATTGATTCTAGTTTGACTTGTGTGAAACGCTCAGTTACAGCATTTTTTGCTGAAGGGACGAACCCGTAGTGACGGTAGGCCCTGCGGTTCTCGCAGAGCTCTAGGTTGGGATTTTTTCCCTATATGCGCCCCGCATTTTGATGTCGGGGGAAAGGAGTCCAGGGGAAGGGGGGCCGCCTCCCCCCAGGCGGTCCACCTAGCCGAGAACGTTCTTTTCATAACGACATACTCAGGAGGCTAGTAGGGAGGAGTTGCAGGGGAGGGGCAAAGCCCCTCTCCTGAATACAAAAAAGCCCTGCAGTCCTCGCAGAGCCCTTGGTTGGGATTTTTTTATTCCCAGCACCCCCATTACAATTATGCTTGCAGGGTGGAGCGGGGACGCTTCCCCCCAGGCGGTCCACCTAGCCGAGAACGTTCTTTTCATAACGACATACTCAGGAGGCTAGTAGGGAGGAGTTGCAGGGGAGGGGCAAAGCCCCTCTCCTGAATACAAAAAAGCCCTGCGGTTCTCGCAGAGCCCTTGGTTGGGATTTTTTGTATTCCCAGTACTAGTTTTCATTGTTGCGCATTTCGGTCTGTTCGCGGTCCATGGTGTGCTGGAGGTATTCCTTGAAGTCGCGGTCGATGTTCACGCCATCGAAGTCCACGTCATCGTTTTCCAACACGAACACTGCAGACGGGTTATCCAGCCAGCCCACGATGTCCTGGTCGTCCAAAGTCATGGACTTATCGCCAGCGAGCTGTGCAACGTATTCGATCTTAGACTTGGGAACCCAACCCTGACCGCAAGAGCCCTTAACGAGCACATCAGTGTCAGCTTCCTTCACGATGGTCATTTCATCATTGAAGCCTGCGGTGCAGACTACAGATCCACCGCCTTTTTCCTTAGTCAGTTCGATGTCACCAAGCTTGGACTTCACCTTCTTGGCTGCAAAGGACATGCTGACCAGCAATGCAAGAGCAATAAAGAGCACCTTTTTCATATCATTCCTCAGAAACTGGGTAAAATTTCAAAATGCAATAGGAATATACCTTTTATTTTTCCTTTTCGGCAAATTTTCTTTTAAATTTTTGCTCTATGAAGAAGATTTTACTTTTTTTAGTGCTAATTGTCGCCATAATCGGGTGCATTTTCGCCTTCAACATCAAGTCCAGGGCAGAATCAACCGCCAAAAACCAGGATACGGTCCTGATCCAGGTCCCCAAGGGCAGCTCCCCCACCAAGGTATTCCAGATTCTGAAGGACAACGGAATCTGGGATGACGAACTGGCATTCAAGGTCGTCTGCCGCAAGGTAAAGCCAAGTCTTAAGGCCGGATGGTTCGAAATTCCGCCCAACAAGACCCTTCCCGAGGTCCTTGCGGTCATTGAAAGCGGCAAGAACGCAGTAAAGAAGGTGACCATCCCCGAAGGTCGGGCCTCCTGGGAAATCCCGGCCTACCTGACAAAGGCATTCCCCAGCCTGGACAGCAACCGCTGGAACGCCCTGATCCAGGACCCCCAGTTCGCCAAGTCCCTGGGCGTTGACTCTCCCACCCTAGAAGGCTACCTGCTACCGGACACCTATCCGTTCCCCATGGACGCAAACGAGGAGACCATCATCAAGCAGATGGTGGCGGCAAACCTGAAACTCCGCGACGAATTCCAGGCCAACGCAGCCGGTTCCATGTGGGAAACCCTAGGCAACTGGCACAAGGTGTTGACCCTCGCCAGCGTCGTGGAGGAGGAAACCGGCATTCCCGAAGAACGCCCCCTGATTGCAGGCGTCTTCCACAACCGCCTGCGTATCGGCATGCCCCTGGGCGCCGACCCCACCGTACGGTTCATTTTCAGAAACCTTACCGGTCCTATCTACAAGAGCCAGTTGAACAGCGACAATCCCTACAACACCCGCAAATTCAAGGGACTGATGCCCGGCCCCATTTCCAATCCGGGACGCAAGGCTATCGACGCAGCCCTCCACCCCTCGAAAACCGACGCACTCTATTTCGTGGCGAAGGACGACGGTTCCATGACCCACTTCTTCAGCAGCACGCTGGCCGACCACAACAAGTACAAGGATGTCGCCGCCAAGAACCGCGGCGAACGGAATTAGTTTCGGGCAGGCTTCAAAAAAACACCTGACACAAGCGTAAACAGAATTGAAAATTTTTAAGCTAGCAATGGTCCAAGGCCATTGCTACTTTTGTTTTATGACGCAAGTAAAAGACCGCTCCTTATTAAGCCTATCATGGCCCCTGTTCCTCACCTTCGGCATCGCAACATGCCAACCCATGATGGACAGCTGGTTCCTGGCCCGCACTTCTGAAACCGCGGCAGCGGGTGTCGGAGCCCTAGGTCCCATTCTTGGAGCAATCTTCATGGCAATAACTGCCTTCTCCCAGGCAGGAGCCAGCATCGCCTCCCAGTTCATGGGAGCAGAGCGTCCCCGCCAGGCAGGCACAACACAGACCATGGTCCTGCTGGGCAGTCTCCTTCTCGGTGTAGCCATCATGCTGGTGACCATTCCCCTGGCGGGAAACATCGTGAACTGGATGGGACTTACCGGCGAGGCGGCAAAGTACGGTTACGACTTCCTGTACATCGTCTCCTTCGGCTTTACATTCAGGTCCCTGCAGACCACCCTTACCTCCCTCATCGCGACCCACGGGCTTACTGGCTGGAACCTCATCGGCAACATCATTTCCATCGTGGCAAACGCCGCCATGAACGTGGTGTTCCTCAACGGGTACTTCGGCCTTCCCCGGATGGGCGTAGAAGGGGTCGCCCTGGCAACCCTCCTTTCCTGGCTCATTTCCTGCATCGTTCTCTATCTGGTCCTTCGATACAAGATCCAGCATAAAATCCGCAAGACGGACTTCAAGCGCTCCCGCGTCATTTTGCCAGACTGGATCCGCATCGGCGTTCCCGCCACGGTAGAACCGGTCAGCTTCCAGATTTTCCAGGTAGTCCTCACCGCCATCATCGTACATCTCGGCGACACCGCCATGACAGCCAGAATCTTCAGCGCGAACTTCGCCATGCTCGCCGTGATCCTCAGCGTGGGTCTCAGCAGCGGAAGCCAGATTCTCGTGGCCCACCTGGTCGGCGCCCACGACTTCGACAAGGCGAACCGGAGACTTCACCAGAGCCTTGCCGCCGGCTGTTCCAGCAGCTTGATCATCGCAATTATCGTCGCCCTCTTCGGGACAAAGTTGATGTCGTTCTACAGCATCGATCCGGAAATCCAGAGGCTGGGGCAAATCTGCCTCTGGTGCGACGTGGCGCTGCAGCCATTCAAGGCAGCCAACATGACCATCACTTCCGCACTCCGCGCTGCAGGCGATTCCAAGTTCCCCGCCATTGTAGGGTCCGCCATGATGTGGACCTGCGGTCTCGGCACCGCGCTCCTTCTCGGATTCGTTTTCAAGCTTGGCCTGGCAGGCATCTGGCTAGGCATGGCTTCCGACGAATTCTACCGCTCCATCGTAAACTACATCCGCTGGCGCAAAGGTCGCTGGAAGGAACTGGGCGTTGTTTAGAGTGAAGAGTGGTTAGTGATTAGTAATTAGTGGTTAGTGGCTAGTGGTTAGTGATTTCAAGAATACTCCTTCGGGATTTTTAAAGACGAAACAGCCTTGAAATCACAAGCACCTGCATCCCTCAGCCCTAGCCCCTAGAACCTATCCCCTAAAATGCCCTAGCCCCTTTGTGTCATCATCAATCCCGTCGAACAAACCCGAGTCCTTTGAGGAGGCGCTTCAGCGCCCCTCAAACACAAAAGGATGGAGCAAACGGGCGCAGCCCGTGAAGCGAGGTCGTTTTGTGGGGGAGTTCAGAGGGGGCGGTAGCCCCCTTTGCATCATCATCAATCCCGCCGAACAAACCCGAGTCCTTTGAGGAGGCGCTTTAGCGCCCCTCAAACACAAAAGGATGGAGCAAACGGGCGCAGCCCGTGAAGCGAGGTCGTTTTGTGGGGGAGTTCAGAGGCTAATGAACACTTAGAGCTTTTATACGAAACTTGAAACTTTAGTTTCTTAGTTGAGTTATCCACTTTGTGGAAGCTCTTAGTGAGAATTGTCCTCGCAGAGGACAAGTCTTTGTAAACGCTAAAGCGTTAACAAATGCTACATCCACTTTGTGGATGGCGGTAGCCCCCTTTGTGTCATCACTAACCCCTAAAACTCATATTCGCCGATTCGTATAAAATAGGTGTAATCCTTAAAGCGTTTCAAATCGCCGAAGGAATCCTTGTCCACAATCCGGTTTAGACCTGCGTACACCTTAATGGATTTATAGGCAAAATACAAAGCGGGTTCAACAATGAACTTATTCTGGGATAGCACCGCATAAGGGCTATTCTCGAAGTCGTGGAAATAAGCACCAAAGAGCCAAAAACCAAAATAACGGTTATGAATGCTTCCGCTGGCCCTAAGCAGGGCATACTCATGGGAAGACAGTTCCGCACAGTACCATTCGTTCAGCCAGGGCGTCACGTTTCCATGCATGCGGTATACCACATCCAGAGGCTCATAGCCGAAGGACACGGGAACCACATAGCCATATCCATCTTCATGATACCTTTCGATTCCGGCAGCGGCACCTATCGAGAAAGTCAGATACGGTCTCGGGGAGTGGGTATAGCGGGCGTCTGCTTCCAGTTTCCAGTAGATAGGAATGACATCATTCACCCCGAAATCAAAGCCAATGCTTTCAAGACCTGCCCCCACATCTAGAGCGATGCCCTCCCGTGAAAACCACCCGGAATCATCGCCCCTGCTGTAGCTATAGTGTAGCATAGGAGAAACGGGATAGGTCCTGATGGGCTTCTTGCCAAAAATGTAATGGTCAAGTTCAAAGGTCCGATGGCCGAAAAGAAAGTCCGCATAGGCCCGCTGGCTGCCGTCAATCTGGTACACCAGGGACAGGAAAAAGTCGTTACGGTCCTCTTCTACAATTCTTACCAACCGGTCGACATCATTGTTAAAGGTCTTGAGCGGGACAAGCTTCAGAAAATCATAGCCAAAGTGGACAGACCAGTGTTTATCCCAGAGTCGTGAAATGTCCAGCCGCGGCTGAAATCCAAAAGAGGAACTTCCCCAGAAACCTTTTAGCGCAAGCTGGATTTCCATCTGGTCCACAAAATTTACAGAAGCCTCGAAATAGGCGTTGGGACCAATGACATTGGAGCCGAAACCACCTAGCGCCACGTCGAATGCCGGGTGATTGGCGGCCCCAACGAGAAGCTCTCCATTGGAAAGCATGCTTACGACCAGGGAGTCATAGGCCGGATTTCGGGCCAGTTCCCTTGCGAAATTCGCAGGCGCCACCAGTCCGGTATCGGATTCATTCCAGTGGGACTTTATGGAAGTGTGAATCTCGGAAGGTACCCCCTCGAAGGATGGCGTAAACTTAAACCAGGGCAAGGCCACGGGCCGTTTCTGAATAGAGTAATCCGTGGAGCGATTCAACTGGGACCTGATTTCACCCAGCTTTCGTTCAAGAGCGGAAAAACCCGCCTGGATCCAGACGTTTCGGGACGTGTCCTGGACAGAGTGAGCCCGGATCAGGACGCCGGGCTGATTCGCCAACTGTGCGGAAGCCTGCTGCACCAGGAGACGGTAACGCTCGTCCCCCTTGATTTCTCCGCGGAGAGGTTCGGCCACCACAATCAGGGAAAGTTCGTCGGAACGGTCTTCGGCGGGAGTCGCATAATGGGGACATAGTTCCCCGGATACCTGGGAAGCCATGTTCCCCGCAGGCAATTTCCACAGGGGAAGGCTACCGATGACCGTCTCCACGGAATGGTCCGGGAGGAGTCCATCACAGCCCAAAACCGCAAAGGGAATCTGGTGCCTTTCATCCTGACGGTAAAGGCTTTCCTGAAAGCGGAGGCGGGCAAGCAGGTGGTCCACATAAACGGAATCCAGATCCAGAGATCTCAGGTTCCTCCTGACATTTCCTGCAGAATCCACCGACAGGACAAACCGCTGCCGAAGAGAACCGACTCCCGAGGGAGAAAGTTCCATCTCCTTCCCTACCCCGGATGTCATCTTTTCCTGGGAAAGGTCCTTCCCCACATAGGAGACCAAAGCGGGATCCAGCAAAATCCTCTGGATTTCATCTACCGGGACACCGCGACTCCATAGGGAGCCGATCCAGGCTCCCCAGGAAGTTCCCACAATGGAATCCACGGGAACCTTGTACTCCTCGATAGCGTAAAGCACCCCCAGGAAAAACCAGGGCGAGCTATTTCCTCCCCCCAGGTAAAGAACCGACTTTAGCGCGGTCTTTTCGACTGCGGCCTGTGCGGCCTTTTCAACTGCGACCGGTGCGGCATCTGTCACGCTATCCGCAGCCACGGCTATAGAATCATTGTTTTCAGCAGGACTTACCGGCGCTTCAAATTTTACCAAATCATCTTCGGCGGAACCCGAAAGAGAATCTGCGGAATCCGCAGTCTGTCCCAAAACGGGTACGGCAAGAAAGGCCGCAAGCGCAGCCCCCTTCACCCCACGGGAAAGCCTATCCCAGAACCGCAGGATTGGAAACATACTTACCTGCGTCTTCCTTGGAAAGATATCCCGACTGCACCAACTTCTGCAGATAGCCATCCATCAGGATCATGCCTTCCGAGGAGGATGCGGAAATAATGGAGGTCAGCGTGTAAAGTTCATCGCCGCGAATACGGGACGCCACGTTCTGGGAACCGAAAAGGATTTCCCATGCAGGGATCGTACCGTTTTCCGTGGGAAGCAGTCGCTGGACAACCACTGCCTTCAGGACGGAAGCCAGAAGGTTACGGGCAAGCTCCCGCTTCTCGGAGGGAACTTCCGAAAGCAAGGCCTCCAGGGCACCCACCGTATTTCCGGCGGTAACCGTAAGCACGACCAGAGCGCCAGCCTCAGCGGCATGCAGGATGGGAATCAGGGGAAGCCCCTCAAAGTCCCCCATCCAGATTAGGTCGGTTCCGCTACGCAGGGCCTGGTTCAGCTTGTCACAGACATCGCCCGCAGAGTCCTTCAGCAAAAGGCTCTCGCCCACCTTTACGGGAAGTTCCGTTACCGCGGGGAGAAGACTTACCCGCAAAATTCCGGACTGGCAGAGGGACGAAACATAGGCGGTAGCCGTAGTCGTCTTTCCGCAGCAGGACGGACCCGTAAACACGACGAGACCGGAATTCAGCCCCAGCATGTTGATCATTTCATCGGGTACGCCCAGCGACTGGAAATCGGGGCAGTCGTCCAGCATGGGACGAAACACTGCGGAATTTCCGGAAGCAGTCCTATTGTAGCGAACGCGCCAGCGGGCACCGCTCCAGGGGCCGCCAATCACATAGCCGGATTCCCCTTCCATGGAAGAAACCAGCTGGCGAAGCATGCCCGGCTCCACAGGGGGGGCATCGGGAATAGGACAGACCTTACCTGCCATGCGGACAGCGGAGGCAGCGCCTTCAATCACGATCAGTTCGCTTGCTCCGATATTCAGGGCGTATTCCAACAGGGATTCAATTTCACTAGCCATAAACCCTCCCTACTTCGCCGGACGGTAGGCGGCAAATCGCCTAATGTCGTAAGAACGTTTCCAGGCTTCGACGCCTTCAATATAACCGGATTCCACGCACTTCTGCAGGGAATCATCCAGGGTAACCCCCAGGTCCTTCTGACCGCTGATGGCTTCCGCCATCTGGGCAATTTCACCCTTACGCAGCAGGTTGGACATGGGCGCCGTCATGCGGACAGCCTCCACCGCAAGAACCTGCCCCTGGTTCTGGACCACGGGAACAAGGTGCTGCACAATAATCCCCTTCAGCTGATCGGCCATGGAATGGGCAAAGGAGGCACGGTTTTCCTCGGGGACTGTCGCCATGAGACGGGCCAGCAGAGAATGGATACTATTGCCGGACGCCACCGCAAATACAAGGACTCCCGCATTGGACGCCTTCAGGAGACATTCCAGCTCCTCCAGGGTTTCCACATGGTCAAACAGGATGACATCTGCGCCGGACTGAACCGCAAGAGAAACGCCCTCCGTCCCGGAATGGACATGCAGTCCCACTTCCCGCTGGGCAATGGCACCATTGGGATTCTGGAGAATACGCTCGATAGGCTTCTCCACCGTCTGGATAAAGACATTGCGGTTTGCCGCGATGGTTTCGGCAAGGACGGTCATGGTCGTGGAGCGACCGCTTGCCGCAGGACCGGCAATCAGCACAAGGCCGCTGTTCAGTTCCACGAACTGGTTGCAGAACTGAGGCAAAAAAAGATTCTCGATGGAAGTGGATTCCGTGGGAATCACCCGGATGGAAATGCTTGGAACCGTACCTTCCCAGGTTACCGTCATGCGGGCTCGACCGGCGCCGGGCAGTCCAATGGTCTTGCTGAAATTCTTGCCCACCACCACCTTGTAGCCATCGGAGAAACCCGCCGAAGCCTCGTTAAGGCGGTCGCTTATGCGGGACAGGTCCAGAGGCTTTTCGGAAGCGACAAACAGGGCTCCCGACTGGCGCATTACCACAGGACGGTCCGGGAAAAGATAGATGTCCGTGGCGTTAAACTTACGGGCAAATGCAAGCAACTGCGGAAGAGTCGTCATGGGGCGGATGGTTTCGGGCGCTTCTACCGGATCGCCCTCCCCTGTAGCCACGGCAAAGCGGCGAGGCAGCTTGCCATCGTTTTCCTCGACGACCTCTTCGGTTTCAACCTGGACCGTACCCATACTGGTGGCTTCAAGACCTGCAACCGCCTCCACTTCCACATCGGAAGAAGAGGAGGAATCCCCATAGGGATTGTTCCCCTCAATCTGGAGAGCGGGAGCCTCCGCCGGAGCCTCGGCAGCGCTTCTCACAGGCGGCTGGGGCACCTGGGCCTTTGCAGGGGCCGCTTGACGAGCGGCAGGAACGGGCTGCGGAGCAGGTGCTGCAGGAGCACTCTGAGGCGCAGATGCGCCAGCATTCGACTTCGCCTCGATATTCTTTACAAAGGCAAGAACCTTCGCATAAGTTCCAGAAGAAATTACACCTGCTTCCACCAGGACCTGGCCGATATCCTTCTGGTCCGACGACTTTCCCCAGTGCTCATTGATCTGGGCTTCGGTCACAACCTTATTGTGTACAAGAACTTTTGCAATATACTGATTTCTCATAGGAAATCCCTCCGGCTAAACCACCAGCTGGCGATAGCCAGGAAAACGCCAACATAGCCCAGGGCGTAGACCGTATTCCAGAACAGGTACATATCCGGAAGGGCTACGCCATGAACGACATAACTAGTCACATTGTAACGGTAGAGCCCCGGAAATACCGCATGGATTACCGTAGCGATTTTTTCAAACAGGGCGCTAGTGGACGCATCCACCTCACCCATGCGGGAGGCAAAGCGAACCTGTTCCAGAAGCTGGTTGCTCAGGTGACCCGCGGCATACACGCCCAGCGTAAACAAGGCGCTGAGAATCGTGCTGCTGAAACTGCTGAACAGCAAAGCCACTGCAATGACAACCGCCATCTCCACAAAAATCAGGTATACCGCAATCAGCAGGCTAAAGGTCGGCTCGGAGCCAGTCAACGCCAGGGTCGCATAAAAGACAAGAGTCAACAGGACCAGGTGAACCGCCACCACCAGAAGCAGTCCCAGATACTTGCCCACAATAAAGGCAACCCTGCTAATAGGCTTTGACAGAAGTGTCAGCACGGTACGCCTCTGGATTTCCTTCTGCACCAGGCTGATTCCCACAAAAATGGATATCAGCAGGCCCGAAAGGCTCATGATGGAAAGCGTTGTGGACTTAATGACATAGGCCCGGTCGAATACGGACCATTCACCAAGAACAATGCTGAAAAGGGCAAGGGCAACAGCGAAAAAGCCAATGTTGTAAAGGATCTTGTCGCGGATGGATTCCCTAAAGGTGTTCTGGGCAATTACAAAAATATGCTTAAGTGTCTGCACGGGCAATTTCCTCCGTCAGAATGTCCTCAAGACTTGGACGCTTGTGTTCCATACGTTCAATGGAGATGCCCTTATCCAGGCAGTACCGAAGCAGGCGGTCCCTGGCGGCGTCATCGCCACAAATGCATTCCTGGGCATGACCCGCGGGAACAACACCTTCGGGCAGTTCACCCGAGGGTATCCCCTGGCGAGTGCGGACATGGTATTCCACGCTGCAGGAATTGGTGATGTCTTCCACGGTTCCCTCGCGAACGATACGGCCATCCACAATCATGGCAACCCGGTGACTGATGGCCTCCACATCTCCCAGCAGGTGGCTGGAGTAGAATACCGTGACACCCATGTTGTTCAGTTCCTGAATGGCTTCACGCACATCCCTGCGGCCTACAGGATCCAGACCGCTCATGGGCTCGTCCAGAATGAGAAGTTTCGGCTTGGACAGGATGGACTGGGCGATTCCTACACGCTGCATCATGCCCTTGGAATAGGAACGGAGCCTGCGGTCAATCCAGTCCTTGTCGGCATGGAGCAGTTCCAGGGCCCACTGAATCCGCTTGTCCAGCTCGGAACCATCCAAGCCAACCAGCTTTCCATAAAATTTTAAGAGTTCCCGACCGGTCAGATAATCATAAAAATAGGGCTGCTCCGGAGTGTAGCCGATAAAGGTACGGCTCTTCACTTCCCGAGGCGAAACCCCGTTAATGAGGACAGTGCCGGAATCATACCGCAGCAAACCCGTCAAGACCTTAATAGTCGTCGACTTTCCCGCCCCATTAGGGCCAATAAAACCGAAAACCTGACCCGGCTCCACCTGAAAACTCACGTCTTTCAGGGCAAGCTTAGGCTTCATGGTAAAGCCAGTCCGGTACGTCTTGTGCAAATGCTCAATCCGAATCATTTAAACAAATCCTCAGTTCTTATCCTATTAATCCTTCCGACCGCCAAAAGCCCTTTCCTGAGCTTCCTCAATCTGACGTCGTCTGCGATCCGCACGTTCTTTCTTGTTGATTCCAAAATAAATGATGGCCCCAACCATGTAAACCGCGATGCCGGTATAGAAAATCGGATTCGTCGTTTCTAGTCCCGGAAACGTCTGGGCAATCCAGTCCTGACCGACAAAACACAGGATAACAAGAATAAAGCCCAAGGCCCTCAACACATAGGTAGCAATCGCCAGTTTTTTCATAAAAACCTCAAAAGCGTATAACACAAGAAATACAGCACCCGTAAAGCACTGCTTTTTGGGGAGAAAGATACACTTTTAGAGAAAGGAAGATGATGATCCTTTTAGAAAAAAAGGCTTTTCAAGGATAAAAGGAACTCAAAAAAAGAAAATCCCGACTTTACAGCCGGGACTTCGTAATTGAAACCTTTATGCTAAGTATTAGTTAGCAGCGGGAGCCGGAACAGCAGCGGGTGCTGGAGCAGCGGCAGGTGCCGGAGCGGCAGCGGGTGCCGGAGCAGCAGCAGGTGCCGGGGCAGCAGCAGGTGCCGGGGCAGCAGCGGGTGCCGGAGCAGCAGCAGGTGCCGGGGCAGCAGCAGGTGCCGGAGCAGCGGGCTTAGCGGCAGCCTTCTTGGCTTCCTGAGCGGCCTTCTTTTCTTCAGCAGCCTTCTTCTTGGCTTCTGCAGCTTCTGCCTTCTTCTT
Source organism: Fibrobacter sp. (assembly GCA_024398935.1). Classification (GTDB taxonomy): domain Bacteria; phylum Fibrobacterota; class Fibrobacteria; order Fibrobacterales; family Fibrobacteraceae; genus Fibrobacter. Next base: position 69 of record JAKSIH010000051.1, on the reverse strand, counting down.
GGCTTCTTCTGCCTTCTTGGCTTCGAGAGCAGCCTTCTTTTCTTCGGCGGCCTTCTTCTTAGCTTCTGC
>JAKSIH010000050.1 GCA_024398935.1 Fibrobacter sp. | reverse complement strand
ACTCCAGCAAACAAATCCATAATGTTCAAAGACATATTTACCTCTTCAGCACCTTAACCATTTGTTCGGCAATTCTTGAATTTTCAATGAAAACAATTATACAAAATAACGAGTGACTATTTTTTACACAGTCAAAAAAAATTTCTGGAATCAAAGAAAGGCTCAACATTTCTGCTGAACCTTCTTTCATATCAGGAGAGGGCGGCCAGAACACGTTCCTTAAAGGCGCCCATGGAACAGTGCTCCAGCAGTTTTTCTGCAGCAGCTTCATCCACCACGTTTTCCCCCGCTATGACACGGTCAATGACCTTCACGAAGGCTTCCGCGTCCGTAGGCGGATCGATGAGGGGTGCAACCCCCTCCAGATTTTCCTTCACGGCAGAGGTTGCTGCGCAAAGTGCAGGCGTACCACAGGCGATGGCCTCAATAGGCGGGAGCCCGAAACCCTCCAACAAGGAAGGATAGACCATCAAATCCGCATGGCGGTAAAAGTCCCGAAGTTCCTCGGCGTTAAACCGTTCGAAGTGGAAAACATTGTACAGCTTTTTTACGTTGATGATTTCCCGGAGCCGTTCAGAAAGCTTCCCTACCCGGACGAACGCCACATCAGGACGGAGGCGGGCCATTTCAAAATAGGTATCGATGTTCTTGCGGGGTTCATCCAGACTCACGTTGACGCACATTCCGTCAAAGTTTCGCATGCCGTACTTTCGCCTGAAGGCCTTTCGTTTTTCTGCAGTCACCGGTTCTGCGGGCTTATTAAATAGCTCCTGGTCTATAGGGCAACCTATGACTGTTCCTGGCGCACTGGACATTTTCGTGCCAAAATGTTTAGCAGCCTCATCCCGAGTCCAGCAGGAATTATAGACAAAGGAATCAGCCCTGACACATGCCTTGATGTAGAACTTGTTCAGGAGGATAAACTTGAGGCTGCCCGGATACAGCGTTTCCGCGAAGGTATCGTGGACAAACATGACGGTCCGACCGTTTCCCTTGCCCAATGCAGATTTCTGGGCAGACTTGGCCACCGGCACCAGGAATCCCAGTTCCGGACGGATGAAGAAAACCATGTCGGGAGCAATTTCACGGATCTTGCTCTTTAGCGGGCCGCGAAAACTGAAAAAACCGGTATAGAGTGACTTGGCCCAAACTTCGTGTGCAGAATAGGATTCCGGAGAGACCACGGCGGCAGCGCCTTCTGCAGACTTGGCTGCATCAGGGAAGAACTTCGGGGTCTTGAGCCAGAGTACATGTGCCTCGAATTCTGGCGTCACCGCCTTCACCAGATTCAAGGTCAGACGCCCGAAACTGGTACACTCATTCTTATCACAAACAAAAAGGATTTTCTTCACGAGTCCAATAATAAAAAATTCTTTTTTTATATTGTGGGCTATGAGTAAGCACCTCTACTTTTACAGCGATGCACCGGAATGGGGCGGCCAGGAAATTCTTGCGGCCCGCATTGCAAACATCCTGTCCCAAAGCTACCAGGTGCATTTCTTTTTTTCTTCCCGGAAGTTCGAGACTGAACTTTTCCCTGGAGTAGAACGGATTTTACTGCCTTATCATTCCCAGGGACCCTTCCCCATTGTGCGGGACAGACTTTCCGGAAAGGCGGCCCAGGCCCGAAAAATATTTTTGAAACACAGTGCAGGAAAAGGGGACTTCAGAAAACTGATTGTCTGTCCCGGAAACATCGAACGGTGCATTCCGGGTATCAGGGCAGCCCACAAGCTGGGGTTGAAAATCATTTCCTACTACCCCATGGCCTTTACCCAGAAGGAATCCCTTGCCAAATTCGGCGCCCTGCGTGACCGGCTTGCACTAAAGGTTTACCCGCTGATTTCAAGGTGGATTGTAAACACGCCCTACCAGGAGCGTCTACTGCGCCGCTTTATTTCTGGAGGGACCGAAGTTTTCCAGTTGCCGAACCCCCTGACCTATCAGGAAGATTCCGCCCCGAAAAAGCCGGAGAGCATTAGGCAAGTTGTCACCATCGGACGGCTGTATTTCGGGCAGAAAGGTCAGCAGATCATTCCAGAAATTGCAAGTTACCTGGAAGATGATTCCGGCATTCGCTTTCATGTAATCGGGCAGGGGCCTGATGCAAACAAACTAAAGCAGATAGTCGCTGCAAAAAATCTGAAGGACCGTGTGTTCTACACAAGCTGGGCCTCCCCTGCAGAAATCCGGGAGCAATTGCTGAAGTACACGGACATCCTGCTGATTCCCTCCAAGTTTGAAAGTGGCCCCATGGTCCTTTTCGAGGCGTTGCAATGCGGAGTTCCCGTTCTTGTCGCCGATGAAGAATATGTGAAGGATTACCACCTGCCGAAATGGATGACATTCACGCCTGGCGACGCCCAGGACGCAGCACAGAAAATTGTGGACATGGCCGATTCCTGGAATGCCGAAGAGTTTGAAGCCACCCGGAAATTCCTGTTTGCAGGGCGAAACGACGAGGAATTTCAGCAGCAGGTCTTCCGCATCTTTTCACAGATTGAATAAAACGCCGAAGGGACTTATCGAGCATAAAGGCCCGCCAGTATATTTTTATATATTGGGGCTATGAATTCTGTACATGTGGTCCTATGTACCTATAACGGAGAGCGCTTCCTGGAAGAGATGCTCCGCTCCATCGTGTCGCAGACCATTCCTCCAAAGACAGTGACCATCCTGGATGACGCCTCTACGGATAACACTACCGGGATTGTGGAAAAATTTTCAGAAATTCTTCCATTGCACTTTCATAAAAATCAAAAAAATTCAGGCCATCGAGCCGCATTCTCCAAGGCTCTGGAATACGCCCGCCCCTTTGTGGAACCGGGTGACTTTATCGCCCTCGCCGACCAGGATGATATCTGGGAACCAACGAAAAACGAAACCCTCCTGAAGGAAATCGGCGACGCTGCCCTTGCCTTCGGGGACGCCCAGATCATCGATGGCGACGGAAAGAAGACCGCAGACTCCTGGCGCGCCCAGGCCCACATCAGCAAGGTCACGAACATCGACCGTCAGGTGGCGGGAATCAACAATGTCACCGGCATGATTTCCCTTTTCAGGGGCGAACTGCTGGAAAAGATTCTCCCCATTCCCGAAGGCGTGACCGTTCATGACCGCTGGATTGCCATGATGGCTCTAAAAAATGGCGGCGTGAAGGCTATCGACCAGGTTGTGGCAAAGTATCGCATTCACGGAAACAACGCCGTAGGTGGCGCCGCAACGCCCTGCATGAGCGAGACCTTGAAAACCGCCATTTCCTGGAACGAAACTATTCTTGCAAATTCACAACGACTGGAAATGACGCCCGGGGAAATCGCTTTTGCAAAAAGGCATCTGGCCTGGAGTAGGCGCAAGCTGAATTGCGCGACGGCCCTGCGGGATTTACCCTGGGTATTCGCCCACCGGAATGACCTTTTCCTGAAAACTTCGGCAGTGACTCGCCTGAAACAGATCCTCTTTAGCGGTTTGGGACTTTCCCTGGCCAGAAAACTCTTTGGGAAATCCTGATGGAAAAACGGACCGCCATCATTCTCGTAACCTACAATGGGTGGGCCTTGACCGAGGTCTGTCTGAAGGATCTCGAGCCTCTGTTTACGCCCGATTCCGCCGCAGGCGAAAATGGCTGGGGAAATTTTGTGGTGGCCATTGCGGATAATGGAAGTACCGACGGTACGATAGAAAATATTCGCAAAAATTACCCCGCAAATAAATACAGAAACCTCAAGGTCTATCCCCAGGAAAAAAATCTAGGCTTTGGCGCCGCCAACAACGCCGCCATCCGGGGACTCGCTGCAGACGGAATGGAATTTGACGCCATCTGCCTTTTGAATAACGATACCCGCCTTGAAGCAAGTGCCATAGCACAGTTGCGCAGAGATCTGGACCGCACCTCGGAACAAGACTGTTCTGCAATCATTGTCCCAACCACAGTGAACGCCGATGGCAGCAGGCAGAACAATTTCTTCGCAGGCCTTGGTCCCGACGGAATCGGTTCCCTCAGATTTTTCCTCAACGCGTTCCGCGGAGAAAGGGGGGCAGCAAGGATTCTGGAAGGAACACCAAAGCCCGCATTCATAACCAACTTGAGCGATGGCCACACCGCCGGGAAAAACATTCCTGACTTTCTGGAAACCCACTGGGCAAGCGCCGTCTGCTGGATGCTATCCCGCAAATTGTGGGAAGCTGCAGGCGGTTTCGACGAAAAGCTATTCATGTACTACGAGGATGCCGACCTGGCTTTGCGTCTGCGCAAGTTGGGAGGCCGCTTCTTCATCAGTCAGGAAAGTATCATCACCCACCTGGGTGGCGGTTCCGCCAAGAACAAGCTAAACCGCGCCCTACAACATGACCGTTCCCAGCAATACGTGTTCCGCAAGCATTTCGGAATCCGCGGTCTGTTACTGTCCAAGGCATTCAGGTTCACCCGCAGTCTCGTCCGTATACTTACAGCCCTCCCCTGCTCTTTCATAGGAAAAAAGGCAAGGGAAAGGCGGGAATACCTTCGCCACCATTTTGCACTTCTGATGGAGGCTCTCTCATGAGATTCATCGCCGTTCTTCTGTTTTTAGCAGCCTACGCCTCTGCACATTTCACCCTTGCAGATTCCGTCCGTAATCTTGAAGTGAATATTCACGGGCAGTTGCAGGATACCGCAGCAATAACCAATTTTTCAAACGCCCCCACCCACTATGATAATTCCGCCGCCGTCATTTTTTCCGTAGATGGGCATTTTACCGATGCCTTCCAGTTTGGCGCCCAGGTGAAAATTTTCACGGAACACACCAACCGCGACATTATCGACCATTTCTATAATCCCAACGAAGGCCTTCCCTACAACAAGCAGAGTGAAACCAAGAAGACCCGCGACATGTTCTCGGCTCACGCCAGCTATGAACTTCCGGTAGCCACGCTGATGGCCGGTTTCGACTACATCCAGTGGGGAACCGCGCGCCGTAACCACGTGATCCTTCGCGGAGACCAGAACAATTATCGTCCCTGGCAGGATTCCTGCAGTCGCGTTTCCGATCCCGCAGCAACGCCTTATTTTGGCTATCAGTTTGAAATCGGCCCTGTGGTTTACACCCAATACGCCATGCGCCTTTTCGAAAAGAAAAATGCAGGCAAATACATTCACGCCCACCGCCTGGACCTGAATCTTCCCGCAAACATCAGGTTTGGAATTTCAGAAACATCCATGTACGGAACTACTACGGAAGGAGCCGGCACCAACCCCAACGAAGATGCGGACAGTACCGGTCGTGAATTTGAGTGGGCTTATGTGATTCCCTTTATTCCCTATGTTTTCGAGGAACATATTATGGGCGACCTGGACAACAATTCCATCGCCTTTGACATAAGCGTGAAGACGATTCCCCACTGGGAATTCTACGGAGAGCTTCTCTGGGACGACATGAAAACACCCACCTCCATGTTTGACGACAGCTGGTGGGGCAACAAGTGGGCGGCCTCCATTGGCATCGCCCGGGATAGCCTGCGACTGGGTAGCACTTTCTGGAGCTGGTACACGGAATACACCCGGGTGGAACCTTGGGTTTATACCCACCACAAAGGCGGTGGATACACTTACGCCAGCTACGCCCAGAGTTTAGGAACGGATCTTGGCCCTAACAGCCAGGAACTTTATGCGGAACTGAAGGGAGAATATACCTTCTCCGGAAACGCCTTGAACGGGGCCATTCTTACGGGCAAATTGCATGGAAGTGCCGTGGCAAAGGACTCCGCCTTCGGAAGCAGAATCACAGACATCCACACGCCCTTCAGCGCCACCGACAAGAAATTCCTTTCGGAAAAAACGACACTTCGTTACCTTGAATTGGGCGGAAAAGTTGAATTCATGCCCTGGCGATGGATGAGCGTTCGTGCAGGCTACTCCAGATTCTTCGGCGACTACGAAGGGTTCCATGCAACCGCAGGCGGTTCGCTGCAGTGGTAAATCTGCTTTAATTTTTTTCAATCACTGTTCCACAAGGACAGTGATTTTTTTTGTGTCAAGACGCCAGGCGCAAATGCCCGTCCCACAAACAAAAAGGTATTCTCTTGGTCCACAACATTCATGAGAATCTCCAGATGGTTTTTCCACAGCATAATCCAGTTCGAATTCCTTGAACAAGGAACCTGTCCAGCGAATACATTTCACAAGTCTTTTATTGCGGGAAGTATCATCGTAATCCACAAAGTTATAGTATCCGCAGGTTACATCCTGCGAAAATAAACTGGGGTAAAAAGACAACGAGGTTCCAAAAGTTTTTCCCAACGAATCTTTACGGAGTAAATAAACTTCGCTCCTATCAGGATCTGGCATTTTCTTTTTATCGAAGGTATAAGAAAGCATGTTGGAATTAGCCGAGAATAGGTTCCAAAATGTTTGACGAAGATTAGCGTTCTTTTCTAACAAAGTCCAATTGCAACGATTGTCAAGCCCCCACAAATCATCATCTCGTTCAATCATCACTTGATTTTCATTAAGAATCACCAATTTCGTTTTTCTTTCCAGAGGGCATGACCACAATTTCTGATTTAACTTGTATATGCTTAAAGAATCCTGTTTCTTTTCTGCATAAATCAAACCTCTTTTAGCACCCAAGTCATAATCAAATTTTTTCAGCAATTTAAAATTGCACTTTCCCTTGTATTCGTATAAGCCTCTACCTTCCACACCAAGGTTTCCGTCAAAATAAATTCTGTTATCTATTTTCTCGACAGAGTGAACATTGGTCGCGACTTTTTCCAAGCAGCCTAAAACATTCTTGAAGGTAGATGCATCAATGGCAGAGACTTTTGCCATGTCAGCAAAAGACCCACAAGAAAACAAAAACAAGCTGAATAGGAAAATCTTTAAACGCACAATACCTCGCTATGAGTAAGATAGTAAAATCCGCCAAGCAATTCGCCTGACGGATTTTTTGAGGGAATTTTTCAATCAGATTTTAGCAGCACTTGGATTTCTTTTTAGGAATCAGGCCGTAAAGGATTAGAAGGGAGAGAACGGCAGCGCAACCGTAGTCGAACCAGTTCAAGCCTTCTCCATGACAAGCCGCACCCTTCATTGTGATGGAACTGAGGAAGGTATCCATCATAAATGTATCCACCAGCCATCCAAAAAGGAATGCACCAGCAGCAATGCTGAACAAGTATGCAGCAAGAGTGCGCTTGCCGAAAGTCTTCCCCACAACCACCATAGAGGCGATGCTTGTAGCAGGACCAGCCATCAATAACACCAGGGCTGCTCCAGGAGGCAAGCCTTTTGCCATGAGAGCCAAAGCCAGAGGGATAGAGCCTGTAGAACAAGTGTACATAGGCATGGAAATCAGGAGCATGGTAAACATGCACAGGATGGGATATTCCCCCATGGTGGTCAGCAGTTCGTTGGGAACAAATGCTGCAGTGAGAGCGCCAAGTACCAAGCCCACCAGCAGCCAGCGGGTGATTTCGGGAAGCAGGTCTCCAAAGCCGTATGCAAAAGTTTCCTTCAGCTTGCCCACAAAACCATGGCTGTGTTCAGAGGCGTGTTCGTCGTGTTTATGATCATCGTGATCGCAACGACAGCCACACCTATGTTCCTCACAGCAGTGGTCATCATGTTCGTGGTTGCAGCAGCAACAGCCGTGTTTTTCTTCATGGCAACATTCATCGTTGCAGTGGTCGTCATCATCACAGCAATGCCCCTCATGCTCACAGCAGTCGTCATCATGGTCGTGGCCGCAACCACAGCTTCCGCAACCGCAACTCTCCTTGGGAACTTCTATCTTGGAAAGATCTTCCTTGGCCTCCCCGCGGGTCACCACATTCGTTAAAATTCCGCCAAACATGGAAGAAACGAATGCCGCCACCGGGCGAAGAATGGCAAAAGGCAGCCCCAGCAAGGAGTATGTCGCCAGAATGGAATCCACACCCGTAGCCGGCGTAGAAATCAGGAAGCTGACGCTAGCGCCTTTGCTTGCACCTTCCTTACGTAAGGCTACCGCCGTAGGAATCACGCCACAGCTACAGATAGGCAGCGGGATTCCAAACAAGGCCGAAAGCAGGACCGACTTGAAATTCGGCTTGCTGATTTTAGGTACATAAAGGGAGCGAGGCACCCACACATGCAAGATACCAGCCAGCAAGAAACCTAAAAGCAGAAAGGGAGCCATCTCTGCAAAAAGTTCCAACAAAGCTTCAAGAAATGTTGTAATGTATTCCATATTATTTTTCCTTTTTTCTATTCAATACCGATTAAATAATTGAGCAATCGTTCAACTTTTAAAATCAAGAAAAATGGTGTTAGCCATCATTCTTCATCCTCCATCACATGGGCCATGCCCTGATTGAAAATCATTTTCACATGTTCATCAGCCAAGGAGTAATAAACAACGCTCCCTTCCTTACGGTACTTTACCAGGTTGGACTGTTTCAGAATTCTCAGCTGGTGAGAAATGGAAGACTTGGTCATCCCCAGCAAAACAGAAATATCACTGACGCACATTTCCGGGCGACAAGCTTCCCCATGACATTCCCCGTGGCAATCATGCTTTTTCGCACCTTTGCCATGATTCCTGTGTTCTACCATGTGGTCTTCCGCCTTCATCAAGGCGCATAGAATTTTCACCCGGGTAAAGTCGCTGAAAATCTTGAAGGCGTCAGCCAAATCCATAAGATGTTCATCTTCAGGCAACATCGGACGAATGGCATTCACCACTTCCTCATGAATCACACTGCAGTCAGAACCCTCGAATTCCATTTCTTTTTCTGCCATTTTATACCTATTAGATTCTATCGCTTCGCTCCAGAACGACAATGTTAAATAGTTGAACAATTATTCAACCGTTAATATAGAATAAAAATTTTCCCTTCGCAAGAGGTGGCATTCAATTTTTCATAAAAAAAGAGTTCACCATTTCGATGAACTCCCATATATGCGATTCTTATTTTGCCCTATTCAAATAGTGCCCGAATTTCCTCATCGCTCTTTACACTCAGGGCTTTCAACTTCCATTCGGGATTCAGCATTTTCTTGGCCATATCCGCAATAACAGTTGTATGGGCCATAGCAGATTCCGCCGGCGAAAGGAGGACGCACATGAACTGAGCCTTTTCCCCGCCGCGAACCTCAACACCCGTCAGACCTTCTGGGCAAACCACAAAAGCCATCAGGGGCTGCGCAAGCCCAGGTACACGAGTGTGGGGCAGCAACAAGCCCTCTCCCATATAGACCCCCTGCTTCACTCGATCCACAAGACCTTTCCAGGTGGCGTTGGCATCAAATGCGCAGGGACCATGAACAAGGGCATCATAGGCAAAACCGATGGCACGTCCAAAAGTTTCGCTGCCCGCATAGAATTTTGTATAAATTAAAGCCATAATCACCTAAGTGCTATCCTAACCACCCGATGATAAGCCTTTGAAAAGAGCCGCAGCATACGCCGCAACTCAATCCGTTTTTATGCTAGCGCTTTCTCCATAAAGTCAAAGACTTCCTGGTTGGTTGCCTTGGCAATTTTCTTGAATTCGCCGAACAGCACGCGGAGCTGGGCCTTGCCCGGTTCAATGTACTTTTCAAACTTTTCAATCTTCTTTACCTTGGACAGGAAGCAGTAGGCGCCCATAGCCTGCATCACACGCTGCAGACTTGCATGAACAAAGGCTTCCCAGGCATCTTCCTTGGTATAGGTCTTTGTGCCGCGGAACATGGTGCGCCAGTATTCAAAGAAGTCCTTGATTTCCGTAAGAGACAGGCAGACATAGGGATCCCACAGGAGAGAGGCCAAGTCATAGAACATGGAACCACGGCGAGCCCCCTGGTAGTCAACAAATGCGATTTCAGAATCAGGCTTCACCATTACATTCTGGCTCTGGAAGTCTCGATGCATGAGAACCTTGGGCTGTGCATCCACGGCCAAGGCCAGCATGGAATAGAAATTACGGACCGATTCCGGAATCTGGGCAATTCCCTTGTGCGCCTTCAGAAAATTTTCTGTAAAGTAGTCCGTCTCCCACTTGAGGGCGGCAAAGTCAAAGCGACGAAGCCAGATATCGGAATGGGAGCTAAACAGGGAGCGGGAAACCTCCTGCCATTTTACCAATGCGTCAATAACTTCGGGATAGAGGATGCGAACATTTCCTGAGCGAGTAGTATGACCTTCGGGAATGATGTTGTCCAACAAATTATGAGCGCCAAGATCTTCCTGCAAGACAGAACAGGAAGCCTCGTCCACAAAGTAGATCCGGGGAACAGGCAGTCCAAAATCCATAAAGGAAACGGAATAATCTACAAACCGCTTAAAATCATCATCTACGGATGCGGACACCTGAAGAACGCAGGAAAGCTTGCCGCTAGAAATGCGATAATACTTGCGACCCGAACCGGCACCGGCAATGGAGGAAATTTCATAGTCGGCCTTGTAGCCGTGAGACAAAAGAAAATCTTTAACAGCAGAAGAAACGATTTCGTTATTCATGGTAAGCAATATATAAAATGAAGAATGAAGTATGAACGATGAAAAATGATTTATTCGTTTTAATTCATTTTTTTTCTTCACTTTTCACTGTTAATTGAATTTAATCCTCGGATCCACCACAGTGTAAAGAATATCGCTGAAAAGGCGACCAATCATAGCCATCAAGCTGCTTAGGAAAATAATTCCCATTACCACATTGTAATCGCGATGGACCATGGAATTGTAATAGAGCAGCCCCATCCCCTCAATATCGAAAACAGTCTCGATTAGCAGAGCCCCGGCAAACATCAATGTGCAGATTTCTGAAAGACGGGTCGCAATGGGAATCAATGCATTGCGCATGGCATGGCGCACCAGGGCCTGCTTAAAACTCAATCCCTTGGCAAGCGCAGTCCGCATATAGTCTCTGCCCAGTTCTTCCATGGCGGAATTTTTCATCAGGAAAGTCAAGAATGCGAACTCCCCGATCATATAGCAGAATATCGGCAGCACAAGATGATGGCCCAGGTCCAGCAACTTCTGGAAAAAGGTAAAATCCTCATAATCCTCGGAAGTCAATCCCCCCAAGGGGAAAATATCCAGGTAAGATCCACCCGCAAGAAAGATAATCAGCAAGATGCCCAAAGCATATCCAGGCATGACATAGCCCGAAAAAATCACTCCGGAACTGAGCGTGTCCAGTTTACTGCCGTGCTTAACCGCTTTCCAAAGTCCAAGAGGAATACAAACGAGATAGCTTAGGAAGAACGATGTAAAACCAAAGAATAACGAAACAGGGAAACGGCTAGAGATTACGTCCCATACAGGAAGTTCATAGGTATAGCTGGTCCCGAAATCAAGATGAAGAACATTCCAAAGCCAGGTCAGGTAGCGTTTCCAGGCAGGCTGGTCAAAACCGAAGTAAGCCTGAATCTGAGCAATCTGGTCAGGAGACAAAGCCTTGGACGCGTCTACCCCACCCTTCATGGCTGCCGCGGACTGGGCACGGGAAATCATCTCTTCCACAGGTCCGCCCGGAAGCATCTGAATAAGGATAAAGCACACCAACGAAATCCCGATGAGAGTCGGGACCATCAGCAGCAAACGTCTAAGGATATAGGAACGCATTTCTAGTAATCAGTGGTTAGTGGTTAGTGGCTAGTGGTTAGGATTTCGGAAACGGACGTTACCAGCTTCCCCTGTTTACTAACCACTGTTTACTAATCACTAATTATCTCATCTTACCGGAGCGGAGGACGTCCATCATGTTGAAGGGCTTTGCAGTGCCGGCGGCAATCTGTTCAGCCAGGAAGTTCACGGCGTCAACGGTACCTTCGGCGTAGATCTTACGGCCGCACACGTTGTGCTGGAATTCGAAGTGGACGGTGCCGTCTTCGCTGTCCAGGCTGTAGGTATGGAATGCATGACCGCCCAGGTATTCTTCGGGCACGCCCATACGTTCCATCTGTTCGCTTTCGACGCGGACCTTTTCGATATCGTCCGGAGTGTAGCTGAAGCCCATCTTCTGGAAGGAACCTACCACGGCACGGGCTGTACCGCTGGTGTCGGCCTTGGTCTTCTGGTGGCTTTCAACCACAGAAAGTTTGTAGCCGCTGAAGGCAGTGGGGAATTCGGTAGCCAGCCATTCAATCATGGTCTGGAAGGCAACAATCTGCTTGCTCATGTTGGGAGCAATCACGCTGGGATGGTTTGCATCAGCAACCAGCTTCAGGAGAGCGTCGCGGTCACCGCCGGTGGTACCCATCACGAAGGGAATCTTGTGCTTTACATAGAAAGCGGCGTTGTCGTTTACGGCAGTGGGATGAGTGTAGTCCACGCAGATGAGGTTCGGGTACTTGGCGAGAACTTCACCGATGCGTTCTTCGCGGTTGCTGGGCTTCAGAAGCTGGATGGTCTTGCCAGCCACTTCAGATTCGTTTTCGACGATGATTTCACCAGTCAGGGAATAGGGAACCAGTTCCAAACCGCGCTTGACGCAGGTTTCGGCTACGATCTTACCCATGTTTCCCGGAATACCATTTACCATAACTTGAACGGACATAAAAAACTCCTATTAAATTTTACGATTTACAAGATAGATATTTCTGCAAATTATATAGAAAAGCCCCATCAAAATACGGGGCTCTTCTGCTTGTTTTTTAAATCGAATGACGCTGACGGAACACCACCAGATGTTCCTTGGCGCGTGTCGCCCCCACCAATATCAAGTGGGCGTTGCTATGAGGCGCTGCCGGACCATTCTTAGAAGGTTCCAAGTCCGTCAAAATAACCACCCGCTTATCCAAGCCCTTGTAGCGGTAAGCAGACACAATATTAATCGCAAGACTATTCAGTGAATCGCTGACATCGCTCCACTGGAACTCATCATCATTTAAATCTGCAAGTCCGGAATGGGAGCGACTGCGTAACGACACCACCAGGATATCCTTGGAATCCACACCTTTCTTTTTGAGACGAGCCACTTCCTTACGGAGCAATTCCACCTGTTCTTCCGGTTTCGTATAAACTCTCTCATCAACGTCACGGCCAATAACAGTTTCCTCGTAACAAGGAATGCGAATTTCCGTAGTGTCGAAAACCCACTGCAAAATCTTCTTGGTGCAACGGAAGCCCCGCTTCAGAACCATGACCGGCATGGCGTTAAAAATTTCGTTTCCAAGAACATCCCGACCCTTGTAAATCGTCTGGTTTGGGTCATAGAAAAAGCGTACAATTCCCTTTTGTGGATCCTTCAGCAAAAGAAGCGAAGTATCCAGCCAGGAGTTCTCGAAATCCTGGCCTTCATCGATAATCAAGGCATCGAAGAAACGGGAAGTTTTCTTGCCACCCAGCTGGTGCAAGGCTTCACCAAAATAGGTCGGCATTGCAGCGAAATACTCGGCCTTGGCAGAAGCCTCCACAGGTTCCTTGCGGGAAATGCCCTTTACCTTCGCTAGGCGCACATACTTGGCAGCAAGCTTATGAAAACTTGACACCACAACCCTGGACTCGTCTAGCCCAACTTCCGCAAAATTTTTCTGCATTTGTTCTGCCAGCAAGTCGTTATAGCAGAGAACCACAACTCGCTTACCAGCATTGGCCAGACGGGTAGCTTCCCACTGCACCAGCAAGGACTTTCCAGATCCAGCCACCCCTTCAATTTTCATTCGAGGATTGCGGGTAATTGATTCCATCAGCATTTCCTGAATAGCAGTCGGACGAAGGCGGGCATTGGCTTGCATATCCCAAAGTTCCGGCCATGTAGGCTCATCAAAGCAGCCCAGGAATGCTACCAGCTTGTCAAACTGGCTCTCAGGCAAAACATCGTTCGGAAAAGGACTTCCCCCATAGGAGGCTTCATTGATGTTTAGGATTTTCTTGATCTTGCGTTCAAGGGTATTGTAGCTTTTCAAGTCAGACTTGAAAATAGCGCGCTTGGGCTGTAGTGCGTTACTGCCAATTTTTCCCATGCCATCCATTTCCGAAAAGCATGCAGCCCACTGCACACGAACGCGATTGTAGCCAAGCCCCTCCTCCTTTGGAAACATCTCGCTAAAATGATCATGTAAAGGATGAACAGTCAACAGAATCTGCTGAACAGGTGACCGTTCCATAACGCGCTCCCCCTGCTTCCAGACAAAACCGTCAACAGATCCTGGAGCCTCTTCCGTAGAAATTTGCCCATCCTTGCATTCGATCAACAGCATCCCATACTGTTTATGATAAAGAATGCAATCCACTTCGTGGTCCACATGATATCCATTGCGCTTTACCACAAAATTCAAATGGACATTCATCCAGACATTCCATTCGTCATTAAGGCAAACGGCAACATCGTAAAAAGCCTTTTCAGAACGGGATATTGATTCTACAGACAACTGCTTACGGATAATAGACATAACGGCTCCTTTTTAAAGGAATATAAAATCTTTTTTTATAAAAAAGGAAAAGTTTATTTTTATAAAACCTGAAGAAGTTTTGCTTTCAGCAACTCATAACGTAAGCGTTTTTCTTCCTTGGCGAAATGAACCTCACGAAACTGCAAGGGATTATTCTCGTAACAAAGTTCATTTGAATCCGAAGAAGCGTCGCTGGTTCCGCAGGCTGGTTCATCGCGAAACTTCGGGTCAAACTGTTCGCTGGTCAAGTCGAAAAGAGTCTCGCCCACCACATTGTAGCAGTGAACGCTTCCATCCGGCAGGGGAATACCATACACGTCACCGCCTAAAATGTCCTGCACCAAAAATGCGGTAATGGAACATTGTCCGCAGGTCTTGTTTTCGTGGGACCATTTTTGACGAAGGCGGGGCGCGCAAGTTTCAACGCACCAAATTTCAGAAAGCAAGTCGTAAAGGTGCAGCACTTTTTCAGGTGCACCTTCCCAACCGTAAAATTTATAGGACTTTCCCGACACAGCGAACCTTACAAAGCCAGCTTGTAGATTTCCATGGAGGCGGCAGCGTCCAGATCCATGTAGCCGTGAAGAACTTCGCCCTTCAACTTGTGGAGGCGTTCATTGAGAAGTTCCAGATTGGGGTTTTCTATGCCAAGTTGCGCGAAAGTCACAGGCATGTGGAGCTTGTCGTGGAGCCAAGTCTTCATGGCAAGGGCCGCAGCCATGGCATCGGCAGCCTCGTCACCGGAGTCCGCAATGCCCAACACGCGATGTCCCAGCTGGGCAATCTTGTGAGGATTGTGCTTGGCACCATACTGTAGGAATGCAGGGAAAATCACCGCAAGGCCTGCGCCGTGGGTAACGTCGTACTCCGCAGAAATTTCATGTTCCATGGCATGGCTGTTCCAGTCTTCGACGCGGCCGATGGAGCAGGTATCGTTATGAGCCACCGTGGCGCTCCACATAATGTTGGCGCGAGCTTCGTAATCATCGGGATTCGCAATGACCTTTTCGGCGCATTCCATAATGGCAAGGAGCATGCCTTCGGCAAGGCGGTCGCCAATCTGCACGTCGGGAGTATTGCTCAGGTAACGTTCCAGAATGTGGGCCATCATGTCGCTGACGCCGCTGGCTGTCTGCCATTCCGGCAAGGTCATGGTCAGCTCCGGATTCATCACCGCAAACTTCGGGCGAAGCAGCATTGGGTAGCGGATACCCACCTTCACCTTCGTAGTGGTATTGGTAATCACCGCATTGCCGGAACCCTCGGAACCAGCCGCAGGAATAGTCAGCACAACGCCAATAGGCAGCGCACGGGTTCCCGTTGCCTTCTTCTTGCCACCAACCACTTCGTAAAGATCCCAAAAGTCACCTTCGTAATAGTAGCCCACTGCCATAGCCTTGGCTGTATCGATAACGGAACCGCCACCCACCGGCAGCAACATGTCCGGCTTAAATTCGCGGGCAATTTCAAGACCCTCGCGAACCTTGGTATCAATGGGGTTCGGCTGCACGCCGCCCATTTCAGCAAAGGCAATTCCAGCAGCAGCCAAGGAATTCTTGACGCGTTCCAAAAGGCCGGAGCGCACCACACTTCCGCCACCGTAAATAATCAGCACACGGGACGCGCCATGCTTAGCGCAAAGCTCCCCCACCTGGGATTCCGTGGCACGACCAAAAACAAATTCTGTAGGACTGTAGAAAGTAAAGTTGTTCATGGAAAGGAAATATAAGTTTTCATTTCTAACAATGAAACTAAAATCTTCTATTTCCTCAATTTCCTACCAGCAATAAAATTTTTCACAAGACTTGATAAGATCATCCAAAAACCGTAATCAAGCAAGCCCAAAAAAGCAAGCCATTTAATGGGCGAAATTAAAAAGGCTATGGCAATAAGGGTGCCGCCAACAAGAGGTACTCCAGACGAATAATGTCCACTTTTCTTACTAGAAATCAAGGCACCATAGGTCATCACCAAGAAGAACAGACCTAATCCGCCAATTACCATTGTCAAAGCCCACTGATCCATTGCCCCAAAAAATAATTAATTCAAGTTTTCTTGATTATAAAATTTTCCTTCATAAGTTCTGTGACCCACCGCAAGGCCATTTTTCGCAATAACGGACTCCAAAGAGGCAAACCAAGACCATTTGGAGTCCATTTTATTACTTTGTATTCAACAAACACGATAATGCCTATTCAAAAATAGACTCCAAAGAGGCCAACAACGAAAAATGGAGTCCATTCCAAACGAGAGAAACACGGTATTCCGCCATTTTGGCGTTAGTTTATCTAAAAACATGAAGTTCAAAAATTTGAAAAAACGAAACAAATACAAGAAATGCGACCCCATAGGAGCCGCACTTTAAAAGTTGCTAGATCCTTCGCTAACGCTCAGGATGACATCTGAATCAAATTTCGCTTTAGAACAATTTTTCGTTGAGATGCTAGCGAAAACCAGTAATCAAATTACGCTTTAGAACCCAGGCATTCAATTTTGTTCTAGAGTCAAGCGAGACAAGGCGCGAGCCCTCGTAGCGTACTAATCGTACGTGAGAGGGCGAGCAACGCAGTATCGCGCAGGCTATAGGACAAAATTACACCTTCAGTTCGCCGGCGTCGATGTTGTTCCAATCGGCGATTGCATCAATAGCCGGGCGGACTTCTTCGGTCACGAACTTCACGACCTGACCAGGAGCGCGGC
>JAKSIH010000005.1 GCA_024398935.1 Fibrobacter sp. | reverse complement strand
TAGGCTCTTTGGAACTACCGGCCTAGCCGGTAGTTTTCTTTATACCAAAAAAGGACGGCCTAAAGCCGTCCTAATACTGCGGAAAATTTCGGTCGATCGCCGTCAGGGATTCGGGGATACGCCTCCCTACAGGTCCTTGACCACCAGGATGCCGCTCTTTTCCATCTTGGGATACTGACGCATGCCCTCGCCGCCCTTGCCCTTGTCCAGGACTTCCAGGAGCTGGCCGCTCTTGGAGTAGAGGTGAAGTTCCCAGGGACCGTTGGGAGCGTTAAAGTAGCCGGAATTCTTCTGGACATTGCGCTGGAAGGTGCGGTTCAGACGGTCTGCCACACTGCGGGCCTGCACCAGGGAAATGTCGGAAAGAGACCAGGAGATGGGTACGCCGCCCATGTCGAAGATCAGGAGCGCATCGGAATCGGTATCTTCCTTCATGGTGAACTTCCAGCTGAAGTTCTGCCAGCTGGTACTCAGGTCCAGGATACGGCCGTTTGCATAGGGCGTATAGATGTCGGCATCCTTCTTGATGTTTACGTTCAGGGTGCGGGGCTTGTCCGCCTTGGCGCGCATGCTGAAAACATAGGTCACACCCTTGCGAAGCCCGAGTTTCTGCTTGAACTGGAGATTCCAGGAATCCTTGCCGCCGTTCTTGATGTCGAAGCGGACAATGCCACCTTCGGCCTTTACGTCGGCCTTTCCGCCCCAGAAATCGATGGTCCAGCCGGAGAGCGGCTCATCGGCGGCAAAGTCGCCGTTTTCCACAAGATTCGTCCCGGAAGCCAGGGAACCCGTAGAATAATCCTTGTTCTGGATGAAGTTCGGGATGACGCTTGTATTCTGGATGCCGTTGGGACTGTCCAGGCAGATTTCCTTGCCCCAGGGAACGAGAGTGTTGACGGATCCGTGAACCGTCATGTCCATTTCGGGACTGTCGAAGTTACCCGGACCCCAGCTCCAGGCGAGCCAGCCGATATCCAGGCGTTCCGCCTCGGACATGATCAGCCTGTAGGGAATCTGCTTTGCGCCGCCTACGGCCACGGGAGCGAATTCGCCGACCACCAGCGGGAGTTTCTTTTCGACGGAAGCCTCAAGGACGCCCTTCACGCGGTCCTCTACGGTAGCATAGCCAGTAGCCTCGGCGTCATGATGTTCCGAAGGCCACCACATGTGAATGGAGAACAGCAGGTTGTGTTCCGGATCGGCCTGCAGAAGCCTGGGACCTACATTCAAAAGATTCTTTTCGCTCTGGCCCCACATGTCCGCATCGATCATGATGGGAGTGCGGATGCCTGCGGCGCGCATCTTCGTGATAATCAGGTTGTAGGCAAAGAAGAATTCCTCGGGGTCCATGGACTTGTCGCCCGGCTCGTTGCCCACATTGATAATCAGATACTGCTGATGATTATTGATCATCTGCATGGTCTCTTCGCGGAGCCAGAATTCCAGGGCCTCGGGAAGACGTTCCCAGTTACCCGTGGTATCGTGAATTTCGGGAATGGGAATCATGCCGTTGGATATGCACAGGGCGATGATATTGTCCAGGTCGCTGATGCGGCCACGGGTGTTCCAGACGATTCTTACGCAGTTTGCACCTGTCTTTGCAATTTCTGGAATGGTTTTTCCTTCGCGATCAGTCCAGATGAACATGTGGTTTACACCACGAAGGATGGTCTTTTCATTATCCTTGCTGAACAGGAAGCGGTCTTGAACAAAAAATCCAGGTTTTGCCGGTGCCAGATTCATAAAACTTTTCTCCAATTTCGAAAATAAAGATACAATTATTTGTGAACCTGTGACACTTTTTTTACTCATTATTGAAAAAGAAGTGAAGTCAGGATGTCAACGCACCCCTGACATGCCCCGCAGAGGGATTGATCCATCCCGTTTCCTGCCAGGAGGCGGGCCCCACTTCCCTTTCGGGCAGATGCTTCCAGTAGCGGACCGGCAGACACCGCCTGAGAAGCCGCGGGTTTTCACGCTCCTTAATGGCGATAGTCCTGTAAAAGTCCTTCCACATCTGGGTAATGGCGTCGGGAGGCAAGCCGGCAGTAACCGACTTCACGTCGGGAATGGAGATTTCCATGATGCCACAGCCGTCAAAATACATCCCGTAATTCCGGAGAGAATCGTAAATGGCCCACCGCTCGTTGGCGAATCTCCCCCGGAAGTGGGAAATCATCAGGGGCAGGATATCGTACTTGGGTTCTATCTCGGAGAAATAGGTTCCATCTTCCAGCTTGGTAAAGCGGACCATGCCCAACATACCCCCCGCTTCCCGGCGGACCGCCTGGGCTGTCTGAAAAAGAGGGAGCATTTCGTCGGAGGTCGGATTCTTGCCATAGTTCGGGTCGATACCTGCAAAAAGCTTTCGCAGGTAGGAAAGGATGTTCATCTCTATCCCGGAGGTTTCTGAACGGAAGGCCACCTCCAGCAGGTTCAGGACCTCCTCGCTGGCGGCGTTCACGATGGCCCGCTTGAGGCGGCGGGCTGAATCCAGGTTCGTCTCTACCCAGAATGGCTGGAAGAACAGGTCCAGCGCCTGTGTATCAAGGCGGTCGGGCTTGATTTCGCCTACATTGAGCCGCTGGCGGTACACTTCAAAAACGACGCTGAGAAAACCGTCGAAAGTAGAATCGTATTGAATGGAAAGAGACATACTAGGATTTAGTGATTAGTGGTTAGTGATTAGTGGTTAGGGCGTCAGGACGCATGTGCTTGCGACTTCGGGATGGGAACATTCTTCATTCTTCATTCTTCATTCTTCATTCTTCATCCTTCATCCTTCATTTTTCATCCTTCATTTTTCATTATTAACTGTTAATTGCTCGGTGTAGATGTTAGGGACGGCGATGTTAGAGGCGGCAGAGTCAAGGTGGGTGCTGTCGCAAACAAGTCCAACTGCTCCGGTGTTGACTGCTGGACCAGCAAGGGGCGTACCATTTCGGGATAGAGCCTCCGCAGGCTGGCGGGAGTATCGGGATGGTAGATGAAGTACTTCGCCCGCTTAAGAACCACCCCCATCTTTTTCAGCTGCTCCAGCCGGATCTTACCGAAGCGGCGTCCGGAGACAATCAGCCTGGCGGACTTTACCCCGATGCCCGGAACCCGAAGGATCATTTCGTAATCCGCAGTCTGCAAGTCGATGGGGAAAAACTCCGGATGTCGCAGTGCCCACCCGATTTTCGGGTCCAGTTCCAGATCCAGGTTCGGGTGCTGTTCATCCAGAATTTCATCGTAATTGAACTTGTAGAAACGCATGAGCCAGTCCGCCTGATACAGCCTGTGCTCCCGGACCAGCGGGGGCTTTGTGGTAATGACAGGTAACCGCTTATCCGCATTGATGGGGATATAGCCGGAGAAGTACACACGCTTCATCTGCTGTTGCCTGTAGAAGCCGTTTGAAAGAGTGAGAATCTGGAAGTCCGTCTCCCCCGAGGCGCCTACGATCATCTGGGTGCTTTGCCCCGCTGGCAGAAACCTTGGGCTATATCTTGAGAAATTGCCCCCGGCGTTGTATTCCAGCTTGCGCTCCGCCAGATAGTTCATGGGGCGGTAGATGCTTTCGTGGTTCTTTTCGGGAGCCAGATACTGCAGGGACTTATCGGAAGGAATCTCGATATTCACGCTGCTGCGGTCTGCGTAGAGGCCCGCCTCGTGAAGCAAGCGGGGCGACGCCCCCGGAATGGACTTTATATGAATGTAGCCCCCGAAGCGGTGCATCGTCCGCAGGTCCTTTGCCACCTTCACCAACAGTTCCATGGTGTAATCAGGGGTGCCAATGACTGCAGAACTGAGGAACAGCCCCTCGATATAGTTCCGGCGGTAAAATTCCAGGGTCAGGTCGATGATTTCCTTAGGCGTAAAAGTCGCCCGGGGAATATCGTTACTGCGGCGGTTGACGCAATAGGCGCAGTCGTACTTGCAGGCGTTACTGAGCAGTACCTTTAGAAGGGATACGCAGCGACCGTCGGAAGCCCAGGTGTGGCAAATACCCGCCTGGCAACCGTTGCCCAGACCGCCTTTGGGCGTAGACCTGTTGGATCCGCTGGACGAACAGGATACATCGTATTTTGCGGCATCGGCCAAGATGTTTAATTTTTCTCTGACGTCCATACCTGCGCTTTCCTATATTTTAGTGAAAACATTTTCACTTGCACCTTTGTGCACTAATATAAGAAGTTATCCTGTTTTGGGCAAGTCTTTTTTTGAAACTTTCTTTTTTTTATCTTTAGCGCCAAAGCGAGTTTTTATGGACCAGAAAGAATTTGACCGCACCCGATATTTCGAGCTGAAGAAACAGCTGGAAGAAGCGAGCCGCCTTTATTACAAGGACGGCGTCTCCCCCATGAGCGACCAGGATTTCGACTTCGGTCTCAAGGAGATGGAAGCCCTGGAAAAGAAATATCCGGAGCTGGGCGGCGCAAATTCGCTGACCCGAAAAGTGGGAAGCGACCTGACCAACGATTTTGCCAAGGTCACCCACGCCGTGCCCATGCTGAGTATTTCCAATGTGTACAGCGCAGAGGAAATGCGGGAATTTGTGGAAGCGGCGGAAAATGGTTTAGAGGACATCGCGGAGGACCCCGCTGAAAAAGGGAATAATGCTGACGAAAATGTCCCAGAAGTCACCCTGGACCCACGGGGGGATAGGGTCCAAAGCACAGATTCTATCGATTCCCAAGGTGCCTCCAGAAAGACAAGTTCAAAGTGGATCTGCGAACGGAAAATTGACGGAGTAAGCCTGAGCATCGTCTACGAAAACGGCCGCCTGAAGCAGGCTGTGACCCGCGGCGATGGCGCACAGGGCGACGACGTGACTCTGAATGCATTGACCATTGGGGACATTCCCGAATTCTTTGACGCAAAGAAACTGAAGGTCGACCCGTCGGAAATTCCCCAGGGCACTTTCGAAGTCCGCGGCGAAGTGTATATGGAACGGGAGGCTTTCGAACGGCTCAACGACCAGCTGATTCTTGAAGGGAAGAAGATTTTCCAGAACTGCCGAAACACCGTTTCCGGTTCCTTAAAGTTAAAGAGCGTGAACGAGTGCAAGACACGCCCCATGCGATTTTTCGCCTATCATATTCCACAGAGCAATAACGCTACCCACCAAGAAAATTTGGAACAGCTGAAAAAGTTAGGCTTTCATACTAACGAATTCTGGACCGCCGATACCGTAGACGAAATCATGAAGATTTCCGAAAAGATCGGTGCCGGCCGCGACGAACTGCCTTTCGATATCGACGGCATGGTGGTAAAGCTCAACAATCTTTCGCAACAGCGTGCGTTAGGAACCACCAGCAAGAGCCCCCGCTGGGCAATCGCCTACAAGTTCAAGGCGGAACGGGCCTACACTCCCCTGCTGGGCGTAGAATTCCAGGTGGGTCGCACGGGAGCCGTAACGCCTGTGGCAAACCTCGCCCCGGTACGCCTGGCGGGCACTACCGTGAAGCGCGCCACACTGCACAACTTCGATGAAGTGGCCCGACTGGACCTGCACTTCGGCGATACGGTAGGCGTCGAGAAGGGTGGCGAAATCATCCCGAAGATTACGGACGTGAAAAAGGAGCTGCGCCCGGAAGGTGCGGTCCCTGTCCGCGCACCGGAAGTGTGTCCGGAATGTGGCACTCCCCTCACCCATGTGGATGGCGAAGTGATCCTCCGCTGCGAAAACCTTCACTGCAAGGCCCAGGTCCAGTGCCTGTTCGAACATTTCGTCAGCCGCGAGGCCATGAATATCGAAAACCTGGGGCCCAGTCTTATCGCATCGCTGATTGCCACAGGTAAAATCAAGCGAATTCCCGACCTGTACCGCCTTACGATGGAAGACCTGGAAAGCCAGGAACGCATGGCGAAGAAAAGCGCCAAGAATGTGTTTGACGCAATTCAAGCCAGCAAGGAACGGAGCCTGGAGAACCTGCTCCACGGTCTGGGGATCCGCTTTGTGGGCCGCACCAGCGCCCGTAACTTCGCAAAGCACTTCCGCACTTTGGAAGCGATCCGCACCGCCCCTATGGATGAACTTTTAAAGGTGCAGGACGCAGGCCTTGTCATCGCAAACTCCGTTTACGAATTCTTCCATACGGAAATGTACACCAACGAGGTAGATGAACTGGTGGCCCTTGGCTGCCCCACGGAATTCAAGGGCGTCGTAAAAACGCTTTTCGCAGGTCAGACTGCGGTAATCACGGGAACGCTGCCTAACATGGACCGTGACGAGGCTCGCAAGCTTATCGAAGAAAACGGCGGCAAGGTCAGCGGGTCCGTCAGCAAGAAGACCAGCTGGGTCTTGGCAGGTGAAGCCGCCGGCAGCAAGCTGACCAAGGCAAACGAGTTAGGCGTACCCGTCCACGACGAAGCCTGGCTATTGCAGCAAATCGCAGAAAGCGACGATAACGCGAACGATAACGAAATCCCGGACGCAAAGTCCAATGACGTCATCCAGGAAGGCACGCAGTCCAACAATGTCATCCAGGAAGGTTCGCAGTCTAATGATGTCATCCTGGAGGGAGCAAAATCCAACAATGTCATCCTGGAGGGAGCGAAGCGACCGATAGGATCTAAAACTCCCATCCAAACCAGCTTGTTTTAAAATTCCATTTGAAAGAATAAATCATTCCATTCTGGATTCTATCGCGACGGGGTCGCTCCAGAATGACTTCAGCAATGTCATCCTGGAAGGCACGCAGTCCAACAATGTCATCCTGAAGGGTGCAAAATCCAAGAATGTCATCCTGGAGGGAGCACAGCGACCGATAGGATCTAAAGCTCCCATCCAAACCAGCTTGTTCTAAAATTCCATTTGAAAGAATAAATCATTCCATTCTGGATTCTTTGATTCTATCAATTCGATTTTCTTCTTTCTTAACAGGTTCTTAAGAAATTTTTCTCTTTCTATAGCGGTCCTAATATCAGGAAATTCTTCGTAGTAGCCAAGTTTATCTACTCCGTATTTCCTTGTAAAACCTTCATGGATTTTTTCCTTGTGTTCAAGAATCCTCTTCTTCAAATCACTTGTAACGCCGATATAAAGTGTACCATTTTTCTTGCTAAAAAGAATATATGTATAACCTTTTTTCTGCATGATAACCCCGCTTTTTGACAAGACAATAATACACAAATCTTTATGTCAAAAGATGTCTCATCAAATTCATTTGGATTCTATCGCGACGGAGTCGCTCCAGAATGACTTCAACAAGGTCATCCAGGAAGGCACGCAGTCCAACAACGTCATCCTGGAGGGAGCAAAGCGACCGATAGGATCTAAAAAGTCTCCCCCCTGGTTTTTATGGATTCTATCGCGACGGAGTCGCTCCAGAATGACTTCAACAAGGTCATCCAGGAAGGTTCGCAGTCCAACAACGTCATCCTGGAGGGAGCGAAGCGACCGATAGGATCAGGAAAGTCTATCCTGTTTTTTGAATTCTATCGCGACGAGGTCGCTCCAGAATGACTTCAGCAAGGTCATCCTGGAGGGAGCAAAGCGACCGATAGGATCAGGAAAGTCTATCCTGTTTTTTTGGATTCTATCGCGACGGGGTCGCTCCAGAATGACTTCGACAAGGTCATACTGGAGGGAGCGAAGCGACCGATAGGATCTAAAAAGTCTCCCCCCTGTTTTTTTTTGGATTCTATCGCGACGAGGTCGCTCCAGAATGACTTCAACAAGGTCATCCTGGAAGGCACGCAGTCCAACAACGTCATCCTGGAGGGAGCGAAGCGACCGATAGGATCTAAAAGTCTCCCCTGGTTTTTATGGATTCTATCGCGACGAGGGTGCTGCAGGACTTGTTTCAGCGGTATTTCCTTTTTCTGCAGGCTCCGCCTTCGGTGCCATCATTTTATTCTTGACGCAACGAACCGAGAAGGAGAAGTTCTCGAAGTCTTCCATGAAGGCGAAGTCGTCCTTAGCGTGAATCAGGTTCCAGTAGACCGCACCCATGCCGTCACCGCCCTTGGCCGCCCAGAAGTAGGCGCTGGTTCCCAGTTCCGCGAATTCCCCATCGGCAAAGCGACTTCCCGAAGGAAGGGCGTTAAACCCGCTGGCGGCAGAAATAGGAACTCCCCCGCGGGCCCAGCCTTCCTTACTCTTCAGGGCGGAACCGATACCTCCCCTGCGCATGTTCAGTGCCTTCTGGCCCAGGGCAATCCATTCCTCGTTCGTCGGCATGTGCCAGCCCTCGGGGCATATTCCCTGATGTTCCTCCAGAATGCCTCCGGTCATGGAATTTTCCACATAGTCGGGAGACAGTCTCATGGCGACATGCCACGGATAGAGACGTCCGTAAGACTTGCAGCGAATGTCCTTGTCCTCATAGCAGAAGCTTCCGGGTGCTGCAAAGCGAAGGTTTTCTGCCATCCAGGTATCGCTTCCGATAGTCACAGTCTTGTAGCGGTTATCGTCGCGCTTGTCGTAGATGGAAGTGCTGTCGTAAATTTCGTCGATGTCCGGCGGATCCATCATGCAACGCAGGTAATAGGCTTCCTCCTTGCGGGCCGTATCCTGGACGAAATCATCGTCGTCCTTGGAAAGCGTCCACACTACGGCAGACCCGGAGTCCGCTTCAGTCCCGGACCAGAATCCGGTAAAACCATCCATTCCGCTGAAGGTCAGTTCCGCCTTCCAGTTAGGATCCACCACGCAGGAATCCGTAAAGACCGTATCCGGCTGGGCGCCCTTCTTTTCTGGCAGGATGATCTGCTTGACGATTGTTTCGCAAAGCATTTTTGGCGAAGTATATTTAATCGCGCCGAAAGGTTCCGCATTGAAACCAAAGCCGTTGATACCCTGGAGAGCGTCTTCGCTTTCCGCCCATCCCATGCGGGACTTCAAGTTGGTGCCCACCCCAACCGCATCGTCAATATCCTTCAAGTAGGAATCCAGACGGTGATAGTCCAGAGCCGTAGGAACATGCCAGCCGTTGGGGCAAATGCCCTTGGGCTTTACTTTCGAAATGGAATCCCGGGCCACCTTCCTGGAAAATTCCTCGGACAGCTTCACCACCACATGCCACGGGTAGAGGCGGCCATACTTTTCGCAGTTTTCCTGCTTGTTCTGGTAGCAGAAACTTCCGGGAAGCTTCACATCCACATTGTTCGCCATCCACACCTGGTCCCCGATATGGATGGTCTGAAGTTTCTTTCCCTGCACTTCAACCACCTTGGGTTCAACATGCGGCACAGGAGAAGGCGGCTCCTTGATTTCGTAAAGACGATCTTCTACACAGCGGACGGAGACTCCGTTTTCCTTGCTCTCGAAAACACGATCAAAGGTTCTCGTATCGTAGGAAAGACGCCAGAAATAGGCACCGCTTGCATCGTATTCGTTAGACGCCCAGAACTGGGCCGAAGAACCCAGGTCCATATATTCGCCAATGAAATAGCGTTCACCGGCAGGTATGGCGTTAAAGCCGAATTCATCCTTACCACTGGGAACCCTCAATTCCCGGTCCCACATTTCCTCGGATTTTAGGCTTATGCCAACACCATCGCTTATACCCTTTTTTCCCACAAATGCCTTCAGCGTTTTCCAATCCTTGTTGGAAGGGATATGCCATCCCATGGGACATACATCGTGGATCTTGTTTATTTTCTTGATTTTCTTGATGGATGTATTGTTATAGAAATCCACCAACATGCGGGCCGCCGCCCAGGTATACAGTCGACCGTAGGTCTGGCAGTTATAATCCTTGTTGTCGTAGCAGAAACTCCCCTTTACATCGAAGCGGAGGTTTTCAGCCATCCAGCGCTGTTCGCCGATCTGGACAGTCTTATAGACACGACCATCGCGCTTGTCCTTGAAATCAGGCATCTTTTCCACATAGGCAAAGGAAGACGAGGCGCCAAGCAGCGCACACAAACTAACGACGGACTTGAAATACTTAAACAAGGGGAACCTCCAAAAACACAATATAATAAGAAAAAGGCCCTTTGTAAGAAAAAATTAATAATAAACTTAAGACTGTGACGAACGCGCAAAAAAGACCGCGACGAATCGCAGCCTCTTTAGAACAACGTTTTATTTGAAAACTTTTGGACTATTTTGGTCAGGATCTCGAATGCAACGAATTGACGAGCCAACACTTACTTTCGAAGGCCAAATACTTAAAGACCCAAATTCACCCGTTTGCAGAAACATTTGAGTAACGTAAAATTCACGTTCTTTCTCATCATAATAGTTCGTCGATGTCCAAAAGAACGCCATATGGTCAGGACCTAGATTTTCATACTCAAAACCGAGAAGATCGCACTTAAAAAGTAAAAAATCTGGATCGATGTCATCCATCGAACAACCATCACCCACACTCAATACATTATTTTTCACTGTTTTTTTTTCAACACAAGAGGTAAATAAAGGTCCTGTTTTTTCCTTTATTTCGCGTTTTAACTCCGAAAGCAAACTGTAAAAATCATCACTTTTGGGCAAGTGCCAACCTTCGGGGCATATACCACGGACATATCCTGCTCGTTCACATAATTTGCCCGACCCGCATCCCAAACCGTCCAGACCATAAAGTCCAGCACTGTCCACTGCAGCAGCCCATGTGTAGGTGCGACCATGCTTATCACATTCCTCTGGATAGACGGCGGCCTTGCAACGAGCCATAGTACTCCCTTCTGGAGTGGAAAAATCACAACCAGGAAAATTACCTTTTACCATCAGACAGCCGCTCTTTGCAGTGCCCACATTGTATTCGAGATTCAGGTTCTCCGCCATCCATTCCTGCCCGAGAATAGTAACGGTCTTATAAGTCTTACCATCGCGTAAATCCGTCAAAGAGCCAGCAAAGCTCACCTGAACGGTTAGTAAAACAAATAGGGCACATAAATTTATGAAAAAGAAATTTCTCATCGACTGTTCTCCAAAACAGTGAAAAAAAATACTAATTCACGAAACAAAAAGTGACCCGCCGGTATGAACCGTCGCCCCTTTTTGTAATATTTCTTGTTGTTTTGAAGATCCCAGTCATTATTGTTCAATTTATCCACACTGCTATCGTAGTGCAAATAGTATCCACCATCACCGGCATAGAAACCTGAGCCAACTTCAAAATAGGCTCCCAAGCGCTTAAAGAACATGTGTGCTGGTAACCAAAGCCAAAACACGCTTCATGATTCCTCCTAACGATTGAATTTTTTATGAAGATGTTCGAGAAATACAAAACCGCGCTATACGAAAACAACTGTCAGCAAAAAATTTTGCGTCAACAAAAAAAGACCAGACGTTCAAGCCCAGCGGACTTGACATGAATAAAAAATGGGCTGGCTTTTTGAGCCAGTCCATTTCTAGTGAGAGCGAGCGCTTATCAGAGTATTTCTACTTGATTCTAGCGCGAGCGGTCTTGACGTGAGCAAAAAGGACTAGTCTTTTCGACCAGTCCTTCTTGTGAGAGCGAACGCCAACGAGAGGTTCATTACCTGAGCTTAGCGCTTGCAAATAAGAAGGCCCTCAGTCTTTCAACTGAGAGCCTTCTAAATTCTGAATCATCTTTCAAGTACGCGCTGTTCTCCCGAGAGGAGCTCGTTCGAACGCAGATTCTCTAATGATGAACGGAACGAGCGGGCTTTATTAACAAGCGCCCTGCCACTTCATAGCGTCAGCAACCTTGAGGAAGCCAGCGATGTTTGCACCCATAACGAGGTTCTTCTTGTCGCCGTACTTTGCAGCAGCGGAGGAAGCAGCCTTGTAGATGGAGGTCATGATGCCATCGAGCTTAGCGTCGACTTCCTGGAAGGTCCAGGAGAGACGTTCGGAGTTCTGAGACATTTCGAGACCGGAGGTAGCAACGCCACCAGCGTTTGCAGCCTTAGCAGGTCCAAACAGAACGCCAGCCTTGAGGAAGGCTTCGATTGCTTCCGGAGTAGAAGGCATGTTAGCACCTTCAGCAACAGCCATCACGCCGTTAGCGATAAGAGCCTTTGCGGATTCTTCGTCGATTTCGTTCTGAGTTGCGCAGGGAAGAGCGATGTCGCACTTGACAGTCCAAACGCCCTTAGAACCTTCGTGGTATTCAGAACCCGGAACGCGCTTTGCGTATTCAGAGATACGGCCTCGTTCGACTTCCTTGATCTGCTGAACAACTTCAACCTTGATGCCGTTCGGGTCGTAGATGTAGCCGTTGGAGTCAGAAACGGTAACAACCTTTGCACCGAGTTCCTGAGCCTTCTGGGTAGCGTAGATAGCAACGTTACCGGAACCGGAAATAACAACAGTCTTGCCAGCGAAGGAGTCGTTAGCGAGGTCCTTCAGCATTTCGCGGGTGAAGTAGCAGAGGCCGTAACCGGTAGCTTCGGTACGAGCGAGAGAACCACCGTAGGAGAGGCCCTTACCAGTGAGAACGCCAACGAATTCGTTGCGGATACGCTTGTACTGACCGAACATGTAACCGATTTCGCGAGCGCCAGTACCCTGGTCACCAGCCGGAACGTCGGTGTCAGCGCCGATGTGCTTGCAGAGTTCAGTCATGAAGGACTGGCAGAAGCGCATCACTTCGTTATCAGACTTGCCCTTGGGTTCGAAGTCGGAACCACCCTTGCCGCCACCCATGGGGAGAGTAGTGAGGGAGTTCTTGAAGATCTGTTCGAAGCCGAGGAACTTCAGCATGGAGAGAGTCACTTCGCCACGGAGACGGAGACCGCCCTTGTAAGGACCGATAGCGGAGTTGAACTGAACGCGGTAACCGCGGTTAACCTGAACGTTGCCCTTGTCATCCAACCAAGGTACGCGGAAAGTGATAACGCGTTCCGGTTCGACGAGGCGGTCAATCACGCCGTTGGTTTCCCAGGACTTGTCCTGAGCGAGAACGGGGTCCAGGGATTCGAGGAATTCACGAACAGCCTGGTGGAAGAGAGCCTGGTCCGGATCGCGAGCGACGACCTTTTCGTAGACGGACTTGAGGTAAGCATTCTGGATTGCCATAATAATTATCTCCGATGAGAGTTTGGGTTATGTTTAATTAAACTTTGGTACCCTACCCCACTTTTCAACGATTTCGAACCGCGAGGCATGGTATTTCTGTTACGATTTTAAAGATAACAAATAATGAAAAAAAAGAAGGGGAATTATACAAAAATCGTTAATTTCCTACATTTTTGTAAGTTAGTTTTTCAGCAGATTTTCAAATTGCGATTTTTCGTAAAATTTAAAGGGTCATCCACGCAAAAACCTACATTTTTGTAAGCCACAACAATTTTAAAGAGGGTGTTAAAATACTTTTACATTGGTAGGTGTGAAAAATTGTTAAAACACACCGCAGAAAAATCAATAAACACAAAAAAGACCGGTCATAAGCCGGTCTCTTTTCACGCTTTCTGGTTCAATCCATCGCTTATCGCCCAGAGTTTACCCTGAACTTGTCGAAGGGATGACGCGGGAGATTTAAAGACGCTTC
This sequence comes from Fibrobacter sp., assembly GCA_024398935.1. GTDB lineage: Bacteria > Fibrobacterota > Fibrobacteria > Fibrobacterales > Fibrobacteraceae > Fibrobacter. The sequence continues at coordinate 89,883 of JAKSIH010000005.1, read as the reverse complement.
AGCACAGCCTGTGCGTGGTGGTAGAAGCCTTCTTCCATAGCAACAGCGGCAATTGCCTTGGCGTTTTTCTTGATAGCCTTTTCGCTGTAGCGGATGATAGACATACGCTTCAGGAAGTCGTATACGCCGAGAGGGCTGAAGAAGCGGCCTGTGCCGTTGGTGGGAAGCACATGGTTGGGACCTGCGAAGTAGTCGCCCACCGGTTCAGAGGACCAGTGACCAATGAACACAGCACCAGCATTTTCAATCTGGGCAGCCATGGATTCAGCTTCGTCGGTCATGACTTCGAGATGCTCCGGAGCAATCTTGTTTGCAATGGCAACACCGTCGAACCAGTCCTTCACAACGAGAATGCGACCGAAGTTGTCCAGCACCTTCTGAAGCAGTTCCTTCTTGGGGCTGTTTTCCACCTGAACGTCAACGCAGGCAGAAATCATCTGGGCGGTTTCCATGTCGTCGGTAATGCAGATGGCGGCTTCGAAACCGGAACCGTGTTCCGCCTGGGAAAGCAGGTCTGCAGCAACGAAGTCAGGATCGGCAGTCTTGTCTGCCATGACGAGAACTTCGGAGGGGCCAGCCACCATGTCGATATCAACGACACCGAAGACTTCCTTCTTGGCGACGGCTGCGAAAACGTTACCCGGACCCACAATCTTGTCCACGCGTTCAACAATGGTCTTGCCCTTGGCGTCCTTGGCACCGTAAGCCAACAGGCCGATAGCCTGTGCGCCACCGATGTGGTAGACTTCGGTAATGCCCAGCTGCTGCAGCACGAATGCCACGGCGCGGTTGATTTCGCCCTTGATGGGAGTAACCACAACGATGTCCTGAACACCTGCAACGAGAGCGGGCACTGCGTTCATGATCACGGTGCTGGGGTAAATGCCTGCGCCACCGGGAACATAGAGGCCAACGCGCTTCATGGGGCGGATGCGCTGACCAAGAACAACGCCGTCCTTACCTTCCATGAGCCAGGATTCTTCCATCTGGTTCTGGTGGAAATCGCGGACGTTCTTGATGGCCTGCTTGAGAGCCTTCTGCAAATCGGCAGGGCACTTGGCGGCAGACTTTGCAATTTCCCTAGCAGAGACGCGGATGTTCTTGCGTTCAAGGCCATCGAACTTCTGGGCGTATTCTACAGCCTTGGCGTAGCCGCCCTTCTTGATGTCGGCAAGGATATCTACAACCTTGTTATAAATTTCGCGGCTGGGAGCAACTTCGCGACCGCAAATGCGTTCAATTTCCTTAGAATTAGGAGTAGCCTTAACTATTTGCATTTCTTAGTTTCCTTCAAAATCTTGTAGCACAGACCGTCCATCAAGGCAAGCCAGCTGGCTTCGATGATGTTGGTGCTGACACCTGCCACATTCCAATGTTCCTTATCGTCACCGAAGGTAGTCCACACGCGGACCAGAGCATCGGAACCAACGGAAGAACCCAGAACGCGGACCTTAAAGTCGTCCAGACGGACCTTGGCCATGTACGGGAAGAACGGGAGCAGTGCCTTACGAAGAGCTGCATCCAGAGCGTTCACCGGACCATCACCTTCGCTTACCTGATGGCTGATCTTGTCGCCAATCTTCAACTTGACGCTGGCCTGGGAAACAGACACGCCCTGAGGGGTCTTGTCTTCGGTGACGCGGTAGTTCATGAATTCGAAGGGTTCAGTGAACATGCCCAGCTGGCGGTAAACCAGCATCTTGAAGCTTGCTTCGGCAGAGTCGAAGTGCCAGCCAGCGTTTTCCTTTTCCTTGATGGCAAGGAGGAGCTTTGCCACCATGGGATCCTTCTTATCAATACCCGGCTTAATAGCCTTCAGCTTTTCAACAACCAGAGAGCCGCCAGCCTGATCGCTGGTAACGAACACGCGGTCATTGCCCACAGAGTGCGGGTCCACATGTTCAAAGCTGCGAGAAACCTTCATGACGCCATCAATGTGTGCGCCGCCCTTATGAGCGAAAGCAGCCTCGCCCACATACGGAGCGCGAACGTCGCTTGCCAGGTTCACAATCTGGTCTACGCTGAGGAACAGCTTGCGAAGTCCAGCCATCTTCTTGGAGGCAAAGAACTTTGCGCCCATCTTGAAGACCAGGTCTGCCATGATGGTGGTGAGGTTTGCATTACCGCAACGTTCACCGTAGCCGTTCACAACACCCTGGACCATGGTTGCTCCAGAGTTCACGGCATAGATGCTATTGGCCACGGCAAGGCCAGAATCGTTATGAACATGGATTCCCAGAGGTACGTCCACACGTTCCTTTACGGCTTCAAAAATTTCTTCCAATTCCCAAGGCATGGTACCGCCATTGGTATCGCAAAGCACGATGAAGTCAGCACCACCGAGGGCAGCGGCCTTCAGGGTTTCGATAGCATATTCCGGATTAGCCTTATAGCCGTCGAAGAAATGTTCGGCGTCGTAAATGACTTCCTTGGAATGTTCCTTCAAAAATTCGATGGAAGACTGGATCATGTCCAGGTTTTCTTCCAGAGTAGTATGAATGACTTCTGTAACGTGGAGGTCCCAGCTCTTACCGAAGATGGTCTTTACGGGAGCTTCGGACTTTACCAATGCCTGGAGCAGCGGATCCTTCTCAGGGAGGATCTTGGGGCGACGAGTGCTACCGAAAGCAGCGATCTTGGCATGCTTCAGCTTAAGCTTTTTCACTTCGCGGAAGTATTCTTCGTCGGTAGGATTGCTCGGGTTGGGCCAGCCGCCTTCAATGTAATCAATACCGAAAGAGTCAAGAATTCGAGTAATCTGGAGTTTGTCGGCCAGAGAGAGACTAATCTTGCGATCTTGATTGCCGTCGCGCAGCGTGGTGTCATAGATAAAACATTTCATGGGCGCAAAGATAGAAAAGTGATTAGTGATTCGTGATTCGTGATTAGAATTGCAGATAGAAATTTGCAAAATTTTTAGGGGCTAGGGGTTTGAGGTACGCTTCGCTTGAGGGATGAGGTCGGAGCTTCGCTCCTAGAGGTTTTATATAGGGGTCTAGGGGATTTTAGGGGCTAGGGTCTAGGGGCTAGGGGTTAGGGCTGAAGGATGCAAGTGCTTGCAGTTTCTGGTGGCCTAATGATGACGCAAAGGGGGCTACCGCCCCCTCTGAACTCCCCCACAAAACGACCTCGCTTCACGGGCTGCGCCCGTTTGCTCCATCCTTTTGTGTTTGAGGGGCGCTGAAGCACCTCCTCAAAGAACTCGGGGTTGTTCAGCGGGTTTGGTGATGACATTTCTAGTCTCTCTAAAAGTCAGAGAATAAAAAAGAGAGCAGGACTCAGCCATACTCTCTTCTTGTTTATATGCGGGCTCGGGCCCTCAACTGTATTTTGATTACTTCTTCTTTTTCTTGCTGCTGTAACCGTACTTACCGTAGCCACCGTAGTAACCATAACCACCATAGCCATAACCGTAGCCTCGGCCATCGTGTTCCACGTGGTTCATGACGAAAGCGTGAGGTTTGTCGCCGCAACGGTCCACCTTCACCATGGATTCCTTAATCTGTTCCATAGAGTGACGACCGTAGTGAAGAACGAAGAGTGCGAAGTCCACCACCGGGAAGATCAGTTCGGAATCGGTCACGAGATTCAGAGGAGGAGTATCCACCACAATCATGTCAAATTTTGTCTTTGCTTCCTCAATGAGATTTCTGAAGACATCACCGCGGAGAAGTTCACTGGGAGCAACCTCGGAGTTGCCGGCACCCAGGGTAAACATATTCTTCACCAGGGATTCCGAGACCACAGAATCCAAGGATGCCTTGCCGGAAAGAACATCGCCCAACCCCTGACGATGCTTGCTATACACCACACCGCGACGCATGTCTGCATCGATCAGGAGAACGCGTTTGCCGTTGGCAGCATACAGGGCTGACAGGTTCTTGGATACGAAGGACTTACCTACACCGGGCACCATACCGGTGACCATAACCACCTTCTGTTCCCCGATACTGAAATCAATGGCCGTATAGAGAGAACGGAACGCTTCACTGGCAGGATCATCGGGAGATTCCTCCACCAGAGGCAGGGTATTCTTGCCCTTCTTGCGGCGGCTCAGGATGTTGTTATCGGATTCGGGAATCTTGGCATAGACACTGACACCCGTTTCGCGTTCAATTTCAAGAGAGCTGCGGACGCCACGCTTGGTCATCTGGAGCAGGTAGATCAGCAGGGCGCCAAGGAGGAACGATCCAAATACGCACCCTAGGAAAATCATCTTCTTGTTAGGCTTGGATGGCCTGCGTTCAATCTGGGCGTAGTCCACCACACGGACGTTACCCACTTCGCCGGCACGAACCACACGGAGCTGCTGAATGTTGTTCAACATGGAAGTATACTGGGCATTGTTCACAGCCACTTCTTCCTGAAGGCGAAGGACCTCCTGCTGGGTGAGAGGCATCTTCTCGGCAGAATTCTTGAGCTTGGAAAGTTCTGCACGCAGACGGCCTTGCTGCTTCACGATGGTCTGCACGGAAGGATGTTCTTCCTTAAAGAGACGGGTCGCCTGCTGACGCTGCTGTTCCAGTTCGAGAATCTGCCTTTCAAGTCCGGCAGTCTTTTCCAGGTGGGCGCGGGTTTCGCCGGACATATCGACAGAACCGATTTTATGACGGTAATCAGCCAGGCGCTTTTCGGCAGAATCCAGCTTGGCCTTTACGCCAGGGAGCTGCTGTTCCAGGAACTCCAGGGTCTTTTCGGCCTCGGCACTGCGCATTTCCACATTCTGGCGCAGGTAGATGTTTGCAATAGAATTCAGGATCGCGGCAGCGCGGTCCGGATACTGGTGTGTAAAGGACACACCGATAATGCCGGTCTGCTTTCCCTTTTCAGCCACATTCAACTGCTTTACCAGGCCACGGACAGCATCCAGAGGATCGGTCTGGACCAGGACAAAGAGCTGTCCCGGACGGGCACGCATATGTTTTACATGAATGGCCAGGGTATCACCACCGTAGGGTGCCACCAGCTCCTTTCCGATAACGCCCTTGGCAAGTTCAGTTTCTTCCGGGGTAATGATCACATAAGTGGAGTCGTCGATAACTTTCGCCATCCACTTTTCCGTAATGGCAATTTCCGGAATCTGCAGATTTTCAAGATCCATTCGTCCTTCCTTGTGGGTCAGACGGTCTAGGGCACCCTTAGGAAAGGCGTTGTAACAGAGATTTTCCTGCTCCACCACAAAGCTCAACACCATGCGGCTTTTCAGAAGCTCAATCTCGGCTTCGGCAGGGCTAGCCACATCCAGAAGGGCACCCATTTCGCCCATAGCCTTACCAGCCTTATTTCCCTTTACATCGATCTGCAGGAGAGCATCGCTGGTATACTGAGGGCGTTGCCAATTGGAAGCGAGAAAACCTATACCGCAACCGACAATAATGCAAAACAGCAGAAAAATCTTGTGCTTCAGGAGGATTCCGAGCACTTCAAGGAGATCGATTTCATCGTCCTTATTCGCAGGAGCGGAAACCGGCGCAGCATTCTGCTGATTATTTTGCGTATTCAAATCCATTTTTTACCTATTAACGTACAAACACAAGGCAAAAGATAGTAAAACATCTTCTGTAAAAGAAAGGTTTTCGTAAGTTTTATGTTTTAAAACAAACCTGAAAACCGAAAAAAGTTCCGCCAGATTCAGCGGAACTTTTTATGACATCCTAGGAAGAAAAATTACTTCTTGGCGGCCTTTTTTGCAGCGGGCTTTGCAGCCTTTTTGGCCTTAGGAGCAGAAGCCTTGCAGAAGTCAACGTATGCCTTCAGCACATCGCAGAACACTTCGTCCGGAGTGTTGTCGCCGACAACGTGGGTGATGATCTTCTTGCTGTACTTGGAAAGAACCTTGGCGGTGGATTCCTTGTAAACCTTGAGGCGGTTCTTGATCACAGCTTCGTCAGCGTCATCCTTACGGCCTTCGATCTTGGCGCGGTTCAGGAGGCGAGCGACGATGGTAGCTTCGTCCTTGATGTCGAGAACAAAGATGTGCTTCACGTCGACGATGGATTCGATGAGCTTGACCTGTTCAACGGTACGAGGAATGCCGTCCAGGAGGAGAACATCCTTTTCCGGGTTCAGCTTGTTGGTGTTTACGAGACCTTCAACATAGCGGCCGAAGATTTCGACGGTAGCTTCGTTGGGAACCAGGAGACCCTTGCTGGAATAGGAAGCGAGGAGCTTGCCGGATTCGCTGGAAGGAGCGATACCGCGGAAGATGTCACCAGTGGAGAGGTGCTTGAGAGAAGTGGTAGCAGCGAGCTTTGCGCCAACAGTACCCTTACCGGAACCCGGTGCACCGAAAATAAGAACGGCAGAAATCTTTGCCATGATGTTGTCCTTTGGTTGATTGGTTAATTTTTTGCAGAGAAATATAGAATAGTGGTTAGTGGTTAGTGGTTAGTGGTTAGTATTTGAATGCAAAAAAATTCACATTCTTCCTACTGTTTACTAACCACTGTCTACTACCAGCTAACTCGGTAACGCCTCGGATGTGAACTTCAGCTTGCCATCCACCACATCCAGGGAAATGGTAGAGAAGTCCTTGTAGATTCCCAGGAGTAGGCCTTCAGCAATTTCATCTTCAATCAGCTGCTGGATGGATCTGCGGATGGGACGAGCGCCCAAAGCGGAATCGTAATTATGGCTCACCACGAATTCCTTAGCCGCCTGGGAAACTTCCAGCAGGATTCCTCTTTCGGACAAATTCTTCTGGAGGAACATCAGCTGGATATCGACAACGGAAGTCAAATCCTGCTTCGAAAGCGGTCGGAACACAATCTGTTCGTCGATACGGTTCAGGAATTCCGGAGAGAACACTCGCTTCACCTCTTCGCGGATTGCAGTTTCCATACGTTCGTAGTCATCGGTCTCCCCCATCTTGGTAAAGCCCATGCCGGAGCTATGACGGACTTCACGAGCACCAGCATTACTGGTCATGATGATGATGGTGTTCTTAAAGTTGATCTTGCGACCGTAACTGTCCGTAAGGATTCCGTCATCCAGAATCTGCAACAGCAGATTGTACACATCCGGATGAGCCTTTTCAATTTCATCCAGGAGCACCACGCAATACGGATGCTTGCGAACCTTCTCGGAAAGCTGACCTCCGCTCTCCTCAAAGCCAACATATCCCGGAGGAGCGCCAATCAAGCGGCTAATGCTATGCTTTTCCATGTATTCGCTCATGTCAATACGAATCATGGAATCTTCGCTGCCAAACAGGCTGAGGCTTAAGACCTTCGCCAATTCCGTCTTACCAACACCGGTGGGACCCAGGAACAGGAAGCTGCCCATGGGACGCTTGGTGTCGCGAATACCTGCGCGGGTGCGGCGAATCGCCTTCACCACGGCATTCACAGCCTGATCCTGACCGATGACTCGTTCCTTAATCTCGACCCCAAGCTTAAGAAGTTTCTGAGCCTCTTCACCGGCAAGACGACTTACGGGAATGCCCGTCATCTTGCTGATGCAGTCACGAATTTCGTTTTCATCAACAACAGGAAGTTCAGCGGAGTCTTCCTTATTGAGGGTCTCGCGGCGTTCCGCGATCTGGGCGGTCAAGGCTTCAATCTTATCGCGAAGTGCGGCAGCGGATTCATACTGCTGTTCCGCAATAGCTTCTTCCTTCTGCTGCATAGCCTGAGCCAGTTCGTCTTCCATAGCCTTCAGGTCATCAGGCGTTCGAATGGAATTCAAGCGCACACGGGCTCCAGCCTCGTCCAGGACATCAATAGCCTTATCCGGCAAGAAGCGTTCGGAAATGTAGCGTTCGGCAAGGCTGACTGAAGCACGGATGGCTTCCGGAGTGTAACGCACCTTATGGTGCTGCTCATACTTTGCACGCAGGCCTTCCAGAATACGGATTGAATCTTCGGAGGTCGGAGGGTTCACCACGATGGTCTGGAAACGGCGATCCAGGGCGGCATCCTTCTCGATGTACTTGCGGTATTCATCCAGAGTAGTAGCGCCAATGCACTGTAACTCACCGCGGGCAAGAGCCGGCTTGAAAATGTTGGAAGCATCCAACGCACCTTCGGAACCGCCTGCGCCAACGATGGTGTGAAGTTCATCAATGAAAAGAATGACGGAATTGTCCACACGCTGAAGTTCCATAATGAGGCCCTTCACGCGCTCTTCGAACTGTCCACGATACTTGGTGCCAGCCACCATGGCTGCAACATCCAGGCTTACCACGCGCTTGTTGGCCAAAAGTTCCGGAATCTTTTTCTGAGCGATTTTCAGTGCGAGGCCTTCGATAATGGCAGTCTTACCCACACCCGGCTCACCAATCAGGGCGGGGTTGTTCTTCTTGCGACGACAGAGAATCTGAATAAGGCGTTCAATTTCTGCTTCACGGCCGATGATCGGATCAAGCTTGCCCTGGCGGGCCATCGCCGTCAAGTCACGACCAAAATGTTCCAGGATCGGAGTCTTGCTGCGAGACTGGGAACGAGCCTGCTGACGCGTTTCGCCACCTACGCGAGGAGCGCCTTCGCCCTGTCCCCCTTCCTCGGGACGACCAGCGCCCCCCTCTTCACGGGGAACCTGTTCATCCAAGGATTCACGCTTCAGCTGATTATAGGCCTGCTGAAAATTTTCATAGGTGACACCGAATGTGGAAAGCGTTCCTGCAGCAGGAGATTCACTTTGCTGAAGAATCGCGAGCATGAGATGCTCTGGACCAATATACTGATCCCCTTCATCCTTTGCGATCTTTGCTGCGTTGAACAGGGCTGCCTTACAGCGGGCGGTAAAGGAAAGGAGTGAACCATGGGTATCCCCCACTGTCATGATGCCGCCGTTGGATGTCAGGGATCGCTGGACATTTTCGCCCAGGTCATTCAAATTTACCTTGAGAGCCGTAAGGGTTTCTGCGGCAAGTCCGGAATCTTCGCGGACAAGGCCCAGAAGCAAATGTTCGGTACTAATGCTGTCGCTTCCTAGATTTCGGGCAGCCATTCTTGCAGCCTGCAGGACTGCCTTAGCCTTTCTTGAAAAAATACCGTTAATATCAGACATAGCTTTTCCTCATTCTCTCTTATAAATCGTTTTTTCCTTTTCGGATTGTAAAAGAAAGATTCAAAAAATCATTCGACACCTTGAATCAGGCCGTTATGCATAATCACTCGGCGTTTGGCAAACTTCGCCAAGGTCTCATCATGGGTTACAATCAAGAAGGCCTGATTAAACTTGGCGTTGAGCTCCCCAAAAAGTTCATTAAGACGGGCTGAATTTGCCTCGTCCAGGTTTCCGCTAGGTTCATCCGCAAGAATCAAATCAGGCTCGTTCATTAAAGCTCGGGCAATAGCGATTCGCTGGCGTTCACCACCGGAAAGTTCACGAGGCAAGTGCCTTAGACGGTCCTTGAGGCCAACCGTTTCCAAAAGCATCTCGGCCCGTTCTCGGCAAGCCTTTTCGGGAGTCCCAAGAATTCTACCTGGAACGCAAACATTTTCCAATGCAGAAAATTCACTGAGCAAGTGGTGGAACTGGAACACGAAACCCACCTGAACACGATGGTACATATCCCTCTCTTGACTATTGAACTTAGACAGGGTCTTTCCCTTAAAGAGTATTTCGCCAGAAGTTGGAGTATCCAGCATGCCCACAAGATTCAGAAAAGTAGACTTACCGGAACCCGATGACCCCGTAAGAGCCACAAATTCCCCTGCATTCATGGAGAAGTTTACGCCCTTCAGGATCTCCAGTTTTTCACCGGTTTCACTAAAGACACGGCGCAAATCGCGAGTTTCCAATAGGCTTTGAGGCATGAGGTTCGAGGTTTGAGCACTAACAAATTCAGCCATGGACAAGTACCTCTTCATACATTGCAGCGAAGCTGCCTTTATTCCACTGTTTACTAACCACTAACCACTGCCTACTATTCATGTCTAATGGCTCCCACAGGATCAAGACGACTGGCCTTCCAAGCCGGAAGAATCGTAGCAAGAATACACAAGGCAATGCCAATAACAAAAATCAAGACAACATCAATCATGTGGACTGAAATGGGGAAATAAGGAATCACATAAACATCACCAGGAAGCTTGATGAAATGATAGGCTTCCTGAAGCTTGCAGAGTATCAAACCGAGAGAACCGCCAACAATGGTTCCCCCTACACCGATAAAACTTCCCATGAGCATAAACACCCGCATGATACCAGCCTTGCTAAAGCCCATACTGCGGAGGATTCCAATTTCCTTCGTCTTGTCGATAACCACCATGATCAGGGAACTGATGATATTGAATGCGGCCACCAGAATAATCAAACAAATCACCGCGGCCACGATAAACTTTTCATAGTTCATCCACTTCAGGAGTGTGGAGTTTTTAGTCTTCCAGTCCGTTGCATAGTAAGGATACCCAAGCCATGTACCGATACTATCCACCACTTCTCCGGCAGCCCAATGGTCGGTCAGGCGGAACTGAACACCAGTTACCGCATTACCGATTCCGAGAAGTTTCTGCAGTTCAGGAATGCCCACGTATGCAAGGTTGCCGTCGTATTCGTAAGTTCCTGTTTCGAAAATGCCGCTCACGACGCACATCATCATCTTAGGACCGCCACCAGCGACTACGGCATCGGGACTCTGGAACGTCTGAAGCACCAGCTTGTCCCCAACGACCACACGAAGCCTGTTTGCCAGACCCGAGCCAAGAATGATTCCCGGACGCAAATTATTGCTCAGATCCTCAAGACTATCAACGGAGTAACTACCCCACTTGATGTACTTGTGGATATCCGTTACGGTCTTTGCAGTTTCGGTGTCGATGCCATAGATTACAATGCCGTCGTTGACCTTCTTGCTGCTCACCCCCACCTTGTAAACCAGGAATGGAGACGCCCCCGTCACGCGAGATTCACGGGAACGGACTTCCTGGATTAGGCTATCGTAAGGAGCGATTGCTTCGCCGTTGTAGGACATAATATCGAAGTGCGCGTCCTTGCCGATCATCTGGGCAGTGACTTCTTCTTCGAAACCGTTCACGGCTGCAAGGGCGATCACCAGCGCAAACACGCCGATGGAAACCCCAAGCATACTGAAGATTCCGATAAGGGCGACAAAGAGACTCTTTCGCTGAGCCCCCAAGTAACGCCAAGCAATGAGAAATTCGAGTTTATTCATGTGGGAGTGGTTAGTGATTAGTGGTTAGTGATTAGTGGTTTTGAAGAACAAGACAGCCGCGTCTTTAAGGAGGCTAGCATTTTTCCGATTTCATCTAACATACTAAGCAAATTTTGTGACTCCGTATCAGAGCATAGTCCAACACGCTCACATAAGATTACTTGTGTTTCCAATTCAGCTTTTGATCCCATTGCTATGCTTGCAAAATGAGCAAATTCGTTTTTTGACTTACGGCCTTCACCCTCAGCAATATTACTAGCAATGGAAACAGCAGCCCGTCGCATTTGAGAAACCATACCAAAAAGTTCTTCCTTTGGAAAAGACTTCGTCACCTGGTAAACAGCAATAGACAAGTCCATCGCTTTTTGCCAAACAACAAGATCCTTGTAACTTTTAGCCATTGATATTCTCTACTGCGACACTGTTTACTAACCACTAACCACTGTCAACTAAATCGGCTTCGCCGATTAGACTTCCGGCTTCATCAGCGGGAAGAGCTGCACGTCGCGGATGGTTTCCTGGTTGGTGAGCAGCATGATCATACGGTCGATACCGAAACCCACACCGCCGGTAGGAGGCAGGCCAGATTCGATTGCGTGCAGGAAGTTTTCGTCCATGGGGTGAGTTTCGCCTTCACCACCGCGGCCACGGCGGACCTGGTCTTCCAGAAGTTCGCGCTGGCGCAGAGGATCGTTAAGTTCGGTATAGGCGTTGCCCAGTTCCCAGCCGTTGGCGTAGGGTTCGAACTGTTCAATGAGGCCTTCCTGGGTACGATGCTTCTTGCAAAGCGGAGTAGATTCGGTAGGCATGTCCATGATGAAGGTGGGCTGGATCAGCTGTTCTTCGACAGTCAGTTCAAACAGTTCCAGAATGCCACGGCCACGGCTAAATTCGCCATCCAGATGGCCACCCAGTTCGTCGATCTTTGCCTGGATCTGTTCATCGGACAGGTCGTCCACCTTGATGCCGCCGAACTTTTCGATAGCACCCTTCATGGTGTAGCGGGGCCACGGAGCCTTGAAGTCGATTTCCTTGCCCTGGGTCATGATCTTGGTGGTGCCGTTTGCTGCGATACAGGCGCGTTCGTAGATATTTTCGAAGTGAACCATCATGTCGTTGTAGTCTGCATAGGCTTCGTAGAATTCCAGACCGGTGAATTCCGGGCTATGGGTACGGTCCATACCTTCGTTACGGAAGTTCTTGGAGAATTCGAAAACCTTTTCCATACCGCCCACAATGCAGCGCTTCAGGTAAAGTTCCGGAGCCACACGCATGTAGAGGGTCATGTCGGCAGCGTTATGGTGAGTGGTGAACGGACGAGCGTTTGCACCGCCATAGATGGGCTGCAAGGTCGGGGTTTCCACTTCGATGAAGCCCTTTTCGATGAGGTATTCACGGATGGACTGCATGATCTTGGAACGCTTGATGAACACTTCCTTCACGTCGTCGTTCAGGGCCATGTCCACATAGCGCTGGCGGTAGCGGGTATCCACGTCGGCAAATTCGTTGAACACCACCTTGTTGCCGTTTTCGTCAATCTTTTCCTTGGCAACGGGGAGCGGGCGCACAGCCTTACTGAGCATGGTCACCTTCTTCACGCGTACGGAATATTCGCCGCTCTGGGTTTCGAACATGGAGCCGTTTACGCCGATGAAATCGCCAAGGTCGGTCATCTTTACGATTTCGTAGTTTTCTTCGCCAACTTCGTCGCGGGCGCAAACCACCTGCAGACGGCCATAGCGGTCCTTCAGGTGCATAAAGCACATCTTGCCCTTACGATTGAAACGAACCACACGACCAGCAAAAGCAACATCTTCACCGCTAGCGATCAGGGCGTCCTTGTTTTCCTTAAGGACCTTGGAATCGTGAGTGCGGTTGAACTTGTGCGGATAGGCTTCGATACCCATTTCCTTGAACTTTTCGAGCTTGTCAAGGCGGGCCTTCACCTGGTCATTCATATCGGGCATATTGATGTTAATCATGATTATCTACCTTATTTTTAAAAGGGATTAAATTTTGAACGGGACAAATTTAAAAATTTTAAGGACAGAGCAAAAATAAAACAGGGCCGTTCAGCCCTGTTTTCAATAGCAAGAAAATATTTAGACTACCAAGTAAAAAGACCTAGTTCAAATGCAAATAGATGATTGATGGATCCTGCCCTAGTCTTAGGAAAATCGGACCCACTCCACCAATTACTCCCCTTTTCCGAAAGTTCACCAAACTGTATCATATATTTAAGGCGAAGAACAATGCCCCACGAGGCCTGGTATTTTCGTTCAGGTCTGGACATCCACAAATGGGAATCCACATTTACGCCCAAATTCCACTGGGGAAAATTATCCCAATCAAACAAGGTATACTCCATCAATCCAAAACCAATAAAAGGCGTAATCTTTGCGAATCTGGATTCATAAAAAGTATAACCTAGGGAAAGACCATAAAAGACATCCTCCTCGGACTGGTCACCTTCCCAGTATCCACTACGTACCACATCAATAAACTTTCCTTTGGGTCTGGAAACCATGCCAAAACCCATATATCCATCCAGAGAAATGCGACTAATCTGGATTTCTGCTTCCAGAATAAAGCTTGTCCCCATCTCGGTATCAAGATAGTTTGTAACAAGCCCATTTACAAAACCGGTCCACTTACCGGCAAAAACGGCAAGACCTCCTGTATAATACTTATAGGACCAGGGATTCCTTTCGAACTCATGCAAATCATCCAATCGTTCCTGGACGGCGGGAAGCACAACCGACTTTAAATAAGCCGAATGTTCGGACAAGGGGTAGCTATAGATAAAATCCCTTGCCCTTTTTATGAATTCCGCGGCGCAGGTCGTATCTTCCAAAATGACATTGGAATAGGTAAGCCCCCAATCTACGCGATACTTAAGCCCTTGTTCCGAATAAAGTAACACGCCGTAGAGGTCCTTATTTTCCTTGCTGGCCTCCGACTGCAATGCCCTTTGATAAAGAGAATCGATTTTATCCTTGTTGAATGGAGAAAGATTCCTAAATAGATAGGTATTCAGGGCGTCGTTTGCCTCCAGCCGTCTTTCCATATCGACTTTATAATCAGGATCCAACTGCAATCTACGTATATGGGCATAAGCGGAAATGGCCTCGTCATAGCGATTCAATTCGGTCAGAACCAGGTACTCTTCAAAATATTGCAATGGAGCGCCATTGCCTACATTGGCCTGCAGGTACTCCAGAGCCTCCCCCGCCTTTGCCAAGTCCCCCTTTTCCAGCGACACCTTCAAAAGGTCTCTTGCCTTTGCGAACAATTCCCTCTTAGAGGGCTGATTCAGAAAGTCCGGGATTTCAGAAAAGACAAGCCCGCATAAAACCAATACAAATACAATCAGGCGTTTCATAAAATTACCACCAGTAAAGGCCTAGACCTATGGAGAAGGCGTGATTCACATAATCGCCGGATGCGGTAAGGTGATGATCCTCTCGCCCGATATAATGACCATCTTCTTCATCATAAATCTGTTCCACATTCACATAGGAATCCTTATAGCTACTGAATTTCGCCATGTACTTCAGGCGCAACTGCACAGAAGCGATGGGAGAATTCGCTCTTTCAGCCTTGGATGTCCACAAGCGCAAATCCACATTGGTACCCAGCAGGAAATGCTTGTGAGCATCAATATCCAAGACGTCTATAGTCGTTGAACCAAGACCAATAAAGGGCACCACTTTTATGTACTTGGAATCAAACACATCAAAACCTGCGGTAAAGCCATCGCTATAACTTTCATAATCTGGACTTTCAGATACAAGATCCCTTCGGTACTTTCGTTTTCCTTCAATTCCATCGGCATAAAAAACACCAAAATTGAATCGCCAGAACTGTATTTCAAATTCCAGCATGTAGGACCCCATATCCATCTGGATGTAATCTGCGGCGTCCCCAGTAATGCCGCCCCACCAGAGAGAAGCATAAATGCCATATCCACCGGTATAGAATTTATGTTCCAGAGGATTCGCCATAAAATCCACCTGCTTCTGGGCCATGGGAATGATGGAACAATTCAGATATTCTGAATGAATGGAACCGGGATACTTCTGGACAAAATCCTTGGCTCGCGCAAGAAAGGGTTCCACATAGGTATCGTCCCAGATGTCAAGGGCATACATGACTTCGTTACCAACATAAAACAGCTGATGCCCGATGACCAGTTCAGAATAAAGCAAAGTTCCATACAGGTCCTTGCTTTCCTGACTTACTTCTGAAGCCTCAATGATCTGCATCAGAGAATCTGCGCTTGCCTTGGTCAAGTTTACCACCAGTTTACTGAAGTAAAGACTTAAACCGTCTTCAACAATAACACGTTTCTGCACATCGGGATGATAGTTCACATCCAGATAAACGCGACGCCCCTCGAAATAGACCCGAAGCGCATCCTCGTACCGGTGCATTCCCATATAGGCGTAATACTCTTCATTTACTGTTAGAGGAGCGCCATTGGAAATATTTTCCTGCAGGTACTCCAGCGCCTGCCCCGCCTTGTCATAATCGCCACTTTCCAGAGATTCCTTCAGGACGTCTCGGGCCCTATCGAATAGTTCCTTCTTGGAAACCTGTTCACCTTCGGCAAAGACGCTCACCGCAAGAAGAACCAACAAATACAGAACAATCTTTTTCATGAATTACCAAAGATAAATGCCTAAACCCAAGGCAAAGAAAGCTTCATAACCTTCGCCCTTTGCCACATCCGTATCAATATCCGTTGTAGAAACGCCAAACTTGCCCACCACAGAGAAACTTGAAAGTTTGCTGCTGGAGGTAAGGAAGTATGCGGTAATAAACTTGAAATCAATGTTGACGCCAAGGATGCCACGGAATCCTTCTTCATCAAGTCCGACGGATTCGGAACTACCGGCGGAACTGTAACTAGTACCACCCACCACATAGTTATCCTTATAGCGGTAATTCATAAAGGAGGTTTCTGCGCCAAAATAGGGGCGAACCTTCAGATAGCGGGAATCATAAACCACCCAGCCCAGGCCCCAGCCAAAGGAAGAAATCCCGGAAACACCAGAATTGACCATTTCCAGCAAAGCAGTAAAATGTCCAAACTGAAGATAGAATTCCCAGTTCACCGGCATAGGATCCGGTTCATAAATGTCATTGCGATAGAGGTCGTCAAACCCGATTCCAAAACCGCCCATGGCCAGATAAAAGTTGAAGCCGAGGCCACCGGAGTACAGCTTGTCCCTAATGACATCTTCCTTCAGTTCGCTGCGCTTATCCATCTTGAAATCCAGAACGCTCATTCGGGAAAGAGGCCCCAGAATGGAATGTTTCATCCAGGGAGCGTCAGGATCATTGGGATACTTCTCAACGAAATCCGCAGTCTTGGAATGGACCAGTTCACCGGTCTTTGTATCCCGATAGGCATCCCGAAGCAGGGCAAGAATTTCAAGCTTGCGACGCTTTACATCCGGCAATTTCGAATGTTCAATCCTGGGACTGAGATAGGAGTAGAACATCTTGGTGGAATCCCGAGATTCCAGGACCATCGTCACATGAAAGTAAAGTCCATCGTTGATAGGCACCTGCACATTGGAATCAAACCGACCTGTATCCACAACCGTCCGATAATACTTGACCATAAAATCGGTCAGGCGATCCAGCATATTCAATTCAACGAACACACACTCGCTTTCAAAAGGCTGGATAGGCATCACACTTCTGGATTCTAGAGCCTCTAGCTGGTCTGCAATCTGGGACACCTTCTTGGTATCCTTTTTCTGAAGCGCCTCCAGCAAGTTTTCACGCAAAGTATAAGCCGCAGACAATTCAGATGACATTTCCATTAGGGACTTCTCAAAATCACTGAACGAATTGGAAGATTCATTTTCCTTGGTAACGGAATCTTCAGAACTTGCAATAGGAGACTGCTCAAAAAGGCTTTTTTCAAATGCACTGAAATCCTTTGCAAAGGCAAAGGTACAAAGCATCAGGAAGAGTACACATACAAAAGATTTCATACCTGTACGCCTATTTGGTTTTAAGCAAGTCCGCTGTCAAGACCGAGCATGTTTCCGTATGGCTCATATATACCTTGCCAAGGTAAACGCCACGACTCACGGTCTGGTTTTCGTATTTCTTCACAAAAATAAGATCCGCCCCCACTTCCCGTGCCGCAGATTCCAGCGCATGAACCGCATCGTCTAGGTAGCAGTCCGAATTCACGTTGGTATTCATCACCGCAATGAATTCCGTATTCTCGGGAATCACGGGGATTTCAGGAGCATAGATAAAACGCACTTGGGTTTGTGGATCCAGGGGCGCGCGTTTCTTGGCCGAGTCCATGACCAGAAACTCATTCGACGAACAGGCGGAAAACAGGATGGCCGCAACCGCCACCATCAAGACGGCAATGGGTTTCATCGGGCCCTCCTTACACAGCGGACAGAGAAATAGCATCCAGACAAGATGGACGAGGAGCGGACCCGGTCTTCATCGGCAGAGAATATAACGGCTTCGTCATCCAGAGAGGCAAAGCCAGCATTTTTTCCCAGCTGTCCATAATTCCCGCTATGATAACCTGCAGGAAGAATGGAGAAAGAGATAATATCATCTCCCCTGCGGTTCTTTTCTCCAACGAAGTCCCTGCTTTTAAGCGACTTGCCGGCAGAAGTCCAATAGCCTACAGAAGAAAAGAGGGTATCCCATTGCAGCATGGTGGGAACCTTAAAATCCAAAGGGCAGAGAGTGTCCAGATTCCTTGGATAATCCCCCAGACTTTCATCATAATACCCATAAACCAGAGAGTAAAACCTACAGTTTTTTGCCCCTAGCAAACTGGAACAATCACTGGAGACCATATCGCCTTCGGCATCGAAATCCAGGTTTTCTGCCATCCATTCCAGACCATTAAAAGTAACTGTTCTATAGGTATGTCCATCACGAGGATCTGTAATGGAACCAAGCTTATAATCGCCTTCACTTACAAGACCAGACACGTCCTTGGATTTTGGATCATAGTAAGGAATCCCTTCTATTTCCGGGGAATTTCTTTCGATGTTACGAATTCGAGCCCATTCCCTTTCAAGGCAAACATAGGCCGCCAAGGCACTGGATACGAAAAACACCTTCTTATCCAGAGTATCAGTACATTTGGGCAAATAGGATTCGCTGGAATAGCGATCTAGATGATCTACGATATAATCTACGGAACGATCCTTATAGGACTCGCTGGGATTATAGCCCGCGTCCGTGGTACACGCCACAAGGAATACTCCCAACAGCACAAATAATTGTATCAATCCTCGCATAACCTTACCTCAAATACAAAGATAAATTCTTTTCAGCTTTTTCCCAAATTGATTTTTTTAATTCATGCATTTTTTAATTATAGACAAAATTGCAAAAGGCGCAATTATAAAAAAAAGTCCCGCAACTTTATACAAAGTTACGGGACCTAGAGTCAAGCTTAGAAAAATTACTTACCCTTGCACTTCTTTCCGAAGGCATTCACAACCTTTGTTGCAGGCATCTTGGCAATGGCCTTACCATGAGCGGCACTTGCATCGCGGCCAATGCCCTGAGGCTGTTCCGTAAGCTTTACGTCGTCGTAGCTAAAGACCAGGGTTGCCTTGGATGTATACAAAGAGCCGTTTCCGCTAGCCTTATCGCTAAAAGTCATGTTCACCTTCAGTTCAGGCAATTCGGCCTTGTCCTGAATGGAAAGGCCTGCGTCGGAAAGGGCCTTGTGGAGGGCGCCGCAATCGGCTTCGTCACCAGAGCAGGTCAGACGATAGGCGCAGCCCAGCTTTTCAGAAGAGTATTCCACCACCTGGGATTCTACAGCAGCCTTGTGCATATACTTGAAGCTGAGATTAGCGACAACAGTCACCTGACCGCTAGCCTTCTTGGCACGAACCTTGTCCAGAGGGAATACCAGTTCACCATTTTCATCGGTCTTGGAACGCAGAAGTTCCCTGTGGTCCTGGAGAACCGCAATGGGGAAATAGGCAATGGGCCCCATAACATCAGTTACCGTAATAGTCAAAGCTTCGCTAGACAAATCGGTTTCAATCTTGACAGCTTCCAGAGCCTTTGCAAAGAAGTCCATCAGCTCACCAAGAGCGGATTCCAGCAACAGGTCCTTGGAAATTATTCTGAACATGGAAAGTTCTTCCAGGATTCCGTTGTACTTGTCGGCCAGGGTTTCAAGTTCAGCCAAGTCGGTTGAAACCTTGCGATAGTCCGCATTCTGCAGTTCCATACGGATCAGGGAATCCAGCTTCTTCATATCGCCGCGAATGGTATTCAAGTCTGCCACCATCTTGGAAGTCAGCTGATCCACATCCAAAGTTGCAGTAGATGTAAACACACCCTTCTTCTTTTCACCAACGGTAATCTTCACACCCTTGAGGACAACATCCGTGTAGGTACCCTTGAAGCTCTTTGCCGTTTCGGAAATTTCGCCCTGGGCATTTTCCTTCTTGGTGGTTTCGAATTCAGCCTTTACCTGGGTCTGAACCTGCTTGGCAACACCAGCCAGGGCAGCCTGGTCGGCATCCTTCTGAGAAACCTTGGAAGTTGCGGTATAGGTAAGAATATTTGCCGCAAAGGCGGAACCTACCCCCATAAAGAGAGATACTGCGGCAATAGCAAGTTTATTGGTCATCTTAGACATAATTTTGTTCCCAAATAAAAATTTTCCCTTTTAAAACTAATCTCGCTTCAACTGAACAGACTGGTATTCCTGTTCCTCGTCGGCAACGGGACCGCCATTGTACTTGGTCAGGTCGTTAGGATCGTGCACTCTTGCATTACAGAATACTTCGTAAGTCTTCTTGTTAGACTTGGATGTCTTTCCGTTCTTGAGGGTTACAACCACTTCGTAATCCGCAACGGTATTTACATCCACGGATACCGGTACATTAAAACTGGTAGACTTTGGCGTTACTTCAGAATCCTCATCGCCGTTTCTCAGAACCTTTACAGAAACAATTTCAGACAGCTGGTCATCCGTAATACCAGACAGCTTTACGCGAAGATTTCCCTTATAGGTCTTGCCCTTATATCCATTGACCCTGGGGTTTCTACCAAAGGGGTTATGAATTCTTTCGGTAGAGGCTCCTCCGATAGAGACCTTCAGACTGATGGGCTTGGGTTCTTCCTTCTTAGGTTCAACCTTGGGTTCTTCCTTTTTGGGTTCTACCTTAGGCTGTTCCACGGGTTTCGGTTCTTCCTTCTTGACCTTTTCCTTAGCCTTGGGTGCTGCGACCGGCTCCTGCTTTACAGGTTCGGCGGCCACGGTATCTACAGCAGGTTCTTCTGCCTTAGGTTCGGCATAGATAATGGTCCAGATTCCGCACTGGTATTCCACCTCGCCGTTGCTGCAGTTCACCAGGAAGCGCTTTACGCCAAACTCGGAGGCATCCCAGGAACCTTCGTAGGTATATACACCATCGTCGCCTACCACCTGGGATTCACCCAGAATGGTAACGGTAATACCTGCAGTAGCCTTAGCCTTAAGAGTTACGCTAGGAGCATAGACGGTATCAGGAACAGACTTGTCTCGCAGGAAGTAGGAATTTTTTTCGAAAGCAGCCTGTTTCTTGGCATAGCTCTTGTCGAAAGATTCCAGGGACTTCTGCAGGGAGGCTTCGTCCACCTTAACATTTTCATTCTGGGCAGAGGCAGTCACAATGGAATCAAGAACAGTTGCCAGAGCCTTGGTACCGGAAGATTTCAGCTTCAGGGACTTGGTCTTACCGGTCTTGTTCACAAGGACCGTCTGGTTTTCAACAATTTCAGCAGACTCGTTGGTTTCGGAAGTCACAGCCAGGCGACCTTCCTTCAGGGAGGCAACCGTCTGACCATCCACACTTCCAACGAAGCCCGCGGTACCACGGATAGCTGCAGTTGCAGTTCCTGTCCTGAATTCAATGGTGTTGCCGTCCTTCTGCTTCTGGACATCGAAGTAGACCTTACCGTTATTGATGGTAATGGCAACCTTCTTGCTTAGCTCATTGATGATTTCCGCATTGATGGTCACGTCGGAATTTTCGGAAACCGTGATTACGGAACCATCATTTACACCGAGAAGTGTTTCAGATTCCTTTGCAGTGCGAATGCGATCCATCTCGAAGACATTTTGCCCCTGGCGAAGCTTCTTCCAGGAATCAGAACTCTTGCGCTGCAGATCCGTTTCGCCGATAACCTTACGGACCTTAGCCTTAAAAGCCGGATTGGCGGGCTCGGCATCCTGTACCGGAGCGGGGGCAGGAGCAGGCGTAGCGACTTCCGTCCCTAAAGCCTTAGGAGTTTCCGGAGTTTTCTCATCTTCACAGGCTACTAAAGCAAGGGCCAGTGCCATGGAGCTAAAAACGATCTTCTTCATCTTTCACAACCTTTATATTTTTACGATAGGAAATATAACAAATTTCTTACAATTCCATGAAAACTTGCTCTAAAAGAATGTTAAAAAAAGAGTTTTTACCTCTTGACAGAAAAAAAACTTTTAGTTAACTTTGGTCATCCACTGGGGTGGTAGCTCAATTTTGGTTAGAGCACCGGCCTGTCACGCCGGAGGTTGCGAGTTCAAGCCTCGTCTATCCCGTAGAAAAGAAAACAGAAAAGACTTCTCGGTTGAGAAGTCTTTTTTGTTTCCCTCCCCCGTCCCCCTCCCCAAGGGAGGGGGCTGAATCTTTCCAGCAATAAACTGCAAGTTGTTTTCAAAATTGTTTCCCTCCCCCGCCCCCTCCCCGAGCACACTCCCCTAGGGAGAATATAACACGAACACCAAAGGTCCCCGAGCATTGCCGAGGGACCTCTAACAACAGCAGACTTTACAACCTAGGGCATTGTATAAAATGGAATCACATCTTTCGTGCGGAATTCGTGCTTTTCGTAGTAGCCGATGAGAGTGCCGTCTTCGTCGCGAAGGGCGATCATGTAGCCGTCCTTGTTCTGCTTTTCGTTGAAGAAGGTGTGTACCCAGTTGTGGGCCTTGTCTGCCTGGAACCAGGCCATTACCTTGAGGATTTTCTCCTGGGATTCTGGGCTATGGCACTTCAGCAGGTTGCAGCCGATGAGGGCGGCTCCCCCACGCTTTGCCTGGGCCTCGCAAGCCTTCGGGTTCATGTAAATGATTTCGTGTTCCAGGTTGCAGATAACGATGGCGGTATCATCCTGGTCGATGACTGATTTGAAGAAAGGATTAAGCATGATTTGAATATAAAAAAAGGCCACCCCGAAAAACATCGGGAGTGACCTAATAAGTGGTTAGTAAACAGTAGTTAAATTACATTCCTAACCACTAACCACCAACCACTAATCACTAAACTAGCAACCGAGCTTTGCAGCCAGGTATGCTTCCAGTTCGTCGATCTTCACCAGTTCCTGCTTCATGGAGTCACGTTCACGGACGGTGACATAGCCAAGCTTTGCCGGATCAGATTCGCCTTCGCCAACTGTGTCGAAATCGACGGTGACGCAGAACGGAGTGCCCAGTTCATCCTGACGGCGGTAACGCTTACCGATGGACTGGGTTTCGTCGTATTCCACGTTCCAGCGCTGGAGCAGCTGTTCGTACAGTTCTTCGGCCTTAGCCTTGACCTGGCCCTTCTTCACCAGCGGGAGAACGGCAACCTTAACCGGAGCAACCTTCGGGTCGAAGTGGAGAACGGTACGTTCGTCGTTTTCGAGCTTCTGGACTTCGTAAGCGTCGCAGAGGAGAACGAGGAGCAAGCGTTCCACACCGAGGGACGGTTCCACAACGTAAGGCACATAGCGCTTGTTCTGGACCGGATCAATGTATTCCTGCTTGACCTTGGATTCGTTCTGGTGAGCAGTCAAGTCGAAGTTGGTACGGCTTGCGATACCCCACAGTTCGCCCCAACCGAACGGGAATTCGTATTCGACGTCGGTGGTACCGTTACTGTAGTGAGAAAGTTCTTCCTTGGCATGTTCGCGGAGGCGGAGCTTGGATTCGTTCACGCCCAGGTCCTTGATGAGCCAGTTGAAGCAGTACTTACGCCAGAAGTTGTACCAGTCAAGTTCGGTGCCCGGTTCGCAGAAGAATTCCAGTTCCATCTGTTCGAATTCGCGGGTACGGAAGATGAAGTTACCCGGGGTAATTTCGTTACGGAAAGACTTACCGATCTGACCTACGCCAAACGGAATGCGGGGGCGAACGTTGTCCACAATGTTCTTGAAGTCAACGAAGATACCCTGAGCGGTTTCCGGACGGAGATAAACCTTGTTGCCTTCGCCTTCGATAACGCCGATTTCGGTCTGGAACATGAGGTTAAATGCGCGGGGCTTGGTGAATTCGGTCTTGCCGCAGCTCGGGCATTCGATCTTGTTTTCCACCATCATTTCGGCAATCTGGTCGAAGTTCTTGCCGGCGCAGCAGCCGTCACCCAGCTTTTCTTCCAGCAGATGGTCGGCGCGGAAACGTTCGTGGCAAGCCAAGCAGTCAACCAGGGGGTCAGAGAAGTTACCCACGTGGCCAGAAGCCTTCCAAACGCGGGGGTTCAAGAGAATAGAACTGTCGAGGCCCAACACATCCTTACGGCTGGTAACGAACTTCTTCCACCAGAGGTTCTTGATGTTGCGCTTCAGTTCAACACCGTACGGACCGTAGTCCCAAGTGTTGGCCAGGCCGTCATAAATTTCGGAACCCGGGAAAATGAAACCGCGGCGCTTGCAGAGGGAAATGATGTCTTTGAGGGCGTCTTGAACTTTCTTTGCCATTTTTATATCCTTTTTCGGCCGAACCTGAACCTTGCAGGCATATCCTTTGGCCGGACTAGGAACCTACCTGGATGATAGGCCCTGACGGCACGCAAATATAGTAAAAGGCAAGTATCCAAGAAAAAGATTTTTATTTTTACCCTGTAATTGAAGAATCGCAAATAAAGGTTTTAAACATAATGATCAAAAAATTCATTCCCGCACTCGGTCTAGTTCTTTCATCGGCACTTTTCGCACAGGAAGCAGTACCTGCACAGGACTCTCCCGCCGAGGCACAACCGGCAGCAACCGAAAATGCAACTGATGTCCTTACTCTTGTAGGTGTCGGCGACATCATGATGGGCGTCAACTACCCCAACGATAGCCCCATCCTCCCTCCTAAGGACGGCGCAGAAATTTTTGCAGATGTCAAGGAAATTCTCCGTGATGCCAATGTAACCGTCGGTAACCTGGAAGGCGTTCTTCTCAACGACGGCGGCACACCCAAGAAATGCAGCAATCCCAAAGTCTGCTATGTATTCCGTATGCCGGAACGCTACGTGGAACACCTGGTGGATGCAGGTTTTGACCTGATGACCATCGCCAACAATCACTCCGGTGACTTCGGGGATGCAGGTCGTCAAAGTTCCCAGCGCGTTCTGAAAGAAGCGGGTATCGGCTATGCCGGTTTTGAAAAGACCTGTGAATCTACCGTTATCGAAAAGGACGGCGTAAAATACGGCTTTGCAGGTTTCTCCGTCAACAACGGAACACTCCGCGTTACAGACTTCAAGAAAGCGACAGAAGTCATTTCCGATTTGAGAACAAAATCCGACATTGTCATCGTAGCCATGCACATCGGTGCCGAAGGCAAGAAGTTTAACCACATTACCCGCGAAACGGAAAACTTCGTTGGGGAAAATCGCGGTAACCCCTACAAGTTCGCACGCGTCGCCATCGATGCAGGTGCGGATGTCGTTTTCGGGCACGGTCCCCACGTGGCTCGCGCCATGGACCTGTACAAGGGAAAGTTCATCGCCTATAGCCTGGGTAATTTCGCCACGCCGACCGGTGTGAATGTTTCCGGCATCAGCGGTTACGCCCCCATCGTAAAGATTACCATCGACAAGAAGACCGGCAACTTCAAGGAAGGCAAGCTGTTCTCCGCAATCCAGAAGGGTGGTGACGGAGCTCGCCGCCCCTACCTGGACGAAACTGGAGCCTGCATCAAGGAAATCAAGAGCCTCACGGAAAAGGACATTCCCGAAACAGGCATCAAGATTGACCTTGACGGAAGCATTACCCTTAAATAATTTATCCTGAAAGACAAGGAAATGCTAGACATTCACTTCGCTCCTCTTCAGGGATATACAGAATGCGCTTATCGACAGGCGCATTTTCTGTATGCGGGAATCAAAAATGACGGCACGAATCTCGAGTCAGGAATCGCGGCCTATTACACGCCATTCCTCCGAGTGGAAAAGGGAGAAGCCCGTCCTAAGGACCTGCGGGATCTTCAGCAGGATTTAGAATTCATCAAAAGCAGGCAAACAAACATCTGCCACTGCGAAAATCAGGGATACAATCCCCCGCTTGACTCTAATTGTCATTCCCCGCTTGACGGGGAATCTAGCAATTTCTACAACGTCATCCCGCAGGTCATTTGTCGCGACGCCTCAGAGTTTTCCATTCTTGTGGACGCCATCCAGAAGCTGAAAAAGGACTGCGGATTTGCCCCCGACGAAGTATTCCCGCAAATAGACATCAACATGGGGTGTCCCTTCCCTATGCAGGCGAAATCTGGCCGCGGTTCAGGCATTCTCCCGCGAATAGACGCCATCCGCGAAATCCTTCAAGAAGTCAACATCCGTTCAATTTCGCTAAACCATCCTCGCGTAGGCGAGGATCTGGCGTCGCACAACCCTCATTGTCATCCTCGCGAAGGCGAGGATCTAGCATCGCACAACACCCATTGTCATCCTCGCGAAGGCGAGGATCTGGCATCGCACAACACCCATTGTCATCCTCGCGTAAGCGAGGATCTAGCGTCGCACAACCCTCATTGTCATCCTCGCGAAGGCGAGGATCTAGCGTCACACAACACCCATTGTCATCCTCGCGAAGGCGAGGATCTAGCATTAAAGCATTCTCAAAACGCATTGAAATTCAGCGTCAAGATGCGTCTAGGCTACACTTCCCCCGAGGAATGCCTCGCCTTGCTGCCCCTGTTGAACGAGGCTCCCCTCGCCCACATCACCATGCACCCGCGCCTAGGCGTCCAGCAGTATAAGGGCGCTCTTGATTTCGACACCTTCCAGAAATTCTACGAAGGATGCCGCCACCCGCTTATCTTTAATGGAGACATAACCTCCATCGCAGATATTGAACGACTCGAAAAAATGTACCCCAATCTGGCTGGAGTCATGATCGGCCGCGGCTTGTTGGCAAATCCGCAGCTCGCGCACCAGTATGCATTCCAAAAAAGTGTTTCAAAGATTTGCCAGAATGCACATCCGCATTCCAACTCATTGCAGGCTCTTCTTCAAATCCACGAAGCCCTTCTAGCCGATTACCGCAAGCGTCTCCAAGGAGACGCACAAATCCTGGACAAGATTCGTCCCTTCTGGACCTACGCCGTAGAAGCCGCGCAGGATCCCTCCCGCGACCACCCCGACATTCCCAAACGCACCATAAAGAAAATCGCCAAGGCCCGAAACCTCAGCGAATATCTGGATGCCATAAAAGAAATAGCCTAGTCTGCATTCCTTTGCACAATTTTGTCATAAGCCTTTAGGATAGCGGAATGGCTAAGGACGCCTATCACTTCCCCGTCCTTATTTTTTACGCACAGTTCCCGCATCGATGTACGGACGAAGACTTTCAAGGCAGAATGAAGGTCCATTGAATCCATCAACATAGGGGCCTTTACCGTACAATCCGAAATTAACAAGTGCTGAATCAAATCCGGAGAAGAAATGTAGGCGTTCTTCACAATGGACATATCCAGAAGGCCAATGTATTTTCCTGTCTGCTCGTGTCCCAGGGACAGTCCTGCCGGGGTTCTGGAAGTACCTTCATACACCGGATATACATAATCGACATCGATATTTTTCAGCACATCCGAAAGAGAATCTTCCGCCCTCAAGGTTTTCATTTCGCAAAATTCAATTACCTCTCCAACCGTAGTAATGCGAAGAACATCCTGGTCCATATCCTCGCGGTGGGCAGGAGATGCGAACTTGTTCTGGACCTGACTTTTGTAAATGCTCCAGGGTCTAGAGAAGGCAATGTGCATGACTGCGGCAATCAAGAGTCCAGGTAAAAGGCTATAGCTACCTGTCATTTCGCAAACCATGACCACACCTGCAATGGGAGCCTTGGCTGCCCCAGCAAAGAAGGCGGCCATTCCCACCAGAATGAACATTTCCGGAGCACGCACCACACCCGGCGCGACAAGCTCACACGCACCGGCAAAGGCCGCTCCGAGAACACCGCCAATAAACAGGGACGGTCCAAAAACACCGCCAGAGCCGCCGGAACCCACCGTAAGCCCAGTGGCAATAATCTTTGCAAGCACAATTCCCAAAAGCAGCAGCACGCCCCAAAGTGTATGAGGCATCATGGCCCCCATGATCTCGCCAATAAATTCAAATCCACCGCCAGCAACTTCAGGATAAGCAAAAACCAGTACCGAAACCATCAAGCCACCAATGGCAGGCTTGATCCAATTGGGAATTTTCCAGCGGGCAAAGCGATTTTCCGACTCATTGTAGCAGCGTACATATAGATAGGAGAACGGAAAACACAGGATTCCGAGTAGAGCGCAGGCAAACAGTTCAAAACCATTTGCAAACGGGAAAACCGGAACCCCCGTAATGGCAGGGGCAGTTCCCACAAATGCAATATAGACCGTAAAGGCAACTACGGAAGAAACGATGGAAGTAGCAAAGGCATTAGATTCAAAATCCTCGCGATAAAGGACTTCCACCGAAGTAAGCGCACCAGCCAGAGGGGCCTTGAAAATTGCGCCAAGTCCAGCAGCCGTACCCGCCAGAGTAAACTGACGGCGCAAGGTCTGAGGCATCTTAAAACCGTGACAGACTGTAGATGCCACCCCGGAACCAATCTGGGAAATGGGGCCTTCGTAACCGGCGCTACCGCCAGTAGCCAAAGTAATAATGCTTGTCAAAAATTTAACGGGAGCAACACGCTTACGAATTTTTCCACCTTCATGATGGAAAGACTTGATCATGTTATCGGTGCCCTGCCCCGCTGTTTCGGGAGCCTTTGCAAGGGTATAGATGATGAAACCGACCACTAACCCGCCAACTGCCGGCACAAAGGCAAAAGTCCACCAAGGAAGCGGATTATCCCCTGTCCATGGAATTCTAACTAAATCGATGGCCAATCCTAGTCCATAATGGAAAGATACAGCCACCAGACCCGTAACAAAGCCGATAAACGCAGCAAGGAAAATCTTCGGCATATAGCCGTTGATTACCAAGAACCTATTGAAGCGTTTCAAAAATTGCGACATTGCACGGCCAAAGATAGAAAAAAGAACCCCGCGCATTTCTACGCGGAGTTCATTCAAGACATTTTATCTATGGGCAGCGAAAGTTTAATTCAAATCGCGAAAAATATCATTTTTCACTATTCACTTTTCACTATTCACTTCGTAGCTACGCTACGACACCAGCATCATCGAGAACACCATGATGAACAGGGCCACGGTTTCACCCACGCCAAGCACCATCAAGCTGTTCACTAGACCCTTGCCGGTTTCACCCAAGCCATTACAGGCGTTGGAGGCAGCCTTGCCTACATACCAGCCGGAGAACATAATGCCCAGTCCACCAAAGATGCCCACACCCAGGCAAGCAGCCCAGTTGTGGAAATCAGGCTTGTTGGCAGCATTCAAGATGGTGTTCATCAGAAGCATGCCATAAATCGTCTGCGCAATAGGAGCGCCCACGAACACAAGCAAGGTGAACATAGCGTTCTTCCCCTTAAGGTAGGCTTTCTTCCACGATCCGATCGCCGCCATGCCGGCAGTACTGCAACCCATTGCAGAGCCGACTGCGGAAAGACCGAGAGCCGCGGCGGCGCCCATCTTGCCGAGAGTCACTATTGTTTCTTGATCCATATTCAATTCCTTATAGGAGTGAGGACGCGAACTATGTTCGCTTTGAGGTCGGCGCAAAGCGCCTAGAGGAATGAGGTCTTTCAAAACAAAGCCTCACACCTCAACGCCTTACAAAAGTAAGGCGTCCTCATACCTACTAAGCGAAGGTCTGGGTTGCGAACACCATGACGAACAGAGCAACGGTTTCGACCACACCGAGAACCATCAGGTAGTTCACCATGCCCTTGCCGGTTTCGCCCAAAGCGTCACAAGCAACAGCACCAGCCTTACCCTGGAACCATGCGGAAGCCATCATGCCGAGGCCGCCGAAGATACCGGCACCGAGGCAAGCAGCCCAGTTGTTGAAGTTTTCTGCATTTGCTGCACCCAGGATGAAGTTCATCAGGAGCATGCCGTAAATGGTCTGGGAAATGGGAGCACCCACAAACACAAGGAGAGTGAAGAGAGCACTCTTGCCCTGAGCGTAAGCCTTCTTCCAGACGGTGATTGCAGACATACCAGCGGTACCGCAACCAAGGGCAGAACCGAGAGCACCGAGGCCGAGAGCTGCTGCTGCACCCATCTTGCCGAGAGTAACCATGGTTTCGTGATCTAACATATTTTTATCCTCTACTTGTTGTTATTAAACGTTTTTCCGTTTCTTGAACGGGTTAAAGCCAAAACCGCTCCACTGCAGGTCAAGGCCGTTAGAAAATTCAAGGGTGTTCAAACGCACTGCGTGAACCGCCACACCCATGACGGCAAGTGCAATGTTCAGGGCATGAACAAAGAGTAGCACAACGGCTGCTCCAAGGAGACCGCCTACAGAACCGAACATGGGCGAAAGCATTTCGCTGAAGGATTCTGCAATGGCAGCACCGGAAAGGCCCACTGCGAACAGACGGATGTAGCTAATCACATCCACGAAGTTGTTCACGATGTTCAAGGCGAGCATAGGAATAGAAATCCATTCTTCCTTGAGTTTGGAAGGGGGCACAGAGAACAGCACCAGAAGCACTACGCCAGCGATGAGCACATAAATCATCGGAGCGGAAGTAGGACCGCTGAAGAAGTTTCTGAACACTTCCGGGACCTTGTCGCCCAGCACCATGTTTCCTGCCAGGAAGAACATGTACCAGGTGGAGAACAGCCAGCCAACCTGAGCCAGAGCTGTAGTACTCTTACGCTGGATCTGGACAACCACATTCCAAACGTGTGCAATAGTCAGATGGACCACTGCAATGCAGAAACAGAAGAACTGCATGTTGGAGGATTGACGGATCCAATGCATGGCATTCTTCAGGCCTTCAGGGCAGAAGGATGCATTAGCCAAATCAAGATTTGCAACCCAGGGAGCAATTTCCGGAGTCAAACCAAGATAGCTTGCATTCATGATGCCCCAAACGATGGTAGCACCACTCATCAAGTACATAAAGCTGAAGCCTGCACTCTTGGATTTCGGAGCCTTCTTGCGGGCAACGATAGTGAGTGCCAGGAACAGAGCTCCGTAGAAGGCATCACCAACGATGATAGCAAAGAACAGGCTGAAGAAAGCCAGGAACACTGCGGAAACGTCGATTTCCTTGTAGCCCGGAACGATACCGATAATATCGTACAGGAACTGCATGGGTTTCGCAATGGGCTTGTGGGTCAAAAGCGTGGGAACCATGTCGTCGTCAGAAGGATCTTCTTCACGGACGCCCCAGCCATTAGCCTTTGCGGCTTCCTGAATTTCACCCATGCGATTTGCAGGAGCGAAACCCTGGATCATGGCGATGCTTGCACCAGCGAGCATTCCGCTAGAAGCTTCCTGAAGGTCGTATTCTTCGTCGGCATCAGCCAGTTCAGAATCGATTTCGGAACGCTTGGCGGAAAGTGCTTCCAGAGTCTGGTCGGCCTTTGCAAGTTCAGCATTGGCTGCGGAGAGCTTCTGGCGCATTTCAGCCAGGGACATGGACGGCAGAGGAAGTTCCACAGCATCCTTTACGGCTGCGGGAGCATCACCCTTGCTAATGACTGCATAAAGATTGCCAGTAAGGTTCTGACCGAAGGGCAACACAACGGCGCCGTCATCAGCAGAAATAGTCTTGCTGGGATCAACTTCATAAAGTTTTACGAAAACACCGCTCTCTTCCAGAGACTTAACAGTCTGCGGGTCCAGATTGCCGAAGTTGTCAAGGCGGTTCAGGTCGTTATGGAGCTTGGAGATTTCGTCCGTAGCGTCCTTCTTGACCTGCACCATCTGATGCACGGCTTCGACTGCGGGCTGAGAAGCGATAGATGCGTCCAGAGAAACAGCATCCTTCCCTGCCTTGGCGGGAATTGCTTCGAGAGCCTTACGGATTCGCATGACCTTGGACTTGGCGGCATTCAGCTTTACACCGGTGGGGTTTACCAGCGGAGTCACATGGAGAATACCCATTTCGCGGAGCTTTTCAAGAGAAGCCTCGCGTTCCTTGTCCAGGCAGAGAATGGTTACTTTCTTCATAGGAGTAATCATGCAGCTACCCCCTTATTCTGAGCGGCGGCGGCATCCTGTGCAGCGGCACGTGCGGTAGACTTGCCCTTTGCAAGCTTACTGCGGGCCACGCCAGAGGTCTGCTGGTCACCCAGGAAGATGTTAATCTTACGGATGTTATCCTTGGCTTCGGGAATCTTGACCTTTTCGAAAAGATTCACGCGCTGGCTCGTGGTACGGAGTTCCATAGAAAGCAGTTCGTACTGCTTTTCAAGAACACGGCGTTCCAAGCGCAGGGAAATAAGCCCCTGCAGGCTGCGGATACCGTCGTCCAGCCAAGCCGGCGTAGTAAAGAAGTCAGGGATGGTCACATTGAAGTCTACCCCATCGAATGTAGGAATGCGGACACCGGCGATGTTTCCTTCGCCCTGACGCACTTCCTTCACCGACAGGTACTTCGACCAATCGACTGGTTCGGCATACAGCGAAATCCAGGAGGACATGCTCTTGCGGAGCTTGTCTTCCTCGTCGCGCTTTGCCATCACCCTCTCCTGGAGCGTACGCATTTCCATCTGCAGCTGCTGCTTCTTGAGCAACAACGTGGGCAGATAGCGCTGGAAGCGCTTCAATGCGTCGCGTTCCGCCTTGAGGGCGTTTTTGGTTAACTTGACTTTAGCCATTAATTACCCCTTCTTGGGCCAATACTGACTAATCATCTTGGAAGGAATACCGGTTTCTTCGGGTTCGAAGCAGTCGGCAAGAATGGTCCAGCCCAGATCCAGAGCCTGTTCCAGAGGAATGTTCACGGACAGGTCCATCATTTCCTTTTCGAAACGCTGACCGTACTTCAACAGCTTCTGGTCCCAGTTACTCATGTTGAAGCCCATGGACTGCTTTTCAAGGGTTTCCTTGTAAGAAGCGTAGAGCTGGATCATGGTATTCATAATGGTACGGTGGTCGCTACGGGTCTTGCCGTTCACCTGCTGCTTCAAACGAGACAGAGAACCGAACGGTTCGATACGGCCCTTACGCAGATAGAACTGACCTTCGGTAATGTAACCGGTGTTATCCGGAACCGGGTGGGTCACGTCGTCGCCAGGCATGGTGGTCACGGCGAGGATGGTAATGGAACCGGCGTCGGTGAAGTCCACAGCCTTTTCGTAACGGCTAGCGAGAGAAGAGTAGAGGTCGCCAGGATAGCCACGGTTAGAAGGAATCTGTTCCATGGTAATGGCAATTTCCTTCATGGCGTCGGCGAAGTTGGTCATATCGGTGAGAAGCACCAGAACGTTCTTACCTTCGGTTGCGAACTTTTCGGCAACGGCGAGGGATGCATCAGGCACCAGCAAGCATTCCACAATGGGGTCAGATGCGGTGTGCATGAACATCACGGTACGGCTAAGAGCACCGTTCTTTTCAAGGAAGTCCTTGAGGTACAGGTAGTCGTCGTGCTTCAGGCCCATACCGCCAAGAACGATGACGTCCACTTCTGCCTGCAAAGCAATACGGGCAAGAAGTTCGTTATACGGTTCACCAGCGATAGAGAAAATCGGGAGCTTCTGAGACACCACCAGGGTATTGAACACGTCGATCATGGGAATACCGGTACGGACCATGGTCTTCGGGATAATACGCTTTGCGGGGTTCACGGAAGGGCCGCCAATTGCGATACGTTCGCCATCGACTTCCGGACCGTTGTCACGGGGCTGACCAGCACCGTTAAACACGCGGCCAAGGAGAGCTTCGGAATAAGGAACCTTCATAGGTTCGCCCAGGAAACGGACTTCGGAATCGGTAGAAACGCCACGGGCACCTGCGAAAACCTGCAGGTCAACCATGTCACCGTCAATACGGATCACACGGGCGAGAGAAGTACCGAAAGAGCTAGTAACCTGAGCCAGTTCCTGGTTGGCAACGCCTTCTGCCTTCAGAGAGATCACAGAACCGGCGATGCGTTCAATACGATGGTAAGCAACATTATGCATTGACAGTTACCTCCTTCACGGAAGCAGTAATATTGGATTCGATGTCCTTGAATTCTGCGGAATCCATTGCAACGCGGTTCCAGTCCTTGGTAGCCTGAGTGAGCTTCAGGAAGAAGGTACGTGCAATATCCTTTTCTGCAAAAGACATAGGAGTCTTCAGGATGGAGTAGACCTTGTCGAACACATACTTCTGACGGTCGCCAGTGCAGGCTGCGTCAATTTCGTGGTATGCGTCCTGCTGCAGATAGACTGCGTCAAGGTATTCGGACTTGAGGTAAGTAATGAAGTCATCGATAGAGGTACCTTCTTCACCCACCACCTTCATCATGTTGTTGACGTCAACGCCAGCAGCAAGAATCTTGCGGGCTTCGGCAACCTTCTTGGAATCGATGATGCCTTCGTACTTGGACCAGGAATCCAGCGGGTGGATTGCCGGGAAGCGGCGCTGGTCGGAACGTTCACGGCTAAGGCCGAGGAATGCGCCCACCACCTTCAAGGTAGCCTGGGTCACGGGTTCTTCGAAGTTACCACCTGCCGGAGAAACGGAACCGCCGATGGTCACGGAACCAGTGGAACCGTCCTTCAGGCGAACAACGCCACCGCGTTCGTAGAAGGCTGCGATCACAGATTCGAGGTAAGCCGGGAAGGCTTCTTCACCCGGAATTTCTTCCAGACGGCCGGACATTTCACGGAGAGCCTGTGCCCAACGGGAAGTGGAGTCAGCCAACAGCAACACGTTCAGGCCCATCTGGCGGTAGTATTCAGCCAGGGTCACGCCAGTGTAAACGGAAGCTTCACGAGCAGCCACCGGCATGGAAGAAGTGTTACAAATGATAAGGGTACGTTCCATGAGGGACTTGCCGGTACGGGGGTCGATCAACTCAGGGAATTCGCGAAGGGTTTCCACCACTTCACCAGCACGTTCACCGCAAGCGGCGAGGATCACGATGTCCACGTCGGCGTAACGGCTCATGAGCTGCTGCAGCACAGTCTTACCGGCACCGAAGGGGCCCGGAGTACAGAAGGTACCGCCCTGCATCACAGGGAAGAAGGTATCCACAATGCGCTGCTGCATGGTCAGCGGCTTGGTGGGGCGAAGACGTTCTTCGAAAGCCTTGATAGGCATCTTCACCGGCCAGGTCTGGACCATCTTGATTTCAATCTTTTCGCCCTTTTCGTTCTTGACTACTGCGACAACGTCTTCGACGACGTGTTCGCCAGCGGCAACGACGGATTCTACGGTCACCTTGCCGAGAACCTTGAAAGGCACCATGATGCGGTGGGTGAACACGCCTTCGGGTACGGTACCGATGGTGTCACCGGCGACCAATACATCGCCAACCTTCGCAACCGGGGTAAACGCCCACTTCTTGTCGCGGGGCAGAGCCGGCAGGTACTTACCGCGCTGCAGGAAGAAGCCGCACTGTTCGGCAAGTTCGGGCAGGGGGTTCTGAAGACCATCGAACACCTGAGTCAGAAGACCAGGTCCAAGTTCCACAGAAAGCAGTTCGCCAGTGAATTCGACTTCGTCGCCAGCCTTGAGGCCAGTGGTATCTTCGAACACCTGAAGTTCTGCATAGTCGCCGCGGATACGAATCACTTCGCTCTTCAGCGGGATAATTTCGGACTTGCCTTCCTTGTTCTTGGAGGGCAACTTGGCATAAGCCACTTCGTTCTGAGACACGGCGCTTTCGAACTTGACGCGAATCAAGTTACCGTTGACGCCGATGATTTTTCCGATACTAGCCATTGAAAATGGACCTCCGGTCATTCCTGAACAAAGTCAGGATCGTTTGCATTAATAACGTTGAGTACAGCTGCGTCGCCGGCCTTTTCGGAAAGGCGGGCCCAACGCGCACAAATTTGGAGCTTAATTGCGTATGCATATACGTGCTTGACTGTTTCCTCCCCTACACCGGCGAGGCAATCTACCAGCCAAAAACGGGCTTTGTCCAGATCCTGCTCTTTTTCCATAGGATTGGACTTGGCAAATGCATCCTGAACCATCTTGGCGAAGTAGACGTCATAACCGGCGAAAGACTTTTCGCTAAAACGGACATCGGGCCCCCATGCCTGGGCACGGAGCCTTCCGGAGACGTTCTTCATCTGAATCTCGTGAGCCTGGTAGGACTTCACGAACTCATCGTCAGAAGGTTCATCGTTAAGCAAGGCGTCCAATGCTTCCAATTCAGCCTGGTCCAGAGCACCCTCGCAGCGGCCACGGAAATCATCCATAGTCACGGGCGGAACATCACCCAGGTTGATCATCGGCAATGAAGCCATTAAATAAGAAGGAGAACTCATTGATTCGCCTTAATTACTTAGCCTGTGCTGCAGCGTTAACAACCTTGGCCAGCTGCGGGCGGAGCAATGCAGAAAGAGCGTCTGCCATTGCCTTTTCGGTAAATTCGTGGGTGACCTTGCCACCGTCCAGCTTGACGCGGAAGCCATACTTGACACCCTTATCGCTGGAAACTTCAACACCGTTGGAGAGCTGCTTTGCAAATTCGCCGGTAACGAAAGAAGCAAGCTTCTTTGCATCTTCTTCGCTGAAGTCCACTTCGACATGGGCGCTATAGCCCTTGGCGAGAGAAAGGAGCATTTCCTTGACGGTTGATTCATCCAGGGACTTTTCCACCTGGAGGGAGAGCAGGTTAAGAATCATGTCCTGAAGATTCTTGCCTACAGAGAGAAGAAGATCGCGTGCGGACTGTTCCAGAGTGCGTTCGCTACGTTCGGTAAATGCTTCTGCGTCCTTATCGGCCTTGGCAAGCTTTGCCTGGGCTTCGGCTTCGGCGGCCTTTACAATTTCTGCCGCCTTTTCCTTTGCCTTAGCAATAATTGCTGCTGCATCGTTTTCTGCCTTGTCAACGGCATCCTTCTGGATGCGTTCCATAAGGTATTGCAAATCTTCTGCCATATTATATCTCCAAATAAATCATTATCCCGACAAAGGCCCTTTCTTCCCATTTTCACACAGAAAAACGTCCGAAAGAAGCCTTTCAGAAAAAAGTTCGGTTAGAATATACAAGTTAATTGGGCAAAAAGGTTATGTTTTTTTTGAAAAAATTGAAAAATTTTGATAAAAGTGCACAAAAAAGGGATGAATCATACCTTCCTAGAACAGGGATTTACATCGTTTGTGAAAAGTAAAGTTTCTTTTGCCTTGATCTATAGTCAAAAATGAAAAATTTCATCACAAATCGTGATGAATTTCTATTTTTTGGAGATTCTCGTCCCTCTCTTATATAAGATCCTCCCCGTAAGGGAGGGTCTATCCATTCCCTACTTTTTCAGTTCTTTTTTTCCCTTGGCAATGGCATCCTTGGCAAGCTGATCCACCAGTTCATTCCATTTTACTCCGGTGTGGGCGGCGACTTTCTCGAACTTGACGCGATGGAGGTAGGGCTGGACTGCAGA
Organism: Fibrobacter sp.; assembly: GCA_024398935.1. GTDB lineage: Bacteria > Fibrobacterota > Fibrobacteria > Fibrobacterales > Fibrobacteraceae > Fibrobacter. Next base: position 53,062 of record JAKSIH010000005.1, on the reverse strand, counting down.
AACATAACGCTTTGCGATGTTGCTCTTGGCCTGCCATTCACCCTTAGCCCAGCGAGCAATTCCTTCGTAGTCATGACAGATTACACCTTCTTTGTCATGGGTTTCCAGCCAGCGCATGGCCTGGTAGGAAGCCATCACTTCCCCGTCGATATTACGACTTTCCGCCTCGAAAGCGGTTAGGCCGGATCCACGGGCAATTTCCTTATCGTCTTCCGTAACGACAAAACCCCAGCCGGAATAGGGAAATCCCGGCGAGAAGGAACCGTCTACAAAGACCCGGATACCTCCGGGAGCAGGAGCGGCCATCCCAGAGATCCAGGCCTCGGCTTCGGTTCTGGTGCCAAAGGACTTGAAAAGGACGCCCTTTACGCCATGGGTAAGCTTTTCGCATTCATCCCATGTGGTAACGATTTTGCTTTCTGTAGGAGTCTTGATTGCGTAGAACTTGGATTTTGCCATAGGGTAAATTTAGTTAAAGTACACACGAAGTATGCAATTTAGTATATTTTGTTGCTTCGCCCATAGTTACTATACTATATAGTGTGTATGCATTATTTTATACACTTTTCGCAAAAAAAGAAAGTCCGCTGTGGTTAAGCGGACTTATTATTGGGAAGGAGTCGATAGGTAGAATCAAACTATAGACGAAATCTACATATTGTATCGCTCCAGGCAAGAGTTCTGTCAAGGCATATTTGTTTATTTCCGTTTACGAACATTTCCCCTCTGCTCGGCCATCCACTTCTCGAACGCGATGGACGGAAAATAGATCCTGCCGCCTACCCCGCCCGGCTGGATTCTCGGGCAGGTCAGGCGGTCAAGCCTTTTCCAGAAGGTCTTCGCCCTGTCGTCGCCGTAAAGCCTTGCGGCCTCGCCGAGAGTGTAGCACAGTGTCCCCATGACGGTCTTCATTTGACGTACACTCCTATTTCCTTGAGGTCCACGATTTGGAAGACCCGGTCCCGATCTATAGCCTTGTTCAGGCAGTCCACGCAGAGGCTCATGGAGAACGTCCATCCGAACGAACGAACCTGCGCCTCGTAATCCAGCGGGAAGAAGCACTTGCGGACATTGGTTCCTTCCTTGCCGCAGCAGATGCAGGGCGGGTACTTGACGCAGGCATCGCTCTGGAGGTTGTCCTTATCCGCCATCTGAAGCAGCTCCCTCTGCTGCCTGCGAAGGTCCTCGCAGACTGCGGCCATGTTCCTGCTGATCAGGGTTTTTCTTTTTTTCACATCTAGTCCTCCTTCAGGTTGATATTCTGGATGCAGAGCTTCCGGAGCATCCTTCTCCCGCACTTCTGGCAGGTTGCGGACTTGCCCCGTCCACCCTTCTTCCGAGGGGTCCATTCCCGCTCGGTCTCCCAGCTGCACATCGTACAGATCAGGCGTTCCATCCTTGCGGTCACTTTTCCAGCTCCACCAGGAAGGCGACATTGCAGGCGAGGTGCCAGAGGTGCGGGAGTCCGGATTCCTCGTCCACACCGCCGGGGTCGCCGATGTACTTGACCAGGTGCCTGAAGGCAGCGTCCCTGTACCGCCCCTTTTCGACGCGTTTCCAGTTGTCCGGGTCGCCATACTTTCTACAGCCGAATTCGCGGACCTTCGCCACTGCCTCTAGGATTTTCACGGGTACGAGCGAGAGACGGGGCTTTCCGGAATCGGCCTTTGCGTACTGGTCCGGAAAGAGAACCTCAGGCTCCACGGAATCGCTCACGACAAATCCAGGTACTTGTACGGGAGGCTTCTTCCTACGGCCGCGCTTCCTGCCTGCCGGGGCGTCTGGCTCCCTGGAGTTCATTTCCTTCACCAGCCTTTCAAGGCGGGATTCCTCACGTTCAGCAATCTTCTTCTTCAGATCCATCTTGACCTCTTGTCTTGAAATACATCTTTTCGACCGACTCACACGGAGTTACGATAAAGTCCACTTCCGCACCGGTAAGTTCCACGTTGTGGTTACGCATGATTTCCGCAAGCCTGTTCCTTACGGCATTGGAGAACCTGGTCGTGGACTCCATGATTTTTTTCTTTCGAGCTGGCTCTGCAGCTTCTTGATTTCCGCCTCGATCTGGGCGACACTTCTCTTCAGTTTACCTGCCATTTTTCGACTCCTTAAAAAATGGCCCAGGCGGCTGTGTAATTTATTGCTGGGCTGTCCGGTCAATTCAACTTCGGACGGTCCGCCTGGGCCACGGTTCCACTATTTTTCGGCGGACAGCTCCCTTCGGGCCTCTTCCTCGTACTCGCTGCGTTCCTTCATCTTCCAGAAGGCTCGCTCGGTCTCGCTCTCGTAGCTACGGGAAAGTTCATCGACAAGGGCGTCGATAATATACTCGCGCTGGTCGATCCCTCCAGACGTCCTCTCGCCGATGTTGGCGACGGCGCCTTCGACGTAATCTTCGTCATCGTCGGCATCCCCGTCCGAAACCACGCCAAACCGCAACCTGTCATAGTTGAAACGGTTGAAGTAGTCGAAGAGGACTGCGACGGTCATGTCGTCCACGCCGTTCATCAGGTGCACGAGGACTTCCTTCATGGCGTCCTTCTCCTTGGCTTCGACGATTTCCCTGACCCTGAAGGAGAGCTTGCGTTCTGCGGAGGCGGCATCTTCCTCCGGGTCGGTACCTGCCTCGTCGCAGTCCCAGCGGATCGAAGCTTCAGCGGTACTTTCGTCTATCATGAAGAACGGACCCAGTCCCTGTCCCCTGATGGATTCGATGGCTTCACATTCCTTTTCCGAATGCTCGCCATCGAACCTGATGAAGCCACGGCAGTTCTCGAAGGCCCACCAGTTGCCGTCATACTCGCGGTAGCCCTTGTCCAGGAGTTCCCTGCGCTTGCGATCAATGACCGCCTTTACATTGCGGCAGTAGCATTCGCCGTCGCGGCAGTAGCTCTCGGTCACGTCACCGAAGAGGTCCTGGTCCTTGACGGTCTTCTTTTTGCATTTCCTGCAGACCCTATGCACGTCGAAGGGGGCCTTCGCCAGGTTCTTCTTCTCCGCAAGTATCCTGCGCCTGATTTCCTCGGGGCTGTTGTAGGAGCACATGTCTGCAAACCGCTTGACGTCACCGTCGCTGTCGCACATGGACAGCGCCTCGGCATGGGCAAGGGTGATCTTCCCGGAGTCGACCCTGGCGAGGATGTCCTCCCCGAGTTCCGCCATCTTTAGGCGGCCAACGGCCCATCTTGCGTTATGGCCGAAACGTACCGCGATGGAACGGATGTCCTCACCGCAGTCTACAAGCCTCTTGATGGCGCGGCACTCGTCGGCAGGACTCATGTCGAGGCGGACGATGTTCTCGGCAATGGAGATTTCGTTCAGGTTCTCGTCGGAGTCCTTTACGATGCAGTCGATTTCCTCGTACCCGATGTTCATCAGCGCCTGGAGTCGGCGGTTTCCGACGACGACGCGGAATACGCACCTGGACACGTCCCATGTTACGACAATGGGCTCGATGAGTCCGTGATTCCTGATGGAAGCCTCCAGGTCCCTTACGTCCCCGATGTCGGAACGCGGGTTCCTGTCGTCCTGGATGATGTTCTTGAGCTTGATTCGCTTGATTTCCATATCGATTTCCTTTTTTCGTTTTGGTTAGAAGTTCCTAGAACGGAAGCCCATCGTCTTCCTCCGGGTTGTAGCCGCCGTAGCCCATGTCATCATGCTGGGGCTGCTGTCCGGACGCGGCATTCTGCTGGCTGTAGGGGTTGTGCCCTCCGTTCTGCTGGCTGTAGGGGTTGCCATGCTGCGATGCTGCAGTCTGGGCGTTCCTCGGAGTGAGCAGCTGGAAGGTGTCCAACTCAACTTCCGTAGTGTTGCGCTTCTGTCCGGTAGCCTGGTCGGTCCAGCTGCGGTTCGTGAGGCGGCCCTCCACGTAGAGGGTAGTCCCCTTGGAGACGCGGAGCTGTTCCACGAGGTCGGCGGTCTTCCCCCAGACGACGATATTGTGCCAGTCGGTCTGTTCCTTCTGCTCGCCGTTGTTGTCGCGGTAGCGACGGGAGGTCGCAAGGGAGAAGGAGACCCGCTTCTTCCCCATGCTGGTCACTGTAGGCACCGGGTCCTTCCCGACGTAGCCGATGAGCATCACCTTGTTTAGATATGCCATGATCATTCCTTTCTTAGGTTTGTTAGTATTGCGAAGAGGGCGTACACCCTCCTTTTCCGGATGCAGACCGGGCGGAACTCGTGCTCGGCGATCCTCTTCCTTACGTCGGCCATGAAGTCCGTCATGCGAACACCTTCTCCAGAGCGTCCTTGGGGTCAGTATCCAGCAGGTGCCCGTATATGTCGAGGGTGAGCTGGATGTTCTCGTGCCGCATGAGCGTCTGGACCACCTTGATGTTCACGCCCTCCCTTATGAGGTTGGAGCCGAAGCTGTGACGGAAACGGTGTGCATGGGCGACTCCCGGGAAGCCCTCCGGGATAGCCCTAGAGCAGACCTTCTTCAGCGTGGCCCTGTTGTAGTGGAAATCCCACGGGGGCGGGCAGCGGTCGATTTCCCTCTGCAGCCTGGGCGATACCGGGATGGTGGCGAACTTGTCGCCCTTGCCAACGACGTGGATCTCTTTGCCGTAGATCTTTTCCGGCGTCATGGCCAGCGCCTCCGATACACGGAGTCCCGCGAACGCCATGAACGAGTAGAGCAGCCGGTGGTGCGGTGTCGGGGACTCCGCAAGGATGCGGTCGATCTGCTCACGGGTCCAGAAGAACCTTACGGGCTTGACCATCTTCCTCCTCGGAATCGCCTTCGGTACCGGATTGCCCGGGATGAGCTCCAGCACTTCCACGACATACTTGAAGAACGTGGAGAGGATGGTCTTCCTGTTCCTGTATGTCGTCGGGCTCAGGCTCTCGGCCGCCGCCATGAACGTGTCGGAAATGTCCTTCGTGGCAAGTTCGGAAACCACGCAGCCGAAGAGCGGCTCCAGCATGTTCACGGCCTGCAGGATGGTGTCTATGCTCGAGCTCTTGGAGCCCTTCGCCCTCTGGTAGCCCTCGAACCTCGTGGCGGCCTCGCCCAGCGTCATGGTGGACCGTTCGTCCCTCGCGTCATAGGCTCCCTCGCGGATGCGTTCCTGCAGTACGGCCTTGGCCTCGGTCTTGTTCGTCGTCCCCAGGCTGTAGAAGTGCACCCCGCGGGAATCGGGGACGCGTGCGTACCACGTCCTTATCCCCTTGGACTTGTTCTTCTGTACGAGAGTGATGGACGCCATGGCCTACTTCCTCGCCCTGCTGGTCCTGTTGATGATCCACGCCTGGATGGCATCCTTGGAGAACAGGTCTCCAGCCGGGTGCCTGAAAACGGAGATTCGCTTCTCGCGGATTTCCTTGGAGAGGCATGTGGACTTTACGCCCATGACCTTGATGGCACCGGAGCGGGTGTAGTAGGGCTCGTCCATGACGACCCTGATGTCCTCTTCCGGTACGATCTGTTCCTGTTGCATTCTTGACTCCTTCAAAAAATTGTCCCATTTATTGTTTTCTCACTTCGCGGCCATCGGTTAAAAATTGGGAAAAACGTTCGCGGCCTTTCTGTTATCGGCACCCCGGGAATCGGACCCGGCGCGGCGGCATTGGGAATTCGGGTGTCGGCTGGTTGTGTTAGTGTTCAGCCTGCCGCCGTGAGCCATAGGTGCCGTGGATGCCTCCGTTCGCATGATTGGGAGCGCTACTGGGAGGCGGTCTCTTCAGGAGGATTATGAGTATCTACTTGATGGAGAGGGTCCGTTCCTTGGGCTTCTCCAGGATTGTGTCCGGGAACATGTCCATGAGCTTCTCGGTGGTAAGCCCCGCGGCCTTGACCATGGCGGCTACGGACACGGTGTTCAGCAGCTGCTCCTTCGTCACCAGGCGCTTCTTGATCAGGGCCTCCGCGACGGCCGCGGCGGCGCCTTCCTGGAATTCGTAGGTGTAGGACTGCTTCGTCCACTTGACGTAGGAGGGCAATTCCTCGGCGGTACCCACGTTGAAGGTGTGCTTGCTTACCTCCTTGATTGAGGCGGCGGTCTTCTCGCACCATGCCTTGAGTTCCCAGAGGTCGCGCCACCCGCTCTTGGCATTGCGCTGCGCGACGAAGTTAGCCACGGCTCCCTCGTCCATGTCAAGTCCTGCGTTCTTCATTGCGAACTCGTAGCAGCTCTTGGCGCCTTCGCTTGCAAAAAGGTTCTCACTGATTTCCTTTGTCGTGAGGATCATTACTTCCCTAGCCATTTTCCACCTCCCCGTTCACTTCGCCTGCTTCCTGCTGCGCGGACTTCCTGGCGCTGAAGTAGGCGCAGAGTCCGTTGTAGACCTTGCGGTAGACCTTCTGCCGTTCGGCTGCGGGTACCGCTTCAATCGAGGCGTAGCCCAGCTTCTGCATGGTGTCGTCGTAGGCCTCCGGACAGTCACCGTGCATCTTGTCCATGGAGGCGCGGAAGTTCGCCAGGCCCTCGTCCTCGATCTGTGCGGAGTAGTCGCTGTCGCCGTAGGACGTCTCGGCGTAGGTATCGGCGGTGGCGGCCATGTCCTCGATGTCCTGGGTGAATTCGCAGCTGCCGCCGGTCGCCTTGAGGACCGCGTCCACCAGGGAGCGCTTGGATGCCATCTTCAGCACGGTGTTGTAGGTGTCGGCGATGTCGGGATTCTCTAGCTTCTTTTCCGACTTCTGATAGATCATCCAGTTTCCGCCGTCATCCTTCTGGGCCTTGAACCCGGCACCTCCGAGGATCCTCTTCATCTCCTGCGCGTTGCCGTTACGCTTGGCGTTCCAGTATTCCTTGGGGACGGGCTTCCCGGTGTTCACGGCCTCGTTGCCGCGGTAGCGGTACTTGCTTTCCATGGTGGAGCAGCTGCCGAGTCCGGTGGCGATGAGTTCGCCGGACCCGATGGCGGCGAGGGTCGTGGTCACGGTGTATTCGCGGTGGCCGTTCCCGAGGTCGGAGACCTCCACCCTCGCGTCGCTCGCCAGCTTGAACGCCATGCAGAGCAGCTCGGCGCCGTTCTTCAGTAGCGTGGGCTTGTTCCCGCAGCCGGGGATTACGCCGAAGTGCGTGTTCTCGCACATCAGCTGGGACTTAACGACGGACACCATCTCGGCCCGTCTCTTGAGTTCGTTCAGGTTCGCCATGACGTCCATCACAGGCTGTGCCACGGCCGCGGGCACGGAGCCCGCCGTATTTACGGTTTCGTTCGACATATTGGTTCCTCTTGATTTGTGTTACACGATCTTCATTACCTGGCGCATGACCCACTGCGGAGGCATGAGGCTGTACTGCAGCTCCGCCACGGCCTTCTTTACCATCGGGTTCACCTTGCCGTAGGCCCTGATGAAGCTCTTGCCGTTCTCCACCTCGATCTCCACGGTCACGCCGTTAGCGGATGACTTGAACTTTTCGTTCATGGCTAGCCCTCCACGATTACTGCCAGGTAGAACAGGGCCGCCATCGAGATGCTGATGGCGATGATCACGGCTAGCTGCGACAGAGTGATCTGCCCCGCCTTCTCCCTGCGCATCGTCTCCCAGTAGTGGGAATTCTTGTATTCGTTGAAGTTCATTTCTGACTCCTCCATTTAGATTCGTTGAGCAGCTTCCTCACCGGATGCTGCGGGTCGTTGACGTTCCTTCCGAGCCATATCCCGCACAGGCTCTGCACGGCGAACTCGATCTGCGAGCTGAAGTAGTCATGGAACAGCGGGCTCGCCCATCCCCTTCCGTCCTGGGTCCTGGAGTACGCCCTGAGGTACTCCGAGTACCTGCCGTGCACGACGCAGTAGAGCTTGATGGCCTCCATGCGGTTGATCCGTTCCAAAAGGCTACCGTCCCTAGCCATCCGTCTTCTCCTTTGCCCTGCAGTAGTTCGTTACCGCGCCCTTCCAGTTCTTGATGGGGACCCCGTCCCTGTCCACCCACCCGCGCGACTGGTGGATTTCGTACCATTCCTCCGAGAGCCCGATGTGCAGGTCAGTGTCGGCCACGAACTCCCGGAACTCCTCCTTCGAGGCGGGCGCCCTCGCCCTACCGCGGGGAGGCCTTACTACGGCTCCCCCGCGGCTTTTTTGGGGGTTAGGAGGAATATGGTTTGGCACCGTGGAAGTAGCAGATTCCGGAACAAGCGGGCTGTTGCCTGCCATTGCGAGTTCATCCCCCTCGTTGCCTGTGGGGGCTTCCGCGGAGCCAATGGTATTTGGAGATGTACCAGATTCCAGATTCGCACGGTCGCCCGTGTTGCGGCAGTTCTCCGAGCCCTCGCGGGTGTCGGCATCTGCCACCAAAGTTGTGCTGGACGGTGGTACTTTGCGATCGTCAGCGGTGTTGCCGCTCGCTGCGTCCAGCTGTGAGCCGTTTGCGCTTGTCAGTGTGTGGGCTTCTTGGTCGTTATTCTTCTTTGCCGGGCGTCCACCCTTTGATCCGTTGGCCCTTGAAGCCTCTGCTGAAGGCGTATTAGCCCTTTCGAGAGACCACCGAACCATCTTTGAGCCGAATGTGTTTCCACATTCGTTAAGGTCATCAAGGTCGTCCATCGACTGCTTTACATCAGTGACGATTTCTTCGTCGCTTAGCTTTCGATAGTGTCGAATAAATTCCTTGAACAGGACCTTTGCCCAAAATCTGTCTTTTGGTACTACCATTCGTTCACTTCTTCACCTTTGATTTGTGGAGAGCTTTGACTGCATCAATAACGATGCTTTGATTCGTGGTAGGTTCACAATTTTTGCTGCGGACTTCCTTGAGGTCTTCAAAGTAAGTAGCCATCTCGGAAGGTAGTTTGAATTGCAGTGTTTCAGCCATTTTCTTATTCCTAAAATTCTTTGAATGAAGAACTTTGTTTTTGTATCAAAGAATATAGTTCTTTAATGAAAGAAAAGCAAGATATTTTTTCTCTTTTTTGGAGAAAAATTTTCTTTCTTTCAAAGAAATGGCTATTTTGTTTAATATGGAAGAATCGGAAAATAAATATTTACAAAAAGTAAATCTTAAAGTTCTTCAAAAGGAGACTGGAAAGAATCTTGAAGAACTTGCGAAACTGGCAGGAATAGGCCCAAAAGTCATATATAAGTGGGCCTATCTCCATAAAGACAGTAGCCGTCCAGACTACAATACGTTCGTCAAGCTGTTTGAGGCGGGGGCTTCCGTTGAGACGCTCTTTGGTGTTGAATATAAGGCAGGCGTTAAAATTGTCGAGAAGCCGGCATCAGAAGATCAAGTTGAAGCTGTAGTAAAGAGAGTTCTTTCTGGTCTAGGAAAGACTCCGTAATTTCAGCGATTTTTTCAAGGGATTTGCGCTGTGATGATTCGTCTTTCAGCGCTATTTTTGCGTATGCAAGAATTTCAAGCATTTTTTCTTTCATATAAATACCTTCCTATCGTATGTTAAAACGATCAATTCCAAATAAAACCTAAACTAACCTAGAAAAACCCAATAGGTTTTTTCCTAACCTAAACTAACCTAGAAAAACCCGTTCTTCTTTCAGTATCAATATCAGTATCAGTATCAAAAGAAGAAAGAATTATATGTAAATACCCTCATACTCATCTCACCGCCAATGCAGCAACCTGGGACAAATCTTGGACGTAACTTGGCCTTGACTTGACACGGCCTGGACGAGACGAGGGCGCATACGCACTGAAAAAAAATTCCCATCCCCATTGACAAACCGCCCCCGTGCGACGATAGTACCATTACGCACGCCCCCTACGCCTATTTCCCGTTCACATCCGTTTGCCCCAGCCCGCTTATTTTTGTAGATTTGGCCCTAGAAAAGAGGATTGAATAGGAACCCATGCACTTTGTAGGATACCACGGAACAAGCAGGGAAAATGCTAAAGACATCGAGAGCAAGTCTTTCGAATTTCCTGAAGATTCTGGATTTGACGATAACGACCCGTCCAACTCGCTTTACCTCGGAAGGGGCGCCTATTTTTTCAAGTCCGGAATCAGTAATCCATACGAGGATGCAAAAAACTTCGCAGAGATTGTAAAGAAGATAAAGGATCCAAGTGTTATCCGCGCAGACATTGATGTCGATGACGATAAAATTCTAAACCTTAACGACCTAGAGAGCATTCTGGTTTTCAACACTTTCAAGAAAAAGGTCGTTGAAACGAGAAAAAAAGACAAAAGGATAGGTCAAGGGCATTGCGATGACGGAACGATCGTCAACCTGATGGTGCTGAAAGCAAATCTTGACTATTCAGCGGCGATTATACAGAGGAACATCTGTATGGATCCTGTAGAAAAGGATTTGAAGTTCAAGTCGATGGTCCCAAACTGCATTGTATTATGCGTAAAGGATAAAAAATGCGTTTCTAACGAACGAATAACCGACAAGATGGAGGACGAAAATGACATTTGAAGAACGAATGAAGGCTGTTGACGACTTTTTCGCCAGGTACACTCCGGAAGAATTCTGCCAGATGCTCGAGGACGAATTCGGTGTCGCTCGCGGAACGGAAATCGCTTCCAGAAGCGGGGATACAGGGATTCGGGAAAAGACCTTCATCCCTACACTGAATTTCACGAGACAGACGCTCCCAATGCAGAGTGGGGTTTATTCAGGCTCGAGACCAATCTGTGAACCGAACTGGATTACGTCCAGGTTCCCAACTTCATTCTGTAACGAGCAGAACGACAACCAGAAGGAGGCGGCATGATTAACTTTTCCCTTGCCAACTGGGTAGTGAACAGACTGACTATCAACAGGAAGCGCGAAGGGGTTCCCAGCCCAGGTCGATACAACCTCGACATAAAGAGTGCCTTCGAGGAAAGGAAGTTCTACACGAACTTTGTCCTAACCCTCGACAACAGGGAGTACGATATGGAAATCGAGGTTGTCTTCACTTTCGTCGTGAATGAGGGGACTATCGACGAAGATTTCAGAAAATCGAGTTTCCCGAGGGTGAACGCTCCGGCGATTGCGTATCCCTATCTACGTTCGATGGTTTCCAATATCACGCTGCAGTCCGGTTTCGAGCCGGCCATACTTCCGACGATAAACTTTTCGGCGCTCGACAAGGAAAAGCAGGATTAGTCAATCCTGTCCACTTCTGTCCACGTCTTTCTACGCAAGGGGCCGCAAGGCCCCTTTTTTTTGTGCCCTGCCGGTTGTAAACTTATGGCATGGCTAATACAGATCATTCCAAGGAAAAGGCGGCCAAGGTCGCCAGGGGCGACGAGCTCGTGACCGTACTGAAGGAGGTCCTCGAGGACAACGCGAGGATCCTGCAGAACCAGGAAACCATCATGGCGGACCTCGCCGAGGTCAGGGATTCCATCCGGAAGGTCCTGCCGAGGAAGGAACCGCACGTGAGGTGCTAGCATGGCGAAGCGTCTGGTACTCAACGGGGCGCTCAAGAGGACCGGGAACGGGACTACCGAACCCATGGGCGGAGGACTCCCCCGCTACGCGTTCATAGCGCACCCGTCGTGCTGCGAAAGGTGCAACACGATGGACTCCCGCCTGACGGGGCGCCTGTACTCCGTGGGGGACACGTGGCGCATCTCGCACATCAACTGCCTGTGCTCCACCGTGGAGGTGCCCGCCGCCGTAGGCATGGGTGCAGCCGCCGTCCAGGCATTCGCGGCAAACCCGGTGGGCGGAATCCTGAGGCGGGGCTTCAACTTCGGGCAGAGCTTCGCGCCTACGAAGCTCACTGAGGGCAACGTCCGCGGAGTCATGGAGAAGGCCACCAGGCTGTCCGCTCCGGGTGCCGACGGGCGAAGGGGGCGCTTCGCGCGCAAGAACATCGTCTCGCAGCAGAAGTCCGCATACAGGCGGAAGTACAACAGGGGAAAGGAAAACTGGAACAACGTGCTGGTGGAGACGCCGGCGGAGAAGTCGAGCATGGAGAAGGTCAGACTGGATAACGGTAGGTCAGTGAAGGTGAAGCAGGGCGAATCCTTCGGAGACCTGGCAAGGAGGGCGTCCTCCACGAAAATGCAGCAGGCGGCTTCCCGAGTGAAGGTGGCCCGGAACAAGGCGGAACGGCCCATGTTCACTGCCTCCGGCGGGATCAGCGCTGGCGCTGACGTCAAGAAGAAGAAAAGGAAGCAGGACGCGGCGAAGGTCATGAACCGCCGCGCGGCATCGAGAGGGACCAGGGAACTGGCGAAGCTATTCGGGGCATCGGTAAGGTGACCCGGCGGGGCATGTGGCGATTGAGGTCTTCACCATGTGCCCCGTTTTTTCGTTTTAAGGCTGAACAGAGGCTGATGGCAGGAAAGGGAAAGACAGCGGCGGAACTGAAGAGGATCGGGGCCAAGACCCGCCTCAAAAAAGGCGACTCCAGGACTCGGAGCATCGTCGCCAAGTCGGCTGCGGTCCGAAAGGCCCGTGCAGCCCTCCGTTCGTCCGAGGCGATCCTGCAGGCGGACCGGGACGGCACGCTGGCGGCCCTTTTCACACGCATGGTGGACGCGGCCAACGAGCTGTTCGACCAGGGAAAGTACGACGCGTACCTGAAGCACGCCGCCGGGATCCTCGAGATGGTGAACGGAAGGCAGCTCAACATCAAGGCCGACGCAGATGTCAAGCGGAACATAAACATCGTCTTCAGGAGGGCCACCCCGGAAGATGCCTAGCAGCGGACAGGTCAAGAAGTGGAGATGGGAGGACCCCGAGTGGGAGCCGGACCGTTTCGGCCACGGCGATCCCGAGGACTTCGTGGACGCCCCAATGAGCGACTTCCAGCTGGACTTCCTCGAGCGCGGGGACGAGCCGTTCGTCATCCTGCAGACCGGGGTCGGCGCGGGAAAGACACGCGTGGCGGCGTGGCAGATCGTACTCAAGATGCTCGACGGTTGGCGCATCCTCGCCATCGCCCAGACTTCCAAGGCGCTCAAGATGGTGCTGTACCGCGACGTCCTGAAGATACTCATGACGGTGCTCCCGGACTACGACCCGGGGAAATACTACAACAAGACCGAGGGGCACATCGGGATGCCCCCGGAGTTCGGCGAGGCCTGCTGCGACGGCGGCACCGACGAGAACCCGAGCGGGATCCTCGGCCTCACCGAGTACGACGGCGTGGTCATCGACGAGGCGAGCCGCATCAAGGCGGAGACCAGGAACAACGCCATGGACCGTAACCGAGGCAAGGGTATACGTCCGTGGGAGCGCGACCTCTCCTCCCCCAACGCGGACCAGCCTGAACCGTGGTTCGCGGAAGAGTGCAAGAAGCACCCGGACCGCGTCATACACGCCACGAGCCTGGACAACGCCTTCACGACCGAGGAGTACAAGCGTAGCCTCAAGGACCGCTACGGCGAGGGAACGCCTCTGTACAACCAGCAGGTGCTGGGCCTGATCATCGACGCGGACGGCTCGGACTCCGTGTTCCACAGGGCCGACCTGGAGCTCGCCCTCAACATCGATGCTCCGGTACTGACCCGCGGCCTGTACTGCGCCATTGGCGTGGACTGCGCCCGATTCGGGAACGACAACACCCAGGTATTCATACGGTACGGCTACTGGATGGGCGAAGAACCGATAACCCTGCACGGGCGGGACTCCTACGAGATAGCCGACGCGGTGGAGAAGCTGTACAAGCAGGCCGTCTCGAGGAGGATTCCGGTCCAGCGCATAAACGTGGACATGGCCTACGGCTCCGGGGTGATAGACGTGCTCAGGCACCGTGGCCACAGGAATGTGTGCGAGGTCCCCTTCGGGGGCGGCGCGGAGGACTCGGAGCACTACCTCAACGTGAGGGCGGAGCTGTTCTTCCGGATGCAGAAGTGGCTGCTCGACGGCGGCATCATCCGAGACGAGGAGCTGGCCGAGGAAATGAGGGTGCAGCGCTACCAGATCGTGAAGGAGCAGAAGTTCAAGCTGGTGGACAAGGACGTCATCAGGGAGATTCTCGGGCGCTCCCCCGACAAGGCGGATGCCGCAGCGCTCACGTTCTACGGCGGAGGCCCCAAGGCCGACCTGGTCCATGTGGACGTCGAGCGGGCCATGGAGGATGTCACGGGCGGAAGAAGGCTGAAGAAGAAGAAATGTGCCAGAAAATTCGCAAGGATGGGGTAAACTATGAACGAAACTCTGAAAACCGACAAGGACGGGCGCGTGGACGAGGCCTGGCTCGACGTGGTCCTCACCGACAACGCAAGGCGTGCCAGGTGCGGCGAGCAGCTCTCCCCCGAATTCGGGGCGTGCTGCATCCGGTTCGTGGACTCCGTGATCTGCAATCCGGACTACGGGTACGTTAGGCTGGACAGGCTCACGAAGGCGGAGGTGTGCTCCAGGGTCTACCTCCACCTCTGCAGGAACGTGGCCCGCTACAACCCGTCCAAGAGGCGGAAGGCCAGCGCCTGGATCATCACTGTGGCGAAGAACGCCATATCCAACTGCGTGCGTGACGTGATCCAGTCGAACGCCGTTTCCGAGATCGTGTCCATGGTCGTCGGGGCGGAAGCACTTTCCAGGCTGGACGGCATCGACAGGAACGCTCCGCAGGGCAGGCTTCTCTCCGAGCGCATCGCCGCGCTGGCGGACTTCAGGCTGGATGCGAACGCCAAGGAGAGGATCCTCGGACACGCCATGAGGAACTGCGGCCCCAAGCGGGACGGAAGGTCACTCGTGGAGCGCGCGAGGGTCCACAGGTCCATGCAGGCGGCAAGGATGGCTGACCAGGCGAGACTTGACCGGAGACAGGGCGGAGAACTTTTGAAACTTATCGAGGAAAGAAAGAATGGAAGATGACGAAATCATGCTTAGCGAAGAGGCCGTCGCCGAGGAGGTGGCGGAAATGTCCGAGTCCGAGCTCCGGGAGTTCAACGACCAGATGGTGGCGGAAGTCAGGGACTTCATCGACAGAAACATCGAGCGGAACTCCAGGCAGGTCAAGCGAATGCGAGCCGACCGCGCCTTCGCTTCCGGCGACCAGTGGGACAAGAATGACCGGCAGAACCGTACCGAGGACCGGCTTGAACTTGCAATCCCCATGTGCCAGAACGTAATATCCGCGGTGACAAACCCGATAGCGGCGCGCCCGTTCCGCTGCATTGTTGAACCGAGGCCGAAGTTCAAGGACGCGTTCGCGGAAGGGTTCGCCAATCTTAACGCAAGGCTCCGGGAAATCCAGGACGACTACGAGACGAAGGCCGCGAACAACCAGGCCACGGTGGACGAGGCAACTACCGGGCTCGGCTTCACCTACGCCACGACCGTGGAACGGGACGGCACAACCGAGGTCGTCTACAGGGCCATGGAGGATGCCACCATGGTCATCTGGGATGCGGACTGCAAGTCCGTCACCATGGAGGACGCGAAGCAGGCGGTGGTCGTGGAGCTCATCAAGGAATCCGAGGCGGAGGACCGCTTCGGCTCCGACATCTGGGGAGGCAACAGGCCCGAGAGGACAACCCTGGCCGACCTTGGCTCGAACTTCGCCGTCCCGGAAGGGCTCGTCCCGCTCATCACATACTTCAGGGTCGAGGGGCGAAGCTGCGAGTTCCACCGGCTTATCGGCGAGATGGTTGTCGAGTCGGACCTCGTGGAGGGGCTGTCGAGGGTGCCCATCATCGCCTTCGTCGGCGAGAAGACCTGGTTCGACAAGGAAATCGGCTACAGCGGTCTCATCCACCGCCTGCGACCCATGCAGAAGCTGGCGAACTACGCAAACAGCCAGATGGTGGAACGCCTCGCCATGTGCCCGAAGACCGCATGGACCGGTCCCGACGAGGCTATCGACGGTTACGAGGACGAGTGGACCAACGCCAACTTCTCCACGAACGCGTACCTGTCCCGCCACCAGTACAACCAGGAGGGAAAGGCGCTCGACAAGCCCGAGCTAGTGCAGATAGGCGCGAAGGTGGACGACCTCCAGAGCGTCATCAACGGCGCCGTGCAGCAGATGCAGTTCGCCACAGGTGTCGCCGTGACGGGGATCGTGGACCAGGCTATCCAGGACGACGCGACGGCCACCGAGGTGCTGATGCGAACCAAGAGCAGCCAGAGCAACGTCTCCCACTACCTGGAGCACACGAAGGAGTCCATCAAGGCTTCCGGAAAGGTCCTTGCCGAGATGTGCATAGCCGTCTACGAAATCAATGTCCCGCCCGGATCCTACGACATCAAGCTGGAAGGCGGATGCGTGGAGCTCACCCAGATGGAGGAGGACCGCAGGAGCCTGCTTGCCATGATGCAGTTCGCCCCGGAGGTTATGAAGGGCGTGATATCCATCGGGATCATGAACACGCTCGACATCCCCCAGGCGCCCAAGATGGCCGAGATGATGTTCAAGCAGCTTCCGCCCGAGGTACAGAACGCCGCGCTCGGGCAGGACGGAGCCCAGCAGGTTGCGACACTGCAGAGGCAGAACCAGGAGCTGCAGGGCCAGGTGCAGCAGCTCAACCAGCAGCTGCAGCAGGTCTCCATCGAGAACCAGCAGCTGCAGCTCAGGAGCAAGGCCGACGTCGCCGTAAAGCAGATCGACGCGCAGACGCAGCTGCAGAAGCAGCAGATGGTGAACGAGAACGCGATCCTCCTGAAGCGCATGGAACTGCAGGCTGGAGCGCAGCAGGCCCAGTTCGAGGCCCAGGTGGAGGGGGCGGCACAGTCCCAAAAGATCGTGGCTGACGCGAACGAGGCGGCCGCCAAGGCGGAACGCGACCTGAACGGCGAGCTCGTGAAGGCGGAACAGAAGGCCCGCCTGGAAATGGAGCAGGAAGCCCGGAAGCGCGAGGCGGAATCCGTCGGCAGAGCCGCCGAAGTCGCAGCGGCACAACTGGCGGCGTCCCAGATGGAGCCACCGGCAATCTAGAGTCTGTTATAGCTGACAGGATCCGCTTCCATGCCGTTTCGCAGGCGGCATGGATTTTTTTTCGGCATTTTCCCGCAAATCCTGTCGGTCCGCGTGTATACCATAGAAAGGACCGGGTAGGTCCAGTGACTTGGCGAAGGTAAACGCAGAGAACAGCATGAGCGAAAACACTGAATTCACGTTTGTTTCGGACGACGGTGAAGGTTCCGAAAATAAGAATCCCTCGGTGAACCCTGCAAAAGGCCACGTGCCTGATCCAGGGAATGCCGCGGACGAGGGCGGCAAAGGCACCACCGGCGAAGGCGGCAGCGTCCAGCCGGAGCACAGACAGGACACGACAGGTTCCTTCAAGGAACGCCTTGACAGGATGCGCAGACGCGAGCGGGAACGCTCCGAGGCGGCCCTCAGGGCGAACAACGAGGCCTGGGAGAAGCGTTTCAAGGAACTCGAGGACAAGGTCAACGCAGGCCAGAAGCCCAAGGCCCTGAGACGCGAGGACTTCGCGTCCGACGACGAGTTCCTTTCCGCCAAGCGCCAGAACGCGATGGAAGAACTGATGAACGCCATTGACAAGCGCAATGCGGACAGGGAATCCGTAGCGGCGGAGGAAAGGGCCCGCCAGGAGGAGGCTTCCGAATACCAGCGAAGATTCGCGGAACGATTCAACGACGGCATGAAGAAGACCCTCTCCGAGGACCAGCAGAAGCGTGTCGTCGGAATCGTTAACGACGAGGACTCCGCTATCAATGTAGCCCTGTCCTCCAAGGGCGGCGAAGTGCTCCAGAACTGGCTGATGACCGACTGCGAAAACCCGGCCGACGTAATCCTCTACCTCGAGGACAACGCCCAGAAGATGGACCTGCTGCTGAAGCTGTCCCCGCGAAAGCAGGTGGCGCAGCTCGACATCCTGGAACGTCATCTCGCGAGGTCCCGGTACGAGGCTTCCCGGAAGGGCAAGAACGGCGGTGCAGACGACCAGAACCGGCAGCAGGCAAGGAAGGTCCCTGTCATGGGCCTGTTCGGCGGTTCCACGCAGGCCGTAGGCGACACGTCCCAGCTATCCGACACGAAGCGGGTCGCCAAGCTCATCAAGGCCATGCGCAAGAGATAAAATTCTAGAAAAGGAAAAAACATCATGGCAAACATCCTCACCGTTCAGGACCTGAACGACAAGATTACCGCCGCAGTCCAGGACGCCTCATCCTTCATCAAGGAATCCAAGGACTACTGCAAGCCCCGCAAGATCTTCGAGAAGGGCACACGCTCCGGCACCTCCGCCGTCCTCTACTTCGACGGCCGCGGCGAAGTCCAGACCACCGACGGCGTGGAAGGCAAGGACTCCAGCGGCAATGGCGCAATGGACATCTCCAAGATGAACGGGGACGTCAAGCAATACGCGGTCCCCATCAACGTGGCTAACTCCAAGGGCAAGACCACCTGGGACGTCGTAGACGAGATGTTCAAGGCAGGCAACATCGAGGAAGACTTCGTCAAGCCCACCGCCAACGGACTTGCAGAAGACCTCATCAAAAAGGTCATCGACAACGCCTACCTGCGCTCCACCGGCGTAGCCATCGGCTCCATGGCAAACGCGAGCTTCAAGCCGCTCGCCGCCGTAGCCGCATCCCTCCGCAAGATGCGCACCGGCATGACCCTCGTCGGCCACCTGGATTCCGAAGTCATCGGCGAACTGTCCTCCCTCCCCGTAACCAGCGGCAACTGCTTCGGCGCACCTTCCGACAAGCTCGAGGAACTCTACGGGGAAGCCGCCATCGGCACCTTCCACAAGATCCCCTACATCGACGAACCGTTCATGGCGTCCTTCTCCACCGACAAGGATCCGGGCAACGACTGCACCGTCAAGGAAAAGGTCAGTAACGAAGGCCGAACCGAGGGAGCCGACTTCATGGATCTCAAGATTACCGGCATCACCGGTGCGGAAGTAATCCTGAAGGGTACTGCATTCTCCATCGCCGGAGTCTCCCGCTGTACCGCCGCAGGTACCCCGCTCGTAGGCACCCCCTACACCTTTGTCGTCCAGAAGGATGCCGAAGTGTCCGGCGGCAGCGCCACCCTGAAGGTGCTCCCGGTATACTTCAACGACAACACCGGGTATATCCCCACCGTGTCCGTCAAGGAAATCGCGGCGGGCGCCTCCATCAAGTGGCTCACCGGATGGGAAAAGACCTACTCCGTCGGCATCGTCCGCGCACGCGAGGCCCTGAACTGGCATCCCGTGGAAATGCTGGACATCCGCGGCTGCGAAAACGGCAAGACCGCCACGCCGTCCATGGCTGTCCACACCGCGTTCGACGGCAACATCGACAATGCGGAAAACAAGGGCCGTATCGACGTGCTCTTCTCCGGCAAGATCGTGGACCCGCGTCTGGTCCGCACCATCTACTGGGAGATGTAACCAGGACTTGAGTCTTCGCTTGACTCCTGTTCGGGCTGGCTGGAAATACCCTCCGGCCAGCCTTTTCTTTTATACGAGGGATCAATGCCCAAATCAGTCAGAAAGATTTTAAGCGAGGCCTACGGGTTCGTCGGCCTCTCCCCCAACGGGGTCCTCACGGGCCGGCAGGTGACGAAGGGGCTGCAGTTCCTGAACGAGGTCCTGCAGAAGTACAACGAGTCCTGCCTATTCCCGTTCTCGTTCGAGACCGTCATCGGAAAGGTAAGGGGCGGCCGTGCGGAGATTTCCCTGAGATGGGGGATTTCCGAACTCACCGGTCCCGTTCCTGCGAACATCTCGGCAGTGTACCTGCGGCGTTCCGACACGGACTACGTGGAACTGGAAAAGTGCGAGTACAAGGACATCTTCAAGGTGAGGAATTCCGGGAGCACCCCAGAATGGTACTCCTTCATGCTCGGCGAGTACGAGCACGGAACAGACGAGACCGGGTTCATCCACTTCGACGCACTGGGCGAGTTCGAAGTCATGGTTGTGTACCCGAGGAAGCTCCCGGAACTCGGCATCGATGATACATTCAACGCACCGGCCATATACGAGCAGGTCCTCCGCTACGGCGTGGCGGAGCTTGCCGCCCAGGACGCAGGGCTGGAGGATGCTGCAGTGGCACCCGCCACGAACCGTCTTTCAGACGTGGTAAGGACTATCAAGGAATCCAACGGGTCCAAGCGTCCCCGGAAGAGGGTCCGCCAGGAAGTTCGCAACAGGCACGCACGATTCAACAACCCGAGGGTATTCTAATGCCGAGAGTTATAAGCGTACCGGGATTCATCGGAGGCTCCAACAGGTCCGACGTCATGATGGACTCCCCGGAGTACCTCCTGAACATGTTCGTGGAGAAGACCGAGGCCGCGGAGAACCGCGGATATACAGGCAAGCGCCTGCGTTCAGTCGAAGGCGAGCGGGCGGTACTGGAATTCCCGTTCGAGACGAAGATCGGATGCCGCGGGCTATTCACCGCATCCGACGGCTCGATATTCGCAGCATTCGACTCCAAGGTGTACAGGATCACCATGAAGGACGACGGCTCCATGAAGTACCGCGATGTGGCCGACCTTCAGTCGACCGAGGTTTCCGGCCTGGTAGGCCGCCCCACGAAGGTCGTGTTCGCGGAAACGGGCGGCATCGACTCGAACGTGATATGGGTAGACGGCTCCAGCACGCTGTTCGCGTATTCGCTAACGACCGGGAAATTCTCGATGTATATGACGCCGCTAAGGGTGTACCAGCATATCGACGGACGGGAAATGGACCAGGAGTCGCACGCCTCCCCCACCCACGTTGTGTGCGTGGCCGGGGTGATATGCATCAACGACTCCGGAAACGACACCTGGTACTACACGGACCCCTACGTGCTGGGGA
The DNA here is from genome assembly GCA_024398935.1 of Fibrobacter sp. GTDB lineage: Bacteria > Fibrobacterota > Fibrobacteria > Fibrobacterales > Fibrobacteraceae > Fibrobacter. Next base: position 32,486 of record JAKSIH010000005.1, on the reverse strand, counting down.
GTGACAGGGACGAGCGTTCCGCATACCGGCTGGACGCAAACGACAACGTCGTGTACAAGGATGACGGCGTGACCGTGGAGACAAGGACCGTCAGGATCACCGACCAGGCGGCCAACGGCGTGAGCTACCTATGGCTAGACCGTTACTCGCTCCCGAAATACCAGACCGCGGAATACGTTGCCGACCGGATCACGGCCATGGTCCTCAGCGGAGACAGGATATTCTGCTTCGGCGAGAAGTCGCTGCAGGTGTACGCGCTGACGGAGACGGCCGACGCCTACGGGAATTCCTACAGCGTTTTCAGCTCCACCGGAAACAACACCCGCGACAACGGTGCCGAAATCGGCGCTACCGTCGCCACCCTCGGCGGAAACGTGTTCTGGCTAGGGTCCAGTACAGTCGGCGAGCACTCCGTGTGGATGAGCGCAGGCGGCTCCCCCACCCGCATAAGTTCCAACGTCATGGAACGGGAGATCCGTTCCCTGGAATACGTCGGCGACGCCTACGGGTTCGCATACGCCTACAACGGCCACCAGTTCTACGTCCTGACCTTCCCCAGCGCTGGAAGGACCTTCTGTTACGACCACTCCACCGGCGAATGGTTCAACAGGGGGACGCGCGACCGGGACACCGGGGAGGACCTACACTGGTTCCCGGCGTTTGCGGTGTCCGCGTACTCACAGGTCTACCTGGGGAGCTATTCCGCACAGTACCTGGTACAGGTGGACCCGGACAAGTTCACGGACTACAAGGACGACCCCATCGTCAAGCAGAGGGTATCGCCCGTCTTCGTGAAGGACTTCGAGCCGTTCCGCCTGGACGCGTTCTGGATGGAATGGGGCACCGGCGTTGTCGATGACCCCGACCTGAACCCAGTCGCCATGCTCGAGGCGTCCGGTGACGGCGGCAACACCTGGGGCGACGAGACGTGGGGACACGGCGGAAAGGCCGGGCAGCACTTCTGGCGTACCGAGTGGAGACGCTGCTTCCCCGCAGGAGACGATGAACTCCCCAGGATGTACGTGCTCAGGGTCACCATCAGCGACCCGGTAAAGGTGGTCATTACCGGGGCCAAAATGCAGATTACTGAATGCAGGAGACGGTAATGCTCACAAGGATCAACTCGAAAAAGGTCTACGGGGACGCGAAGGAAGCCGTGGCGGAAGTCCTTGACGCGATATCGGGAGAATGGGGCGACGGGATGCAGGACGGCCTACGCATCGTCCGTATCGGAAGGGTCTCCCTGCTCCAGGGGATCTTCGGAGAATCTGCGGTTACGGTCGGAATCCCTGTTGCCGAAAGACGCTTTGCCGCCTACTTCCACGATACCCACGGCAACGTGAACATGGCGATCGTCGAGGCCGGCGCCAAGTTCGTGAAACGTCCCGAAAATATCCGGGGCGGATTCTCGTTTTTTGCGATGGTCTAGTGTAAACTGAATACGGATAACAAGAAAGAAGAGGTTACAACATGGCAGGAATGAAAGGAGCTTCCACCGGAGCCATAATCGGGTCCATGATCGCCCCTGGAATCGGTACCGGAATCGGTGCGGGCGCAGGATGGCTCCTGGACAGAATCGGCGGAGGATCATCCCGCAACGCGGCGCACAGCGCAAACATCGACGCCCGCGAAATCCTAGACGAGTCCAAGGACTACATCGAACAGGCGGCGACCGCCAACAAGGACCTGGCGGACGTCGGCTACGAACTCGCGGGGAGCCTCTGGGACCCGGACGGAACCCTTACGCAGAAATACCAGGACGCACTATCCGGAGTGGATAGCCTGCAGGGCTACTCCCCGGAGAGTCTTTTCGAGTATGACAAGAGCATCGAGGACTTCTACGACCCGGCCTTCCAGCTGTCCGTCAACATGGCGAACGACGCGATCGGGCAGAGCCAGGCGACCGGCGGCAACATGTTCTCCAGCGATACCGCAAACAAGATCGCTGCGAAGAACAACGTGCTCGCCACCCAGATGTACAAGGAGGCGCGTGACGCCATGAACCAGGACAAGGCCCTTGATCAGTCCATCTGGGCTGGCAACGAGTCCGCACGACAGGCCGCAGCAAGTTCCGCGGCTCAGGTGGCCGACGCGAAGCTCTCCGCATACGGCACGGGCATGAGCAACCTGTCCGACGCACAGCAGGACTACATCCGCAGCCTGCAGGACATCAACTCCGGCTACGCATCCGACATGACGGACTACCTAGGGACGAAGGCAGGCGTCAAGGCTCAGGACCCGGGCAAGAACCAGTGGTGGGACATTTTCGATCTGTTCTAGGGAGAAACATAAATGGCAAAGGTATTCAACGGAAACATGTGGAGCGGAATCGGCGGCTCCATCAACGCCCAGCGGGCATACAGGGATCAGGAACGAAAGGACGGCCTGGATGCCCTGGCGAACTCGGCAATGGCCGTAGAGAAGATGAACGCAAACAGCAGGCTTCGCGACGCCATCCTGGACTACTACAAGGGCAGGCAGGATGCTGCGGCCGAAGCGGAAGACGCGGAGGCTGTCGCTGCGGGGGAAATGATTGACGAATCGCTATCCCGCGAGAAGGCCCTTGCCGATTTGGCATGGCTAGAAGCAAATGATGACGAATTCGATGACACCGTGTTCGCGGACGATGGAAGGACTATCAAGATTGGACCGATGTTCGAAAAGTTCTCCAAAAAAAAGATTCCTTTCATCAACCAAAGGGAGTTCGTCTAATGTCACTTGATGCAATCCTGGAATACCTCGGCCTTGAAAATTCCCCGGAAGGTATCGACCAGCTGAACGAGGCCCTGAGCGGCGCTCAGGACAAAGGTCTTTTCGAAAGGTTCAGCGACTTCAGGGACGCGAAGGACGCGGAACGCCGTGCGGAACAGCAGGCGGAAGCGCTTGCCGCACTTGAACAGCTGAAGGCCCAGAACGCAAGGCACCCTACCGCCAAGCGAACAAAGATGATCAGGGAACTTGAAGCGCGCTATCGCGCGAACGGAGTAATGAAGTAATGTCCACAATTTCCGACATCCTAGAAAAGTACGGCAATGCCGCCAAGCCCGACGACCTTCGGGACCTGGCATTGCTCCAGCTCGCCAACTCCTCCGTCCAGGACGATGCCGTAGGCAAGGCCGTGCAGAACCTCCAGGGCGTGGAGAAGTCCAACATGAACGCCCTCGAAAGCTACCTCATGGCAATGGAGGAACAGGCCAGGGGCGAAGCCGACAAGGCTCTCCAGATGGCCCAGCAGCGTCTCGGCTCCCTCGACATGAACATCACCACGACCCTAGCCAACCCAATGGGCCTTAACAAGGAAGGCAAGGCTCAGCTCGCCCAGATGCGGGCCGAGCGCGACGCCATCCTGAAGGCGTTCCCGCAGCTTGGTTCCTCGGAATCCGCCGGAAACTCCGCTGAAGGTGAAGAACCTGTTGACATCGTTGGCAGCAAGGACGCGGACCTGTGGAAGAAATTCTCGAGGGAGGCAAGCCTGGAGCAGATCGCCCAGCTGTACAGCGACAACATGGGACAGATCCCGGAAGCGCTCGAATCAATGCTGACCTTCCGCATGAAGAATTCCCCGGAACTCACCCAAAAGCTGAAGACGGACCCGAATCTCCGTTCCATTTCCCACCTCGCTGGCGAGACCCTCGGCGACGCACGCAAGGCCCGTGACGATGCGGCAAAGGCTGCTGCCAAGGCAAAGAAGGACCAGGAGGAAAGGGAAACCCTGGAAAGGTACAAGTTAGAAAAGGACAAGTATTTGAAGAGCGGCAGCAAATCCTTTAAACGGAAAATGGAAAGTGACGCTGAATTCAAAAAAATAATCAAAACGCTCAAAAAGAAGAATCTCTTGTCTGGAGAAGAACTTAATCTGTTTTCAAATATCCTCAAGGAGGATTAACAATGGCAGAAAAAAGCATTTTGGATATTATCACGGATGAACTTGCAAGATCTGGATTCTCCAATGAGCAGCAAAAAGTCCAATACCCGATTCTTTGGAAACTGATAAACTCATCGCTTTCCAAAGACGAAAAGGAAAACGCTATCAAAGAGGAGATCAAGAATGGAAAGATCAAAAAAGAGCTAGAAGATTTTGATTTTTTCGACAATTTTGACTACTCCAAAATAGAGAATGGAGAAACCGACAGCAAAGATCTGAAAAAAGCCGATATGGCATCAGTAAAGGACTGGTACGGGAAAGCTAGGAAAGCCATCGATCCTACTGGTATCGGTTCCGATGCTTTAGACAAAACTCCTCTGTACAAAATTGTACCCAAAATAGACCTAAGAAAGGACAACGCCGATTATTCCGCGTTTGAATACCTGGAAGATCCAAATAATGGTAATGACTTCGGATGGTTTGACAATTTGCTAAAGGAGTTTGATTATCCTGATACACCCGAAGGATGGGATCAGCTGGCAAATGACTGGAACACCGTAATGTCCAGAATGAAATGGTCTGACAAGGCTGATAAATATCCAGGAATCGTTTCTTTTATGGAGGGAAATTCCATGAAAAAAATGAAAAACGGATTTAGACCAGAAATAAAGGACTATGTCGCAGATCTCTTTACAAATCTTTCTTATATGGTACCTTCTGGGTCATATCTTAAATTTCTACAAAAAGCAAAACTAGCGCCTTCTCCGAAAGCTCTTGAAATAATTAAAGATGTTGACGGGACCATTTTGAAGGAACCAGGACTTGCATCTAGTATTTGGGGAGGACTCGCGCCAAATATGATTGCGCCAATAGTATCTTCTACAGCAAAATATGCTACAGACAAAGACTATGGAGTATCAGATTCGTTTGGAGACGTTTTACTTGGAACAGTTGTGAATAAATTTACACCTCTTGAACATCTTTTAGGACTAGTGTCTAACCCGTTAGAAAAAATGTTTAAAAACGAAGTTAGACAAGGGAGAATTCCAGAAGCTATTAAAAATCTTAACCAATATTTCGGTGAGAAGCTTCCAACCTACCAAGCATTCATAGACAACAAGCTTGGTAATGATGTTTTCTCTGAATATCTAAAAGAGCGCTTGATTAAACCACTAAAAAATCGATATATTGGAAAAGATGATGAGAAATAAAAAAAAGAACTCCACATGGAGTTCTTTTTTACTAACTGTCAATAAGATTTTCCTTGCAAATTAAAGTGAACATCGGGAATGCAAAAAGATACAGCAAGGTTCCAAAAAAAAGCTCTTTAATGGACCCTGAATTTACAAACAACGATATCACGACAGGAACAACGAATAACGTAAAAATTTTTACAAACTTATTCATTTTGTCATAAACAATACTTAAAATAAGTATTCCAATAGTCGAATAGACAAATAAAGCTACTCCAAAAACTGTTTGAACGGTGTCATTTTTGAGAATATTCAATACTGTGTCCATAAACATACCCATATCCTCCTTCTTGCGTTGAAAGTTTCCGTCCTCTACATGGTTAAATATACCCAAAAAATTCCGGGTTTGCAACACTTTTCGTGTATACTCCATGTATGCAGAGCTTTTTCAACCCCAAAACCCCTTTTTTCGATGGCGAAGGCCACCTCCTGACCAATGCCAGGGTTACGTTCCGGGCTGCTGGGACCAGCGGCGAGAAGATTACGCTGAGGAACATTGACGGCATCACGCTCGAGAATCCCCTTTTTACCGGGATGGACGGCAAGTTCAAGGCGGAAGAAATCCCCTACATCGAGGACGGGGTTTCCTACAAGGTGACCGTGGAACGTCCGACCGGGGTTGATCCGGTATACGACGAGAACGGCGCCGTAGTGAACGATTCCGAGTGCTTCGAGACCGTGGACGAATTTACCGTGACAGCCTCTGGGCACGCAGGAGGCGGCACCAGCGCGACCATCGTCTACGGTATTGCAGGGGTTAGGGATGCCGACCCGTCGCTAGGATCGGTCCTCTGCGTCGGTTACAACACGAAAGATGACGGTACACCTTCAAGGACTTTCACCTGGACGGAGACCAAATACCCAAAAGCGGACAACGGAATCAACATCCTTTCCGGAAACGACCGCTCCACCGGATACTGGAAGATGAGCGAATCCTGCGATGTCGTGGACGTCCGCATAGGCGGCATCTTTCCGGAAAACGACGCCCCGGTCAACGACACCAGGCTGGAGTCTCTGCGAGACGCCGTTTATACCACATTCGATAACGAGGACTGCGCTCTGTACTTCCCTTCCGGAATCTACACGTTCGGCATGAGCCACTCGATGAACTGCGCCATCCTGGCAAAAGGTTCCCTATTCAAGTCTTCCTCCGGAACGATCACAATGACGGTCGGACACCTGGAAAACAGGGGCGGCAAGTTCGTCGTGGGAGACGGTTTCGACGACCCGAAAATAATTCCAGTCATAGGAGGACTATTCCGTTCCAGCTGGATTTCCGGGAATATTGGGGTAGCTGTTTTCAAAGATGAAAAGACGATGACAGATATTTTTGAAAACTGCGGCATATTGATTTTCGACTCGTTCCATAATGACGACATTGTACTTGATCCGGTCAAAATCTTGAAAGATGAAGTACACCTCGAAAACAAGCTGGTTATATGTCTAGATAAGCCTCCCTACTGGATTTCCATTATCCGAGGAAATTCTGTCATCCTGGATTGTTCAGAAGTAAACGGGATAACCTCAGATTCATTTCATGCGGACAGCATAGCCATCGGGAACTTGTCTATCGTGAAAGAGAATGGCAACATCTGTGTATACCAAAATGATGTAAAGACGGTCTCTTTAGAAGGACATAACATAAAATTCCTTGTTGACGGGAAAGTCGATTTTGAAGGTGATGTTGAAGTAAATAAAGGAATCGTCGTTAAAAAAGGCGGAATCAAGGTTGAAAAGGGCAATATTCAAGCTCCGAACGTAATCTCCGAAAAAATTTCATGTATCGGTGAGGTTGAAGGATATTCTGGTTCATTTTCAGCAGTCAAAGCCGAAGAAAGCCATTCGGAAATCACTGATTTTTCTAGTCAAAATTATAGGATTGCGGTAGTATCTTCAGCCATAGCGATAGTGGAAGCTGATAAAGCGTCCATCCCCGCACTTTTCCCGGATTCAAAGGCTGGCGACGTTGTGAGGGTAGTACACAAGAAGCCTTGCATCGTTATGTTGGATTATATTGGCGAAGCTACTTACAAGACAAAGGGGATAGGTCTATTTGAATATTTCTGTTGGAAAGATAATGGCAATTTCATTAGCGGTCCATTGTTTGTACCTGTGAATTGTAACAGCGATCAAATCAATTTAAAGTCCATAAAACCTGATCCGTTAGGAGACAATTCTCCATGGGTAACAGGAGGATGGGATGTCTAATCAGGATTTTGCGAGCAATGCCGCACTTTTCAAGGAAGCCGAGGCGAGATTCTTCGGAGACCTGGACGAAGACGGAAAATCTGAATCTCTAAAGAAAGAGCTTGACGCTCACGTCTCCGACAAGGGGAATCCTCACGAGGTGACTGCCGAGCAGGTAGGAACTTACACGAAGGAACAGGTGACGGCCATCCTTGAGGCGTTCGACCTGATCGACGATGCGCTTGGCCGCGAGCGGGAACTGCGTGACCTTATCGACTCCGTAGCTCACGGAACGAACATGGTGGCTTTCGAGGATGGGCAGGATGTCTTCATGACTATCCTTGACTATTTCGCAAGGAAGCCTGTTCCTTACGCTGCTACGTTCTATTCTGACAGTGGCTACACCACGAACACATTGACTAATGTCCCGCCTATCCTTGTTACGGATAAACAGACGGCTGGATTCAAGTTGGATTGCTTCTGTCTATTCGATATTGATAGTCCAGGGTCGGACGATAAGCCAGACTACGCACGCAGCATACTGCTGGAATATACAAACAACAAATCGGATGCCGGCTACATCAAGTTCCTTGGGCGCATCGGAAACTCCAGTCATACGAGACCGACGAAACCGTCCAATTCCTACTGGGAGCAATTCCTTAACGGCAAGATGTGCGACGGCACATTCAACTACAAGAGCAACAAGGTCGCCACGGTCAAGACCGTAACGGACAAGATTAACGCCCTTGATGTCAATGACGCCGCCGTTGCCAACCAGTTCGTGACTGCCGTCAAGGAGACTGACGGCAAGGTAAGCGTCAGCCGCCGTCAGCCTGTAATAGGCGATGTTTCCGGGCTCCAAGCTTCACTCGATGTGAAGGTCGAAAAAGACGAACTTTCGTCGGCGATTGCGGCTCACAATGCCAGTCAGGAATCGCACGAGGACATACGCTCCGCCGTGCGTGACGAGACGTCCGCCAGGGTGCTTTACGATTCCCAGCTTCGCGAATCCATCGAGGCTCTTGAAGAAAAGGCTGAGGAATTTGTGACAGGCGAGGAGGTCAGCGAGGCTATCGCATCGGAAGCGGATGCTCGCATCCAGGAGGACATTGCGATAAATGCCCGTATTGATATGATCCCGCAGACGGACTGGAACGAAACCGACGAGGGTTCCATGGCGTATCTCGCCAACCACCCGACACCAATCTCGGACATCGACATAGAGGCTCTTTTCTCGTAGAATTTAAAAAACAAAAGGATAAAAACCATGGCAAAATACCTAGACCTTTCCGGCTTGCAGACCTTCTGGTCCAAAGTAAAGACATTCATCAGCAACGGCGTGACGGCCAACAGCCCGAGCGCAAGCAAGACCGTGACTGGCTACCAGGACGGCAAGATGACCTACGGCAATATCCAGATTGGAGAAAGCCAGGTCACCGAACTTACCACCCACCTTGGCCAAAAGGCCCCACTTGCAAGCCCTGCATTGACGGGTACGCCGACCGCGCCCACTGCCGCCGCCGGCACAAACACCACGCAGATCGCGACCACCGCATGGGTAAACACGGCAATCTCCGACAAGATGGCCGAGGCCGACGCCATGGTGTACAAGGGCGCCCTTGCAGGTGCTGGCAAGGGTACGGGAGGCTACGGCTCGTTGACCCCTGCAGCAAGCAAGGGCTGGACATACAAGGTAACTACCAAGGGCTTCATCGATGGTGTCGCCGTCGAAGTCGGCGACATGCTCATCTGCAACACCGACAACACCGCCGCTGCGACCGCCAACAACTACGCTACCATCGCTGCAAGCTGGGACTTCATCCAGGGCAACCTTGACGGCGTAGTGATCGGTCCTGCAAGTGCAACCGACGCGCACGTTGCCGCCTTTGATGGCACCACCGGCAAGAAGATCAAGGACAGTGGGTTCACCATCGGCAAGAGCGTCCCGTCCAACGCAGTGTTCACCGATACCGATACCAAGGTAACCTCCGTAGGAAACCACTACACCCCGGCAGAAGATTCCAATGCGCAGCTCTCCGCAAGTGCCACTGGAGCGACCGCTGCGTGGTCCATTGATGTTGTCAAGGGCGTGCAGCTCAAGAGGGATGCGAAGGGTCACGTTGTCGGAGTCTCCGTAACCTCCGGCAAGATCCCTGCCAACCCCAACACCGATACCAAGGTTACGAGCGTCGGCAACCATTACACCCCCGCCGAGGACACAAGCGCAGCAATCAATGCGTCCGGTGGCTCCGCTACCCAGCTTCCCACTGCATCCGGTGGAAGCCTTATCCAGGTTGTGACCGGTCTGAAGCGTGACGCCAAGGGCCATATCGTAGGAGTGACTTCCGCTGGCCTGTGGTCTCCCGACTCCAACACCACCTACACCAATGAGAAACTCGGCCAGGGCTATGCAACCTGCAGCACCGCAACCGGCACGGCTGCAAAGGTAGGCACGCTCGCCAACTACGAACTTGTGAAGGGCGGCATTGTAGTCGTAAAGTTCACGAATGCAGTGGACGCAAACGCAACCCTGAACATCAACTCCAAGGGGGCGAAGGCTATCTTCAACAAGGGTACGGCCATCGCTGCAGGCGTAATCGGTGCAGGCGACATCGCATACCTCATGTATGACGGAACCCAGTACCAGCTCCTCGGAACTGACCGTGCAGCCAACAATCCCATCGTGGACATCAGCCGTAACGGCACCACCTTCACGGCTACCCGTCTTGACGGCACCAGCTTCACGTTCACACAGCAGGACAACGACCACGACACCAAGAACACCGCAGGCTCTACAGACACCAGCTCCAAGATTTTCCTAGTCGGTGCTACAAGCCAGGCGGCGAACCCGCAGACCTACTCTCACGACACCGCCTACGTCGGTACTGACGGCTGTTTGTATAGCGGCTCCAAGAAGGTCTGCACGGAAGAAACCGCAGCAAATACCTACGAGCCGAAGATGACCGCGATCACCGACGAAGAAATCGGCGCATTGCCCTAACAACGTAGCGGAGGTTTTTCAAGATGGCTAAATACCTCAACCTTGCTGGCCTGCAGACCTTGTGGACCAAATTAAAGGATACGTTCGCCCTAAAGAAGCACTCCCATACCGCAGCCGACATTCCTGTAGACACGGCTTTGAGCAGCACCAGCGAGAACCCCGTGCAGAACAAGGTGGTGAATAGTGCGTTGGATGGCAAGGCCGAAGCGAACGGTTATTATCCAGACATGTCTGTTGGAGGCGCAGACCATTCCGAAGTGTCTGCTTCCGTTAAGGATTATAACGATTTGTCATCCATAATCAAGATTGGTTACGCAGGATCTAGTTTATCTTCATGTACAATGCTGGCTGCTTACACTAAGCTTGACGGAGGAACTAACGCGATCAAAGATATCCCTGCGAATGTCGTGAAAGTGGGTAAGGCAAGCAAAGCCGACAATGCTGATGTTTCAACAAAAGCGAACTTCTCCGTGAATATGGCTGATGTCAATGGAGGTGATTCCGGAATCGCCGTTCACGATTGTGTTCCGTTTGTGCGGTTTATCAGAGGTTCTAGAACTCCTGTTGTTAATGTTTTCCCCAAAGCTGTTAGTGATGCTGTCAGTTTCAGTTTCACGAACGCGTATTGTTTGGTTTTCTGGGAGATTCAGATTGAAAATGTTTTTTCTGATGGTGTTTTATCTTTTACTTTGTATGACGTGTCGAAATCTACGAAGCAAAAACTTTCATCTTCAGCTGTTTTCGTAAAATCTGGAAATTCGTCCGTAATGGTAGTGACTACGGCTTTGTTGTCTGGCGGCGGTAACAAAAGTCTGCAATTATGGATAGACGACGCTAATCAAGGTGGACATCAATTTTTCGTCACCGCGAAAGGCACGATGATTAAAATGTCGTCACTTCTGTAATGGAGGAAGTCATATTATGACGCCGGAACTTGTAGCGGTTATTGTCTCTTTGATTGGTTCGATTGCGACTTTTCTTAAGAGTAATGTGGACAAAAATAGAATCCATGAACAACGTGAAGTGTCTCGCAAAGGTTATGACGAACGCTTCGCCCTTCTGGATGAAAAAATCAAGAACTGCGAGAAACGATTGGACGAGGGCAACGATAGATTCGAGCGATTCGAAAAGGAACTGCGGGAAACAAACGGGCTTCTTCGGGAACTTATCGGGATGTTTAAGGGAAGGGGGATGGAGCTATGAGTCTTAAAGTTCTGTCAATGCAGGTCCCTGCATCCTTCCCGCTTGAAGGACCGGACAAGAGTTGCCTCTACCACGCCAAGGCGCATTTCGGATTTACTGCGATCTGCGAGATCGACGGAGTTGTGGGCAAGCTTGTATTTACCCACCTGAAGGGCTGCCCCTACAACGGGGCCAGCAACCCGATTCAATGGCCAATCAAGAATTATTACGGAGAGACGAAAAAGGATGCCTGCGGTCTTGGCCATGATGCCCTCTACGCATGGGGCGGTCTGGTCAACGGGCTTTCTCGCAAGCTGACTGCTGGGGAGTGCGACGATTTTCTGCGCGGATCCATGCGGGAGGCTGGCTTCACTCGTGTGGAGGCGGGAATCGTTGACCGTGCAGTTCGCTGGTTCGCCCACATCTTCCACTTCGGGCCAAAGAATGACAAGGAAAAGATGCACGAGTATTGCCAGATAACATGGAGGCCGATGTGATGAGCATTGTTGAGTATGCAGAAAGGTTTATCGGAAAACCCTACATCTGGGGCGGTACTGGTTCCGTTGGCTTCGATTGCAGCGGTCTGGTCATTGAATGCCTGCAGGCTTACGGGCTGTTGCCATCCGGGGACTGGACTGCGGACGCCCTCGCAAAGAAGCTGAAGAAGGACGGCTGGAAGTCGGTCAAGGCTCCTGCGGCTGGCGACGTGGTCTTCTTCGGATCGTCCACCAAGTACACCCACTGCGCCATCATGGTCAGCGACACCCAGTACATCGAGGCTGGCGGCGGTGGCAGCAAGTGCACCACGGCGGCCAATTCCACCGGGATGATCCGACTGCGTCCGCTATCCTGGAGACAGCCTTCCATGGTTATCCGTCCCAAGGAAAGATAAACGCATATATGAAAATACGTGCATGCCTTTTTAAAGTATGCACTATTTTATGCACTTTTTGTCAAATTTCAATAAGGGTTTTTGTATTACAGTGTGAAATAAAACGAAATCAAATAATAACAACAAAACAACGTGAAACCCTTTGTTTTAGGACGTAATACCGTTATTGCTTTGTAAAGGGGAAAATTAGCTTAAAAGCTTAGGTAATTTAGTATATTTTGCGCCGTGAAACCGTCTCCTTATTTTACAGACCAATTCCGTTTTTTCTTCAAACGCTTCAGCAGTCCGGAATCCCTGACCCGCTGGTTCCTGAAGCGCGCAGGAAACAAGGATGAGGCGATATCGTTCCCGGAAGCCCTGAAGGACTTGCCGAGAACCCTTGTATTTTTACCCAAGGACCTGAAGGAGACCACCCATTTTTTGAAGGGGCTCTCCCCTCAGTTTCTACAGATAACCAAGTTTTGCGTCCACGAATCCCTTCAGGCAATCATTTCCGCCCATAGGGCCCATGCATTCTATTACAGCGACACGGAATGCCGCTACGGAGAACCGGCCTTTGTAGAACTGGAAAAGAAAATAAAGGAATTCGCACCCAAGGTCTGTGTCTACCTGGGAGAGCCGTTTCTCCCCCGCCTATACCTGGCGAAGGTCAGCGGAGCCTCCTGCCGGCTTGGCTTTAACTGCGAAAATTTATATCCCTTCCTGAACTTAAGCCTTAAGCCCAGTTCCTCTTCGGAAGCGGAACTGCTTTGCAAATATTACGGGGTCAAGTAATGCAGAAGGGCTTTTCCACCATCATTACCGAAAACGGCGGCTATGCGGACCTCCACCTGCATACCAAGCTATCGGACGGCACCCTGGAAGTCGAGGAACTTCTGACTCTCTGCAAGAGAAAGGGACTACGCTGCATATCCATTACGGACCACGACAACCTGGACAGTTACAACCTGGCGGTTGAACCGGCAAAGGCTATCGGGCTGGAGATTATCCCGGGAATTGAAATTTCCGCGGTCTGGCAGGGAAAGGATATCCATATCCTGGGATATTTCTGCGATCCCACGAATCTTGCCCTAAACATGGAATTGCAGGACTTTGCCAAGCAGCGCATCACGCGAGTCAAGGCAATCATCAAAAAACTGAACAACCTGGGAATAGACCTTACCTACGAGAAGGTTTTAAGTTACTGCAAGGGAAAAGTCATCGGTCGCCCCCATATCGCCATGTCCCTGGTGGATGAAGAGTACATCGGAAGCTTTGGCGAGGCGTTTACCAAGTATCTAGGCGATGGCTGCATCGCCTTCGTAGAAAAGAAGGGCCTTAACCCCCAGCAGACAATCCGCCTCATAGAAAACGCAGGTGGAATTGCGGTACTCGCCCACCCCTACAAGTCTGGCGTCAGCGACGAATTTATCGAGCAGATGGTGGAATGGGGCGTTCAGGGTATGGAAGTCTACTGCCCCTCCCAGAAGGGCGCCGTAGGACGCAAGTACAAGGAAATGGCCCAGCATTACGGCCTGGTGGGTACAGGCGGTTCCGACTTCCATACGGAAAGTGGCACTTATCCGCCGAACTGCACCAAGATGCCCTATACGGTGGTCCAGGCCCTGCGGGAACGCCGTGAAAAGTTCCGCGCGGAATGGTAGCTAGAATCCAATGGCAATCCGTCATCTACAGATAGGAAAACTATTGCACCTCCTGATGGTGGTGCTCCTGTTTGCCGGTACCGTAAATGCGGAAGTATTCCTCCCTGGTAAGGCAAGCAAGCCGACTCCCCAGGATTCCATTTTCCAGACGCCCTGGGGACCAGACCCTGCGGCAAGGGAAACGGATGCAGGTCGCTGGGTCCTGCCGATTCGCGAGCTGATGCAGCGGACCTATGACATGTCCGGCCAGAAATCGGAATGGGTGCTGGGAACGTCCATCCTCGGAAACCCGGAGCTAGCTCCCGAGGCCATGGGAATAGCCTCCCTGAGTAGAAGGTATCCCAGTAAGCTAGCCGGACTCTATTCCACCCGACTGGGCTATGACGGGTCCACCCTGAACCTGAACGGCGATAACGGAATCCTTTTCGAGGAAAATCGCGGCATTGCCGTGGACACTCCCATTACCGACCTGAACTGGGAACGCCCCGCCTTTAGCGGAAATGCGCTGCGTCTTGAGTTCAAGCGCCTGATTACGGACTCCGTAACACTAGACCTTGGACTGGTCAGCCATTCCTATGTGGATTCCAAGGAATACAACTACGCCAACGTGACCCACTCCCCTTACTTCGCCCTAGGTCGAGATTCTACCCAGATTCCCTTCGGGGGAAGAAACATCGCCATGAACAGTATGCACATACAACCCATGGTCACCTGGCGATTCAACGGGGGAAAGGCTTTTGCAAAGCTGAACTACTTCAGCCTGGAAAGTGCTGACAACACAAACCACAAGATTCTTCTGGATACCTTGGACAAGTCTGCAAGAATTTTCCAGACGGATCCCTACACCATAGATATCAAGACCTTGACCTACGGTGCAGGTGTGGAATTCTACCCCATCAAGGGACTGACATTGCTTGCCGACATCACCTACGGTGAGCACGAAATTGAAGAAGACTCCCTGGCAAGAATTTCCCAGAAGGTAAAAGAATACCGGGACACCTTGGGCGTGCTGCGTGCAGACACGACCTTCTACGATACGGCAAAGACCATCAACTACCAGAGTGTCTACGGAAACTTCGGGATCGCCTACCAGACATTTTTAAATCCGGCATTGCGCTTCAGCTATGAGTTTCTGAATGGCGACAGCGAAGGAAGCCTTGAAGAAACCAAGACTTACAAGCAGGACCGGGAATTAGGTTTCCTGGAGGTTTCAGATACCCTGGGCCGGTTCATGTTCAGGGCCCAGGCCGGCCTGCAGAGAAACAGCTCCCTGCTTGATAAGGTGGATTACGCCAGGGCCTACTCCGTAGATGCTCTAGCGCTCCTTCCCTACCATCTCCGGATAAGCGGAAGTTACCGGCATGACAATAGATTTCCGGACATAGCCCAGATAAAGTTTGACGAAACGGGACGCCTGGCTTTCCACAACGAGGAACTGAAGTTCGAGGAAAGGGACCGAATGACCTTGAACGCGGGATGGCAGATGCGAGATGTATTCTACGGGCTCGGCCTCCGTTATGAAAATGCGGACAACCTGATTAAGCCGACCTGGGTCGATGCGGGAATGGCTGATTCCACCAGTTCCCTGGAAGAAGCCTATCGCTGGACCAACGTAAGCAATGTTTCCTCTTTCGACTGGATATTCCAGGTAGGCTTTAAGCTTGGCAACTGGATGTTCTACCTGGAACGAGGACAGACTCTTGACCGCAGCAGAAAGTTGCTGGACACTCCCGAGCTCTATTACAAGGGCAGCATTCACTGGCAGAACCGTTTTGTTTTCGACAGGCTCGGTGTGAGCGTTCGTGTAGACTGGCAATGGTTCGACAAGCGTTATGACTGCACCATCAACGAAAATGGCAATCCGGAACTGCAGCTCATGAAGCATTACCTTGCCCTGGATTTTGAAGCGAGAATGCAGATTCTTACCTTTGAACTCTACAGCAGAATCGAAAACTTTAACCACAGCATTTACATGCCGGAGTCCGGTTACACCCCCGAGGGACTTCGCTTCGCATATGGTATCGTATGGACTTTCGGAAACTAATCCTATCTCTGTTGACCGCCTCCTTCGTCGCATGGGCTAATGGTCCCAGCGCACCGCGCATTACACCTACAATTGTAGACTCGGTTTCCCACCCTACGGACCACTTTACCCAGGGACTTTTCTTTGACGGAAAGGAACTGATCGAAAGCACGGGCCTCTATGGAAAGTCCGGGCTATACCGCCGAACCCTGGAAGGGGAAGTCCTGGACTCCATTAGACTGAACCCGCAGTTTTTCGGAGAGGGTTCCACCATCATTGGCGAAAACATTTTCATGGTGACCTGGAAGGCAAAAAAGGGATTTGTCATCCAGAGAAAACCCTTTAAGCTGGTAGCGGAGTTTGCCATTCCTACCGAGGGATGGGGGCTCACCTTCTGGAGAGATGTGCTGCTCATGAGCAACGGCAGTAACAAGATCCTTCAGTTTTCGCCCAAGGACATGTCCTTAAAGCGGACCGTTGACATCAAGGACGACAAATACAGTATTTCCATGCTGAACGAGCTGGAAGTAATCGGAAACACTCTTTACGCAAACATCTGGCAGACAAACCTGATCGCAGTCATCGAACTGCCTAGCGGAAAGGTCCAAAAATACCTGGACTTCACGGACAAGGTAAACGATCTCCGGAAAAAATATCCCGATATGGATGTACTAAACGGAATCGCCTACGACGGAAAGGACCTCTGGATTACAGGAAAGAACTGGCCCCAGATTTACAAGATAAAGGACTTTCAGTAACAATGGGCGCCATCAGGGAACCTGCAAAGGTAAAAATCATCGTAGGAATTCTCGCAAAAGACGAGACAGCCGTTGAAGGTGTTCGCGAAACCCTGCGGAACCGCTTTGGTGAAGAAGACCTAAACCTCCCCCCATTCCCCTTCACCTTCACGAACTACTACATCGACGAAATTGGTGCAGCCCCTGTCCGCGCCTTCTTCAGTTACGAAAATTTGGTGGACCGCACTGATATCGTGGACATCAAGCTTTGGACTAACGAGGTGGAACTGGATATTGCAGAAAAGGCGGGAACCCCGGGCCTTCGTCCGGTAAACCTGGATCCTGGCTATATGACATTGGGACAGTTTTTCCTGGCAACCACCAAGGACCAGCGCCAGCGAGTCTATATGCAACGGGGCATTTTCGTGGAACCGACCCTCTATTTCCAGGATGGACATTTCCATGCCTTTGACTGGACTTATCGCGACTACCAGAGCGAAACCTACATCAAGTATCTGGAACAGGTCCGGGCAAGACTTGCCTATCAGCATTCCACAGGACGACCCTACAGGCTTAGGAACATTATAGTAGGCAGTAGACAGTAGACAGTAGACCACTATTCATCTTTCATTCTTCATCCTTCATCTTTCATTCTTCACTCTTCACTATTCACTCTTCACTATTCACTCTTCACTATTCACTATTCACTGTTCACTCTTCACTATCATGCGTGCCGGAATATTCACAATCCTCCTCCTCTGCTGTTCCAATGTCTTTATGACCTTCGCCTGGTACGGCAACCTAAAGCTGAAAGAAATGCACATCAGCACGGACTGGCCCCTGATCCTCGTCATTCTCGCAAGCTGGGGACTAGCCCTTCTGGAATACTGTTTCATGATTCCCGCCAACTCCATCGGCAGCCGCATTAATGGCGGTCCATTTAGCCTGATGCAGCTGAAAATCATCCAGGAAGCCATCTCCCTGACCATATTTACGGTCATTGCGGTAACAGTTTTCCATACAGAAACCCTTCAGTGGAATCACATCGTCGCATTTATTTTTATAATTGCAGCCGTCTTTTTCGCATTCTTGAAATAGTCCGATGAAGTTTTTTGGAATTTGCATTTCTAGCCTTTTGCTTTTGTCTCCCGGATTTGCCTCCGGAGAGCCTTCAACTGCAGAAGGACAGAACGTTGAGGTCGTGGACCTTAACGAAATGCAGTCCACACCGCCTACAGTGGAAAAGGAAGAACCCGCAGAGACACGGACCGAGGAACCGACGGAACTGGTACAGAAACAGGAACCGGAGAAGGACACCAGTTTTTTTGACTTTTCAAACCTGCTTATCCCCGTTACCCATGAAGCAAAGCTTGGTTCGCCCTATGGAATCCGGGACCACCGTCTCCATCGCGGAGTCGATGTACAGGTTATCCTAAACGAGCCCATCGTTGCCGCCTACCCCGGAAAAGTCATTATGTCCAAGTATAACGAAGGCGGATACGGACACTATGTCCTGGTGGAACACGAAGGCGGTTTGCTTACTTTGTACGGACATCTGTCAAAGCGCAGCGTAAAGGTTGGAGACGTTGTTTTCCCGGGCGATATTGTCGGACTTGGCGGAAACACGGGTCGTTCTTCCGGCGCCCATCTGCACTTTGAAATTCGCTATGGCAAGGTAAACATCGACCCTGTTACCGTCATAGACTTCCCTAACTGGAAAATTGCAGAAGGAGCAGACCACCTGGACAAGAAAAAGGTGATTCAAGCCCATCGCAAAATGCAGGCCAGACTACAGAAGGACAACTTTTACATAGTAAAAAGCGGCGACACCCTAGAGGGCATCGCCAAGTGGTTCAACATTTCTGTCAAGGCGCTCTGCAGGATCAACAATATTTCCAGTGACAAGCCTTTAAGAATAGGTCAAAAACTGAAAGGCAGCCAGCAGTGGTAAAGACCACGAGCGAACCAACTATAGTGAAAGAAAAGCGGACTTAAGTTCACGGGCAGCGGTTTCAGGATCAGCTGCCTTTTGTATTGCGGATACGGCGCAAATGCCAGCGATTCCGGAGCCAGCCAAAACATGAATGTTGTCCTTGTTCAGGCCGCCGATGGCATTCACCGGAATAGGAACTGCCTTTACGATTTCTTTCAAGGTGTCTACGCTTGTGAGGATGGTAACCACCTTGGTGGTTGTCGGGTAAATGGCACCCACGCCGCAATAGTCTGCGCCCTGTTCATAGGCTTCAAGAGCCTGTGGCACCGTCTTGGTGGTGGCTCCCACAATCTTATCCGGGCCCATGAGCTTGCGGGCGGTTTCCACCGGCATGTCGGTCTGCCCCACATGAACACCTTCGGCACCAATAGCGAGAGCCACATCCACGCGGTCATCGATAATCAGCGGCACGTTGTAGCGGCTGGTGATTTCGTGAACGCTTGCGGCAAGTTCCATGTATTCGCGGGTGGACTTGTTCTTTTCGCGAAGCTGGATGATGGTGGCGCCACCCTTGCAGGCGGCCTCCACAGAAGGCAAAAACTTTTCGGCGGGAACAGTAGAACTATCGGTAATAAAATAGAGGGTGGTATCAAGCTTCATAAATTGTTATGCCTTCATTTCGATATCTTTGACAAACAGGAAAAGCAACTGCTTAGAATCGCTGTAGTCGTCGGATCTTAACATTTCCATCATTACGGAGCGGAATCCGTTCTCGGACTTTCTACGATAGAATATTTCCAGAGACTTTTTACCACTTGCAAAATGGGAACGCAAAAAATCCAAACCAGTGTTGTCTAAATACGTCTTCAAGTCATCCGGATGAACCTGACCCGATGTTCCAAAATTATGCAGCCATGTGGAAATGCTGTCGGAGAAACCCATCTGCTGGTTCTTCTCTCCCTGGTTCATTTGGATAATGCTGAAGGTATCGCTGGTCAAGTCCACCTTTAGAATCTTGGTATAGGACTTGCAGATGGCGTCATAGGCCTCGCGGCGGCCGCGGCGATCCACGCCCTTCGTCATGTAGTACATTTCCTTGTCACGATACATCATCTGGTCAGCCGCATTCTTGATTTCTACAAGGCTAGCATCTGGCACAGTGCGCTTTTCCACATAACCGATAGACAAGGCCAGCTCTTCTACAAGACGTCCCTTCCAGTTGATAATCTCATCTGAAAGCTTATTCTTGTAATAGGAGCCTTCCACATCGGTGCTGATGACCACGACAAACTCATCACCACCCACACGATAAATCTTACCGCTTCCCGCAAAGGCGTTCAGAATGCAAGTTGCCGCTCCCTGAATCAGTTCGTCGCCCGCTTCATGCCCATAGAAATCGTTCGCTTCCTTAAGGCCGTTGATGTCGATGGAATAGAAAATCAAATTATCCGGCATCGGGGAATTCTTGAGCAGAAGGTAATCTTCCTCATAGGCATTCCGGTTATAGACTCCGGTCAAGGAATCCATCGTCGATGCGGTAATCAGACGATCATCACGTTCCTTAGCAACAATAAAGACATGGATAATACAACATCCCACAAATGCGCCTACCGAATAAAAAGGCGCATCGGGGTAAAGCAGCTGGAAGCCCCCCATAAATATGGGAGCCATCACAAACATCAAAACAGCAAAGTATTTCTTTCGAATTTTCCCCTTCGCCTTGGTAAAGGCCAGCGCCGTTATGATGCCGATAATCACATAGAACAGATACTGATTCAGAAAAGCCAGATTACGATATTTTTCTGTAATGTATACGCCATCGGAAATCGTAAAAATAGTTGGCACAAAGAAATTTCGGGCAACCAGGCCCAACTGACAGACTGCAATCCCGATGCCAATCAATCGATAAACTTTAGGCCACCGGATCTCATTCTTGAGGTATGTCAGGACAAAATGCAACCAGAAATTTGCCGTCACCACCGTCGCCAAATGGAACAAGGATGAGCTAATAAACAGAGGCGTATCAGTCTTCCCCGCAACAGCGATCAAGCCCCAGGCGGCATCCTGAAGGCAAAAGAAAACGCACCAGGAAAGAAGGACTCGGTAGGCCTTGTCAACAGGAGACCGTTCGTCACGGCAGTAATATGCGTGGCTTAAAATAATCGAAAGAACAACAGCGTATGTAAGGGCCGTTACCCAATAAAGCGTATGAACCACTGAAAAGCCTTCTACTCGTTTTCAACATCAACAATCTAGCATTTTTTCACTACAACCTATAAAAAGCCACATTGTCTTGTGCTCAAAGTGAGCATCCGTAGGATGCGAACGACCTCAAGCCTCAAAGCGAAGCGACCTCAAGTCTTTTACACATACAAATAGTCGTTCAGTACGGGCTGGAGGCCTTCGCCGCTGATGTCCTTGTACATGGTATCGAAACTACGGGAGTCGTTGATTTCAAACTGTTCGTCGCCGCCAGCATCTTCGGATTCCGTTGCAGCGGCGTTGCCACCGGTTTGTGCTGCACGGGCGTTTTCCTCGGTGGTGCGGGGTTTGCATTCGTCCTTCTTGTACTTTTCCTCGTGGTCGCCAACGCCGGTGGAAACCCCTGCGGAAACCTTGGTAGCGGCAATCTTTACGATGCCGTTACGGAATTCCTTGGATTCGCGGCTGGAGACGGTAATGCCAACGAAGGGCATGAAGATGCGGTAGGCGCACAGTACCTGGCAAAGTTCCTTTTCGTGAACGTCAAGAGGATTGATCTTGTCGTTATTTACGATGGGGCGAAGGCGGGGGCAGGACAGGCTCATTTCTGCATGAGGGTACTTCTTCTGCAGGTAGAACACATGGAGGGCGCTGGCCAGGGCATCCTTGCGGAAGTCGGAAAGGCCAAGCAACGCGGAAAAACCGCAGCCGCGCATACCACCCATAAGGGCGCGTTCCTGGGAATCGAAGCGGTACGGATAAATTCTCTTGTGACCCAGCAGGTGAAGTTGTTCGTAACGAACCTTGTCGTAGGTTTCCTGGAAGACCGTCACGTAGTCTACCCCACATTCGTGGAGGTACTTGTATTCGTCGGTGTTCATGGGGTAAACTTCCACACCCACCATACGGAAGTACTTGTGGGCAATCTTGCAGGCTTCGCCGATGTATTCCACGCTGCTCTTGGCGCGGCTTTCGCCGGTAAGGATCAGCACTTCTTCCATGCCGCTGTCGGCGATGATTTTCATTTCGCGCTCAATCTGCTCCATGGAAAGCTGCATGCGCTTGATTTTGTTGTAGCAGTTGAAACCGCAATAGACGCAGTAGTTTTCGCAGTAGTTGGCGATGTACAGCGGAGTAAAGAAATAGACCGTATTGCCAAAGTGCTTGCTGGTTTCCAGTTTTGCCTTCTGGGCCATCTTTTCCAGGAAGGGAGCGGCGGCAGGAGAAAGGAGCGCCTTGAAATCTTCCACGGTGCAAGTGTGATGATCCAATGCGGCCAGCACATCCCGGGCAGTGTACTTGCTAAAGTCTACGGAATCCACATGACCCATGACCTTGTCGTAGATGTCGGACTTGATGACTTCCATGCCCTTCATGTATTCCATGTGGTTTGTGCGGGCACTGGGGTCGGTCTCGATGCGGTGCTTGCGTTCCAAAGCCTCCGGCGACAAAGTGTCGGAATCAATAAAATAACGTTCGTCGTTGTAATTCATAATAGTGGCTAGTGGTTAGAGATTTGTGATTGACGGTTAGTGATGTCGGAAACGTTCTTTACCTGCATCCCCTGTTTACTAACCACTAATCACTGTCTACTAAAAACTAATCTCGCAGGAACCCTGTAAGGGGATCGCTGGCGGCGGCACCACGAACCAGCACGCGGCCCATACCGGAGAGGTAAGCGTTGCGGCCAGCTTCGATGGCAGACTTGAAGGCGGCGGCCATGCGAGGCAAGTCACCGGCAGTAGCAAGAGCGGTGTTTGCCATGACAGCAGCAGCACCCATTTCCATGGCTTCGCAAGCCTGGGACGGCTTACCGATACCGGCGTCTACGATAATGGGAAGCTCGATTTCATCAATGAGAATCTGGATGAAATCCTTAGCGGAAAGACCGCGGTTGGAACCGATGGGAGCGGCCAGAGGCATCACTGCTGCGGCACCGGCATTCACCAGGTCGCGGGCAACGTTCAAGTCGGCGTGCATATAAGGCAGCACCACAAAGCCTTCCTTGGCAAGGATCTCAGTAGCCTTGATGGTTTCGTAGTTGTCCGGCAGCAGGTACTTGGAGTCCCGCATGATTTCGATCTTCACGAAATCGCCGCAGCCCAGTTCGCGGGCAAGGCGTGCAATACGGACCGCTTCGTCGGCGTTGCGGGCGCCAGAAGTATTGGGCAGAAGGGTTGCACTCTTGGGAATGTAATCCAGAATGTTTTCGTGTTCCTTGGTATTGGCACGACGGACAGCGCAGGTAATGATTTCTGCACCGGCGTACTGCACTGCAGCTTCGATCAACTTCAGGGAGTACTTGCCAGAACCAAGAATAAAGCGGGAGTTGAACTCATGACCGCCAAGAACCAGTTTATCGTTTTCCATCTTTTAGGGCGCGCCAATGGCGCTTTGAGGTTTGAGGTCGCTGCTTCGCAGCTTTGAGGTGAGCGGTTTTTGAAACCTTCCACACTTCAACATTTTTTTTGAAAAATAAAAAAGTGGGACTACTTTGGCTCAAGGCCGCAGATGATTCGCACCACTGTCTGTGCCTCGTGGGCGGCACAAGCCATGACGCGGGGAGCCACAAGCCCTACCCCGTCGTTTACGTCGCTGACGCCGTCACCACACATATAAAACTTCCTGGATACACGGCGAGTCTGGATGCTGTTGGCATCACCAAAACCTGCCATTCCGGAAGCCGCTACCAGGAACTTTTGATCCACCGCGCAGTCATTACCTGCAAAAGGATTCGCGCAGCCCCTGCCAGCAGAAGGACTCGCGCAGTCCTCGCCTGAGGCCATGGCCGATGCAACTTCCGCATTATGTTCCAGCACGGCGTTCACCAGCATTGCCTTGGCTTCTGCATTGTCAAAGGCTTCCACCACGATGTCCGCCTTCCCTACCAGTTCCATCACGTTTTCCTCCGTGATGCGAACCTGATGGGATTCCAGTTCAATGTAAGGGGCAATTTCTCGCAAGTTCTCGGGCAGGGCCACAGCCTTCGCCACACCCACCTGGCTTGCCTTGTACTGCTGCCGGTGCAAATTGGTAACGTCGACGCAGTCAAAGTCAATGAGAATGAGCTTGCCTACGCCGGCACGAGCTAGAGCAATAGCCACATTGGACCCAAGGCCTCCCAGACCGCAGATAGCCACCGTGGCCGCCTGCAATTTCTGAACGTTCTCAGCACCTTGTCGTTCCACAAGGGCGGCAAGCATCTCTTCCCGAGAGGGCGTGCGCAGTTCACCAGCTGCCGAACTTTCACACCCAGCGGACATTAGCCGCCCCCCACGAAACTGACCACTTCCAGAGAATCCCCTTCAGCTAGAAGGGTTTCGCCATACTTGGCCTTAGGCACAATTTCGCCGTTCTTTTCGATGGCAATGCGCTTGCAGTCATAGTTTGTGGTGGAAAGATATTCCGCGACAGTCTTGCCCGCAAAAACGGTTCCGTCGGCTTCGATGTCAATGCCATTGACTTTAATCATCATACCTCCGTTGGCATTATCCAAATCAGGTGCGGTCGAAATCTACGCGGCGCCAACTCAGCAACCAGGCGAAACTTCCTCTCAGCCGGTTTAACCAGCTCCCGTATGGCATAAATTTAAAAAACAAACGCCAAGAAAAAACATCTTGGCGCCTTTTTTTATCATTTTATACCGACAAAGCAAAAAAGTATAAATCTAAGGTTTCACAACCTTCAAAGATTCTTTCCCTGACAGCACTAGATACGTACCAGAACGAAGGCTCTTTAGGTTTACCAGCGATCCAAACCCGCACTGGATTACATGGCCGTTTAGGCTAAGGATAGTCCAATGCGATTCATTTTTCAAATGAACCATTCCAGCCGTTTGATCATAGGACATGGTCGTCCCGCCCTTCAAGACAGCGGTTTTCAAAATCGCATCCGTGGAAGAACTACTATTTCCCTCGGCGATGCTCGGAGAACTTGAGGAAGAACTTTCGGGTTCCGAAACAACAGGCAATTCCGCAGCCATAAATTGAATTTTCTGATTATCCGTTCCTGTACGAACCCAAGTAATGATAGGCATGCCAGGATCTTTGGAAATATTCAAAATATCCCCAAGATAATCATCGTCATAATTCGCAAACAGGAAATAGCCCTTCTTTTCGGAAGCATTCTCAATACGGATTTCACAGGGCATTGCGCTAGTACGGACCGTATCCAGCAAAGTATTGGACGGACAATAATATTTCTTGGTTCCATAATTCTGCAGAGTATAGTGACGAGCCTTGGAACCCGCAGCAACAACCCAAAGCTGATTATCCGCAGTTTCGTCAGCAACCTGCTGTACCACCATGTCGCCATCATCTTGCAAGGACAAGTTACTATGGCTCACCGTCAAACGATAAGCGCCATCCTTAATCAGGGCGTTGTTCACCTTGTCTACGCCGGCAGTACGGACAATCTTTTGAATGTTCCCGTCACGATCATAGTACAAGTAATCAATGTTCACAGAACGACGATAGGTCCAGCCACCGGGAGAATTGGCCCCATGATGCATAAAGTACCAGTGGCCCATATACTTGAAAATGGCCTGATGGTTGGTTTCGGAATTCTCCTCCTTGGCGTTGATGACTCCCTTCTGCGTCCAGGGGCCATTTATGGTCGGAGCCATGGAATAGTTGGTGGTTGAAGGGTAACCAGACGCATAACTGAAGTAATAATTCCCGCGGAACTTGTGCATCCAGGGAGCCTCAAAGAAATCCTTGATCTTGATGTCTTCGGGAGTGGAAGCAAGTTCAATCATGTTTTCTTTCAGCTTGACGCGACGGCTAGCATTCCATGAGCCCCAATACATCCAGATATCATCCCCGTCATAAAATATTGCAGGGTCGATATTCAGCTTCACGTCGTTCTCGGTCAAGTCTGTTACCAGCGCATGTCCGATAGCATCTTTCCAAGGTCCCGACGGATGATCTGCAACAGCGACACCGATAGCGAAACCTTCGTCCTGCTTAATGGAGCCGTGATGAACCGCCACATACCAGTAGAACTTGCCATTACGATATTCGCAGTGCCCCGCAAAGGCACTGGCGTTAGCCCAGCGCAGCTGCGTCTGCTGAATAGAAGTCCGTCGTGATTGGATTAGCTGCCTGGCCATAATTACAAAGCAGGGCAAGGCTCGCCGTTAA
This sequence comes from Fibrobacter sp., assembly GCA_024398935.1. Taxonomy (GTDB): domain Bacteria; phylum Fibrobacterota; class Fibrobacteria; order Fibrobacterales; family Fibrobacteraceae; genus Fibrobacter. The sequence goes on along the minus strand of JAKSIH010000005.1, from coordinate 6,427 downwards.
ACCTAACAATTTCAAAAATTCTACTGACAAATCTATAAATTAAAATTCGGAATTTTTCCAAATTTAATATGCAAACTTCTACTCCAGCACCAGGTGGTACGTTCTTCGCTTGGCGGTTTCATCGTCGCACTTGATGAGGCCTTTTTGACATAAATCCAGCAGGTCACGGTTGGCGGTATCCGAAGAGCATTTGCCAAAGTTCGCCCAGTTCTTGGAGTTCATCTTGCCTTCGTAACCGTTCAGGTAGATGTTCAGGATTTTCTTCTGGCGCTCCGTCACGGCAACGTCTGCAAAGCGGTTCCAGAACAAGGTCTTTTTCATCACCAGGATGACGCATATTTTGCGGCATTATTAGAGAAAAAATGACGCAAATAGACTGCAACAAAAAACAAGTTTATCTGCGCAACATCCCCCTAAAGGGGGCCATGAATCACATAAGTGCTAAAGCACTAAGTGATCAAAGGTCACCATCGCTTTAGTCCTTGAGACAGCGAACCGACCTCGCGTAGTCCTTGCCGTAGTAGCCGAGGTACGCACCCTCGCCACCGTAAAGCAGGCTCAAGCGGAAAGCGTAGCTACTATAGTCCTCACCTGATGACCAGAAGTCAGCGCCGTCGCCGGCATCGTAGAAATAGCCATCGTAGCCCCTGTTGCCACCAGGGAGCGCAGAGAAACCGTAGGCATCAGTCCCGTTACCGTTAGAGTACCAACCGGACTTGGACTTTAAATACTTGCCAGCAGTAGATGAACTGGCAGCACCAGTATGGTTATATCCGAACGATGGGTCAATAAAATTGATCAGTTCCTCGAACTCTCGGTGGCTCGGCAAGTGCCACCCACTGGGGCAAACACCGCGTACCGGGGTTGACGGATTAAGGGATGCATTACAGGTTTCGCCATAGCCACAACTTGCATCGTCCATGGCGACTTCCCAGGTATACAGGCGACCATACTTGGTACAATTACTAGACTCATTGTCATAGCAGCCGCTCCATGCATAGGAACCCATACTAGACACATTCCCCGGGTCGTAGTTCAAGTTCTCTGCCATCCAGGTCTGGGTGCCGATGGTGACGGTCTTGTACACCTGGCCATCGCGGGCATCGGTAAACTCGCCGTAATCAAAGTCATGGTCATTTGTCGGTCCGTTTGAAGAACCGTCTTCGCCACAGGCCACAAGGCCCAAAGCTAGCGCAAACGCACAAGTTCCAAGAGCAAGGAAATTCTTTTTCATGAGAGACCTCTAACCCACAATTTCAAAAATATTCTATAGACAAATCTACAAACTCCAAATAAAAAAGAAGCCCGCCTTTGCAGACGAGCCTCTTTAATGTCTGGATCCTTCGACTACGCCACTTCGTGGCTTCGCTCAGGATGACATTGGTCTAATAAATTATCCCAATGTCACTTCAACCTTATGAACGCCAGAAGTAAACACCGGTGCGACGTTGGAATCGATTTCCTTGCCGTCAACAACCATCTTGGCAACGCCCTTGCAGACGTGCTTCGGGTTCTTCACGGAGATTTCGTAGGTAGCGCCACGGAACTTACGGGTCACCTTGAATTCGCCCCATGCGGAAGGAATGCAAGGATTGATGATCAGGCCCTTGAAGCTAGCACGAACACCGATGATGAACTGGGTAGCAGCCTGGTAGGTCCAGGAAGAGGTACCGGAGAGCCATGCGTTACGGCCCATACCGAACTGCTTGTGTTCGTCACCGAGAATGTTCTGCGGATAGCAGTACGGTTCGGATTCGAATTCGTCCAGCTTGACGTTCTTTGCAGCGGGGTTGATCTGGTTGTAGTACTGGAATGCCTTGTCGCCACGGCCAAGGATGGTTTCAGCGATCATCACCCACGGGTTGGTGTGGAGGAAGATACCGCCGTTTTCCTTTGCTCCAGGAGGATAGGTGGAGATGCCACCAACGGTCGGATCGAAGCCGCGGTAACCCGGAGTAGAGCTCTTCACACCGTTAGCAGTGTTCAGGAGCTTGTTCAGGCTGTCCATGCCCTGTACTGCGCGATCGCCGTAAGCGATGCCAGAAATCACAGACCAAGACTGGCTGTTGCAATAGATCTTGCCGTACTTAGCCTTGTTGGTACCGTAAGCGGTGCCGTCCTTGCCGAACCAGCGGATCCACCACTTGCCGTCCCAAGAACTGTCGTTGAAGGCCTTCTTGATTTCTTCGTACCACTTCTTGTACATGTCCAGGGACTTCTTGTCGCCGAGAGCTTCGCAGATGTCCATCATTTCCAGAAGGGCCTTTGCGTACAAGCCGGAGTTGAAGTTGGATTCAGCACCCAGCGGGAGGTTCATGCAGTCGTTCCAGTCAGCGAAGCCGAGGAGCGGAAGACCATGCTTACCCATGTGAGAGTGGGTGAATTCGAGAGAACGCTTGAGGTGTTCGAGGACAGTGCCCTTCGGACGGTCAGCGCGCTTCTTGCCAGCAACGTAGAACGGAATTTCTTCCTTCAGGAGGTCCAGCTTGCCGGTTTCCTTCAGGTAGTTGGCAACAGTGAGAACGATCCACAGATGGTCGTCGCCGTACCAGTCGGCATACATCGGATTGCCCTTTTCGTCCTTGACGCCAGCCTTTTCGCGGGAGTCACCGGCGTTAGCTTCGTTGCCGTTGTCTTCAGCAAGGGCGAGCGGAGCGTACTGGTGCATTGCGTTACCTTCGGGGCGCTGTACGGAGAGAAGGTTCTTGGCGAGTTCCAGAGCTTCTTCCGGCATGTGGCTCATAACGCCCATGAGGTCCTGGCTGGAGTCACGGTAACCGATACCGCGGCTGGTGCCGTAGCCCAGCTGGTACAGGGACAGGTAGCGAGACCAGTTCTTGGTGGTGTGGCACTGACGAGGATTGTGCACGTTCACCATGGAGTTGAATGCTGCATCCGGGGTTTCCACCTGGATGGTAGAGAGGTACTTGACCCAGAACTGAGCCAGTTCTGCGAAAGCCTTGTCGACGTTCTTGAGGTCGCGGTACTTCTTGATAGCCTTGTTAGCAACCTTGAGAGACTGTTCCTGACCGAGCTGAGTGCAGGTACGGAAAGTCTTGCCGGCAGCAACCTTGCCAGCGTGAATCATGAGAGCAGCGATGTTGTCGCCACGGTCGCATTCAGAGTTGGAAAGTTCCTTGTTGGCGAGGGACAGCGGAGCAGCCCAGGAGCCCATTTCGTTGGAGCCGAGGAATACGCGGCGGTCGCCATCGAAGGAGGAAACCTTACCGTTGGCGGTAACGTAGTTCACGGCGAAGTCACGCTTCATGTAAGCGTACTGTTCGAGAACCAGGCAGCCATCCTTTTCCGGATGAGCCTTGAGGGTCATGGTCTGGGGAACCCAGTCAGCGTTGGTGAGCTGCTTTTCAGCTTCGAAGTGGCTGAATTCGTAAACGGGAACAATATCAATTTCCTTAGCGGCCTTAGAGATATTGGTAACCTGGATGTCCTGGAGGAGGGTGTTGGATCCGGTCGGAACGAAGATGGTGACCTGAGTGCGAACGCCCTGGCATTCAGCAATCCAACGCATGTAGGACAGACCAACGTGGCATTCCCACTTGTCCATCTTGGTGAGGGTCGGAACCACGAACGGAGAGAACACGCTGTAGCCCTTAGCATCCTTAACGCGGATGTAAACAGTGCTTGCCTTGAAGTCAGAGCAGGGCATCTGAGCGATGTACTTGGTAATACGGTTCAGAGCGGGGTCGCCCTTGCAAACCAGGGTACCACCGGTAGTATCAACGATACCACCGAAGTTCAGGGTACCAACGTAGTTGCACCACTTGATCGGGGTTGCCGGGTTGGTGAGAACGTATTCTTTAGCAGCGTCATCGAAGTAACCGTACTTGGCGGCGGCCTTAGCGGACACCTTCTTTGCAGCGGGCTTCTTTGTCTTTGTTGTAGCCATTTTATCTCCGTTATAGAGGGGTTGTGTTAAAAATTGATGATTGATGATTGATAATTGATGATATCACGCCAAAAATCAACCGCAATTCTTATGGTTAAAATCTAGAAATAAAAAATGCAGCGGGAGAAAGAAATCTCTCCCGTTGCGTATACATTTGGTTTACTTTTCGGCGGAACCCTCGCCTTCGGGCTTCTGGTTAAAGTTTTCGAAGGGGCGGTTACCGAAGTTAATGTAGAAGTAGCCATCCAGTTTCTTGTTGCGGATGGGATCACGCAAAATGCCGATAGCGGCGCGGACATACTTCAGTTCCACAAGAATGTGGTCGCGGGACATGCAGTTGAGGAACGGACCCTCGGGATAAAGGGTGGGCTTCGGTTCCTCGGCGATCATCTTTTCGAGATTTTCGATTTCAGCAACGAGACGGCGTTCATGGGCCTCCAGGGTACGGATCAGCTCCTTGTTGTCTGCTCCGAAAAGGAAAGCAAAGCCAAGCGTACGAGGATCGTCATTAAAGCCGGTCAGGTGCTTGAGGACTTCCTTCTTGAGGACATCGCGACCCTTGTCGGTAATGTTGAAAACCACGCGCTCCGGACGGTTACCGTCTCGTTCCGAGCGACCCGTGATGCAACCATTCTTTTCGAGAGTGGTAAGGCGATTGTAAACCGTAGATGTACTCAAGTTTGCCCAACGGTCCAGTTCGCGGGTACGGACTTCCGTGATAATATCGTAGCCGCTGCGTTCATGTTCCAAGATAAGACCCAATAAAACAAGGTCATAACGATTCATTTGCCCATTCCTCTTCTATCTAAACCATTTTTTCTAGGGAAAAACTGCCCTGAAAAAATTTGCAAAACTATTCCAAATTGGAATATACCTTAAATTTTCAAAAGTGGTACATATTGTGAAAAAAATATGAAAAAATTAGGGTCTAGCCTTTCTTGGGCATCTTTGACTTGGCGATGATCATGAAAAGCATGGTCAAAAAACCGCCCGTGACCAGCATGATGGAGGCGCTGACCGCAATATCCCCCATGCCCACAATAGGACTTGCAACACCACCCATCAGAAAACCTGCAGCACCCATGGCGGCGGAAGCGGTTCCCGCATTCTTGCGTTCCGCATTTAGGGCCAATGCGCTGGCCGGCGGCTGCATCAGACCGAACATGAATGTGGTTGCCATAAAGGACACCTGGAGCAGGGGCAGCGGTGCGTGGGTCAGCAAACAGGCGGCCACGGCAAGGGATGCCACAAAAATGCCAAAACCAGCGATTTTAATGGCCTTGCGGTCGTTTCCGATTTTACCTGAAGTTGCACAGCCTACGGCAGTACAGAAGGCAATCATCGCAAAGCAAAGACTAAAACCGATGGGGCTCAGGCCATAAAGAGCCTGAAAAATAAAGGGCGATGCGGCAATGTAGCCGAACAGCACAATCATGGAAGCGGTACAAACAGCAAAGAACCGAACAAATTCCCCATTGCGGAACACCTTCACATACAAGCTAAAGTTTGCCAGAATGGACTTCTGGCTACGACGGTGGACCGGCAGAGATTCCTGAAACTTGCCAGCCATGAACAGCAGGACGAAGCCATAGAGGAGCAAGACTGCGAAAGTTCCCTTCCAGCTCATGAAATTCAGCAGGAAGCCACCCAGCACAGGAGCCACAATGGGGGCAACCCCATTCACGGCGCTGACCATGGCCAGGAACTTGGTAAGCACGGGGCCGCGGTAAGAGTCTGCGGAAACAGAACGGGCAATCACAATTCCACCAGAAGCAGCCAACCCCTGAACAAGACGGAACGCGTTAAACAAGGCAATGTCCGGAGCATAAATACAGGCGCAGGTACCCGCCACAAACAGGATGAGGCAAATCACCAGCAGGCGCTTACGACCATACTTGTCACTCAGCGGTCCAATGAACAGCTGGCCAATACTCAAGCCTAGCATGCTCATGGTTAAACTCAGCTGGGATGCCGAGGGTGTAGCCTTGAAGTAATCCGCCAAGTTAGGCAGAGCCGGCAGGTAGAGGTCTGTAACGAAGGGCCCGAAGGCAGAAAGCATTCCCAGAAGGAACATCAAGAACGTGAATTTTGCTTTGGAACTCACGATGTATACACCTTAAAAAACAACAAGCGCCCGGTCCAGCCGCGCGCTTCACTCGAATGCGCGTTCTAGCCTTCCCCGCTATTGCGGATTACGGACAACTGGACTTACTCCAACAAGGAAACGCGTTGTTTTCGGCGCCAAATTTAAAAATTTCAATTTTCCTCGTCAAGGATTTGGCTGTAATCCGAAAATATGGACTCCAACGTGCCGAAAAGTGTTTATTTGGAGCCCAAAAATAATGTAATACCGAAAAACAAAAACGGTCCGCAGCCGTCAAGCAGCGAACCGTTTTATTTGGCTAGATCCTTCGCCTTACGGCTCAGGATGACACCTAAGACAATTAAGCCTTATTCAGACGATCCTGAATCATGTCGATGATGTCAGAGAGTTCCTTCGGGAGGTGAGCGCCGAACTTC
>JAKSIH010000049.1 GCA_024398935.1 Fibrobacter sp. | reverse complement strand
CTTTGAAGTCCTTGCCTATGCTGACGTAACAAAGGACATTGCCGATAAGGGATATATTCTTCCCCAGGTAGGCTCTCCGGACTGGAAGAGCGACGAAATGCACCAGTTGGCCATTAACCAGCTGAACTACCTGCTGGGTGTGAACCCCTGGGATGTATCCTACATTCTGGGCATCGGCGACAAGAACGATAACCACCCCCACCATCGTGCCGCAAACCCAGAAGGCAAGAACCAGCCCGGTGCAAATTACAAGTACAATCCTCCTGTAGGCGCCCTTTATGGCGGCATCGCTCCGGGTCTCATGAATTCCATGGTGCCCGACAACAAGAGCTGGGAAGACTACCACAAGTCTGAAACCTGTATTGACGCAGCAGCAACCTTGGTTAGCTCCGGCGCCCTGGCTGCAGCGAAGTTCGACCGCACTGTAGCTCCCAATGTAAATGTTGAAATCCGACACGTGAGCATGGACTCCGCCATCGTCATGGTAAAGCTCACTACCCGCGGCATGGCAACCATCAAGTATGGCACTGCAGAAGGCCAGTATCTCGAAGCGGCAACCGACGGTGAAACCGGCATGCAGCACGAAATCATCCTTCGCGGTCTGGACAAGGGAACCACCTACTACTTCTATGCCGTAGGTCAGAACGCATACGTTCCGGACAACATGACCCAGAAGTTCATGGTGGACAGCACCCGCACTCCCTATAGCTTTACTACTCTGAACACCGTGGAAGCTGCAGACATCAATAACGTAACCGTCTGTAACCTTACTGCAGATACCGCAGAAATCATGTGGTACACTCCCAACGGCGAATACGAATCCAAGGTCTACTGGGATACGGTCGCACACGCAACCGCCAGCGAATTTGCCTTCAATACCGGTAGCCGTAACGCAGACGTATCCGGCCTTCCCACCAAGTTCCACTATGTAAAGATTGGCGGACTCAAGGAAAAGACCACTTACTATTATATGGTCGAAAGCAACGGAGTCGTCCAGAACACCGACGACAACGGCAACCTTCTGAAGTTCACAACCCCCGTGGGCTGGTACGACTTCAGCGTCAGAACCTACCAGTATGAATTCGACGGAATGGACTTCCTGGATGCAAACGTCTATAACAACGAGGCAAGGCCCTTCGATAGCCTGACGCTCCGACTCTACTTTACGGCAACTCCGGACCAGGTGGAAAAGTGCGCCACCCTGATCGACTCCGATATCTGCCAGGCATACGACGAAGCGGGCTTCAACAAGCCCTGCGAAAATGACCGCGAACTCCGCGACCTGCTCCGTGCAGCATTGCCGGTCCGTCTGGACGACACCTACAATCCGAAGACCGGAACCTACTCCTATTACTTCCCCGCTCCTCTCGGGTCATCCACCATCAAGTCCCAGTCCCGTCTTCGCATTGACTTCGGTTTCTCCTCCGGTATTTCCAACGACGGATACAAGACTTGCGAAACCCTCCGCCAGCCGGGTAAGAAGCGCTTCAGCAAGACTTCCGGTGACTGGTCCTGGGCTCCTCATGAATTCCTGGTAGATGGTGCAGACTACGATGGCATGCCCGTCGAGGACAAGGACTACGGCGATACCGACAACGAAGTTCCCATTAACCAGTTCATCGCAGTTTATCGTAAGGACGAGTTCATCTGGGGTTACAGTCCCTCCTATCAGGAAATGACCACCAAGCGAGCCCATTACGAGATCAGCGCTGAATTTGACGCACCCTTCAATGTTTCCGACGGAAGCTACGTTGAAATGGACCAGACCAGCAGCACGGTCTATGTGAAGGGTCACGCCTCCATTACGGAACAGGGCTACATCACGAAGATCTGGGCAAACGGTGTTCAGCTGAAGACCGTGACGGAACGCCTGGGTGACGAAATCCTGATGTATGACGAGAACAAGGTGATCATCGCCCACTACAACGTTACCAAAGGAAACGGCGCCATCGACTCCACAGGTCTCTGGACCTTGAACATTCCCGTGAAGATGGGCATCGGAAGTAACAAGGTGGACATCACCATCTTTGCAGGTCCCAACCCCGAATGTGAAGCCTGCACCGAAAACGGTGGATGCGCCTTCCTGAACAGAAACTACTTCGTGCAGTTCACCCGCGGTAATCTGACCGCCTCTGCCCTGACGATCAAGGATGAAGCAGGCAACGCGGTTGCAAGCCCCGCTGATCCCAACAACACCAAGTTCTTCATCTACCTGACCGATAAGGACAAGGCAAACTACAGCGGTCCTGTCAACGTTCTGGTCATCAACAACAAGAAGAGCGACACCTTGAAGGTGAAGATGGTGGAAGATGCGACCAACCCGGGTTCCTTCAAGAGTGCAAACTCCATTACCGCTAGGTCTGTAGACAAGAGCCAGAGAACTGGTTCTGAGATATCCTTCTTCGCAGGCGATACCATCCAGGTGATTTACCTGGATCCGGACGATGAAGAAGATATGTCCCGTCAGAGTTTCTACGCAGAATCCACCTATCCCACACCCCTTAAGGTCCTGGCACAGGACACCAACTGCGATAACGTTGCCGACCAGCTCCTGGTGCAGTTCAGCAACGCCCTGGACGAGGCCTACAGCTTTGACAGCATCCGCGTGTTCGTATCTGGCATGGCTGATACCGTCGTGCTCCAGGTGGATGCAAAGGCCGCCCTGAATCTTACCGAAGTAATCGTACCCCTGCCTGCGGAACTTCATATTCCGGAAAATGCAGCACCTGGCGGCATCGCGGAAATTTTCCTGAAGGCTGACGGCGCAGTGAACAAGGAGCGCATTGCGGTTACTGACGGTATTGCACCCCAGCTGTTAAGCGTGACCATCCTTGAAAATCCGGACCGTCAGTATCCGGAAGACACTTTGATGATCGCCTTTACCGAACCCGTGTTCCTGAATTCCAACACCACATGGCCCCTGGAACTTCCGGGTGTAACTGGCGCTGCCATTAGCGTTGTGGGCAAGGGCACTTCCAGCAACGACGGCAAGAGCTGGCTCTTTGCAGTAACCGGCAACACCGACGGAATGATCCTCAAGGAAGGCACCACCGTTTATGTCAAGAACAACTTTGCAACGGACAAGGCATTTAACGTACTGGATCCCGTTGCAGCATGCGCAAGTGTAAAGATTGTAGAAACCCCGAGACCTGTTGCCATTACCCTGGCAGAAATGCGTGACCACGAGGGCGACGGCTTTGCCGACGAACTCTACATGAAGTTCGAAAAGAAACTTCGTGACAAGGACATGCTGGATAGCTTCGTCGTGGAATGGGGACATAACGTAACCAAGCTCAGCTTCCTGCCCACCACCTGGACCCATTCCGTGGAGGAAGTGACCCGCGAGGAAGACGTGATCGACAAGGATTCCACCAGCCTGACCTATGGAACTGTCATCGGTACACAGACTGTTACGGATACCATTTCCATCGTGACCATCAAGATTCCTGCAACGGGTGGCTTCCCCAAGGGCGCAACCAGCGGTCCCTTCGACGGATACGGCCATGTCACCCCGCGCCTGGGTCCCGAAGGTGGCTTCTTCGACAAGTTCTATACCGTTGTCGACAAGTGCCCGCCCATCATCATGAGCGCCACAAAGGAAACTCGAAACGATATCGCCTATCTGGCAGTCAAGATGTCCGAACCTCTGAACATGAGCAAGGACGAAACCGCCAGCTACATCGAGCGTAAGCGTACCGGTTCTATTCCTGCGGACCAGTTCCTGCACCCCCTTACCGCCATGGAATCCGAGATCAAGTACACCTTCTCCTACGCAGACGACGCTGAAGACGGAATCCGCATTGGCGACCAGATTCGCCTGGTTTACGAAAACCAGAATCCGGCCCCCAGATTCAGCGACAAGACCGGGAACTACGCAACGGATCAGAACCCCTGGGTAACGGTCAACGGAACCTCTTCTGAAAAGACCCGTTTCATTGTATCCATGGGTCAGGGTGTCAATGCAGAAAGTACCGTTCCGCCTTACTACCAGTTGCCTTTCACCATGAAGGATTATCCCTTTATCCTGACGGTTACCAACAGCGACGGGACCTTGACCTTCCTGGAAAACAATCACGGTAGCTGGAAGGTGGGCGGCCAGACGACCACAGACTCTACCTACGGCGCAAGAGGTCCTGTGTTCCAGATCAGGGTGGTCATTCCTTCTGCGGCATTGTCTGGAACTACCAAGGAATTCTTCTATGACTACGAAATGACTATCGCCATGGATGTCTACGACAACATCGGCCAGTTCATCAACAACCAGAAAATCAAGATTAACGCATCCAGTTTCAATGTTCTCCGCAACTACATTAACGAGAATGGCGAAATCGTGCTGAACCTTGAATGGCTGGCGAAGGATGGCGACGCTCCTGTTTCCGTGGACGGCAAGAAGATCGCTACCGGACCTTACATCGCCAAGTTCGACTTCAAGGCAACCTCCTACTGCACCGAAACTGTGGATGGGAAGTTCCGCGACGACGGCCTTAGCTGCGAAGAGGGACGAAACGCCAAGGAAACGGACACAAAGACAAAGACCTTCGGTTTCAAGAGAAAGAAGAAGTAGGTCCTTGTAACATCATGGGATGTGGGAATGTGACGTTAAAAAGGCGTCACATTCCTTTGTGTTAAAAGGGTTTGGAGAACTAGATGATTTTGGGTATAGACACTATGAAGTTCTTTTCAAAAACATTTATCATTTTAGGCGCCCTGGCAGGTATCGCCAGTGCAGATATGGGCTTACCGAACCTGGACCGCACGGATAAAACCCACGAGCGACGCTATCTGGATTCTATCAATGTATACCAGAGGCGCCCTATCCGATTGAACCAGAGCGGCTTTAGACCCCAGGACTACAAGTACGCCTATGTGGCCGACCCGAAAGTCAAGAATTTTTCCGTCATCGACGCAAACACCGGTGCGGAAGCCTGGAGCGGGACTCTAAGCGAAATCAACCGCAGAACGCCCATTTATAACGCAGACAGTAGCCAGATTCTTGGATACCAGCCTGTTCCCATTACCAAGCCCAGCATCTACGTGAACGGCGCATTCAGTTCTATCACCCAGGTTTATGAATTTGGTAAAGTCGATGATTCCCCCAAAGAAACCGAAACACTTTTTAGGGCTGACTTTACGGGATTGAACCCGTCTACTCCCGGGGAATACTTCGTCGTCGTGGGAAAGGATACTTCCGCCACCTTCCATATTCACCCCTCTATATTCAACTCCATTCTCGAAAGTTCCCTGAAATTTTTCGGAGTCCAGCGCTGCGGTAACACCAAGTCGAACTTCCACGGAGCCTGCCACCTGAAGGATGGCTCCGCCGTTGGCCACGACCTGACCGGCGGTTGGCATGACTGCGGTGACCACTTCAAGGTCTCCGAAACCCTGGGCTATACGGCCTATGTGCTTTCCATGGTCTACTTGACCTACCAGGACAAGGCTGAAGACCGCTACGGAGAATCCTATGCCGACACCGTCTTTACCGACGGTATTCCAGACATTCTCCACGAAGCGAAGGTAGGTACCGACTACATCCTGAAACTTTACAAGGCCTCCAAGGCTGACGGCCTTATCGAGCAGGGAGAGATGTACCACTCCGTAGGCGTTGCCGACGGTGACCATGCCTACTGGGACAAGCCCGAACGCCAGGACGCCCAGTCCCCTGCGCAAGGCGGACCGGACCGTGACGTTACCACGGGTATCGGAACTGGTGTTGCAGGTATTTTTGCAGCTGCACTTGCCAACGTTGCCGTGGGTTACCAGGTCTACGACCCCGCCTATTCCGATTCCCTTATCGAAGCCGCTAAGGACATATACAAGAATGTCATGATGCCCGCATTCAAGGAAAAGAGGAATACGACAGGCAACTACTACAATCAATTTTACACTGGTATGGGCCCCATGAACGACGACTGCGCCGCTGCGGCTCTTGCCCTCTGGTACGCCACCAAGGATACGACCTACCAGTACGATCTCTACAAGAACACGGCTCTCTACAACAACGCCACCAACTACATGTACAATCTGGACTACTTCAAGGGAGGATTCCTTGGAAACCAGAGCGGCTTTACCCCAGGTGGCTGGGCTTCGGACTATCAGAATGTTCACGCCTATGTACTTTTCGCCTTCCAGAAAATGATTCTTGCGAACGAGTCCACCGCAGAAGCCTACGGTCTCTCCCCTGCCGAGCGTGATACGCTTTCCATGAGAACCATGGCGACTTTCCGCAAGCTGATCGACAACGCCACCAACGACGGCGACTCCCTGGTTCTTGAAAATCCCGCCACCCAGGGCGAACCCCACGAAGGTTCCAGCAAGCTCCATGTCATTACCCCCTACAACCTGGTATGGACCAGCTTTGACTGGGGCGTCATGCGTTACAACATGGGAACCGCGGTTTCCATCTTCCTGATGTACGAGCTGACCGGTGACGAACGCTACCTGAAGGTGGCCCTGGACAACATGTACTTTATCCTGGGCGCCAACCCCTGGGACATTTCCTTCCTCATGGGTGCAGGAGACAAGAACCCTCAACACCCCCATAACCGCGCATCGAACCCCGATGGCTATAACGCAGGCGGCATGCCCTACGAATACCGCTGCCCCATTGGCGCACTGATGGGCGCACGCGAGCCCAACAAGACCTTGATCGAGGACTGGAACAAGTATACTTCTACGGAAACCTGCATTGACTTTACCGCACAGTTCCTGTTCCCTGCCCAGAGCCTGGCCCAGCCCCTCCCCGAGGACAACGAAGGCCCCCTCTTCAGCAACATTGCAGGGACCCCCATTTCCGATAACGAAGCCATAATCAGCTGGGATGCGAACGAAGTAGCCCTTGTTACGGTGTTCTACAATACCACCCCCGACCCCACTGGCGCAAAATCCGTCAAGCAGACCAAGGCAACCAAGGGCGGACAAATCACCCTTGAAGGCCTGACGCTGGGAACCACCTACTACTTCTTCCTGGAAGGCATGGATACCAAGCGCAACATGACTACCGACGACAATCATGGTCAATGGTACCAGTTTGTCATGACCAATTCCGCACCGGATATCAGCGGGCTGACCATCTGCCAGGTAGACCACCGCAGTGCCAAGATTTACTGGTGGACTTCAGAACGGTCCAACGGCATGGTGAATTTCGGAAAGGCTCCGAAGTCCTACACGAATACGACCCCCTCTACCGATGGTGCGGTTCTTTTCCATGAAGTAAAGCTTACCGGTCTGGATGCAGGCACCACCTACTACTTTAACGTATCCTCCGGCGCAACGACCGACGACAATAACGGCGCAGGTTACAGCTTTACCACGGAATCTTACGCCACCTATGCGGACCTGGAAATTGCGGTAAAGCCCAGTTCCTATGGTAGCGACGCAAAGTGTTCCACTTGGCAGGAATGTCACGCCTTTATACTTTCCCTTTCGAACAACGACACCGTCCCCTTTACCGACTTTGACATCCGACTCTATCTGGGCAAGAATTCCAACATCCAGGTCATGCCCTGGGGCATTACCCAGAATTTCAAGGGCAACGGACAGATGACTTCCCTAAAGTCAATTTCCTATGGAACTCCGGTCCTTGACGGTAGCGAATACTATCTGCCCATCCATATCGAGGATTCCCTGACCGTATCCGGCCAGATGATCATCCAGGTTCTCTTCTCTGCAGGCACTTACAAGGACTTTGAAGGTTCCTGGTCACTGCGCCCCCACGAAAGAACCGACGATCCTGCACAATTCAAGGGAATCGATTTGACAAAGGGCCCCGCCTATAAGGGATCGGAAACAACATTCGTAGAAGACGTTAACGGAGTCCGTGAAGTCGCATTTACGAAGGACCCCTACATTACCGTTTATTACCATGGTAAGCATATCTACGGCTACGGCCCGGACTACACGCCGGAAAACGGCCCCCAGGTCAACCGTACCGTTACCATGAACTTTACCTCTCCTTTCGTATCGCCCCATTATTCTATCGAAAAGGTGGACTACAAGACCCGCTACGAAGGCAGCGTTTCTGTAACTCCTATCGGATTCATTGACGATGTCCAGATGAACGGCGTGACACAGAATTTCATTCACGATCCGGAAACCCGCAAGGACTTCGTCTACTTTGCCAAGGACTCTGTCCTCGCCTATGGCAACAACTACATGGAATGGGTCGGCTGGCATAATCACGCCGCAAACCAGAAATCGGAAAACAAGTATGACTGCGCCTGCGACGTGGTCAGGACCCTAGTGGAAATCGACTCCATTACCACTCCTGTAGAAAAGAGATACTTGGTTTTCGACAAGTCCTCCTACAAGGTTTACGAAGGGAAGATGGCTGAAGTTCATGTACAGCTTTACGATAGCCTCGCCAATCCCATGGACACAGTAAATGTTACTGTAAGCCTTGGAACCGGAAATGACCTGGCCTACTTCTATGCCACTCCCACAGCGACCATTCCCATTACAAGTATTAACCTGGTCAATGGGCAGGCCGTGTTCTATGTAACATCCAAGACCGTCGCTACGACTACATTATTTGCAAAGGCGCCCAATACATCTACACGGCAGTACCAGATCGCCGAAGCGGAACTCATCATCGAGGAACTTCCGCCCTGGCCCATTATTGACATTGCAAAGATGGTGGACACGGACTGCGACAACATTCCTGACGCCCTGCAAATCACCACTACAGATATATACCAGCCTAACCAGAAGTTCCATTCTGTAAAATACTCCTACGGTACGGACACCATAACAACGACTCATGTGCTCAGCCATGAAGGTAAGAACCTGGTAATCGCCCTTGACCTAAAGAACGCAACCGTCAATACCAATCCATCGGGAACCGTGACCCTGCTCAGCACTGTTGACGGAGCCGTCAAGAGCCATGAAGATTTCTACAGCGACGGAATCGCCCCCACCCTGCTTTCCGTCTCCGTGCTGGAACGCCAGGATTCCGCGAAGTCCGACCGAGTCTACATGCAGTTCAGCGAACCCATTTCTGCACCGGGAACCGACTGGCCTACGCTACTTTTTGCAAAGGACCAGATAACGGCAACAACCGTTCCCGAAGTCCTGTTTACCAAGCTGTACAACGACTCCCTGAATGTCTGGGAATTTGAAATCGGGTTCGCCCCGGACGGAAGTTCCCTGGTTACCGAAGGCATGTTCGCCCAGCTGATGAGCAACAGCGCCATCAAGGACAAGAACGGCAACGGGGTCGCTACGGAATGCGGTCAGCCCAAGCTTCCCGTTCTGCTAAAGCTCTTGCCTATTCCCATGAGCTATGCCGCCATTTCCGACCTGGACGAGGATGGCATTGCAGAACATATCGACATTGAATTCGAGAGGGCAATGGACGACAGGCATGTACCGGACCAGTTCTCCATAATTTTCGGACGCGTAAATCCGGAAACCCTGTGGGTTGCTGGAACGGACGCAGTCATAGCAGCGGACCGCATATCAGCTTCAATCAACGCAAAGAACCCCTTCAGTTATGGCATTACCAGCGGCACCTTCACAGGTTCCTCTAGAGGCATGGCTATAGAGGGCGCAGGCCAGGTCACGGAACACCTGGGTACGGGAGCCTCCTACGAAACGGCCTCCGTCCTTGCAGAAGACAAGGTGGGGCCTGTCATCGCCTCCGCCTTCCTGAACAATTCTTCTTCCGGAGATATCCAGTTCGTAACCATCGGCCTGAGCGAATCCGTAGCCATCCGGGATACATCCCTGGTTCTCTACCGCCAGAAGCAGGATACAAGGGACACGGCAATCTACAAGGTTGACCTTCTGACCTGGGACCTTTCGGCAGGAAACTACACCATGCTCGCGGGTTACGACAGCCAGAGCGAGTTGGCCGTAAATGACGGGGACTTTGTTCGCCTGCAGCCCAAGGAACGCAGCGCCTTCATGGACCAGCGTGGAAATATGCCTGTAGAAAACAGCCCCTGGGTACCCATTGCCGGCAAGGGAAAGCCCAAAATCAAGTTCAACGTGCACCTGGTCAATCAGGTCTCCACTTCCAGCGGGACAAATGTTTCTGCAACGCTTTCCAACACCAAGCAGAACGCCCGTTTCTACGTGCTGAATCCGAATACAAAGAAGCTGGACCTGATTGTTCGCGGAGTCGCAACACCTACAGGTCTCGATTCCACAGCCTTAAGCGGAGCCGTATGGAAGATAGAGATGAACATCCCCCGAGGCGCCGCTTCCACGGAAGCCCCCGCCTGGGATACCCTGCGAGTCAAGTACAACATTCCCATCTACTCCAACCTGGGAAGTTATGTGAACAGGTTCGCCGGCGCCTTCAAGGTGCTGCCCAACCAGTACTTCTCTTCCGCAGGCAAGGTAATATTCTATGCCGAACTGGCGAATATGCCCTTGACCGGCATCCAGACCGAGGACGGAACCGCCGTCGGTACCGGCGCCTACATCTATAAGGCTCAATTCGAATGCAAGTTCTCTCCCAACAAGGAAAAGGATTTCGAAACTATTTCTAGCTTCACTCACACGAACTCCTATGACAAGACCGAAACCTTCGGCATCAAGAGAATGAAGTAAAAATGAGCGAGCGCCTCTATTCGGATTCTCCCTACCTGTTCATCATAACGATAACAGTATTTCTGCTGTCATCGATTTTCCCCTATGTCCTAAAGAGGAAGATGAACATTCGCCAGGTGCCGGCAATCGTCAGGACCCTGACCGCGGTGAATATCGTATGGAACCTGTGCGCCCTTATCGGCATGGTCCTCTTTAGCGGAGATATCCTACAGGGGTCCCTCAGTTACCAGATGAGACAAGCCCTATTCGGAATCCAGGCCCTGGCCTGGGTCCAGATGGGCGTGGTGGTCTACGGCGCCGGAGAGCTGATTTCCTTTAAGCAGTTAAACAAAATTCTTTTTCCCATTCGCTTACTGGGATGTCTTGCAGTCCTTGCCCTGACAGCGCTGTTCATCTTCATGCCAGACTTTATCCAAGGTCTTAGACTGGATAATTTTGAATTTCTCTCAAAGCGGCCAATCTTCATCTGCTATACGATCGTATTCCTGATTTTCACTTTTCCATTTCTGATTTCATCCTGCTATCAGCTCATCAAGAACGCCCTGAACACATCGATTAGCGGATTCAGCAATGTAAAGCCCCTAGTGGCAGAATCGTTCGCCCTGGTCGTCATCATGGTGGCTCTTTTTGACTTCATCCTCCCCCTGTTCACGGAAGAGAGGTTCTGGTCTAACCACTTCCTCCTCTGTCACCAGCTTAGCCTAGCAATACTTACCATTGTCTGCGCGCAATACTACACATCCGCCACCGCCCAGAATAAAGGGGCCCACTGGTTTTTGCAGAAGCTCATCAGCAAAATGGAAGAGGGAATCATCTACTACAATGACTTCGGAAAAATCGATTTTGTCAACGGTGGCGCCTGCAAGCTCCTTGGAATGAAGGCCGATGATATCCGCGGAAAATCCATCCGTAGCATCTTCCCGCCAAACCTGGACTTTTTCAGGGAAGTCATCTACAACAACATCAAGCTGAATATCAATGGGGAGCACCACAGCCTGAAGATCCATTTTTTTAAGAGTCGCCAATCCCTCACCAGTGTTATAAACATCGCCTATTTTGCGGACATTTCCAAGACCATTCTTCTCCAGCAAAACCTGAAAACCCTAAACGACCAGTATGTGGAATACACCCATGACCTGGTCCGCTACCAGGACCGTCTGAACAAGGAAGCCAGTATCAAGGCAGAAAAGGAAAATATCCTAAACACCCTGATCAATGCATTGCCTTTTAGAGTTTGGTATAAGAGCGAGAAAGGCGTTTATCAAAAACAGAACAAGCTGGACTTAAACAGGCGCGGTGTCCTTGACGGCATTATCGATCCCCCTGATAAAGTTACAACCTACGAAGTCAACGCCCGTACCAAAGGCGAGGCGGGCGCCTACACCTCCTATGAAAACAAGGATGGCGAGGAAATTTCCCTGGACGAGGCGAATAAACTAACAAAGGAAGGCGAACCCGTCCAGACCTTCGACAACATGTACATTCCCATCATCCAGGGGAAGGCTCCCTACAAGACCATCTGCATCATGGTGGACATGACCAAGCAGAGAAGGCTGGAACGGGAACGAAACATGCTGCGGGAGCAGAAATTCATCCACAGCCGACTGGAAGAACTGGGAACCATGTGCGGCGCCTTCGCCCACGACTACAACAACATCCTGGGATCCCAAATCGGTTTCTGCCAGCTGGCGCAGGAAATGCTTCCGAAGGATCATCAGGCATACATGTTCATTTCCGAGGCCCTGAAGGCCGCAGAACGCGGAAAGACCTCCCTCAACGAACTGCTGAACACCATTCGCGGCAAGGCAAACTCTGCAACTCCTGCAATTACCTTCGCCCCCTACATGATTATCGAGGATGTGGTCAAGAAGATTTCCCTTACCCTTCCCCCCTCCATACAGGTCAATAGCGAGGAACTGGACCGCAGCATAAAGATTAGCGGCATTGTCGCCTCCCTGGACCGAATCATCAGCAACCTGGCAAACAATGCAATCTTTGCAATGAAGGAAAAGGGCGGCAGCCTGACCTTCAGGCTAGAATCCACAACCCTTACCGAACAGCTCATTATTCCCTACGTGCCCCCCATTCCGCCGGGAGAATATGCCAAGATTTCCGTGGCCGATACAGGTACCGGCATGGATTCCAGCACCCTGGAACGTATCTTTGCACCCTTCTTTACCACAAAGGCACCCGGCGAAGGCCTCGGTTTAGGCCTTTCTTCTGCGTTAAGGCTCCTAAAAGAGGGCAATGCCTACTTTACGGTGGAGACAACCTTGGGAAAAGGGACTACATTTGAGTTGTATTGGCCAAAGGAAAACGACAAAAAGGAGGACTAATGTCCACGATCCTGATTATTGATGATGACGAACAGTTCAATCTGATGCTGAAATCCGCTCTTGAAATCAAGGGCTACGAAGTCGAAACCGCCAACAGCGGTAAGGCGGCACGCTCCATGTACCAGAACAAGAACTACGATGTTGTCATCACCGACATCATCATGCCCGATGGAGACGGTTTTGAAGTCATTCTGGACCTGCGCCGCATGAACATGATCGACCGCACCATCGCCGTAAGCGGTGGCGGACGTACCGCGGCAGACGACTACCTGGTTACAGCGGAACACTTTGACGTGGCAGCCGTATTCAACAAGCCCGTCGACCTCCAGGGACTTCGTGCCAAGGTCGAGGAAATCATCAAGAAGCACTCCTAATCGACTGGATTAAAGCCAAGCCGGTAGACAATGAACATTCTGATCGCTGATCAAGATCAAAAGTTCCTCAGCGACATCCAACGCTCCTGGACCATTTCGGACACGGAGCTGTTGTGCTGTCGGGAAGAAAAAGATCTGCTCTCTCTCATTAAGAAAACGAACATAGACCTCGCCTTCATCGAGGTTCCTTTTCTGATGCAGGATAGTATGGACATGGTAAGCTTCCTGAGGGAGCGCCATCCAGGCATCGAAATTTTTGTTCTTTGCGACGACAGGAATTGGCAGGGAGCAGCCAGCGCCATTACCCGTGGTGCAAACAGTTTCCTGAAAAAGCCCGTCTCCATTTCCCTGCTGGAGAACACAGCCCAAAAATTACAGGCACAGCTAAGTAACAAGTCCAACAACCAGCTGATGGAATCCCAGGTGCTGGACAGCCTTCTGGGGAACACTCCCGAGATGCGCAAGATCTTAAAGACGGTCTACAAGATCGCCCCCACCAACAGCACGGTCCTCATTACTGGTGAATCCGGTTCCGGCAAGGAATTCCTTGCAAACGTGGTGCATCGCTACAGCAAGCGGTCGGGCGAACCCTTCGTCGCGGTAAACTGCGGGGCCATTCCCGAGAACCTGGTGGAAAGCGAACTGTTCGGAAGCAAGAAGGGGGCCTACACCGGTTCCACGGGCGACAAGAAGGGGCTTTTCGAATCAGCCAATGGCGGAACGCTCTTCCTGGATGAAGTGGGCGAACTCTCCCCCGCAACCCAGGTGAAACTCCTGCGTTTCCTGCAGAGTCACGAAATCCGCAGGGTGGGCGAAACGGAAGCACGATTCCTGGATGTCCGCATTATTGCCGCAACAAACCGAAACCTTCAGGAACGGATGCTCAATGGCAATTTCCGCGAGGACCTGTACTACCGTCTGAATACCTTCCACTTGCAGCTGCCGCCTCTCCGCGAGCGAAAGCCCGCGCTTCCCAACCTGATCAAGTACTTCATCCTGAAGAACAAGGAATCACAGGGCAAGGACATTATGGACCTGGAACCGGCAGCGCTTTACGCCCTCACCAAGTACCCCTACCCGGGCAACATCCGCGAGCTGGAAAACATTATCGAGCACGCCATCGTCCTTTCCGAAGGTGGCATTATCCGTCTAGAAGACCTTCCCGAAAACGTGCAGGAATGTGCCAAGGAAAAGACCATGGCCATCGCCCACCAGCCCCAGGGAAAGGGGGAAACGGAAAGTCCAGTCGCCTCCGAAATCCTGCCCATGGACGCAGGCATTACCGCAGGAGGCCCCCGCAGTATCGGCTTCGGCGGAAGCCCGACATCTACCCCAAGTCCGGCGGCAGAACCGTTTGATGAGGACATCCTTTCCCTCGAGGAGATGGAGCGCAGACATATCCTTCACGCCCTCAGTATTTGCAAGAACAACAAGACCGAAGTCTGCAAGAAACTGGGCATTAGCCGCGCAACCCTATGGCGCAAGCTAAAGGAACTGAAAATCGAGATGGACGGCAGCGAAGACTCGTAGTCTAGACTTCCACAAGAGTTGCCACAAGACAGGAATCCTTCGTGTTTCCACTGGCGACAAAATCAATATCCTGGGATTTCTTCCAGGATGTTTTTGCATTGGGATGAACGGTGGCAACTGCATCGCGAACATTGCGTGCGAATACAGATAAATTAAATTCACTGTAATTGGAACTGACCATGAAGAATCCGCCAGAATTCAGAAGGGACGCGCAGTCTGCAACTAGTGGCATCAGGTGCTCACGAACATTGAAATTGGTCCCCTTGAAGCGGGCAAAACTTGGCGGGTCCAGGACGATGCCATCGAACTTCAGCCCTTTTTTCTGAGCCCAGTGAACATACTCCACGGCGTTCCCCTTGAAGAATTCCCCCGGGCGCAAGTCCAGACCGTTCAAGGCAAAATTCATGCGTCCCTTGTCCAGAATCTTTCCGCTTATATCTGCGTTGGTCGCCTGCAAGGCACCCCCTAGGCGGGCATGGACAGAGAAGGAGCAGGTATAGCTGAAAAGGTTTAAAAAACGACGGTCCTTGCAGCGGGAACCCACTTCAAGACGAATGGAACGCATATCCAGGAACAGCCCGGGATTTACCGTATCCAGAAGATCCACATGGAATTGGGCGGGGCCCTCAAATACAGTTCCCACAGAATCGGATTCAGATCCAATCAGGACTTCCATGGGAGGGTTTTCCAGAGATCTTCCTGAACTGGATAGACGCTCCTTCACCACAAGGCAATCCGGATTAAATATTTCGCCTACTGCGGCAGCAATTATCCTTTTCTGACGTAGTAATTCCGGTCCAAAAAACTGGATCTGGAAACGACTTCCGAATCGGTCCAGGGTCATTCCCGGGAAACCATCTGCAGCACCATTCACCACGCGATACGCATTGGTCAACTCGAAAAGCGAACTGCGTTTTTCGTGAGCTATCTGCAAAAGAGTCCTGAAGTCATCCATGAAATAAAAAATAAAAATAATGTGGCAAAACTTCAACAAGTTCCGTATTTACTGGTTGAAACCAAAAAAGAGGATTACAACATGACAGAACAGACAAAGCCCCAGAAAAAAGACACCCTCAAGTGGATCAAGGAAAAATTCAAGTCCGACCATCCCCTTTCACGGGAGGAGGAGAATATTCTCTTTAGCCTGGCTCAAAAAGGGAATATATCCGCAAAGGAAAAACTTCTACGCTCAAACATGAAGTTTGTCATCAAGGTGGCGGCAAACTACAGCAACAACACCCTTTCCCAGGAAGAATTGATCAATGAAGGCGCCATCGGGCTCTGGCACGCCATCCAATATTACGACATGTCCAGAGGCGTCAGATTCATTACCTACGCCGTCTGGTGGATAAAAGCCCATATTACCCGAGCCATCAGCGAAAAAGGCAGTCTCATCCGCCTCCCCCTCAATCAGCAGTTCCTTCTGAAAAAGGCCCGCAAGGATCGTAGCCAGGGAAAGGAAATGGAAGACTCCATGCAGATTCTAGATGCCATGGAAAAACACACGACATCCCTTGACCAGCCTATTTTCCAGGGAAGCAGTTATTCCATGGAAGAATTCATCAAGGATGAACGGTCCGAGTCCGTCGACCAGGGTACGAGGGATATGCTGAAAAGCAAATTTCTCCAGAAAGTTTTAAACAAAATTCCTCCAAAGGAACGAAAAGTCCTGAAGGATCTATGCGGGCTCGATCAAGATTACTGCAGAAGTGTCCGTGAAGAAAGCCGCATCCTAAAGCTGTCCCGGGAAAGAATCAGACAACTGCGTGACCAGGCCCTTCGCAGAATCCGGAATTTGGATTACGACGGCCATATTTCCGCAGAACTTTATTCCTAAAACAGAGAAGGAGACCCTTGGGGCTCCTTCCTTCAATTTCTAACAGCAAATCTTATTTGTCCAGGGTCTTGATCTGGTCCACAAACTCGCCCACTTCCTTGAATTCGCGATAGATGGAAGCGAAGCGGACGTATGCCACCGGGTCAAGCTTCTTCAGTTCCTGCATGACCAGGTTTCCAATCTGCTCATAGGAAACTTCAAAGTTTTCGGTGACTGTCAGTGCATTTTCAACATTGATCGCCACCTGTTCCATCTCGGAGGTAGAAACGGGACGCTTCTTGCAGGAGTTCATAATCCCGCGCAAAAGCTTTTCCCGCTGGAACGCTTCATGATCGCCGCTGCGCTTGATAACGGTCAAGGGCTGAAGTTCCACGTACTCACGAGTAGAGAAGCGACGACCGCACTCAACACATTCACGACGGCGCCTAATGTAGGAACCGATAGCGCGGCTATCGACCACCTTGTCGTTATCTTTCTTACAAAACGGACAGATCATGATTTTTGATTGATGCTTGAAGATTGATGATTGAAAATTTTTGATTAGGCGGCGCAGCCGCGACTATTCAAATCATCAATCATCCATTCTCAATTTTCAATTTCCTTTAGCCGTTAGCCTTCTTGAAATCTTCGATGTTTGCCTTGTATTCGGCCAGGTATTCCTTGGCGGCAGCCACAACAGCTTCCGGAGTGTAGCCGAATTCCTTTTCAAGCACACCTGCCGGAGCGGAAGCGCCGAAGCGTTCCAGACCGGAAACCTTGCCGAAGCCGCCCACAACCTGGGCAAACAGCAGCGGAAGGCCGCTGGACTTTGCAAACACCGGAGTCCAAGGAGTGATGATGGAATCGCGGTATTCCTTGCTCTGGC
>JAKSIH010000048.1 GCA_024398935.1 Fibrobacter sp. | reverse complement strand
TGCGCATCCGCAGGACCCCTAAGGAAATCCTTGAAAGGCAGACTCTTACCATGACCACCCAGTATGACATAGACTGTTACATTGATGACGCCATTAGCGAAGGTCTTGCAAAAGGCTTTGAAAAGGTACTTGAAAAAGGGCTCGAGCAAGGGCTTGAAAAAGGACTCGAACAAGGACTTGAAAAGGGACTTGAACAAGGGCGTGCAGAGGGTAAAGACGAGGCTCGGACCGAGGCGGTCATTAAGGCTTTAAAGCGAGGCAAGCTCACCCTGGAAGAAATCGCAGAAGACAACGATGTTTCGATTGATCGGGTGCGAGAAATCCAGAAGAACTTGCAGAAAAAACAAGTGTCACCGCAAATAATATAAGAACACAAACACCATCCGCAACAAATTGCAGATGGTGTTTTCGTCACTTACTCAGATACCCTGCATACTGGAACAGCTTCAAACCAAATTCCGGCAACACCGCAATCAGATGGTCAAACAGGTCCGATTGGATGTTTTCGTAGGCAATCCATCGGGTATCATTTGCAAAGGCATAAATTTCAAGAGGAAGTCCATGGGGCGTCGGCTCCAGCTGACGGGTCATCATGGTCATATTCTGGGCGATCCCGCTTAAGGAACGCAAATAGGCATTGCAGTAAGCTCTAAATGTACCGATGTTTGTCATGTGCCGACTGTTCACCATGTCCAGTTCGCTGGGTACAGCCTGGTCTCCGTACTTGGCTACAAATTCAGAAGTCAGTTCCTGGCGCTTTTCATCCATATAGGGTTTCAGAATTTCAATCTTGGAAAGGCGTTCGATTTCCTCGGGCGTAAGAAAGCGAATTGTCTGCTGGTCTATGAGCAGAGAACGCTTGATGCGACGGCCCCCGGACTCTTCCATACCGCGCCAGTTCTTGAAAGAATTGGTAATCAGTTCGTATGCGGGAATTACCGTAATGGTATTGTCCCAGTTACGAACCTTCACGGAAGTAAGCGTAATGTCGATGACAGCACCATCCGCATTGTGGCGGGGAATTTCTATCCAGTCATCCTTACGCAGCAGGTCGGAAACATTAATCTGAATACCAGAAACAACGCCTAGGATGGAATCCTTGAAGATCAACATCAGGACCGTTGCGGCAGCTCCCAAGGCGGACAAGATGAATACGGGACTTTTCCCTGATACCTGGGATATAATCACGATAGCGCTGACGCAGAAAATGGCGAGCTTTACCGCCTGGAAAATACCATGAAGAGGCTTGTTCTTATTTTTCTGACTTCTATCGTTTAAAGTTTCAATTACATCAAAGACGGAGCATCCGACAGCAAAGGCGACAAGAGCATACCACACATTGACCGCACGAGAGCACATATCCAAAAGCCAGGTGTCCTCATTCAGGACCTGAGTGGACCCAATGCTGAAAATCACAGCAGGAACCATCTGAAGCGCTCTAGAAAAGAACTTCTTTTCTACCAGCAGGTCATCAAACTTGTTATTCGTCTTGGCGGAAACCTTTTGAGCAATGGGGTTCACCACCAGCATGCAAAGAACCATGACCAAGCCAACAGAGACTAATAAAATGATAAAATTCAATTCCATACCTCACAAAATAGAAATTTCGATAAACGAGTCCATAGGATAATTGCTATTTTTGCGACCATGAAGAAATCAGTACCTATTACAGTGCTCACCGGTTACTTAGGAGCCGGTAAAACTACTCTCCTCAACTACGTTCTTAACAACCAGGAAGGCTATCACGTAGCTGTTATCGTCAACGACATTGGCGAAGTCAACATTGACCAGACCCTTATCGAAAAGGGCGGAAACATCACCAAGGAAGATTCCGGCAAGTTGGTTCCCCTTTCCAACGGTTGCATTTGCTGCTCCCTGAAGCAGGACATGCTGGAACAGATTGCAGAAATTCTCGAAACAGGCAAGTTCGACTACATCTTGATCGAAGCCAGCGGCATTTGCGAACCTGTACCTATCGCACAGACCATCTGCATGGCTGGCGCCCAGCTGAAGAGCACCAAGGGTGAACCTCTCCCCTGCCATCTGGACAACATCGTTGCCGTAGTGGACGTTTGCCGCTTGGCCGACGAATTCGCCGGTGGCGACAAGCTCCTGTCCAAGGACCTGGAAGAAACCGATATTGCAAACCTGCTGATCCAGCAGATCGAATTCTGCAACACCATCATCCTGAACAAGGTCGATAGCCTTGCAAAGAACGACCTGGAACACGTGAAGGCTGTGGTGAAGGCCCTGCAGCCCACCGCCAAGATGCTCGAGACCAACTTCGGCAAGGTGGAAATGAAGGAAATCCTGGACACCAAGCAGTTCGACTTCGACAAGGTCGCTGAAGGTGCAGCCTGGGCCATCGAGCTGAACAAGATCGACGACGACCACGACGATGATGACGATGAAGATGAACACGAACATCATCACCATCATGATGACGAAGACCACAGCGAGTGCGATCACGAACATGGCGTCTGCCACCACCATCACGATGACGACGACGATGACGATCACGATCATCACCATCACGATGACGAAGACCACAGTCATTGCGACCACGAACATGGCGTCTGCCACTGCGGTCATCACCACGACAAGGATCATCCCCATGGTGATGAGTACGGCATTTCTACCTTCGTCTATGAACGCCGCCGTCCCTTTAACCGCAAGAAGTTCGAAGCCTTCCTGAACGACTATCCCAACAGCATTATTCGTACCAAGGGGTTGCTGTGGTTCAGCGACGAACGTGACGACAGCTTCCTGTTCGAGCAGGCTGGCAAGCAGGCTACCGCCCAAAATTTCGGTCGCTGGTTTGCAGCCGAAGACAAGGCCACCCAGCAGATGATTCTCTCCCAGAATCCTGACCTGATGAAGGTGTGGGACGCCGAATACGGCGACCGCATTATCCGTCTGGTCTTCATCGGCCAGCACATGGAAAAGAAGAAAATCATCGCTGTTCTGGACGACTGCCTGGATAAGTAACAATGCCAGATTCCCGCATTCTCGGGAATGACTTTTGAAGTAAAAATGCCGGATGAAAGTCCGGCATTTTTTTGGATTCTTCGCTACGCTCAGAATGACATTAGTATTTCATCCAGAGCCTGCGCCAGATTTGACGCAAGCAGCGTAAACCGTAATCCACCACATTCAGGTTGGAAACTTCACCCGCATAAACTGTAGGAATGGGAAGTTCCCCCACGGCATATCTACGGGCGTCGGCGATAGAGATTAGCTCCAGGTCAATATCGAAGCTGGGGCTTAGCTTTTTCAAATTTTCCTTGCGCAAGAAACTGGTGCGGTAAAGAATAAACCCGCTGTGTCGATCCGTCAGTTTCTGGCGAAAGACAAGATTTTCTAACCCCGTGAGGAAGGCTCCACCGAGGCGCTTATGGAGCGGCATGTTACCAGCCTTTGCGCCTCCGCGGGAGGCATGACGGGAGCCTTGCAGCAGCGCGAGTTTTACACCCGACGGCTTCCTGTAATTTTCCAGATGGTCGATGAACTTGTCCAGCAGATTGGCGGGATACTGACCATCCCCATGAAGACACGCCACGAATTTCAGGTTTTCAGCGATTCCATCTGCGATGCCCTTTTTCACAACAGCCCCGTACCCACGATTTTTTTCAAAGCGGAAATAGGACAGCGGCAGTTCAGGATAAGCCCTGGCAAATTTTTCGTAGGCGCCACGGGTATCGTCCAAGGAACCGTCATCAATGACCAGAACACGGGATCGGTCCCAGACACTTTGAGGAATAGCGGAAAGCACCCCACCTAAGGTTTTCTCTACATTATAAGCGGGAATGAAAATGAAGGTATCAGCCATAATGGCTCACGAACCATTCCAGGGATTCCCGAAGAACCACATCCAGCGGAGTTTTCGCGCGGAAAGCCACCAGGCGTTCCGCCTTATTTACATCGGGCAGGCGACGCATGGAATCCTCGTAGCCCTTGCCGTAGTATTCCTCGCCGGAAACAACCTTAGGTTCAGGAAGGCTCGCCAAATCGACGCCCCGAATGTCCGCATAGATGGAGCGCATTTTCTGGGCAAGTTCCGCAATGGAAAGTTCGTTGTCGGGATTACCCACATTGAAGGCCTGCCCCAGGCAACAATCTGCGGGAGCGGCAAACAGGGCGAACAGGAAATCAACGGCATCGTGGACAGAGGTAAAGCTGCGTCGGGCAAGGCCCCCATTGACCAAGGTCAAGGATTCCCCGCGAACAAGAGCCGCAGAAAAATTGGCGAGCACTCTCGGTATTCCCGTCCCGTCAATTCCCGGCATGAAGTCCATGTAGGGCCCCACAAAGTTGAATGGCCGCACCACGGTCCAGCTCAGTCCGGTAAGGCCTGCAATATATCGCTCCGTGAGAAGCTTCGCCGTTGCATAACTCCAGCGGGAAGCGCTCACCGGGCCAAACGCAATCTCGGTTTCGTCTTCCTTCAGCAAGCCCGATTCCGCAGAAGTCTTCCCGTAAATTTCAGAAGTGGAGAAATGGATCAGCCAGGAGCCGCTTTTCTGACAAGCATCCGCAAGCCTTGCCGGATGGTCATAGTTACTGCGGATGACCTCGGCAGACTCCGCCATGTAGCGGCTGGGAGTGCAAATAGCCGCAAGGTTTATAACCACAGGGAACCTGGCGACACGCTGAACTACTTGCGGTAGAGCAAGGTCTGCACACAAAAATTCAAACCGGGGGTTCGAAAGAAGTTCCTGAATCCGGTACGATTCCAGATCCACCCCAAAGACTCGCCAGCATGTCCTCTCCAGAATAGCCTTCAACAAATGGCAACCAACAAAACCACCGCAGCCAACAACAGCCACGGTGATACTGGGGTCCTCAAGTTTCAAAACAGGTTTCAAGGCTGTCGCCGGAAACTATTCTGTTACGGTGAAGGTTGCGGAATTTTCACCCTTTGCCTGGTCGTCGTAAGGAATCACGCGGATGACCGCATCCTTGGAGGGAGTCACCAGGTCTTCGTCAAGGGTTACCTTTACTTCGTAGCAGGTCTTTCCATCCGGCTTTTCGGGGCCCACGGATTCTTCCGTCAGGTCCACGCCCTTTGCATCGGCATTGGGACGGTACTGAATGCGGAAGCCATTCTTGGCGATGTCGGTACCAAAGACTACCGTAATGGTTTCGCCAGCCTTGTAGGAATCGCCTGCGGCAGGAGAGACAATCACAATGCCGTTGGTCACGGAACATTCAGAACTGCCAGAACCAGTAGAAGAGGAATCATCGCTACAGGCAACAAACAGGGAGGAAAGAGCCAGTGCGCTTACAGCAAGAAGGGAACGAGTCATTTTCATAAAAACTCCATTTTTTCTACTCAATATACAAAAAACCGCCCCTTTCGGAGCGGCATTTTCTATAGGATTGCCCTATTAAGAATTACTTCTTGGAAGTGTTTTCTGCGATCTTGTCCAGCTTGAACGGCAGAGAAACGATTGCCCTGATGATATCCAGCCAGAAGTTGTACAGGAGGTATGCTACATACATGATGAAGGGGAAAAGACCGAGAGCACTGGAAAGACCAATGAAGAGCACCATGTCTTCCGGACTGTCACCAACCATACCGATAATGCCGAACACAAAGCTCACAACGCTACCGATACCCCAGATGAACGGAGTCAGGCGAACGATTGCCTTGTAGAACATCGTGATAAGAGCCAGGAGTTCTTCTGCGCAGCTGCAACGTTCAAAAGTCACACCAAGAAGCTTTGTAGAGGTGATGCAAATGAAGGATGCAGCAATGCCTATAAGGATAAGGATGAAGCCGAGACCAGTTGCTCCACCAATCATCATAGCAACACCACCGAGGAAGCCCATGACGAAGAAGAGGAGGGCAAGCAGGTCCACCACACCGGAAGAGGAGAAAGACGAAGGAATGGAGGTTACCAGGGTATTGAGGGAGCCAATCAGCTTACGACCCGTGTATGAGAACAGGATGCTACCCATGACGAATGCAATACCGCCGAGGAACCAGTAACCAAAGCCAACAAAATCGTTGAAGCGGATACCAGCAACGATGAAGGCGATGAAGCCAAGGATACCGGACAGGTAGTAACCCCAGTTACCGACACCACCGAAGAAACCGTCAATTTTGCGGAAAATGCGATCCCATGCCACATCACGGACAGCAGTGATAACCTTATCGACAGCGTCATTGATGAAGTTACCCTTCAGGAAGCTCATTCCCTTGGATGCTGCGGCAACGGTATTTGCTACAGCCGGATTCTGGACAGACTGGAGCGGAGCGCCGCAACCCTGGCAGAAAGTACCATTATCATCATTTTGTGCGCCACATTTAGGACAGAACATTGATTACTCCTTTTGATTTAGATATGCAAGTAAAAATAAAAAATAAACATTGCATGGCAACCCTTTTACTCAAAATTTATTAAAAGCGCATAAAAGTGCACTTTAGTGCAGTATTTAAAATTTCCCCTTCCAAAATTTTATTAGATTTGTTGCTGTTCAAAAAAACTAAATTGCGCAAAAAAAATGCTTTTGCCAAAAACAATCTGGTACTAATAGTATATGAGCGAAGAAAGACCCGATACAACCCTTGGACTATCAAATGCAAACCATCTTGAAAAGCTTTACAACGGATGGTTTTTGGACTACGCCAGCTATGTGATCCTGGACCGCGCCGTTCCTTACTACGAGGACGGACTTAAGCCGGTGCAGCGACGCATTTTGCACACCCTTTTTGAAAACCACGACGGTCGCTACCAGAAGGCGGCTACCATCGTAGGCCGAACCATGGCATACCACCCCCACGGTGACGCCTCCATTGGCGATGCCCTGGTCACTCTTGGTCAAAAAGGCCTTCTCATCGATACCCAGGGAAACTGGGGCAACCCCCTTACCGGCGACCGTGCCGCAGCCACCCGTTACATCGAAGGGCGTCTCACACCGTTTGCCGTGGATGTGGTTTTTAACGGCGAAACCACCGAATGGGTTCCCAGCTATGACGGTCGTAGCGAAGAACCGGTGACCCTTCCCGTAAAGTTCCCGCTGCTTCTGGCACAGGGCGTAGACGGCATTGCCGTGGGCCTTTCCACCTACATCCTCCCCCACAACTTTAGGGAACTTTGCCAGGCAAGCATCGATTACCTCCGTGGCAAGAAGTTCGTTCTTTATCCAGACTTTTTCACCGGCGGTATTATCGACGTTTCCGACTACAACGACGGTCAGCGTGGCGGCAAGGTCAAGGTTCGAGCCCGCATCGAAAAGGTCGACAACAAGACTTTGGCAATTCGGGAAATTCCCTTTGGAACAACCACCGCGAGCCTCATCGACAGTATCGTAAAGGCCAACGAAAAGGGAAAGATCAAGATAAAGCATGTGGATGACAACACCAGCAAGGATGTGGAAATTCTCATCCACCTGCAGCCGGGAACAGACCCCCAGGTAGCAATCAACGCTCTGTACGCCTTTACCGACTGCGAAAAGAGCCTGTCCCCCTGCACCTGCGTCATCGTGGACAAGCACCCCAAGTTCCTGGGCGTTTCCGAGATTCTCAAGATGAACACCGACCATACGGTGATGCTTCTCAAGTGGGAACTGGACAACGAACTGAAGCACCTGGAAGACAAGTGGCACATGACCAGCCTGGAAAAGATTTTCATCGAAAAGAAGGTCTACCAGGTCATCGAAAATGCAAAGAGCCGTGAAGAAATGGTTCAGCTCATTGGCGACGGTCTCGCACCCTATGTAAAAAAGATGCTCCGTCGCGAAGTAACCGAAGAAGAAATCCTGAAACTTGCAGAAATTCCCATCCGTCGCATCAGCCGATTCGACCGGAAAAAGGCCGACGAACTGCTTGCTGAACTGGACGAAAAGATTTCCCAGAACAAGTACAACCAGGAACACATTACGGACTACACCATCGACCACTTCAAGAACATCCTGAAGAAGTACGGCGAAGGCAAGGAACGCAAGAGTGAAATTGCGGAATTCGGCAAGGTGGAGGCGGTCCATGTGGCTATCGCCAACCAGAAGCTCTATGTCAACCGCAAGGAAGGCTTCCTGGGCACCAGCATGAAGAAGGAAGAATACCTCTTCGACGTGTCCGAATACGACGACCTTATCGTGTTCAAGGCTGACGGCAGTTTCAAGGTGGTAAAGGTTAGCGACAAGGACTTCGTCGGCAAGGACATCGTGCTGGTAGAAAAGTTCAAGAAGGACGACGACCGTCATATCTATAACGTCATCCACCAGGATGGCAAGGACGGAGCTTACTACATCAAGCGCTTTAACGTGGGTGGCGTCACCCGCGACAAGGACTACTTCATGGGTAAAGGTAAGCCGGGCAGTAAGATTCTTTATATGTCCAGCAACCTGAACGGTGAAGCCGAAGTGGTGGAAGTCATCCTGAAGCCCCGTCCCCGCACCAAGCTCAACTTCGAGGTTGATTTCAGTACCATCGAAGTGAAGGGTCGTGGCGCCATGGGCAACATCGTCACTAAGTACCCGGTCAAGAGTGTCAAGCGTCTTCGCAAGGGTGTAAGCACCCTGGGCGCCCGCGTGCTGTACTTTGACGCACCCAGCGGAATCATCAGCACCCAGAAGAAGGGAGACCGCATCGGTGAATTCGGAGAGAAGGACAAGATCCTCATCGTGAAGGAAAACGGCTCCGCCCGCGTTCACGATATGGCAGACCCGATTATCGTGGGTACGGGAATCAAGTACATCCACAAGTACGATCCTGCACAGGTATTCTCCGTGCTGTACTTCGAGGGCGGAAACTTCAACTACATGGTCAAGCGCTTCAACTTGGAAGGCTGCCCCATGACTACGGAATTCAGTTTGATTTCCGACCATAAGGATTCCAAGATGATCGAGTTCTTCGCAACCAACGACGCAAAGGAACTGATGGAATACCAGGTGGGTCGCGAAGTCCAGAAGGAAGAGCTGGACCTGACGGAAGTTGCCGAAGTCAAGGGTTACAAGGCTCTGGGCAGCAAGTTCACCGCCAAGAAGGTGAAGCGGGTAAGCCGCATCTCTCCGGCAGATCCGTTTGATGACGGAATATCAGATGAAGGAGAAAACGGGGAAGAAAACGCCGAACCCAGTTTATTTTAGACCGCGAGACTCGTTCGTCAGGTCATAAAACCTCCGGTCAGCCCCGCTACTGCTCGGGTCAGAAGCGCTAGACCGCGAGGCTCGTCCGATAGAATATAAAGACTCTGGATTTTTTCCAGAGTCTTTTTTACAACATAATGTTTTCGGACGATATTAAGTATAGATTAGGCAAGAGGTTTTTATGTCAGCATATGTGAGTGATTCAGTATATTTTATCGGATCTATTGACGCAATAGAATTTTTATGGTCTGAATACCGTAAAGCACAGCACGATGCTGTACAAGCGGCCATAGAACACAGCAAACAGAATAGCGAAGACTTTTTCCCGTTCATTGACGAAATCAATGAAAACAACACCATTTATCATGGCAGTGTAGGTGTCCTCGCATCAAAATTTTCCATAGACGACAAGGGCATTCTTGTGGTTTATACCACTGGCGATATTTATGGCAACGGTTTTCGCAGAGAAGGCGACACCCACACATTTGAATGTAATCCAGTCCTTGTTCGGCTGGATCCAAAACTTTGGAATTCCGGAAATATCCAAAGAGCCGATAAAACATTCTTCAGCGGTTCAGGTACCTACTACTCTGACAAACACGAAATTTTATTCAAGGGATGTTCTTTCAGGCATTTTCTATCGCACTCGATTCTAGAAAAAATCCACATAAGCTGGCCTCATCTGCTTCTTGACGATCAGGGTATTGACTGCCTTGCGCGAGGCGATGAAAACTGGCACCTAGAGCCTGAGGAATACGACGCTTTTATCAAATTCGTAAAAACAATTCCGAACAGAAGTCAATTGAAATTGGGTGATTTGGAACAACTCCTAGATACGGAATTATACGATAAAATAAGCAAGCAGAGCCGCAAGGAATACAAAATCGTAGACGAAATCATCAAAAGTAGACCCGACGTTACAAGAACCCTGGAATACTACTATCTAAGTTCATTCAATTGTAACGACGAATACTATCCGGAGGACGAACCACTGCCACCCCCAAACTGCAGCATGGTTGTAACAGGCAATGCAGATGATCTAGCAAAATTTGAAGCAGCCGTTATTGGAGCACGAGGTTACCGACACCTCCCCTTCTCCCTAGACTCCGTCGTTCCTATTTATAGAAATAAGCCCGATTTTACCGATTTCCAGAAAGAGCATTGGGGATGTAAAAACGACATCACATACACCACGGTAAAAAGAACAGCCAACAAAATCCAATACGACTTTCTCCTGTACTTATACGAAGAAGATTCCTTCCCCAAACCTTTTGCGGAAATTCTTTCCAGTAAATTTCAGAATCTAATTTTCGACATTCAGGCGACAGCAGAAATCTCTCACTACGATAATAAGAAACATGACTTTTATTACGAACAGACTCTTCATAAAAGTCATGCCGTCAATGGAACCGCCACCTATGAAGACAACACGACAATTTCCGATACGTCGATCTACAAACCCGTTGGCGGATACCAGGATTCCCCCCAAGGAGACTGGATTAGAGAGCCTGGATACGAAAACAACGAAATCGACGACGATGATTTTCCCGTCAAACCAAACTGAGATGTTTGCAACAAGCTAGTTTTCTAGCCAATCGCTAAAGCTTGCGTCCGAAGGCATTCTCCAGTCGGCGCGGGGCGACAGGCTGATGGTGCCCACCTTGGGGCCATCGGGAATGCAACTGCGCTTGAACTGCTGGGTAAAGAAACGACGAACAAAAAGCTTTAGACAACGTTCCAGTTCTTCGTCGGGATAAGCATCTGCGAAAGCTCGCTTTGCAAGGTACAGAAGCTTTGCTGGTTCTGCGCCGTACTTTGCAAAATGGTACAGATAGAAATCGTGGATTTCGTAGGCACCCAAGATGGATTCCGTCTTCTGGGCAATCTGGCCGTTGGCATCGGCGGGAAGCAGCTCCGGAGAAACCGGCGTATCCAGGATGTCTCGAAGAACGTAGGATAGTTCATCCGCGGTCTTTTCGTCAGAAATAAAGCTGCGGGCTAGATCTGCATACCAGGCCACCACATGACGGACCAAGGTTTTGGGAATGTCGCAGTTCACTGCATACATGGACATGTGGTCTGCGTTATAAGTGCTCCAGCCCAAGGCGATTTCAGAAAGGTCGCCGGTACCTACCACAATGCCGCCTTCCTTGTTGGCAACGTCCATCAGGATCTGGGTGCGTTCGCGGGCCTGAACATTTTCGTAGGTCACGTTCAGCACAGCCGGGTCATGTCCGATATCGCTGAAGTGCTGCATGCAGGCATCCTTGATGGACACAGTACGCAGTTCAACGCCCAACAGTTCAGCCATAGTCACCGCGTTGTTTTTCGTACGGTTGGTAGTTCCAAAGCCAGGCATGGTCAACACCAGGATTTCAGAAGCAGGACGGTTCATCAGCTTGAAGGTTTCCGCAATCACAAGCAGGGCCAGCGTAGAATCAAGGCCACCGCTCAAGCCCACCACCGCACGCTTCGCATGGGAAGCCTCCATACGCTTGGCAAGACCTGCGCACTGGATGTTAAAGATTTCCTTGCAGTTGGCGTCGCGGGCGTCGATGTTCCCCGGCACGAAAGGCGTGGAGCAGATAAAGCGATTCAGTTCCCTAACCTCGGGCAGAGGGCCAAATTCCGCTGCGGTTGCAAAATAAGGAGTTGCGTCAAAGTCCTGGAAAGACCCTTCGCTCAGGCGCTGCATATTCAGGCGCTGCACATCCACATCGGCGTAGATGATTTCGGAATCGCGACCATAATCCTTGCGTTCCGCTAGCATGCTTCCGTTTTCAGCAATCATCAAGTGACCGCTGAATACCATGTCCGTAGTAGATTCCTGAACACCTGCAGAAGCATAGACGTAGGCGGCCATGCAACGGGCGGACTGGTTCATGACCAGGTTACGGCGGTAGTCGCCCTTCCCTACCAGAGCATCGCTGGCGGAGAGATTCAAGATGACATTGGCGCCAGCCAGGGCAAGTTCTCCGCTGGGAGGCATGGGAGTCCAGAGGTCCTCACAAAGTTCTACGCCGAAGCAAATTTCGGAACCGGCACTTTCCGCGGAGCAGCCGCCAACTGCTGCAGAGGCGTCACCAACCGCGACACAGCCACTACGGATAAAGTTGGTCACAGGCACTTCGCCAAACCCCGGGAAATCCCAGGAAATGCGGTCTGCGGAATTCAGTAAGTCGCGGCCGCTATTGAAGTGGCGCTTTTCGTAGAATTCTCGCTGGTTGGGCAAATGGATTTTCGGAGTCACCGCAATCAGCTGGCCGCACTGTACAAAGGCGGCACAGTTATAAAGGCGTCCAAACATGCGGAGTGGCAAGCCCACGGCAACAATCATATCGGAATCGGAAAATGCTTCCGCAATTTTCTGCAGACTGACATAGGCATTCTTCAGCAACAATTCCTGATGGAACAGGTCACTGCAGGTGTACCCCGTAATGCAAAGTTCCGGGAACACCGTAACGGCGGCACCCTCAGCCTGGGCAAGCTTTCCGCAGCGAATAATTTCTGCGGTGTTAAAGGCAGTATCCGCAACCTTCAGGTTGGGGCAGACAGAAGCAAATCGATAAAATCCGAACATGACTTAATCAAGCTCCTGCAAAAAATCATTTTCTACAGCAAACTTAAGCAGGCAACCATAGGGAGGGAAAGTTGAATTTCGTGATTCTATTTGAACATTTTTCAAATAGGCGCGAACCTGTTCATTCTTAAAAACGGTAAGCATTATAGGCGAAGACATTGCAAGCACGCCATCGGAACCAGAAGCTTTTCTACACAAAAAAGCAAGACGGTTTAATTCTCCAAAAGTAGCCTTAGCCTCTTTTTCAATTTCCGAACCGACGAAGGAACTGTCAAACCATTTTTCCTGAGTCTTGATTCGATTCAAAAAGGAACAAATCTTTTCGTTAGATTCCATGCTCTTTAAAATTTCATAAGCGGCCTTATTCCGTTCAATAGCGGCGGACTTGTTCTTACTCAACAGAAACCGAACAAAGATAACCCAGGTGAGCAAAAAGAAAATAAAAAACAGCAACGCAATAATATCAGCAACACGAGGATATTCGACCAGGAATGGGAAAATAAGCTGAAACATTTTAATCTCCTAAAGAAATATAAAACCTTCATAAATATAAAAAAGGTCCCCCTCACGGGAGACCTCTTTTAACTCAAATAAACATAATTCTCGCTTCGGCTGCGCTCTGCGATCTTGCAAGTTCACTGGACTTACTTGCTGTTCAGGCCCAGCTTGTTCATGCGGTAGTTCATCATGCGGGGGCTGACGCCCAGCTCGCGGCCGGCAGCGGAAATGTTTCCGTTGTTGCGCTTGATGGCTTCGGTGATGAGTTCACGTTCGTAGTTATTCATCATCACATCCAGCGGGGCGTTCTTCATTTCGGCAGAAATGATGGAGCCGGTGCTAAGGCTAGTCTGCAGCGAAGGCGGCAGGTTGTAGCTGTGGATGCAGTCATCAGCGGCAGTAAGCACGGCGCGTTCCATGCAGTTTTCCAACTCACGGACATTACCCGGCCAGTGATAGCTCATGAGCAAGTTAATAGCCGTTGTAGACAAACGAGCAACCTTCTTGCTATAACGCAGATTCATCTTTTCGATGAAGTGTTCCGCCAGCAAGATAATGTCGCTCTGGCGCTTTGCCAAATCCGGCATGGATATGGGGAAAATGTTCAGACGGTAGAACAAGTCTTCGCGGAACAGTTTCTTTTCCATCAATTCTTCCAGGTTGCGGCTGGTTGCAGCAAGGAAGCGCACGTCGGAATGAAGTTCCTCGTTGCTGCCCACGCGGCTGAAGGTCTTCTCCTGCAGGAAGCGCAACAACTTCACCTGAGTCTGCATGGTGAGATCGCCAATTTCATCCAGGAAGAGTGTACCGCCATTGGCTGCTTCTGCACGACCGATACGGCGATTCACGGCGCCAGTAAAGGCACCCTTTTCGTGACCGAAAAGTTCGCTTTCCACCAAGTTTTCCGGAAGGGCAGCACAATTCAAGGTAATGAATGGTTTATCCTTGCGAGAAGAAAGATTCACGATGGCACGGGCAATCATTTCCTTACCGGTACCGCTACCACCTCGAATCAAGACGGTTGCATCGGAAGGAGCCACCTGGCGAACCTGTTCATACACAATCTGCATTTCGCGGCAGTTGCCCACCAGTTCCGTGGGGTTACCAGAAAGCATGTCACGGAGTTTCTGGTTTTCTTCCAACAAGGCTGCGTGTTCGGAATGGACTTCCTGGCATTCGTTGGCTGCATCACCGGTAATGTTGGCGATGATTTCCAACAAGGCCACATCGTGATCCAAGTCCGTAGCCGCATCCACAGGGCGGTCCACGGAAAGGGTACCAATCAGTTCCTCATCATGAATGAGAGGCACGCAAATAAAGGCCACCTGGCTATCATAATTACGGGAACCGGTACGATTCAAGAAACGGGAATCCTTACGCAGGTCGGGAATGACATGACTACGGCGAGTTTCCGCCACATGCCCAGTAATACCTTCACCAATGTGGTACTGGCCCAGCTGCTTTTCAGCCTCCGTCATGCCATGGGACGCCTCGATTTTCAAGGTATCTCCAAAACGCAGCGTAAAGGTTCCACGGAGCATGCCAAGTTCCGTGTCCAGGATAGCAAGGACATTGCTCAGCAATTTTTCTGCATCACGCTCGTGAATAATGGCGGCGCTTATCTTTTGAATGACCGATATTTCTGGACCGATGGGCTGTTTCATAATAGTCTCTAGGTTCGGGTCTTTTTCAGGCACTCTTGTTTTTATAAAAATTGCGGGGCCTGTCAGCAATCTTTATAAGAATCCTTTATAAAATATATTCAATTTTACACAAAATGTAAAATTTTTACAGATTCTACGTAGGATTTCGCAAATTCCGTGCCACGTTTTACAGTTTTTCCTTAATACGCTTCAGGGCAACCTTGGTCTGTTCGTGGTCGCCAAAAGCGGTCAGGCGGAAATAGCCTTCGCCGCAGGGGCCAAAGCCACTACCCGGGGTACCCACCACTTCGCAAGTGCCAAGGAGGCGATCGAAGAAGTCGAAGGACTTTTCGCCTTCGGGCAATTTCCACCAGATGTAGGGAGCGTGTTCGCCACCAAATACGGTGTAGCCGGCGGCGGTGAGTTCGGTGCGGATCATGGCGGCGGTGTCCATGTAGCCCTTGATCACTGCCTTAGTCTGTTCCCAGCCTACGGGAGTGTAGATGGATTCGGCGGCGCGCTGAACCACGTAGTTCACGCCGTTAAACTTGGTGCACTGACGGCGATTCCACATGGCGCGGAGCTTGCCCAGTTCGTGAGGAACGATGGTGTAAGCGCAACGGACGCCGGTAAAGCCAGCAGTCTTACTGAAGCTGCGGAACTCGATAGCGCAGGTGCGGGCGCCCGGAATTTCGTAAATGGAGTGAGGCAGGGATTCATCCTGGATGTAGCAGTTGTAAGCACCATCGAAGAGGATCACAGCGCCAGTTTCGTTGGCGTAGTCCACGAACTTCTGGAGGGTTTCGCGGCTAAGCACGGTACCCGTCGGGTTGTTGGGGCTGCACAGGTAAATCAGCTGCACCGGGTTCTTGGGAAGGTCCGGCTGGAAATTGTTTTCGGCGGTAGAAGCCAGGTAGGTGACTTCAGAGAAATGGCCATCGTCCTGCATAAAGCCGGTACGGCCAGCCATCACGTTGGAATCCAGGTAGACAGGATAAACCGGGTCGGGAATGGCGATCTTTACGTCGGCGGCAAAAAGTTCCTGAATGTTGGCCACGTCGCACTTGGAACCGTCACTGACGAACACATCGTCCGGATCCATTTCAACGCCGCGGGGAGTGTATTCGCCACGGATGATGGCTTCGCGCAAGAAGTCGTAACCCTGTTCCGGACCGTAACCGCGGAAGGTGTCCTTGCAGGCCATTTCGTCAACAGCCTTGTGCATGGCTTCAATAGCGGCAGGGATAATGGGAGTGGTCACGTCGCCGATACCCAGACGGATAATGTCGGCATTGGCGTGGGTGCCCTGGTATTCCTTGATCTTCTTGGCGATGGTAGAGAAAAGGTAGCTGCCAGGAAGACGATCGTAGTAGGGGTTGATGATAGATTCGTTCATAATTTAGGTTCCAGGTTCGAGGCTCGAGGCCCGAGTTTTTTTGTTTAAATTTTTCAAGTGAAGCGACGGATTCAATTGAGGATTGATGATTGAAGATTGACGATTATTTAGCTAGGCGGCGAAGCCGCGATTATTCTAATCATCAATTATCCATTATCAATTATCCATTATACATTACCTCTAAAGCATTCCTTTGCGGGGCCGGTCATGAGGACGGGGCCGCCTTCTTCGTGCTTAATATGGAGGGTACCGCCATCCAGAATCACGTCGGATTCAAGGCCTACGCGGTTTGTGCGCTGGGCTGCTACCAAAGTGGCGCAACTGCCGGTACCGCAAGCCATGGTAATGCCACAGCCGCGTTCCCACACGCGCATACGGATCTTACCCGGTTCCAGTACCTGGGCGAATTCAATGTTGCAGCGGTCCGGGAACTGCTTGTCGTGTTCCAGAACGGGGCCCCAGTTTTCCAGTTCCACCTTGTCGATGTCGTCCACGAAAATCACCGTGTGGGGATTGCCCATGGAAACCGTTTCGCCGGTAAAGTCAAAAGTATTTGCAGTCAGCTTGATGGTTCCCAGGAAATCACGAGGAGCACCCATATCCACACAGACACGGCCATCATCCAGAATAGTGGGCTTGATCAGGCCGCTCTTGGTGTGAAGCACAAAGGAATCGCCGTTGCCGAGGCCACGAGACACAATAAACTTTGCAACGCAACGGGTAGCGTTACCGCACATGGCAGCTTCGGAACCATCCGCATTAAAAATGCGCATTTCAAAATCAACGCCGTTACCCTTGCCATCGCTAGTAGCACGAATATCCTTTTCGGCCACCACATACTCTTCGGAACTCTTCAGCGGAGTCACCACAACGACGCCATCGGCACCGATACCGAAACGGCGGTCGCAAAGTTCAATGACACGCTGCTCCAGGTCCTTGCCCAAAGTCATATCAAAAGATTCGCCCGGTTCTACCAAAACAAAGTCGTTACCCAGGCCAGTCCATTTAGAGAATTTCAGAGACATAAATTGTAATCCTTATTTTCGCCCTAATAAAGCAAAAAACATGCCACTTTTACATTTTCAGTAAAAGTGGCGATTTCGTTAAAATTTCAGCGACTTATGTCTATTTCAAAATTTCAAGATTTGAAAAGTATTACAATTTATGTAAATACAAGAGTTTTACTTTACATTTTATGTAAATATTGTCAGGTCAGCTTTCCGAAGCCTCAGCGGCAATCTTGTCTGCCAGTTCCTGTACCTTTTCAAGGGGCAACTTGAGGACTCGAGAGACTCGTTCCACAG
>JAKSIH010000047.1 GCA_024398935.1 Fibrobacter sp. | reverse complement strand
CATTTCATATTTTTCCTCTTTCCGCGCGTGGCGGGGTTACAAGTTAAGCCCTGTTAAAGCGTCCACATTCGGGACACTCAAGCCTTACCGCAACCGCACGATTTTCAGGAAATAAAAAAGGTGCGGAGTCGTAAGGCTTATGTATTGAAGGCTCTGGTAAACCTGTTAGCAATAAGCAACAAACGACCCGCACCCACTAGGGTGCGAGCGTTGTCCTGTTCCTTGCCAACGTAAAGTTTACCAGACTTTTCAATACAGGAACAAGATTCCTCTCGAAATCAAAATGTCTCCATAAATATAGCATCATCTGCTATACCTAGTGAAAAACATAATGAAAACGGGCCGTTTGTTGCCGGTACGATTTGCCTATCGACGGGCTTCATATATTAAGTAGCGTTTCACACCTGTAAAACACCACACTTTTTAAATTTTTTCTAAAAATTACGACGAAAGCCCTTATCATGAGCGTCAAAGAAACTCAAAAAAAATGTTGATGATTGTCGTTGCAAAGCCATTCCTGATCTTCGCTTTGTCATTTCCGCGAAAGCGGGAATCCAGCATTAAAAAGGCAGGCTCATAACTCATCATTTAACTTTTGTTCGCCATATATGTATATTAAGACGAAAGAAAACGAGGTCCTTATGGTCGCAACTCTAGATATTCCCGAGAGTCTTCTTGAAGAAGCTATGGTCGTCACCAAAATCACATCAAAAGAAGATGTGATTGTTTTCGCATTGGAAAATTTGCAGAAAACAAAGTCCATCGCAGGACTAAAAAAATTTAAGGGAAAAGTCGACCTCGACATAGACATGAATTCCATGCGAGGACGGGATTAATGGTTCTAGTTGATACTTGCCCCTAAAATTATTTGAAGGGTAAGTAAATCAACAACATTTAAACAATGCTAAAGGCGGGCTCGAAAGAGCCTGCTTCTTGTTATTATAAACGAAATCAAAATTTTCAAGAGAATTCAGATTTTATTCTTATCAAAAGAAAACATTAAAAACCATGACAAAACAAACGATTGTTATAGCGAGCCACAAAATAAATGACAGCCCAACAAAAGTACAACTTTCCATATTTTCCAAAAAAGAACCAAGACCTTTCATCATTTTATTTTTCGACATACAATTCGTAAGTTCGACCTTTCTTTTTTCGTGAAATTAAGCCAAACTCATCTGCAAAATACAAAACATAATAAACATCATCCTTAATTATAGGACGATTATAATCATACTGCGCACTCCAATCTTCGGATTCAATTCGTCCTGCTATATCAGATTGTAAAATTCCAGGATTTTGATTGATTACATTCAGTAAAACATTAGTCAAACCTTTAAATATAGGGTCCTTCTTTACAAATCTTTTATATAAATCAATTGTTTTCTCTAATTCTATTGTTGCACCCGCCTGTTTAAAAGATTCAACACTTTTCATGAAGTTCGTTCGAGCACGTAAATAATCCCTAGAATCAGAAAGTTCTTGCGCTGTATACAGATTTCTATATCCACTTTCTAGGCGTCCCATAACCAAGGACATCACTCCTTTTTCATCCATTAAATTCTGAGATTTTCGTATAGAAAAAATTTCCTTTATTTTACTTAAGTCATCATTTTTTTCAGAAAAATAGATTTCTATACAATCACCAACACTCAGAACATGATACGGAATCTTAACATCAAACCACCGATTCATCATATCCAGGCGCAATTGTTGATCAGAGACGTTCAATGAAGATTGGAAATAATCCATCAATTCAAATGCCGCTGGAGGAATGGTTACCACCGGCTCATCTTTGAAAAACATTTCAATATTCATTTGAAGTAAATCTTTCGAAAATCCATTACCAAGAAAATCGTTAATGTCTATGAAAATTATCTCGAGCAAGGTAAAATAAGCATCTGCTAAACGATTTTCTGCCTTATAAAATTCCATCATAGCCCATTGTGCGTTCCGGTACATTCCATAATCGCTATTTCTTTGGTGTTTCTTTATGTCTTTTTTTAGAAGTTCTAGAATACCTTCTTTAAAATTCACCGAAGGTTTCCTACTCATAAAATCACTTAATTCAAAAAGAGAAACATTTAGCGAATGTGTATCAAGATAGGCCACATAAGGCGCATCCTGTAACGAAGCATCTCCTTTTTCCGTCCTTAAATAACGTTTTTTTGTTAAGGAATTATCCAAGGAGTCCTTCGGAATATTTTCCAGAATCCTTTTAACAATTTCTTCCTTCTTCCCTGATACGGGCAAAGAATTATTTTTCAAAATACACTTTAAGTCAGGGACGTTCAAATCACCTAAA
The DNA here is from genome assembly GCA_024398935.1 of Fibrobacter sp. Taxonomy (GTDB): domain Bacteria; phylum Fibrobacterota; class Fibrobacteria; order Fibrobacterales; family Fibrobacteraceae; genus Fibrobacter. Next base: position 15,414 of record JAKSIH010000047.1, on the reverse strand, counting down.
TTTGCTTTCAAATCCATCTCTTTTTTTAGAAATCCCCTTTGTACAAGATTTTCTAAAAGAGCGATTACATTTTCAATCTCATATTTATAACGCCAAAAACTAGGAAAGTTTCTTTCATCTACGTAATAGTTAGGTGCATGCAGCAGAACTAAAAGTTCTATCGGATACAAACCATACTTATCCACGCTACCTTCAAATGATTTTCTCGGTGAAGGCGCTTTGTTTTCAACGGGGGTGGATTTGGGCACTACGTGTTGTTGCGGAATAAATTCACTATCATCCTCGCGTTTATTTTTTTTCAAAAAAACAAAAACGAGCAAAGCAAGGAATATTAAAGCGAATGCGATAGCAAGCAACATTTCACCCTCAATTTTTAATTAGACAACAACATTAACCTTCTCTTACCAAAATACATTATAAAATTCGTCATAAAACGACATTTTTCATTTTTACGGCATAAATCATATAGCAGAGGATCATTGCATTCAAAAAAAATCGATGCCATCCGAAGACAGCACCGATTTTCTCTCTCGTTATGAAATTTGACTTTATCCCTTAGCCGTACAAAAAGCCTAGGACCACTGCAATAACAGAGAATGCAACGATTTGCTTAACAATGAACAGTTCGTGAGCTTTCATTTTTAAGGAACCTCTTAGAGGGTTAATCATTTGCTTCCTAAAATACAAAGTGATCTTCCGAAAAAACACAATGTAAGAAGTAAAACGCATTGGGTTCATTTTTTGCGTGACTTCCATCATGTTTTACGGTGCGTGTACAAAATTTTCGAAAAAAACTTGATTTTTTCTATTTTTGGAGGTATAGGAACAAAATTTAGGTAAAAAAATGGCGAATTTAGGGTACAGTTTTCTGTTGGTCCTGGCAGCATTCATCTGGGGCACCACCTTCGTGGCCCAGGCGGAAGGCAATAGCGCCGGCCCCTTCGTCTTTACCTGTGTCCGGAATTTCGTGGCCACCTTTCTGCTGTTCGGGCTTGCAAAGATATTGGACAAAGCGGGCAAGAGCCGCCGAAAACCAAAGAGTCCCGCCGAGGTCAAAAAACTCTGGAAGGCGGGCGTCCTGTGCGGTATCGCCCTGGCGTTCGGCACCAACTTTCAGCAGCTGGGACTGTACCTGGGGTGCTCCGCCGGAAAATCAGGATTTTTAACCACCTGCTACATCGTGCTGGTGCCGGTCCTGAGCGTCTTTCTGGGCAAGAAGATTTCCCCGAAGAACTGGTTTTGCGTGGGGCTTACGCTGGCGGGACTTTACCTGCTGTGCATCAAGGAGGGTTTTTCGGTGCAGGCTTCCGACGGCGTATTGCTGCTTTGCGCGCTGTCATTCGCTATCCAGATTCTGATTATCGACAGGTTCGGCGCGGAGGTGGACAACGTGCGGCTTTCCGCCATCCAGTGCCTGGTGGCCTGCGTCATGAGCTCCATCCCCATGATCCTTGTGGACATGAAGCATTCCCTTGCAGGTCTCTACAGCGCACTGGAAGTGTATTCCCACGGCAGCGCCTGGATTCCCCTGCTGTATGCCGCGGTACTTTCCAGCGGGGTGGCGTTCACCCTGCAGATTGTAGCCCAGAACAAGATCAAGCCTACGGTGGCATCCCTTCTCATGAGCCTGGAATCTGTATTTGCGGTTCTAGGCGGCTGGGTGGTGCTCAATGAGCGCCTTTCCCTTCAGGAGGGCATCGGATGCGTCGTCATGGCCGTGGCGGTGATCCTCGCACAAGTCAACTTCAGCAAAAAGCGTTAGATATTCCGGCGTTTTTTCCGAAATTACCTATAACTCACCCCAAATATTGGGATTTATAGGTAAAAATTTAATTTGTACGCAACAAAACAAGGCTATTTCGGGCAAATACACAGTGTTTTTTTCCAAAAACAGCCTCATCCGAGCGTTTTTTCGAGTGATTTTCCCAGGATTTTCTTCTCTAGTGGGAATTTTTACCTATAAATGCGATTCTTTTCAACGATTTATAGGTAAAAACCCAAAAATTAGGCTTTCGAAGCCTTCTTTTTCAGCAGGAACAGCCCGCCAACCGTCAAGGCAGCACCCACTGCCAGCGACAAAACAGCGCTCCTGCAGAAACCCGCCACAATGTAGGTCACAAACGAAATGCTGGCCACATAGAGAACATAGGGAATTTGGGTATTCACATGGTTCACATGCTCGCACTGGGCGCCGGCACTCGCCATGATGGTGGTGTCGGAAATAGGAGAGCAGTGATCTCCGCAAACAGCACCAGCCATGCAGGCGGAAATGGAAATTATCATCAGGTTATAATCCACGCCACTGAAGGCGGCCACCACAATAGGAATCAAGATGCCGAAGGTTCCCCAGGAGGTTCCCGTTGCAAAAGCCAGGAACGCGGCTATCACGAAAATAACGGCTGGCATGAAATTCATAAAACCGGCAGCGCCGCCACTCACGAGACCAGCCACAAACTCCTTGGCACCGAGGGTATCGGTAACGCCCTTCAGAGTCCAGGCGAGGCTTAGGATCAGGATTGCGGGTACCATGGCCTTGAAGCCAGCCGGTAGACACTCCATGCACTTGCCGAAACGCAACACCCCACGGGAAACATAAAGAATCAATGTCAGGATAAGGGCTGCAAAGGACCCCAGCACAAGACCTACGGAAGCATCGCTGTTGGCAAACGCGTCCACAAAACCCCTGGCGTTTTCTCCGCCAGCGAAGAAACCTCCGGTGTAAATCATACCGACTGTGCAGAAAACAATCAGTAGAATTATCGGCAACACCAGGTCGATCACCTTACCGCGACCTTCGGGAACATGAGCTTCGTCCATCTTCGCCTGGATCATCTCGCCCGCAGTTTCATACTTTTTCATCGGTCCGAAATCCACCTTCCAGAGGACAACGAGGAAAATGGAGAGCAGGGTAAACAGCGCATAGAAATTATAGGGAATCGCCTTCACGAACAGTCCGAGGCCATCCTCCCCTTCTACAAATCCGGAAACCGCAGCGGCCCAGGAACTGATGGGAGCGATGATGCAGATGGGTGCCGCCGTAGAGTCAATGAGGTACGCCAGCTTTTCATGACTCACCTTATACTTGTCCGTAATGGGACGCATGACGCTCCCCACCGTCAGGCAATTGAAATAGTCATCGATAAAGATCATGACCCCAAGGCAGATGGTTGCAATCTGCGCCCCCACCTTGGACTTGATCCGCTTCTTGGCCCATTCGCCAAAGGCTGCAGACCCGCCCACCCGATTCATGAGGGCAACCATAGTCCCCAAGATCACCAGAAACGCAAGAATTCCCACATTCCAGGGGTCGGAAACCTTGGCAATAAGTCCATTCTTGAAAATGGCATCCAGGAAATTGGAGAAACTACCCTGACAAATAAAGAAGGCCCCAATGACCACACCGGCAAAGAGAGAAGAATAGACTTCCTTGGTGATGAGAGCAAGGGCAATAGCCACAATTGGCGGAACCAGCGCCCAGAAGGAGCCGGTAGCAAACATCCAGTCGGAAACCTCAGCAGCCACCGGAGCAGCCTGAGCCACAGAATCAACAACAGCGCTGACCACCGAACCAACGGAGTCGGCCGCCTGAACCACGGAATCCGCAACCTGACCTAAAGTATCTGCAACTTGTTCCATGGCCTACTTCCCTTCCCGTTCCAGCGATTCCAGGGGGTTCCTTATGCCGGATTCTTCCAACTTTTCCAGAACCGCAATAGCATAGTTCAGTGCATCCAGGGCGTGGGAACTTGCGTAAACTTTAAGGTCATTGAGAGCCATGACAGCCCTCATGTTATTCATTACTTTTTCCGCCATACAGTCTCCTAAAAGTTAAACTTCCTTGGCAAGAATCACAATGCCATGACCATAATCTAAAACTGCAGCAAGTCCATGTCAACCGAGACAAGCCCTAAATCAGCCGCAGCACCGCCCCAAAAATCAAAAAAGCCCAAAACAAAAAAACATCGGACACAGATGTATACAAAATGGTTCCTGCGGAAAACATTTTGTTGTGTCCCGACAGGTCCCATCCGGCACTTTTCTAGGTAATTTTAAGGTCAAACAAAACGCAAGGATGGTTTTATGCGAATTAACAACTTTATCAAGGGCACTCTGGTGGCAACCGGCCTCGCCTCCTCCCTGTTTGCGGCAACCGCATTCCAGAACCAGGTAGGCTTCCTGACCAACGGCCAGAAGCAGATTGCGGTCATCGGTGCCGAAAATCAGGAAGTCCAGTTCAAGGACGAATCCGGCAAGGTGGCTCTCACCGTTACCGCCCCCAAGGCAGAAGTCTGGATTCCCGCTGGCGACACCGCAGCCTCCCTGGTGGACTTTTCCGAACTGAAGACCGCTGGCACCTATCAGGCTTATGTTGGCGGTGAAAAGGTGGGACACCCCATCAAGATCGCAGACAACGCCCTGGAAGACGCCGCAAAGGCCGCCCTGAGATTCTTCTACTACCAGCGCGCCTCCATCGAACTGACCGAGGAATTTGCCGGCAAGTGGGCTCGCGCAGCAGGTCACCCGGATACATCCATCCGTTACCACAAATCCACCGGCCACGACCCTCTGGGTCCCAAGGGCGCAAGCCCCAAGGGCTGGTACGACGCTGGCGACTACGGTAAGTATGTAGTCAACTCCGGCATTTCCACTTACACCTTGCTGCAACTCTACCAGCACAACAAGGAATACTTCAAGAAGACCTCCCTGAACATTCCCGAAAGCAAGAACGACGTTCCGGACATTCTTGACGAAATCCGCTGGAACCTGGAATGGATGCTTACCATGCAGGATACCGACGGCGGCGTTTTCCATAAGCTCACCTCCCTGAACTTCGTGGGAACTGTCACTCCCCTGAAGGCAAGTTCCACCCAGCGCTACTTCATCGGCAAGGCTGAAGAAGCTTCCTGGAATTTCACTGCGGTCATGGCCCTCGCTTCCGAAGTCTACAAGCCCTTTGACCCTGAATTCGCAGAAACATGCATCCGCGCCGCAGAAAGAGCCTATGTCTGGGCAAGCGCCCACATCGGCGAAGTCTTCGTGCAGCCAAGCGACGTGAAGACCGGATCCTACACCGGTTCCAAGGCAGCCACCACCAAGTTGTGGGCAACCGCCGAACTCTACCGCGTCAGTGGCGACCCCACCCTGGAAGAAGTCCTGAAGAACAGCACCATCAGATCAGCAAACGCCCGCATCCCCAGCTGGCAGGACCATTACATGCTGGCCGCATTCACCATTGCCACCAACCCCAATGTTTTCGAGGAACGACTGGCTGACTCCGCAAAGGCCCTGGTCGTAAAATCCGCAGATAAGTTCGCCGCCACCCTTGAAAACAACGGCTACGGCGTTGCGCTGGAAAAGGGCGACTTCTACTGGGGTTCCAACGGCGTGGCCTCCAACAAGGCAATGGTGCTTCTCCACGCATACATCTTGACCAAGGACGAAAAGTACTACAATGCAGCAAACAGCATCGTGGACTACATCCTGGGCCGTAATCCCCTGGACATTTCCTACCTGACCGGCTACGGTGTGCATCCCTTCATGAACCCCCACCATCGCCCCAGCCAGTCCGACGACATTGACGACCCCGTTCCCGGCATGATCGCAGGCGGAGCAAACGCAAGTGCAACAGACTGCGCAAAGGCCTACAACAACCCCAACGCCGTCGCAAAGTCCTACTACGACAACTCCTGCAGCTATGCAACCAACGAAGTTGCCATTAACTGGAACGCACCTTTCGCCTACACCATCGGAAGCCTCCAGGCAATCGCCTCCACCGGCAAGTCCTACGACGTTTCCGAAAAGGCACAGGCCCAGTACGAAGTGAACTCCATCCCCACCAAGAGGGCCCTCCGCACCAATCCCGCCAGCGCAAACAACAAGCGCCTGATTGTCCGCGGCAACAAGGTCCAGCTGGAATTCACCGAGAACGGCGTGAAGAGCTACCTGAACGTGAAGGGCAAGCGCGTCCACTAAAAACAAACGATCTTTCTTTCATAACCATCCACTAAAAACAGCATTCCGCAAGGAGTGCTGTTTTTCTATTTTCCTAACCATACCAGCCCGGATTTTTATGAAAGCGCGTGCGAAGAATTTCTGAAAAAAAATTTAGGGAAGTTCGACGGGAGCGTTTCCATCGTTTTCGATGAACCTCAGTTTCTTTCCCGGAAACAGAAGCTTCCAGCTTTCCCGGGAATCCTTGTGCTTCTGCAAGTCCATCCGACGTTTCGCATCTTCTAAAGAAAAGTTCCGCTTTTCCATCAGGCGTTTCAGGCGGGTTTCCGCGGGGGCGATCACCACCCAGATCTCATCCAGCAGGTCAACCATGTCGGGAACATTTTCAAAAAGGGCCGCTTCCACGAAATCCGGATTTTCCTGCCGGACAAACTCCGTCAGGACGGGGTAGACCAGAGATTCCAGGCGGCCGCGGGCAGCTCCATCCCTAAAGATAAGATCCGCAAAGAACTTCCGATTCACGCCGGTTTCCGTCAGGGCGTCCTCCCCGAACTCCCGGGACACCGCCTTACGCAAATCCCCGTGGTCACGATACAGCTGGTGCACGGCAAGATCCGCATCAACCACACGGAATTTCTGTTCCCGCAGGAGATTTCCCACGAAAGACTTTCCAGCGCCAATCTGTCCCGTAATGCCAATCAAGACGAACCTCTAATTTACCTGCGGTTATTTTCCCAGAGCGATCATACAAAGACCTGTAATGATGCCAAACAGGGCAACCCATTTCAGCGGGCTCTTTCGTTCCTTGAAGAACAGGAGACCCGCAATAAAGCTAATCAGCACGCTGGAACGTCTAAAAACCGTAACGAGAGAAATCAGGGCATCCTTGTCGCTTACCGCCAGGAAGTAACAGCGGTCGGCCACAAGCAAAAGTACCGCCACCAGCACAAAGCTCCAGCGGAACTTGAAAGGAGTCGATTGCCTACGTTTCGGGAACCAGGTGACAGCGCACACGATGAACTGCCACAAGGTCATGTAGATAGCAAACCACACCTGCACCGTAAGGGGCTCGAAGTTCATGCGCTGCAAGATAAACTTGTCATAGACGCCGCTGCAGCTTGCAAGAATCGTACCTAGCACCATGCAGATGACCCAGCCGTTGCTGAAGAAGCTCCCCATTTCCTTGCGCCCCGCCATGCTGAGCACCACATAGCTGCAAATGCAGACTGCAACGCCCGCCCACTGCAGCGCAAAGGGCCGCTCCCCCATAAAGGTAACCGCAATGAAAATGGTAAATACGGGCGCAAGAGCCCGGATGGTCGTCGCAATGGACAGGGGCAGATGCGCCAGGGCGTTGTAGGTCAAAATCCAGCTACCGCCAACGATGGCCGCCTTTCCGATCAGGTAAATGTGACTCTGAAGCGGGAGACTTTCGCAGTGTCCCGAAACCAGGACCGGCAACATCAGAACAGCATAGAAGGCGCTGCACAGAAACAGCACCGGACGCACCGCATTCCCCTGGACGGAGGTCTTTTTAGCAAGATCGTAACATCCAAGAAAGAAAGCCGAAGCAAGAGCCAACAATAACCATGACATAACGCACACAATTTAGAAATCCCACTTGCCAAACCCAAGGTTTAAACTATTTTTGACTCATAACTTAACATAAGGAGCCCAACATGGGTATCAAAGGCAAAGCATCCTCCCTTCTCGACGAATTCAAGGCCTTCGCATTTAAGGGCAATATCGTCGATATGGCCGTCGGTGTTATCATCGGTGGCGCATTCGGTAAAATCGTTTCCTCCTTCGTGAACGACATCGTCATGCCGGCAATCGGCGTCTGCATCGGTGGCGTAGACTTCAAGGACCTCAAGTATGTTCTCGTCCAGGCTCAGGCTGCTGACCCTGCAAAGAACCTTGCCGAAATCAAGGAAGTCACCCTTAACTACGGTGCATTCATCCAGAACATCGTCGACTTCCTCATCATCGCCATCGTGGTCTTCCTCGTCATGAAGAAGTTCATGGGCTTTATGCAGAACATGCGCAAGAAGCAGGAAGAAGCTGCTGCAGAACCTCCTGCACCGCCGGCACCTCCTGAACCGACTGCCGAAGAAAAGCTCCTCACCGAAATCCGCGACCTTCTCAAGAAGTAACATTGCCGCGCTCGTTAGAGCGACTGTAATTCGGAAGAAGCGATTACTTCAAAATCTTAAAGTCCGTAGCTTTTTAGCTGCGGATTTTTTTATAAGGAAACAAAGTTTCAAGGGGTGGAACCCCTTGCGTCATCCCCAAATATGCCTTCGGGCTACCTGATTGAAATCTACACATGTTCGGGGTGTCTGAGGGACCATCGTCCCTCAGTTGAAAAGACTAGGTAAACAAGTGCTTCGCACTTGTGCAGCCGCAGTATTTTCAACCAGGGTTCCAAGGGGTGGAACCCCTTGCGTCATTAAATTTTAATTTCTGCGTCCGCCGTAAAGGGCAAATCCTCAATCTGCGGCGTGGCAATAATGACCTGGCAGCCCTTTTCGCGAATGAGACTCGCCACGGCATCACGGCGGTTCACATCCAGCTCGGCAAAGATATCGTCCAGCAGGAGAACCGGCTTACTGACATAGCGGGAAGCGACATCAACTGCAGCAAACCGCATGGCAACCGCCGCGGAACGGCACTGCCCCTGGGAGCCTACGGAACGCATCTCGTAGCCGCCAATGCAGAGAGCAAGGTCATCCTTATGGGGGCCCGACATGGTCATGCCCTGCATCTTTTCTACAAATTCGAGACCGGCAAGTTTTCTCTCGAAAGCCACCCGCAGGCTTTCCTCATCCACAGGCTTTTCCGCAGAGCCACCTTCCGAAAATCCAGGCAAGTCTGCAACTGGCTCCGCCCCTGTACCAGAGGTTAAATCCAGCTCTTCCTCATCTAGAAATTCCGCACCATCCATTGCGTCCAGTTCCTTGAGAATGGAACTCTTGTAGGCGCAGGTAATTTCATCCACCCCGCCGGAAAGCTTGCGGTAATAGCCGGTAATGACGGGCGAAATTTCCCGGGAAAGATTCAGGCGGGCAGCCCACAGTTTCGCGCCCTGTTCCACCAGCTGGTAGGTCAGCACCTTGAACAGTTCCTCGCCGCCCACCGCAGCGCCATCCTTCTTGTACTGACGGAGCCACTGGTTACGCTGCTGCAAGACCCGCTTGTAACGGCGCAGGGTCGCCGCATTGGCGGCAGAACGGAAACAGAGAATTTCATCCAGCCAGTGGCGGCGCACTTCAGGCGCCCCACGCAACAGCTCGATGTCGGATGGTTGCATGATGACCGCTGGGCAGCTCCCGAAAAATCCCGCCGGGGACTTCAGGCTCTCCCCGTTCTCGCGGACCTCACTGCCACGGCGATGCACCCGGATGGCGCGGTTCCGCTCCCGTTCCTGGTCGTTAAACATTCCCCGCAGAATCAGTTCGTCGGACTTCCACTGGATTAGCTCCTTCAGGTCGCGAGCCCGAAAGGAAAATCCCTGGGACAGCAGGTAGATGGCCTCCAGGAGGGAGGTCTTGCCACAGCCATTGGGACCATACACCACAGAGATTCCAGGTCCGAAGCTCTGTTCAAAACCTTTTAGGCTGCGCAGTCCATCTATGAAAATATTTTCTATCACGGAATGTAGCCGCGGATACCAAGATTCAGGGGAGAAAGAAGACCCGCTTCTGTCTCGTAAATCAGGGCGTAGTTCACATCGAAGGGATACTTCTTCTTGCCGATACGGACATCGAACTTGTAGCCCGCACCCACAGTCCAGTTCAGGTCATCCATACCAATACGGAGCGTTCCGTTAGGAATCATCTCGCATTCAAAACCCACGCGACCGGTCCATACATGACGATCCGGGTCAAAGGCGAGCAGCGTGTCCGCCACCTGGTAGTCGATAGCCTCCATCCAGGCATAAACGGGCTTGCCCATCACCACGGAGCGGTAGCCTACGCCAACCTGCAGGACCTTGGGGCGAATGCCATCGGTACTTGCAACAGAATTGTCGGTGCTGGTGTTCTTGGTCCACTTTGCAGACAAGTTTTCGCCAAGTCCCACATTGCGGATTACAACGGAGGTAGACCACTTCTCGTTCCACTGGCGAAGCCAGCTCAGATTGATGGTCACGGGACTACGATAGTCATCCACCAGGTCGACACCGTCAAAATATTCGGCGATCCCCATGTTATCATAACTCATAGAAAGGGAAATTCCAAAGGCGTCGCGACGATTGGCGCGGAAGGCAAATCCCAGGTACATCATGGAGAAGAAGGGACTTGCCGTTCCCATGGTTTCATCATCTTCGTCAATCACGTCAAAGTTCAGGTCACCGCGATAGAGCATGGCAAAGCCCACGCCCATGCGCTTGCCGACACGCCCCTCAATACCCAGGGCGCCGCCCATACGGTCCAGGTCCCGCTTTTCGGCATTCAGGGTAAAGCCCACATTTTCGCGAAAGCCGAGAATGGCAGGGTTCCAGTAGGCCGCCGGCATGGTCGCCGTATCTGCAGAGCCCGTGTTACCGCGGCCCATTTCACGGGTGCCAGCGCCCATGCGCTCCACAAAGCCATCGAAACTGCCCAGGGTAGCCTTCTGCCGAGCAAAGGCCGGCTCAACGCTAACGAGAGCCATAAAAACAACGGAAAGTACAAATACGCAGAAACAATTGCTAATTGTTAATTGTTCTTTGTTCATTACTTGCGCCCTCCCAAAGTCATGACCTTGCCCCAGCCCACATGACCGTGGTTATCCTTCACGCGAACATAGTAGACGCCCATGGTACAGGGTCTCCCATATTCATCGTAACCGTCCCAGAAATCTTCCTTGGGGTTGGTACTGCGAGAAGCGTCCGCATCGCGGTGAGCGCTCTTCACGATGGTACGGACCTTGCGCATGTCGTAGCTGAACACGTCGATGGTAATCTTGGAATCCTTCTTTACCTTATAGGAAACCAGGGACTGGTCCCCCGCGGTAATGACGGATGGAACCATGCGGATGGACCCCAGGTCGCTTCCCAGCTTGTGACGGTTCAGGATGGTGGACCAGGTAGCGCCAGAATCTGCAGAAACAGAAATGCCGTTACCGTAAGTGGAAATAGCAAGACCGGTCACGCTCTTTGTCAGGGGGAACGCACAGATGGATGTAATCACGACATCACGGTCCGTTGCGCCGGTTTCGTAACCATAGAGCCAGTTGTGGCGGCCATCGTCATCTACATCCCAGGCTCGAATGCCTTCGGGTTCCAGCTTAAAGTAACCACTCACGGATGCACCGGAAGTACCTACCGCAACAAAGGCAGTATTTCCCATAAAGGCGACGCTTGACACCGTAAAGTCGCCGTCGTCATATACATCTTTTTTGACGGTCTTGCCAGCCGTGTCCAGGAAAACCGCCTTGGCAAAATCCTTTTCACCATCCTTCAAGCGCCAGAGAGCTCCGTGAACAGAAGATTCCTTTCCCTTGCTGGATGTTTCCGCAATAATCTGCAAAGGTTCGCCCCCAAGCCAGAGGCCCGTCACGCGGGCGTCGTCGCCAAGCACGGTTGAAGCGCGCTTGACCGTTCCTGCCGGGGAATAGGTCCAGACGCCCCTGGAAGTCGCAAGCCACAGGTCGCCTGTTTCCGGGTGACGCTTCACGTCGTAAATGTAGGGATTGTCCTTCGCGCTCCACTTGTAGCGGGACTTGAGGGAATCCATGGTGGAAGTCGCTGCATTCAGGACCAGGTCTGCGGCAACGGTCTTGGAGCCTGCAAAGTTATGGGACCTCAGGCCCGCAGCACCCCGTGCAATCCAGAGTGTCTTCGCCGAGGAATCATAGGCAAAGCCGCCCACCGCATAATGCATGGCGGAATCCAGGTCCTCCAGCGGGGCGGGAACATCCAGAGGCATCTCGTAGACATCGTTCACGCCGCGAACCGAGAGAAAACCGTTAGGCTGCAGGTAGTTTCCCCCATCGTCCAGTCCGAACATGGGAAGCACATATCCGAGCTTTCCCGCATAGGTAGAAGCCGTACGGCGGTTTTCCGCCAGAACATCGCTGAAGATTCCGTCCTGGGTCGCAGTCACGGAGTCGCTCAGCTGCTCCAGGGAACTTTGGGTGACCTGCACCGTGCCCGATGAACCGATTCCAAGCTCCAGCAGGGCAACGCCGCTATAGACATTACCGCGGGAAAACACCCACAGGGAACCCGGCGTCCCGCTTTCATTCACATTCAGGGCGTAATTGCTGAACAAGGTCTCCGCCCCCAAGGAAGAGGCAGCCGCAAGGACCGCAACGGAGGCGATTCTCTTAAGAAGATCTGTCTTCATGAAAAATCCTAGCGCATGTCGATTTCGTCCACGTCCTTTTCGGACTTGTACTTAAAATCGTCATCGGAAACTTTCTTTAGAACCTTCAGGTTCACGATGTTATACCAGGAACTGTTTCCCGCGGGGTCGATGGTAAAAAGCCTTACCGGCGAAAAATCCTTCTGGGAAAGCCAAACTTCCATCTGGGAGAACTGCCCCGCATACTTATCCGGGTCCAGTTTCAGCACCCAGAGGGACTTGCCACCGAAATTTCCGGTGGTAACGCTCAGCGCCTTGCAGTTCAGGTACTTGAACAACAGCTCCGAAGGATGAAGCTGGCTGGAAAGATCCTCTACCGCCTTGATCAGCACCTGCTTCTGTTCCACATTGTGCTGCCACAGGGATTCGCCATCGCTGTAAAAGCGGATTCCCGCCATGTCCAGCTTGAACTTGTCCCCCTCGGCCACCAGCAGGCTTCCGTTTTCGGAGGCAATATCCGGCGAGTCCGCATAAAAGACCTGTACCTTGAAATCCAGATTCCAGGCCTTGCCCGTCTTGAACCAGGCCTTCGACTTTTCCAGGGCCTCGGCGGCGCTAATGGCAAAGGCCGACTGGGCAAAGACCATAAAGATTGTCAGAAAAAGGAAATACTTCAAAAGAGTCGGTTTCTTCATATAATTCAAATTTACAAAAAGTCCATCCCGCGAGCCTTCACAAAAAACATTCCATAAAAGCATATTTGAACCAAATCATATTTAGCCCAGCCTAACAATTTAGGGTAAAAGGCTTAAAACCTCTCCTAATCCAACCTTCTTCTTGGTCTTTCCAGGGAGATATTTCTATTTTTCCTCCAGAAAAATTTTAACTCTACTGGAAAAACTATGCGCAAACTGATTTTGCCCCTTGTCATGACCGCAGGCCTCGCCGCCGCCGCAGACATCGAAATTCATGGTAATGTCAACCTGGATTACGCCAGCTATTTTGACGACGACTTTAGCCCAACCAATGCTGCAAACCAGGACATCGACCTGTCCCTGAAGGCAAATCTGGACGAGAACATTTCCATCGTGGTGAACGCCAACACCCATAGCAACTACGTCAACGCCAACGGCGACCTGGAAGCAGCCGAAGTCCGCAGGGGCTTTGCCCGTTCCACCGCCATCAGCGACGGAGACAACCGCTATACCGCCTTCAACTTCGACGGCGCACAGCTCCGCTGGGAAGTGTCCCACGAAGTCGCCCTGATCTTTGGCGACATGACCTACTCCGCAGGTGCATTCAACTACTACTTCTGGCGGGACCCTTCCAAGAACGCAGTCATTGTCCGTGACGAGACCCTCCGCGGTATTGGCTTCGAGTTCGGTAACGAGAAATGGGGCAACGGTAAGTTCTACTTCGGCGCATCCGAGGACAACGACTACTCCCTCGCCATGTTCGCCACCTACTCCTACCCCATGCTGAACCGCCCCACGGAACACCTGATCCTTACCCCCAGTGTGGACTGGATGTTCGGTTCCGACATCGGCCGTAGCTACACCTACACCTTCGGTGTGGAAGTGGACTACTCCAAGAGCCTGGAAAACTTCAACTACGGTATCTACCTGGCATGGGGCACCCACCCCTACAAGGGCAACGGCGTCCATTCCTTCTTGCTGGAGCCCAGCATGAACTACGGTATCTTTAACCTGGGAACCTCCTTCTTCTATGCCATTACGGATTCCGACTACGAGGCAGCACCCCAGCTCTTTACCGACGACCAGATGCTGTTCTCCATCGAGCCCAGCTTCAACCTCCACAAGAAATTCACCATGGGCGTAAGCTACGAATATCATGACAAGGATTCCGACATCGACGACGATGAATACCATTTCCTGGGCATGAACTTCTACCTGTACCCCACCATGAAGACCGAGACAGTATTCTGGTTCGGCTACAACTTCAGCGAAGAAGACAACGGCCCCTTCAAGGATTCCAACTTCGCCCTGGGCATGAGCGTAAAGGCTAGCTTCTAGCCCTAGACCGCCGTGAGAATCCGTGCGCTAGATTCTATCCGGGGACTCCTGCTCCTGCAGATGACCCTGGATCATTTCGGCAAGCCCATCTACACCTACCTTTACCAGTGCTTCGGCTTCTTTACTGCAGCCGAAGGCTTTTTTTTCCTGTCCGGTTTCGTGGGAATATATGCGGCCGTAAGCAGGCAGGCGAAGGACCCCTCCCAGAGCTGGATGCGGAAGCGCGCCCTAAGGATCTGGATCTACCACACGGCAACCCTCGTGCTGATGGCGACCCTCGCCTACTTCTGTCTCCCCCGGATTGCCTACCTGTTCCAGCCCATTTACAACCACCCGCTACAGGCAACGGCCCTAAGCCTTACGCTGGTCCACACCCCCGTATGGATGGATGTATTGCCGCTGTATGTCATCCTCATGCTGGTAGGAAGCTTTGTCTTTCCGTTCTTCGTGAAGGCACGGGACAGGCGAAAGATTTTCCTGCTGTGGCTACCCTCACTGGGAGTGTGGATTGCCTCCCAGCTAGGCCTGCGGGACGCCGTTAACGGGATATTTCCCAGCTGGACACACCACGGGGACTTCGACCCCTACAGCTGGCAGCTGGTCTATTTTACGGGAGCCGCAGTAGCCGCCTGGTGGAAGCGAACCGATATGGACTCCACCCGCGTCGTCAACAGGCTGACCCTCCCCATCGCGATAGCCTTTACCTTCTGCCTGCTGTGGTCCCACCAGATCCTCCCGCTGAGCACACCTAGCGATTTTCTCATCAACAAGGTGCACCTGGGAGCCTTGCGGTTTTGCAACTTCTTTATGTTCATGATGCTCATCGGCGCCATCGTCCGCAAGTGGCCCGCAGCCCTGGACTTCAGACTCACCAATGTCATCGGCAGACACAGCCTGGACGTTTACTCCGCCCATATCATAATCCTATTGCTGTGGTTCTCCACCCCTAAAGAAGTCAAGTACCAATCCCCCTGGAATGTCATCGCCCCCATCACCTGCTGCCTAATCCTGTGGGCCATCGCAAAGCTTAGAGAACCCAAGCCCACAAGAAGTGCATCCCTTTTATAGACAGCGCAGGCCCGAGCATTCAAAAAAAGGAACCCGCCGGCATAGCCGGCGGTTCTTCATTTGCGGGCCCTGCC
>JAKSIH010000046.1 GCA_024398935.1 Fibrobacter sp. | reverse complement strand
CTAGTGGCTAAAGAAGAAGGCATTCAAGTAGAAGGTGTTGTGTTGGAAGCTCTCCCCAACGCTTTCTTCCGTGTCCAGCTCGGAAATGGTCACGAAATCCTTGCTCATGTTTCCGGAAAGATGCGTCGGCATTTCATTCGAATTTTGCCCGACGATAAAGTGTTGGTTGAGATTTCTCCCTACGACCTCAATCGTGGAAGAATCACATACCGTTACAAGTAATAGGTATTTTCAAAGAAGGTCAAACCTATGAAAATCAAAGCCTCCATCAAACCCAGATGTGAAAACTGCAAGATCATCCGTCGTAAGGGTGTATTGCGCATCATCTG
This sequence comes from Fibrobacter sp., assembly GCA_024398935.1. Classification (GTDB taxonomy): domain Bacteria; phylum Fibrobacterota; class Fibrobacteria; order Fibrobacterales; family Fibrobacteraceae; genus Fibrobacter. The sequence goes on along the minus strand of JAKSIH010000046.1, from coordinate 17,647 downwards.
TTCGAAGAACCCCCGTCACAAGCAGAAGCAGGGATAAGGAGATCGTATGGCACGTATCGCTGGTGTCGATTTACCGAGAAACAAGACCGTTGAATACGGTCTGACGGCAATCTATGGTGTCGGTCTGTTCACCGCTAATAAGGTCTGTGCTCAGCTGAGCATCGACAAGAACAAGAAGTGTGACGACCTGACTGAAGAAGAACAGGGTAAGATCCGTCATCTCTTGGAAGATGAATACTCTGTGGAAGGTCAGCTTCGCGCAGAAGTTACCTTGAACATTAAGCGTTTGCAGGATATTGGTTGCTACCGTGGTATCCGCCACCGCAAGGGCCTCCCGGTCCGCGGTCAGCGTTCCCGCACCAATGCTCGTACTCGTAAGGGTCCGAAGAAGACTGTGGCTAACAAGAAGAAGTAAGGAGTTATAACGTGGCTGAAGAAGTAATTAATGAAACTGCTGCCGCTGTTGAAGCTCCGGCTGCTGAAGAAGTCAAGGTTAAGAAGGGCAAGAAGCGTATCGACGTCCAGGGCATTGCCTGCGTTTTCGCTTCCTTCAATAACACTATCGTTTCTATTACCGATGCTCGCGGTAACGTTGTAGCTTGGGGCTCTCCCGGTAATTCCGGTTTCAAGGGCTCTCGTAAGAGCACTCCGTTTGCTGCACAGCTCGCTGCTGAAGTCGCTGCCCACAAGGCTTTCGATCTCGGCATGCGTAAGGTAGATGTCCGCGTCAAGGGCGCTGGTGGTGGTCGTGAATCCGCTGTCCGCGCAATCAAGAATGCGGGCCTCGAAGTTCTCTCTATTCGAGACGTGACGGGCGTTCCTCACAACGGTTGCCGTCCTAAAAAGAAGAGAAGAGTCTAATTCAAAGAGGTATCGCCAATGATGTGGAAATCACTTCAGATGCCGCGCAGCTTCCAGAAAGTTGAGACCGGCGAAGATGGCCGCTACGCAAAGTTTGTCGTAGAAGCCTTGGAACGTGGCTGGGGTATCACCCTCGGTAACGCTCTCCGTCGTACGCTCCTCTCCTCTCTGCAGGGTGCGGCTATTGTCTCCGTGAAAATCGAAGGCGTTGACAAGGAATTTTCAACGATTCCGGGTGTTAAGGAAGATGTCACCGACATTATCCTGAATCTCAAGAGCATCCGCGTTAAGCTCCTGTCCGACCATGACGAAACTCTCCACCTGGACATGTCCGGTGATGGCGAAGTCACGGCTAAGCACTTCATGGACAATCCGAATGTAGCTGTGCTTACTCCGGATGTTCATATCGCAACATTGAACGGTAACGCTTCGCTGTCTCTGGAAGTCAAGATTTCCAGCGGCCGCGGCTATGTCACTGCTGACGAATTGAAGGACAAGGACGCTCCCATCGGCGTAATCGCCATGGACGCCAACTTCAACCCGGTGCAGAAAGTGGCAATGCACATCAGCGATACCCGCGTTGGCCAGAAGACGGACTACAACCGTCTGGAACTCGAGATTACTACTGACGGTTCCATCGATCCTGAAGATGCTCTTGCATACGCTGCAAAGCTCCTCATGGACCACCTGGAAATCTTCATCAACTTCGAAGGCGATCTCGAATCTCCCGAAGAACTTGAAATGGATGAAGAACGTCAGCGTATCGCTCAGCTCCTGCGCACCCGCGTGGACGATCTGGAACTTTCCGTTCGCTCCAGCAACTGCCTCCGTATGGCAAACATCCATACCGTTGGCGAACTTGTGCGCAACAAGGAAAACGATATGCTCAAATACAAGAACTTCGGTCGTAAGTCCTTGGTTGAACTTAACGAAGTATTGACCTCCATGGGCCTCAGCTTTGGCATGGACGTCGATGACTACTTGAAGGATTAAAAATGAGACACGGTGTAAAAAACAAGAAGCTCGGCGTTAACGCCCAGCACAAGCGTGCCATCCTCCGCGCTCTTACCACTTCCATTCTCGGCAAGGGTATGGAAGCCGAACAGGGTAACCGCTATGTGCGCACCACTCTCCACAAGGCCAAGCTCGTTCGCGGCTATGTGGATCGCATGATCACTTATGCAAAGAAGGGTGACCTTTCTGCACGTCGTGAAGCTGCACGCTTCGTGATGGACCCGAAGGTTCTCCAGGATTTGTTCAACACTATCGGCCCGCGCTATGCTTCCCGTAACGGTGGTTATACCCGTATCCTGAAGCTCGGCCCGAACCGCGCTGGTGACGCTGCCGAAATGGCTCTCATCGGTCTCGTCGAAGACGAAATCGTTGTGAAGGCCAAGAAGACTGCTGACGCTGCAAAGCCCGAAGCTGTCGACATGGTCGAAGGCGAAAGCAAGAACTAATCTTGTTCTCTAGCGAAAGCTTTAAAAAAGTCCGGTCGAAAGGCCGGGCTTTTTTTGTCCATGTAGCGGGATGTTTTTAAATTTGCCGCCTGTTAATTTTGTATTTTTCCTGAAAGTCTATTTGATTTTACGGATATTTGATGCATCGTATTCTTGCCCTTCTTTTGTTTATTTGCGTTTCGATCTGCGTTGCCGATACTCCTTTTGGTTCCCTGGCGAATAGTAAGGCCCAGGGCCCTACCATGCGCAGCAACGTGACCATGACGCCGACCTATGCGGAAGTTTCCGTGGATTCTTCCTATGTGCTGGGACCGGGTGATTTCCTGGATATCATGCTGGAACAGAATTATGTGACTGTCCAGGTTTATCCCGATGGTTCTGTGGCCATTGAGGAATGCGGCATCGTGAATGTTGCGGGTAAGACGCTTGCCGAAGCCCGTGAAATGATTCTGGAACTTGCTTCCAGGAAATTCAAGCGTGAAATGTGCTATGTGCAGCTTGCCGCCCTGAAGAAGTTCAGGGTGAACGCCATGGGTGCCGTGGGACAGGTGGGGCAGCACCAGGTGGAGGCCCAGACCCGTCTGAGTTATTTCATGCGACAGGTGGGCGGTACGGTAGCCCGCGCCAATACCGAGGATATCCAGATTATCCGCGGCAAGGATACCATCCATGTGAATTATAGTGCCATGTCCGCAAACGGTAACTTCGACGAGGATATCATGCTGGAGCAGGGCGACAAGATCTTTGTTCCCTATGTGGGTCTTGGGGATAATGTTTCCATGATTTTCCCGGGATTCAGGACCAGCGTGGCCTATAAGGAAGGGCGCTCCCTGCAGGAATACTATGAACTGGCCGGAGGTTCCCGCCTGCATAGCTATGGCTACAAGGCCGCCTGTGTTCGCGAGCCGGGAAAGCCCCCCCGCTGGATTACCCTTTCCGAGATGAAGGAGACTACGGTTGCCCCCAATACGGAAGTGGAATTTACGGTGCAGGAAATGCTGGTATATGTAGGCGGTGCCGCCAACTTCCTGGGGCGTTACCCCTATGATCCTAGCTGGCATGCCCTGGACTATGTGGCTGCGGCCGGGCTTAACACGTTCTCCGGTTCCTGGAACCAGATCAAGGTCTGGCGCGGCGATTCCCCGGAAGCGATTTCCGTGAATGTAGCTACAGACCAGATTCTCCCCGGTGACTATATCGAAATACCCAAGAGTCACTACGAGTCCTTCAAGGACTTTACCCTGTTCCTGGCCTCTCTTTTAACAGTGGTTTCTTCGGCATTCATTATTTACGTCAACTACAAGTAGTTTTATGGACAAGCAGCCTTCTGCCGGATTTATTGAAATCATCCTTCGTTTGATGAACAACAGCCTGAAGCGTTTCAAGCTGTGGCTTGCCATCCTGATTCTCCCTACATTGACGGCCTTTGTCCTGGTGATGTGGGTGATCAAGCCCATGTATGCGGCGACCGCGGTGGTTACCCCGCCGACTTCCTCCCAGCCGTCCCTGAGCGGTCTTAGCTCCATGTTGAGCGGTAGCGGTGCCGGCGGTGGCGTGACGAGCCTCCTGGGCCTGAATTCTTCCGATGAAGATGCCAATGCGGTATGGACCATCATGAATTCCTGGGAACTTCATAACCAGGTTATCGAGAAGTTTAACCTGGCGGAGCATTACGAGTTCGACGGAAATTTCCACGCGGACCTTCTGAAAAAGTTCAGGAAGCATTTCGGCGTGGAAACCAACAAGGAGGACATGTTCGCCGTCTCCATGGAGGACGAGGACTACAAGCTGGCCGCCGAGATGGTGCAGTTCATCCTGGAAAAGACGGACTCCGCATTTAACGCCTTCAAGACGGCCCAGGCTAGACAGTCCAGGGAATATCTGGATTCCAGGCTGGATTCCTGCGTCCAGACGCTGGATTCCCTCATCAGGGATTTCGTGAAGTTCCAGTCGGAGAACAATTACTACGATCCGGACGTCCAGCTGGAATCTACCCTGCGTTACCTGTCCGCCTTGCAGACCCGCCGTGAGGAGGTGGGGATGGAACTGGCTTTCGAGAAGGCCGACCGCGGTGAAAACAGCAAGCGCTACGATGAACTGAACAAGCGCTACCAGGGCGTGAACAACGCCCTTGCGGGAGCGGTAAATGGCAAGCACAAGAACGTGGGTCTGGTTTCCCTGAAGAAGTCTCCGGAACTGGGCGCTGAATTCGCCCGTCGCGAGGTGGAGATCCGTGTGCAGGAGACCATGTACAAGCTGCTCCGGCAGCAGAGCGAACAGTTGCGTATGGAAGAGGCGAAGATGCTTACTAACCTGCATGTGCTGGAACCGCCCTGGGCCAACGACAAGAAGATCTATCCCCTCCGCGGCGTTACCCTGATGTTCGTGTTCATGGTTGCCTTTATCCTTGCGACGGTTCTCTGCAACATCCTTGGTTTTCTGGATGAGGAAGTCGCCAAGAATTCTGATACGGGTAAGCAGTGGCTGGCCTTTAAGGGTCACTTCTTCAAGAAGAAAGGATAGTCATGCTTTCCTGGATAATGGACTATCCGGAAACCGTAGTCTCCATCGTAGTTACGCTATTCTGCCTGTTCCGCGTGGTATGGCTGAAGCGTGACTTCTTTAGTCCTATTTCCATTTACTGTTTCACCCAGTTCCTGACTTTGGGAATTGCCTTCTTGCGGCTTGATTCCGCCATGACGGACTTTCATGCAAAGACATGGATGGTCTGGATTCTGGGTCTTTTGTCTTTCTGTTCAGGATGTTTCCTGGTAACTCAGTATGCCCGGACGAAGCGGATAAGCTGTGAGTTGCATCCGCCGGTTCCTCCGAAGGGCTATAACTGGAATATCCACCTGGCCTTTTCCTTTTTAGCCTTTTTGCTATTCCTGGTGGGCGTGTACGGCGTTATCCAGAAGGCGGGTAACCTGATTGTGCTGACGTCAAATCCTGCAAGCTGGATGTCCAAGGACGTGGACTATGGTTTCTTTGCTCTGTTATTGAGCAGTGGGCCCTTATCCGTACTGATGTTTGGTGTTGCCGCCTTCAAGAAATTTAATGACAATGTCCGTGTCAGGAGAATTTCGAAGATCATGCTGCTGGTGACCATCGTGCTGAACCTGATGGCCTATCCCAACAGGACCTCCCTGTTCTGCAATGTGGGTTTTCTGATCATCATGTCCAACTTCCTATTCAAAAGGATTTCTCCTTTTGTCATTATGTTCGTCATGGCGTTGGCTATTGGCGGCTTTGTGGGGATTAGCAGTGTCCGTTCCCAGTATGGAAGCGGAGACATCAAGGGAAAGGCCATGGACGTGGTGATGAAGCTTCCCTATATGTATGTGGCCAATAACTACTGGAACATGGATTATGCCCTGAATCCGCCGACGGATAAGGAAATTCATCCCCATACCTATGGCATCGATTTCTTTGCGGGTCTTTTCGAGTATGCCCGGGTGACCGGAAGCTTTAGAAACAGCTTTAGATGGGACGATGCCTTTAATGACCGTATTCAGAAGGTCTACGGCTTTAACACGGTAAACTACCTGTGGGAAGTGTACAAGGACTTGTACCTGGTAGGTGTATTCCTGCTCCCTTTCCTTTGCGGGATTGCGTTGACCTTGTTGCACTTGAGGTTGTGTAGACCATTTACGCCCCGGCAGGTCATTCTCTATACGTTCTTTATTTATTTCGTGGGGTGGAGTTTCTTTACCACGGGTTACAAGCAGGGACTGTACTGCGTGTGGTGCGCCTTCATCTTTATTGCAACCACGATTTGTGCCGGCCGTGGAAAATCTGTCGGTTGCGACAGGGCGGACTTACCAGCGGATGCGTCCCTTCCGGATGAAGTATCCCAGCAGGATGGTGTTCAGCAGAACATCCCCTGTGAGTGCAAATAGGGGAATGTAGCTGTTGGGGAGGTGCATGCCTGCAAGGACGCAGGCGGCGACATTTACCGCACCGGAACTAGATACCAGAATGGCGTAGGTCCAGGTGGCCTTCTCCTTGAGGAGCGTGGATATCAGGGACATTCTCATGGCCTGGAAGATGAGTGCGACGGAGAGCACCCGCAGGATATCCCCGCTGAGGGCGAGGGTTGCTTCGCTGAAATCTACTGCAAAGAAAAGCAGCTGCAGGAACTGTTTCGGGAAGGCCCAGAGTGGGGATGAGCAGGCGGCGATGAAGCCGGTGAAGATGAGGATATCCCTGATGTGGATGAACTTGTCCCGGAAGGTATGCTGGGTCACCAGGCTGGAAGAGATGAAGTGGACCATGATGCCGGAACATAGCAGGATAATCTTATTTCCGTAATTGTAGGCGCCAAGGAACTCGCTGGTGGCGAACCTGTCAGCCACATAGAGCCCGATGGGGATATAGGCGAAGGAGGCGAAGCTGGAAAGGGCGTAGGGAACACCGGATTTCAGCATGAGGGAAATGAACCGGAAGGTTCGTCTGGTAACCTTGAAAATGGAAAAGCTCAGCGCCTGGGTCACGCCGAAGAAGAAGGCGGGGAGGGCGGCAAGGACCATGGCCAGGGCGATATGTTCAATGCGGTCCAGCTTTAGGTAGAGGAGCGCAATTCCCATGACTACGGAATAGGAAATGGTATGAAGCAGCTTTGATAGGAACAGCTTTTTCCAGAACTTTCCGCAGATGAAGTACCAGTCGAAAAAGGCGTGCTGGAACATAAGCCCGAAGGTAAGAATCAGTTCTCCATAGAAAACGGGATGGTTCCGGCGGAAGCCTAGGGCGAAAATTGCCATGATTGCTGCGGTAACGATGACGGAAAAGACTCGCAGCTGCAATACGTTCTTAAAGAGGGTGCCTTTGGTGGCGTTGGCGCCGAAGTAGGCGAGTATCAGGGTGGACATGCCGAAGTCTGCTATGGAGCAGAAGATGGAATAGTCTGTCTGGAGAATCCCGAAGAAGCCGAAGTTCTCGGTACCTAGATTTCTTGCGATGAAGTTCTGGACAAAGAAGGAGATACCCTGGATAAGGAAATTTACGAGGGCGATGAATACTCCGATCTTTATGCTTTTGAAAACTTGGGGCACGGGACTAAAGATAAAAAAATGATGGGTACGCAATCCATTGACTTTTGTATATTTGGCGCATGGGTAAATTACAAGGACAGAGCGCTTTTTTCAGACCCGGCCCCCCGGCGGTTCCCGGACAGGGACATAAGCCCCTCATTGATTTCCTGCGTCGCGAAGTGCAGGGAACTACGGTGGTGGACCTGGGCGGTGGCGAAGGCGCCTATTCCCTGGAGCTGAAGGCTAATGGTTTTGACATGACCGTAGCCGACATTAATGCGAGTTCCCTGGCGGTGGCAGAAAAGAATGGCCTTCGTACGGTGAATTTGTCAGGGGGCAAGGTTTTGCCCGAGAAGTCCGCGGATACGGTGATGCTGGTGGAAGTCCTTGAACATGTGGACGACCCGAAGGAATTCCTGAAGATGGCAATTTCTGTCGCTAGAAGGCGGGTGGTCTTTACCCTTCCCTGTACCAATGACTTCGACGAACTTTTCGGCCTGGGACTTTCTTACGCCCATATTGCGGTTTCTGACCATCTTTGGCACTTTTCCTATGAGGAAATGAAGGCGATTCTTGATGGTCTTGGTGTACGCTATCGCCTGGAAATGGGGGATTACCTGTTCCCTCACATGTCCATGCATCTTTTAAGACAAAGTCTTGGAGGACCTTTAGGTTTTCTTGCGATGCTTCCTGTGCGCATAGCCAATAGGCTTGGAATGATCAAGAAGCGCATTCCGTCCCGTTTTTACGGTGTCATCGAAGTTTTATAATTCCCTTTTACAATTTGCTTCCACGAAGCGATAAAATAGTTGGGCGAGAAATCGTCTGCTAGTTTTTTTTTCTACCTTTGGGTGCAAAATCGCGAGAGTGGCGGAATTGGCAGACGCGCCAGACTTAGGATCTGGTACCTCGGTGTGTGGGTTCGACTCCCACCCCTCGCATGTCTTTAACATCTAACTAAACCGATTATCGGAGTTCATAATGAGCGTTGAAATCAAAGAAACTAGCGCCACTCTGCGCACCCTCGAAATTTCCATTCCGCAGGCTGACCTGACTGCTCCCTTCGAAAAGAAGCTGAACCAGTACAAGAAGCAGGTTACCCTGAAGGGTTTCCGCCAGGGCATGGTTCCCAAGACTATGATCCTGAAGCAGTTCGGCGAATCCATCCGTCACGAAGTTGTTGATGAAACCATCAACAAGATCGTTCAGGAAGAACTGAAGAAGGCTAACATCATTCCCGTTGGCCAGATGAAGGTTACCGAATTCAACGACGACAAGACTGCAGACATCACTCTGAAGGTGGAAGTCGAAATGGATCCGGAAATCGACATCAAGGGTTATGCCGACACCGGTATCACCGTCCCCGCAACTGCTGTTGCCGAAGAAGAAGTTGAAGCCGAATACAACCGCCTTGTCCAGATGTGGAGCAAGGACGAACATGTTGATCGTGCCGCTGCAAAGGGCGACGTGGTCGTAGGTAACTATATCGAAGTCATTATCGACGGCGAAAAGCAGGAACTGCCCGAAAATCGCGAATTCCGTTCCCTCCTGGGTGAATCCGCTTCTCCGGGATTCGATGCTGGCCTCATCGGCGCTTCCGCTGGCGAAACCAAGGAAATCAACTTCCAGTATCCGGAAGACCACAAGGACGAACGCTATCGCGGTAAGACCGCCCAGTTCAAGGTGGAAGTTACCGACATCCGCGCCATCGTTCCTCCCACCATGGACGAAGCCTTCTTCGAACAGGTTGGCGTCAAGGACGTTGAGGACCTGAAGAAGAACCTTGCCGAAGGCATTGAAAACCAGAAGAAGGACGCTGCCAAGAACAAGGCTATCAACGAAGCTATCGACAAGATTATCGAAGCTAACCCGTTTGAAGTTCCCCAGGCTCGCGTTCTCGACCTGATCCGCTGGTCCATGAACCGTAACGTCCAGAACGAAAAGGACGCTGTGGAACCCACTGAAGAACAGATCAAGGCTCTCTCTCCGGAAGCTGTCCGCGAAATCAAGAAGCATCGCATTCTCGACTTCGTCGCAACTGCCGAAAAGATCAAGCCGAACCAGGCTATGGTCGACGAACGTCTCCAGGCTATGGCAAACGCATATCATGTGGACTTCGAATCCCTGAAGGCCCACTTCCGTCAGTCCGGCCGCATTAACGGTCTCCGTGATGAACTCCGCGTCCAGATGGCCGCAGACTTCATCGTCGGTATCCGTCCTGCTGCCGAAGAATCCAAGTAAGAGGTAAACTCATAATGATCATCCCTACCGTCATCGAGACCACCGGACGCGGTGAACGCGCCTACGATATCTACTCCCGCCTTCTCAAGGAACGCATCATCTTTTTGGGAACTCCCATCAACGATGAAGTGGCCAACAATGTCATGGCCCAGCTGATCTTCCTGGAATACGAGAATCCGGAGAAGGATATCACGCTGTATATCAACAGCCCGGGCGGTTACGTGTCGGCAGGTTTGGCCATTTATGATACCATGCAGCATGTTCGTCCGAACATCGCTACTATCTGCATTGGTAGCTGCGCTTCTATGGCTGCTGTGCTCCTTGCTGCAGGAACCAAGGGCAAGCGTTACGCGCTTCCTCATTCCCGCATCATGCTGCACCAGCCGTCGGGTGCCGCTACCGGTCAGTCTACCGACATCCAGATTACCGCCAAGGAAATTGTCCGCACCAAGGATACCCTGGCCGAAATCGTTGCCAAGCATTCTGGCAAGTCCATTGAGGAAGTTCGCGCAAAGACCGACCGCGACTTCTATATGAGTCCCGAGGAAGCCAAGGAATTTGGCGTCATCGATGAAATTTTTGTGCCGCGTAAAGAGGGAATTTAATGTATCGTAGCGGGAAGAACCACCCCACCGTGACTTGCAGTTTCTGTGGCAAGCCGGCAGAACAGGTCGAGAAGATGATTACTGGTGCAGGCGTGCATATTTGCAGTGACTGCGTATCCATGTGCCATCGCATTATCGAGGAGGATCGTTCCCGTAGAGTACAGGAAGAGGCTGCTGCAGAAATTGCTTCCAAGCCTCTGCCCCTTCCCAGCCAGATCAAGGAACACCTGGACGAATTCGTCATCGGCCAGGACCAGGCCAAGATGGCTCTCTCTGTTGCGGTCTATAACCACTACAAACGCCTGCGTTACAAACAAATGAACAAGGACAAGGGCGGCGTGGAGGTGGACAAGTCCAACTTGCTGCTGGTGGGCCCTACCGGCTCCGGCAAGACGTTGCTTGCCCAGACCATGGCACGCTTCCTGGATGTTCCCTTTACCATTGCCGACGCAACCGTCCTTACGGAAGCTGGCTATGTGGGCGAGGACGTGGATAGCATTATCGTGCGCCTGTTGCAGGCCGCCGACTACGATGTTGCCCGTGCTGAACGCGGTATCATCTTTATTGACGAAATTGATAAGATTGCCCGTAAGACTGCAAACCCCTCCATCACCCGCGACGTGAGCGGCGAAGGCGTTCAGCAGGGCTTGCTGAAACTTCTGGAAGGTACGGTGGCTGCCGTTCCTCCCAAGGGTGGACGCAAGCATCCGGAACAGCCCCTGGTGCAGGTGAATACCCGTAACATCCTGTTCATTTGCGGTGGCGCCTTCGAGACGCTGGACAAGATTATTGCCCGCCGCGTAAACCAGGGCGGCATGGGCTTCGGTGCCGATATTCGCAGCTCCGAGGAAAATACCCTGAGCGAGCTGTTCAAGGTGATGGAACCCGATGACCTGATTCAGTTCGGTCTCATTCCCGAAATCGTTGGACGCTTGCCCATTGCGGTTGCCCTGGAGGAACTGGACGAAGCGGCACTCCTGAACATCCTTACCCAGCCCAAGAATTCCCTGGTCAAGCAGTACAAGAGTTTGTTTGCAATGGACGGGGTGGAGCTGGAATTTACCGATGACGCCCTGAAGGAAATTGTCCGTGAAACCATGGTCCGTAAGACGGGTGCTCGCGGCCTCCGTTCCGTTCTGGAAAAGGCCCTGCAGCGCTATATGTTCACGATTCCCGGTTCCGATGTGAAGTCCCTTTCCATGACTGCGGAAATGGTGCGCGAAGGCCTGAAGCCTGCCGAAACAGCCGCGGCTACCGGTGCAGTAACCAAGAAAGGTCGCAAGAAGGTTTCGTAGTTTACCGGCGGCGTGTTTATGCGCTGAATATTCTATAGAGAAGGATTGCGCTCCCCTGGGTGTCAATCCTTTTTTTATTGCCGAAACAAAAAGACAAGATGATTCGCTCCTTTTGTCTTTTCTATTTTTGGGGCGTATAAGTGGCTTCGGCCCCGTTTTTTGGAGAATTTATTTTGGCTCTTGATGCAAGTAAGACGTATCCGCTGCTCCCCTTGAGGGACGCTATCGTATTTCCCTTGACCACCCGCCGCATTCTGGTGGGTAGGGAAATATCCCTGAAGGCTCTTGAATACGCCGAGGCTCACGGTAACGAGATTATCCTTTCCGCCCAGAAGAACATTGAGCTGGAAGAGATTGAGAACCCCATGCTGGATCTTTATTCCGTGGGTGTCCTTGCCCGCGTAAGTAACGTGACCCCGTTCCCCAATGGCTGCGTGAAGGTGGTTTTGGAAGGGGAGACCGTGGTGGACTTGAGATCCATCGCCCGGGACAAGGGCTTTTTGCAGGTTACCGTTTCCGAACGCAGTCCCCGCATCCAGATGGCGGACCGCTGCGAAACTTTCGAGGCCGTGCTGAACCAGTTTAGGGAATACGCCATGCACCGCAATATCGCGGAAGGGATGGTGGATGCCCTTTTCACTATGGATAGCCACCTGAATGCGTTCTATGGCATGATTCCTTTTCTGCAGGTGTCCTTGAGCGAACGCCAGACCCTTCTGGAAATCGGTAACATTGACGCTCTGGCGGAACGCTTGCTGCAGGTCATGCAGATGGCTTCAAACAACGACACCCTGATGGTGAAGGTCCAGCAGAATGTCCGCCAGAAGATGGCGCAGCAGCAGAAGGAGTGGTTCATTTCCGAACAGATCCGCCAGCTCCAGGATGAACTGGATGGCGATAACGGCCAGTCCGAACCGGATCAGCTGTTGAAGAAGCTGAAGGAAAAGAAGTTTGCTCCCGCCATCCAGGAAAAGCTGGAGGAAGAAATTTCCCGCATGCGCATGATGCAGCCCACGTCCCCGGAATACGCCGTGAGCCGCAACTATCTGGACTGGTTCCTCACGCTTCCGTACAATGTGTACACCGACACCGTTCTCAGCATGAAGAAGGTGAAGGCCGAGCTGGACGCAAAGCATTTCGGCCTGGACAAGGTGAAGGAACGCATCATGGAATACATCGCCGTTCTGAAGCTTACGGGCACGGAACGCCGCGCTCCCATCCTTTGCCTGGTTGGTCCTCCGGGCGTCGGCAAGACCACTCTGGTGGAATCCATTGCCAAGGCCATGCAGCGCAATTTCGTCCGCATCACCTTGGGTGGCGTTCGTGACGAAGCTGAAATTCGCGGTCACCGTCGCACTTACATTGGCGCCATGCCGGGCCGTTTCATTCACGCCCTGAAGCGTGCCAAGTGCATGAACCCCATTATCCTTCTGGATGAAATTGACAAGATGGCAAGCGATTTCCGCGGAGATCCCGCCAGCGCCATGCTTGAAGTTCTGGACCCGGAACAGAATCACGACTTTACCGACCACTTTATGGAAGTGGGTCTGGACCTGTCCCGTGTGCTGTTCATTGCAACCGCCAATAACGAGAACCAGATTCCCGAAGCCCTTCACGACCGTCTGGAAATGGTGCGCCTGCCGGGCTACTATCCTCACGAAAAGGAAAAGATCGCTTCCAACTATTTGGTGCCCCGCATTTGTGAACGCACCGGCGTGAAGCTTGGCGAAGACATCGCCTTCTCCGACGAAATTGTCCGTAAGGTGATTCGCGACTGGACCCGTGAAGCGGGCGTCCGCGAGCTGGAACGCACCCTGGAAAATGTGGTTCGCCACCGCGCGAAAGACATGGTCATGGGCAAGAAGTTCCAGAAGGATCTGACCGAAAAGACTTTGCAGGAATACCTGGGCGCTCCCCGCTTTATCGGCAGCACCCTTCCTGAATCTGGCCGCCCGGGAATCGTGACGGGCCTCGCCTGGACAAGCGTGGGCGGGGAAATCCTGCCCATCGAGGTGATGCTCCTTAGCGGTAAGGGCGCTCTCATCATGACCGGCAAGCTGGGCGACGTCATGAAGGAATCTGCACAGATTGCCCTCTCCCTGGTTCGCGAACGTCTGCAGCGCTTTGGCATTGACCCTGCCATCGTGAAGAAGACCGACATTCACATTCATGTTCCCGAAGGCGCTGTGCCCAAGGACGGCCCCTCCGCGGGTATCGCCCTCACGCTTTGCCTGCTTTCTGCGTTCACCCGCCACCCCATTCCCACAGACATTGCCTTCACCGGCGAAGTGAGCCTGACCGGTAACTGCCTGGCCATCGGCGGCCTCAACGAAAAGGCTCTCGCCGCTCTCCAGGCTGGCGTGAAGACCTTGCGCCTGCCTGCCCAGAACCAGAAGGACGTGGACGAACTCCCCGCACCGGCAAAGAAGGGCCTGAAGATCTTCACCCACAAGCACATCGACGAGATTATCAAGATTCTTTTTAGAGGTGTGAAGGTTTCGCCTGCTGTCGCAGGCTCTGCCGCCGAAAAGGATGAAGACGATGAGGATGAAGAATCCGAAAAGTCCGAGAAGGTTCAGAAGAAATCAGTGAAAAAGGCTGCCGTAAAACCTGCCAAGGCAGCGCCTAAGAAACCTGCTAGGAAGAAAAAGTAGTACACTGTTTTAAGTGATGTATCAAGTCCGTATGTCATTCTGAGTGAAGCCGAAGGCGAAACGAAGAATCCAGTGTAGTTCAATAAATGTGCTAGAACCCGTGGTAATTTCTGCGGGTTCTTTTTTTTTTGTGCTGTCATTTAATGCTCTGTCAACTAAAATTCCCGACTGATTTTTCGGTAGTTGGCCTTGACTTTCTTGACATAGTCGAATGTTTCGTACTTCATCGTTATCAAGCGCAAGAGCTCGAAATACCTGAAGGTCTTGTATAGCTCTGCCTGCCTGTAACCGCCGTTATAGTGGGCCAGCATCAAGTTGATGTCGCCGCCATATTCATGGTAAAGCATGGAGATGAACTTTACACCGATCTGGATGTTGTCCTTCGGGTCCGTCAGGTTGTACTGAGGGAGTTTCAGTTTCTGGGCGACGCTTTTTCCCGTGGAAGGCATGACCTGCATAAGCCCCAGCGCTCCCACGCGACTCTTGGCGCTTGCCTTGAATCTGCTTTCCTGGGCGATGACGGCCGCCACCAGTTTATAATCCACATCGTATTGTTTTGAGTAAGTCAGGATGTAGCTTGAAAAACGGGACACGTCGGCGTCGCTCAGTTTGCGGTTTGTCGAGGCGATGAACTTTTTCAGCTTTTCGGGGGAATCCTTCTTGCCGAAAAAGGTGAGGACTTCCTTACGGTTTGCGACCTCATCCATATAATCTTCCACTGCGGGGAGAACGCCCCCGCATAGGAATAGAATCGCGAATATGATCAGTAGAATTTTCTTCAAGGAATTGTGCCCTTCTTAGGTGTAATATATAAAAAGTTTCACTATTTCGTTTTCTACTGAAGTGCGAATAAAATAGTTGTGGAATAGAAACAGCAATGTCATTCTGGAACACTTGTCTTGGCGCCTGTCATTCTGGAGCGTTCGTCCTGGCATCTGTCATTCTGATGCTCTCGTCCTGGTACCTGTCATTCTGGAGCGCAGCGATAGAATCCACAAGGCCTCCTCGAGGACATTCGGGGGGGGGACTGCAAAAAAGATGTTTGAATTAGGTCGTGTTGCAAGTAGTCTGCATGGCCTTTTTTGTGCGGAAATCATGAAATGATAATGAAATTTTAGACAAATTTTCTATTATAACCTTGTACAAACGAAAGAAAATCCTATGAAGAATTTTATTGCGAAGATGGGTGCTGTCCTGCTGTCTTCTGTGGCGGCGTTGACTTTTACTGCCTGCGATTTGGGCGGTGGCCTTAAGGATTCCCGCGACGGAAAGACTTACAGGACTGTAAAGATCGGTGACAAGGTCTGGATGGCGGAAAACCTGAACTATCAGACCGGCAAAAGTAAGTGCTACGAGAACAAGCCTGAAAACTGTGACAAGTATGGCCGCCTCTATGTTTGGAGAGAGGCTGTTACCGCATGCCCGGATGGCTGGCACCTGCCTAATAAGCAGGAATTTGAAGACCTTAAAACACTTGCCGGTCAAAAGGATGGTGTTATTGACAAGGCGGGAATCGTGCTGAAGTCCACTACTGGCTGGAATGACTATAAGGGCAAAAGTGGAAATGGTACTGACGGCCTCGGCTTTGGGGCGTTGCCTGCTGGCGGCTACTTCAGCGGCTACGACCTCTTCGACGACGACAGCTTCAACAGCGAGGGCAGCCGCGCGTACTTCTGGTCTTCTACGGAGAGCCGTAGTAACATCGCGTACCGCCTGTATTTGGACTACAACCACGAGGGCGCCAACGTGTACCTCAACCCTAAGAACTTCGGCTTCTCAGTTCGCTGTGTCAAGAATAACTAGAAGCTGAGAGTCGCGACATAATGCTTGCATTCTGGCATGACCGAAGCAAAAGTTATGCACTTTAGTGCCACTAAAGCAAACCGAGGGGTGCAAAAACAAGCTTGCTTGTTTTTATAACCGAGGTGCAGCGCAGTGCGCTTGCGCAATAACTAGAAGCTGAGAGTCGCGACTCTCGTGCAAACAGTTGTTTATAGAACAACCTTGACCTCGGTCATATCGGATAGAAAGCTTTGCTTTCATCCGCTACGACGCTCGTGTCAACAGTTGTTTGCAAAATGTGGCTGGGGAAGGTACTCCCCTTGACTTTCGAAAGCGCGTTTGATATTTTTAGGAAGTTGATTGCTGCGGGTTAAAACCGTGGCTACATAGTTCATTAGATCGCTTTCCTGCCAGAAACTGGGCTTTTCCAGCGGACCGCAGAGGCGGTCTTTTTTTATGGAGAAAACTGATGAATAAAAAGAAAGATCATGACGGAATGTTCAAGACCGCCTTCAGGGACCCGAAGCGGGCCGCTGCGCTGCTGAAACTTGCAGCCAGGAAAAACCGGCGTCTTGCCCGTTTTCTGAAGGTTGTAGATTTGAAGACCATGCGGGCGGAACGCAGTGAAAGCGACCGTCAGGGCTTAAAAGGTTCTGCAGACTTGGCGTTTTCCCTTAACATCAAGAATTCCAATAACAAGACGAAACTTTTTGTGGGCCTGGTTCTGGAACACAAGTCATACCCCGACAACGATGTGGTTTCCCAGCTGGAACATTATTTTTATGAGTTGTTCCGCCTTAGCCGCCCAGACTGCCCTATGGTGGCGGTGATTGTTTACAACGGCGAAATCAAGTGGAACCCGTTAAAGGCAAAACTTTATGCCAAGTATCCGGAATACTTTCACGACATCGGCTATCCTTTCAAAATCGAGATGATCAATGTGGGGAAGGAAGTTGGCGACATCGACTTCAGTAAGCTGAACCCTTATGTGTCGCTGGCCCTTGTGGCCATGAAATTCGTGTTCAATGCCGAAAAGTACAGGCCGCTGATGGACAAGGCCATGGCGTATTTCCTCGATCCGAAAAATAAAATAGACAGTAGTTTCATTCAGGAAGTTTTTCTATACTTAGGGAAGGAAACATCATCGGAATACAGGGAGGCAATTATGGACCGTCCAGAAATCATGGCAGAACGCAAGCGCAACGGCTTCGTGTCTGTTGCCGACGTCCTCCGTGCCGAAGGTGAAGCGAACGGTCGCAAGCAGGAACGGCAGAAGGCCGAAGAAGAATTCCTTCAGGAAAAGCTTGCCTCCGCTCGGGAAATGCTTCAGGATGGCGATTCCGTTGAGAAAATCTGCAGAGTCCTTAAGCTAACGGAAGAACGTGTACGAGCACTCTTGTAAAATCTATAAAGGCAGCCCTCGCCGCGACACTCATACAAACAATTGTTTATAGAACAACCTTGACCTCGGTCATCCCCACTGGCAAGTAAACTTGCCGTGGTCACGACACTCGTGTCAACAGTTGTTTGCAAAATATGGCTGGGGAAGGCGCGCCCCTTGACTGTCAAAAATGTATTTGATATTTTTAGAGAGTTGATTGCTGCGGGTTAAAACCGTGGCTACATAGTTCATTAGATCGCTTTCCTGCCAGAAACTGGGCTTTTCCAGCGGACCGCAGAGGCGGTCTTTTTTTATGGAGAAAAACGATATAAATG
>JAKSIH010000045.1 GCA_024398935.1 Fibrobacter sp. | reverse complement strand
TAGATTGCGGAAGTGGAAATGAAGTGGTCGCCAGCTTCGCAGATGTTGAACACTGCGTAGAAGTTTGCAGCCTGACCGGAGGAAGTGAGCATGGCACCTACGCCACCTTCCAGCTGTGCGATCTTGGAAGCCACAGCGTCGTTGGTGGGGTTCTGGAGACGGGTGTAGAAGTAGCCGGATTCCTTCAGGTCGAACAGGTCAGCCATCTGGGCGGAAGTGTCATACTTGAAGGTAGTGCTCTGGTAAATGGGGAGCACGCGGGGTTCGCCCTTCTTGGGAGTCCAGCCTGCCTGCACGCAAAGAGTTTCGAGATTTGCCATAATTTTTCCTTTTTTCGCGACGGAACTGCCGCAATTTTTATGGTCTAAAATATAGATAGTTCCTATAGCTTACACTATAAAATACATGCCATAATAGACCCGCTTGTAATGGAAAAAAGTCCCGTCAAAGGCGGGGCTTATAAGTAGTAATAAAAAATTTCTATGGCAAAATTATCGGTTGCGACGGTCGAATTCAGAATTCGCAGTATAAAAGACTTTCTTGTCCTCATACATACGGCGATCGATTTCATTAATGAATTCGTCCACGTTAAATTTTTCAAAGTCCAACTTGCAGGATCCCATGGAAACCGCCAGCTTGTAGGGTACACCAGAAGTACGGTTGAAATCCTGAAGCGTACGGCGGACCTCAGACATACAGGAGGCTATCACACTATCCTCCTGGCTATTAATCAAGATGATGAATTCATCACCGGCGTAGCGGATAACGACACCCAGGTCATCCACGACAACCCGGAAAATTCGGGATGCGGAAACAAGAGCCTGGTCCCCTACAGAATGACCATACTTGTCATTAATGGACTTGAAGGCGTTCAAGTCCAGCATAATACCCGTAATAGACTTGACCTTTTTCTTGGAATAAAGCTTCAGGAGGTAATCGAAATAGCACCGGTTATAAAGTCCCGTCAAGGCATCCCTGTAAATCAGTTCATTTTGAAGACTTGCAAGAATTCCAGCTACAGAAATCGCAAGGCACACCGCCGTAACGGAAACGCCATAGAACAAAGACTGCACAATGCCACCCACCATCACAGGAACAGCAAACACCCAAACCGGGAAAAACTTCAAGGAGCCACCACGAAGCCTACTCATAAAATAAATCACCACAGAGTCCAAAAGAAGCAGGTAATTCAACGCGGCAAATAAAAAGAACAGATATTTTCTGCAGTATACATTTTGCGCGTCCACATCAAAAACGATGGGAACAAAAAAGTTAATGACAAGGATTAGCGTTGCACCCAAATGGACCACAGACAAAAGGACCAGCTGCTTTCGGGAAATACAGCCATTCAAGTGTCGTACAAAAAAGTGCACCCAGCATACGGCAGCCGAAATCTGGGCAAAGAACAGCCAAGCGTTCCCTGCATAAACCACAATGCGGTTAAACGTTCCAGGATGTCCATCCAACGCATAGACCAGCGGGTCCACCAGGCAGTTGGAAAAGGAAAAGAACATCAAGAGCATCAACATCACATTTTCTTGGGTCCTGTCACGAAAGCGCCAAAAATTGCCCACCAGCAAAACACCTAGCAGCAGGATCCCCAGCATGTTAGATATGCTAATTGCGGTTAAATCAAATCTTGTAACGTTTTCCATTTAATCCCAAATATAAATGTTTTCCAAATCCCGTGACTACACTATTTTTCCAGGAACTCCATGAGTGTGGAAAGCAGGCGTTTTCCATCGCGAAGTCCCAGCTTGTACAGTTCCACCAGCTTGTTTACATCCTTTTCCAGACGGGAAATCTGGAAAGGTTCACTGGGGCGGAATACGAAGGACTTGCCCGCGGCCTCATATTCCTTCAACTTGGCGGTCGCCTCGTTATAGCGGATATGGCGAGTGGCAGCAGCGGCCACAAACTTCGGATATTTGCGATAAACCAGCTTAAACAGCGGAATCATGGAGTTGGGCTTCTTCACATAACCATCCTGCTGGGTAAGGATCACCACCTGCTTTTTAAAGCCCTGCCGTTCCATGAATTCAAAAGGAATGCTATCGGCAACACCCCCATCCAGAAGTTTCTTCCCGCGGAGTTCCACGATCTTACTCATGAGGGGAAGCGAGGCCGACGCACGAACACACTCCAGGCCATCGCCCTTGTCCACTTCCTGTGTCAGCAAGTACTCCGCCCCGCCGGTCTCTACGTTGGTTGCCACGCAATAGAAGGGAGACTCCCTGGCGTTCTCCTCGAACTTGGCGTAGTCAAAGGGATCGATTTCCCGAGGGATGGTTACATAGCAAAATTCCCGGGGAAAATAGTCCCCAGTTTTCCACAACCACCTGAAACCGCTATACCGCTTATCCCTGGAATGAACCGTATCGATACGCATGTTGCGTTCCCGCTGTTCCGAAAGATAACTGCATAAATGAGTCGCGCCCGCAGAAGTCCCGGCGTAACCGCCAAACTTTAATCCTGCATCATGAAGCACATCCAGCACGCCGGAGCTGTACGCCCCGCGCATGCCACCACCTTCAAGAACAAGTGCTACATCTTTGTACATATAACTTCCTGGACCCTTCGCAAGCTCAGGGTGACGAGTGAGTAAATTTTTCGAGCTCAGGGTGACGCACGGTTTTCCATTTGACTCTGGGTGACTCGCCTATGCGCCGTTTTCCAGCCAGTGAAAATCATCGGGATGGTCCACAAACTTTTCAGGTGAAAGCTTGTGCTTCGCGAAAAATTCCTCGCGGGTCATCCAGACGAAATCATCCACTTCGCCAGGCTGGGGCACCAAGGAGGCCGCCTCTTCCGGGGAAAGGGTTATGCGGTACACGTCGTAATATTCATTGTCCAGATAGGCGCCGCCGTTCAACACGCTCTCGTGTCCGGACTCAAAAAGATATTCCAGATCCTCGGGACGCTTTGTTACGCCAAGTTCTTCCCGCAGTTCCCGGACGGCGGCGTTACGGCTAGTATCGCCGGCGGAAATATGGCCGGCGCAGCTTGTATCCAGAAGCCCCGGGTTGTTTTCCTTTACGCGGGCGCGCAACTGAAAGAGAATGCGGCCAGCCTGGTCGAAAGCCCAGATATGAACCGTGCGATGCCACAGGCCCTTTTCGTGAATCTCGGTACGTCCGCGAAAATATCCTGCCGGAGTTCCATCCGGGTTCAAAACATCAATTTGCTCTTCCATCCAGAATCTCCTTCAGGACGTTTACAAAGTTATTGTACCGACGGACGAAATCTTCATGATTCTGTTTTACGAAATCATACTTGCCGTCCTTGCAGGCAAATTCCAGGGATTTCGCCGCGCTGGACAGGTCAATCGCCCCGATGGTCAGGGAGGTACTCTTCAAGGCATGAACCTGGATACGGTAGTTTTCAAAATCCCCTGCGACAAAAACTTCGTTCAGGGCATCCGCCTTATTGACGGAGCAGTATTCCTCGAGCATCTCCACATAGAAGGATTCATCCTTCATGCAGTAGCCAAGGCCAATTCCCACATCCACAAAGCCTGTTTCCGACAGGGCCTTCAGGCAGGGCATTTCAAAGTTTCCAAACTCGCCTTCGGCCTCTTCCGGTACAACCGCCTTTGCAGCAGGCTCCACCTGCACCGCTTCCTGTAAGTCGGCTTCGTTGACCAGCGGCTTGGAAATGACCTGTACCGGCTCCACTTCCGCCAGGGCCTTTTCTTCACTATCGGGTTCCACCTGCACTTCCCTTTCCACCACTTCCGCAGGGAGATACTTCAAAAGCATCCCAAGGAGCGCATCCTCACGGACAGGCTTCGTCAGGTAATCGGTAAAGCCCGCCTTCATGTAGGAATCGCGGGCGCCGACAATCGCGTTTGCGGTAAGCATGATGACCGGAGTATCCTCGTTGGGGTTCCCGTCCAGGGTTTTCATGACGGAGAGCGTCTCCACGCCATCCATCACCGGCATCATGTGATCCAGGAAGATTACGTCATAGCGGGTGCGCTTGATCTTTTCCAGAGCCTCCATGCCGTTATCCGCCACATCGATCTGGATGTCCGTTTCCTTCAGCAGGCCCTTCATCACGCGAAGGTTCATGGGGACATCGTCCACCACCAGGATACGCCCCTTGGGCGCACGGAACCGGGCCTCCTTGCAGTTCTTCACATCGCTCATTTCATGGTAGCGGGCGCTGAAGTCTCCCAGAGGAATTTCCTTCTTCACCACCTGGGGAATCGTCACCGTGAAGGTGGAACCTACACCATACTGGCTCTGTACGCTGATGGTACCTTTCATCAGTTCCACCAGGTGTTTTGTCAGGTTAAGCCCGAGACCGGTACCTTCCACATTGCGGTTCCTTTCCAGTTCCAGACGGCGGAACGACTGGAACAGCTTATCCATATCCTCCTCGCGAATGCCGATACCCGTATCCTTCACGGTAATCACGAGATTGATGGAGCTCACGCTCCCATCCACACTGGGAATACGCCTAAAGTCCATGTCAAAATTGACGCCGCCCTTGGCCGTGTACTTCACCGCATTGGAGAGCAGGTTGTTAATGACCTGGCGGATTCGGACTTCGTCACCCACCAGGGATACGGGAATCGTAGGATCCACCTTCATGTTCAAGGACAAAGACTTATCCCTTGCGCGCATGGCCACCATGTTGTAGCAGTCGTTCAGGACGGAGAACAGGCTGTACTCCACGGGAACGATTTCCATCTTGCCGGACTCGATCTTGGAAATGTCCAGAACGTCATTGATCAGGGAGAGCAGGGTATTTCCGGCACTCTGGATATTCAGGGCGTACTCCTTCAGCTGGGGATCCTTGCACTCCTTCAGGAGCATGGTATCCATACCGAGAATGCCGTTAATCGGCGTACGGATTTCGTGGCTCATGTTGGCAAGGAACTGGCTCTTGGCCTTGCTTGCATTTTCTGCCATATACTTCGCTTCGCGAAGGCTGTCACTTTCCAGGGCCTTCTTTTCGGAAACGATGAGATAGCCAAATCCCACAACAAATAAAACCAGCAGCAAACCAAAGACCCAGAATATCAGGAAGGCGATATCCTTTACACCCTTTGCGGCAACAATTTCGGGAACCATACCCACCAGGGAAAGACCCGGCAGGGAAAGATCCGCCATGAAGAAGTAGAAATTGTCATCGCCCACCTTTCCGCGAACCGCAGCGGTTGCCGAAAGGTTCAGGAGATCCTTCAGCTGACCGCGAATCTCATTGAAGTTTTCGCCCTTCCAGATTTCGCTCTCGGCCAGTTCCCTGTTCGAGGAACCCACCACCACTTCGTCATGTTCATCGCGGATGGACGTATAGCACTTGCCGTCGTAACAGGAAGTATCAAAATGCTTCCGCGCACTTTCCTCATCATACAGCTTGTAGAGTACGTAGCGAACATTCTTGTTGCGGTAAATAGGCGTACTCAGCAGGAAGCCCTTGCCCTTGCAGTAACTTGCCGCGGGATTCCCGCGGAAGGACTTGGTCACGCCGGAAAAGTCCCTACTGGAAACCGTCACCGAGGAATCGCCCCCGATCAGGCGACCGTCCAGGGCGAGAATGCCGTAGGCCACTCCCGGTTCCTTTCCGGTATAGACATTCAGTATCCTGGAAGCGACCGCATTGTCCTGCTCCACTTCATAGGCAATGACATTCAGCGCATCCAGCTGGGAGGAAATCTGCCGATCCACCAGCCGGGAAAGGGTTGCCGCCTGGTTGCTGACCTGGTTGGAGACGTACTCTATCGAGAGCGTCATCAACTTGGACTGCATCAAAAATCCAACTACGCAGAGGACGGCGGCAAAGCACACCATCCACGTTATCATTTTCTTCTTCGGGTTAATTCTCATATTCCGATACACCTTCCACAAGCCAGTCCATTTCATCTCTCAAGATATTATCGCTGATCAGTTCGTCCTTTTCGCAGCGCTTCTTCTTGTGATTATCATAAATCGGCCCGACAAAAACATCCATCCCGTTCTTCATCGAGGTTATGAAGTCTTCAACCACACCCTTACTGGAATCGCTGACCAGGTCCGAAAAGAAAGCCACACCAACGGCGTCCTTTTCAATGCCTAGCCAATAATTGTTTATGCCCTCCTTTCTCTGCAGGAAATCCTGGATAATTTCCCTGTAGGCCTTGCCCCAGTTGGAAACCGTGGAGGCAAGGACCTTCTCCGAGAACTTGGGCTTATACATGCCATACGCCACGGACTTGACACCCAGAGCTTCCGCCTCCTCGGGAACAAAGGTCCTGTTCTGTTGATAGGCGACCACATCCACACCGGCGCCCTTGACCAGCTTATCCACATTAGCCTTTTCCACCTGCTCGTCGTCCCACGAATTTGTCCAGGCCACAACCACTTCCGCCTTGGGATTAATCCGTCTTGCGCCAAGGGCAAAGGCGTTTATCCCGCGAATCACCTCGGTATTCTTCATGGCGGCAACGTAACCGATTTTCCCACTTTCGGAATGAAGGGCCGCAATCACGCCGGAAATAAACCTGGCCTGGTAGGCCCTCACAGAAAAGGCCACGAAGTTTTCAATCTGCAGGTCATTGGAAATTCCATAGAAGGACACGGCCGGATGGGCCTTCATATAGTCGACCATGAGCAAAGGATAGTTGTAACTTCCGAAAATGATCATCCCAGCGCCTTTCTGGACAAGGCTATCTACGGCATGTTCCAGGACATCGGCGGACTCCTTTATATTTTCCACAAGGAGCAGCTCCACGCCCAGGTCATCTACAGCGGACTTTGCCCCCTGATACTGGAAATTGTTCCAGCCTTCCTCATCCTTGCTTCCGGGAATCAGGAACCCGATGGATTTTTTGGAAGCTTCCGTCCTGGTCTCCATTCCGTTCAACAGGAGAAAAATTACCCCTACAATCAGAAGGGACAGGACAAGGGCTGCAGCAGATATCTTCTTATTCATTGATTACCCCCTTCACATACCAGTCAAAGTGATTCAGCATTTCCTCGTCGGTCATACTCTCACCTTCCTCGATGCGAATATTTCCCTGGTTATCATAGATCGGACCGTAGAACACATCATATACACCATCGGAGAGGCGCCCCATCTCCTCGTCCACTTTTCCAATAACCTCCTGGGGAACCGATGCCGCCATAGGAGCAAGTCCAATAATTCCAGACTCGACACCCTGCCAGTAGTTCATCCCCACAAACTTGTTCTGGAGCACTTCAAGCAGGCGGGGCTCGTAAAAATTTTCCCATCGCCAGATCGGCGCCGTCAAAAAATGTTTAGGATAGCGACCGTGGTTATCCAGATTGTAGCCTATAATCCAGACACCTTTTTCCTCGGCAATCTCGTATGGGGCAAGGGCGTCGGTATGCACGGTCAGTACGTCGATCTTATGATCCGCCATCAGCTGCCTGGTAACATCGGCTGCAATGGAATCGCTCACCCAGGACTTGGTCCAACGCACATAGACCTTCGCATCGGGATTTACCTTCTGTACGCCAAGGGTAAACGCGTTAATGCCACGGTTTACCTCGGAGATATCAAAGGCCGCCACATAGCCGATTTCGTTAGTCTTGGTCATTGCCCCTGCCACCATGCCGGACAGGTAGCGCATCTGGTAGATTCGCCCAAAGAAGGTGGACAGGTTCTGGGAATGTTCAATGCCCGTGGCATGGAAGAACTTGATTTCCGGATGCCTTGCGGCAACTTCAAGTTCCCACTTGCCAAAGCCGAAGGAATTGCAGATGACCATCTTGGCGCCATCCGCGATGACACCTTCAAGGATATCGGCCACGGACTCGTTTTCCGGGCTATGTTCCTTGTAGATGACTTCCAGATTCAGCTTTTTCGCAACCTTTTCCATTGCGATAAAATGGGATTCGCCCCAGCTGTGGTCATCACGGCCACCGTTCATGATCATGGCCACCCGAGTCTTTTCCAGGGTTACGTCAGTCTGCTTCTTCTGAACCTGGATAAAAAAGATTCCTATCACAATGGCTGCAATCACGACGGAAGCAAGTGCTCCTAATATTTTCATTTTACCTCCAGGGCAGCCTTAATGCCCTTCAGCATCTCGGAATACATATCCATGACCCGCTGGTGGTTTTCCTGTACGAACTCGAACCGGCTCTCCTTGCATGCAAACTCCAGGGACTTCGCATTTTCAGAAAGATCCTTCGCGCCAATGGTAAGCGAAGTGCTTTTCAGGGCGTGAACCTGTATCTGGTAGCTTTTCCAGTGCTGCCTTTCAAAATCGCTGCAGATGGATTCCAGCTTGTTGCCCTGGACATATTCATCCAGCATCTCCGCAAAGAACTCCTCGTCGTCCGCGCAGTAGCTCATTCCAAGTTCCACGTCCAGCAATTCCTTCAGCAAATCCTTTCTGCTCCTTGCAACAGCGGTGGGTTCAGTTTTCAGAGGTTCCATCCTTGCATTCTCCTTTTCAGGCGGGTTGACTTTCTGCGTACGGGGGGCCGGTACAGCCTTGTGCTTCTGGCTTTCCCTGGCCATCTCGTCACGGGACATTTCACCGGTATAGTTGACCAGGTCGTCCGGAGTCAGCACCAGCCTTTCCGGCAAGTAGCGCTTCAGCATCCTGTTCAGGTCACTTTCCCTCACCGGCTTGGAAAGATAGTCCGTAAAGCCCATGTGCAGATAGGATTCCTTGGCGCCCAGGACAGCGTTTGCAGTCAGCATGATGACAGGCGTATCCTTGTTCACGAAGTCATCGCCCAGTTCACGCATGCGCCCGAAGGTCTCAAGTCCATCCATCACAGGCATCATGTGGTCCAGGAAAATCAGGTCATAGTGCCTGGACTTCACCAGTTCAAGGCACTGTGCCCCGTTCATCACCGTATCGACCTTCACACGGGAATCCTTCAGCATGCCGCGCATCACCTTGAGGTTCAGGTTCACGTCATCCACCACCAGAATGCGGGCGCCGGGGGCAAGCAGCTTTTCCTCCATGTTCGACTTCTGGGAACTCTGCATCCTGAACCTCGTGGAAAAATCTCCCATGGGCTCAACATTGAGCACCTGCTGGGGAATAGTAACCATGAAGGTGGAGCCCTCCTCGTAACGGCTACGGACCGTAATTTCGCCGTCGCACATTTCCACCAGCTGCTTGGTCAGGCTAAGCCCAAGTCCCGTCCCGTCAATGTTCCTATTGCGCTTCATGTCCACGCGCTGGAAGGCACCAAAGATCCGGTCCATTTCCTCGGCGCGGATACCGATTCCCGTATCCCGCACAACGATTTTCAGCGCAATGGAATTGTCCACTTTCAGCGCATCCTTGGCGGCCAGGGTCGAGTACTTTACGGAAAGGCTGACTTCGCCATATTCCGTATACTTTACCGCATTGGAAAGCAGGTTGCTGATAATCTGCCTGATACGAACCTCATCGCCCCACAGGCCCGACGGAATATCGGGATCGCAGTCAATGGAGAAGCGGAGATTCTTGGCCGAAGCCTTGGGCGAAATAATGTTGAAGCAGTCGGAAAGCACATTAAACAGGCTGTACTCCGCAGGCTTGATCAGCATCCTGCCGGATTCGATCTTCGAGATATCCAGGATGTCATTTACAATAGACAGGAGGCTCTGTCCTGCGCTCTGGACATTACTTGCATAATCCTTCAGGTCGGGCCTCTTCACCTCCTTCAGGATAATGGAGTTCATTCCCAGGATCCCGTTAATGGGAGTGCGGATCTCGTGACTCATGTTGGCAAGGAAGATGGATTTCGCCCTGTTGGAGCGAAGGGCCCTGAGACGGTTCCTGAAACTTTTCGTGCAGAAATACAATACCATGACAAAAATCAGCAAGGACAGCACGACGCTCCGGATAAGAATGCTGCGAACCCGCTCAAAGAAGTAGGTCTCGTCGGAGAACTTCACCACAAACCAGCTGTCCATCACCATGTCGGAAAATGCGATGTAGCCCTTGCCGCCCATGCCGATGTTAAGCGGCTCTCCCCGGGAAAGCAGGACCTTGCGCGCCAGCAACTCCATTTCCGTATTCCTGTAGCTGGAATCCAGATAATCCTTTCCCCACTGCGAGGAATCCGAATGGGCGACCACAAGGCCGTTCTTGTCCATGATCATCCAGAATCCATCCACGTCATTTTCAGCCAGGCTCGTCCTTTCCAGAATCAGGTTCAGGTCGATGTCGAGGGCAATGACGCTCTGCTTATCGGAAAGCCTGCGGGCAAGGGAAACCATGCGCTTTAAGGTTCGGGCATCCTGGTAGGGCGAAGTCAAGGCTGTCTCCCCGCGGGCCTTAAAGGCTTCCTGGTACCAGGG
Source organism: Fibrobacter sp. (assembly GCA_024398935.1). Taxonomy (GTDB): domain Bacteria; phylum Fibrobacterota; class Fibrobacteria; order Fibrobacterales; family Fibrobacteraceae; genus Fibrobacter. Next base: position 8,606 of record JAKSIH010000045.1, on the reverse strand, counting down.
ACGCTTCGTTATGGCGAAATCCTCCGGAGGGAGCCATTCGATTCCATCCATGTACTCGCCGCGAATATAGCCGTACAGGCCCATGAAGGAGGAATCTTCCGAAAGGTATCCGAACTTCTCGGAAGACCACACGATCTTTTCCTTAAGCTCCTGGCTTGAAACGCCCGCCTTGACGGCATCGTCAACGACCAGGGAGGAGACCTCCAGCAGGTCCTTGTTCTTCAGCAAAAAATTACTGATTTCCTTCGCATCCTTCTGGACGGAATTCACTCCAAAGCGGACGGCATCGTCCTTGACCATTTTCGAGAAGGAACTGAATGTATACAGGGTCGCCAGGACGAGACACGCAAGCGTAATCGTCAACGTCGCAACATACTGGACCCAACATCCGCGTTCACTTACTTTTTGACCCAAGAACATAACACACTCAAGCTAGAGACTGTTTCAGTTTACCCACGACCGCCCTGTAGCTCTCGATGAGGAACTTATGGTTGTTCCTGATGAATTCTACATTCCGGTCCGTCGCGGCAAGCTCCAGGGCCTTTGCCGAAGAAGACAATTCCGTAAGGCCCATCGTGAGGGAGGTACTCTTCAGTGCATGGACGGCAATCCGGTAGTTCGCCCAGTCCTCCGCCGCATAGAGGCGTTCAAGTTCCTGGTCCTTGGCGGCGTCGCAATATTCCCCTATCATCTCCAGGTAGAAATCCTCATCATTCATGCAGTAGCCAAGTCCCGCCTTCGCATCGATCTCGGGAATCGCATTTATCTTCTCGAAGGCAGTCCTTCCGGCGGAGGAGACATCTTCCTCCACCATCCGGCTCATTTTCTCCCGCAGTTCAGAATCATCCGAAACGGCGGCTACATCCGGTCCCGCCTTTTCTGCGTCCCCGGTCTCCCCCAGTTCGGGATCCTTCGGCAGGAACTTCTTCAGAAGCTTGACCAGGTCCGCCTCGCGCACCGGCTTGGAAAGGTAATCGGAGAAACCCTCCTTCAGGTAGAATTCCCTGGCCCCAACAATCGCATTCGCTGTGAGCATGACCACAGGGGTATCCTGGTTCAGGTTTCCCGGCAAAAGACGCATAAGCCGAATGGTTTCCACGCCATCCATTTCTGGCATCATGTGGTCCAGGAAGATAACATCGTAGCGAGTCCTCTGGACCATGTCGAGAGCCTGCTTGCCACCCGTAGCCGTATCCACCTTGATCTGGGTCGCCTTCAGAAGACCTTCCACCACCTTCAGGTTCATCTTCACGTCGTCAACCACCAGAATGGTTCGGCCGGGACGGTAGAACACGTCCTTCTGCGTTTCCGTCGCAGCGACAAAGGTCCTATACTTCTGCACAAAGTCGCCCATGGGCTCCATGACCTTGACCACCTGGGGAATACGCACGGAAAACACGGAACCCTTCCCATATTCGCTGGTCGCGGAAATGGTTCCATCCATCATCTCCACCAGCTTCTTGGCAAGGTTCAGGCCAAGCCCCGTCCCCTCCACAGTCCGGTTCCTGTTCTCGTCGATACGCTGGAACATCTGGAACAGCTTGGAGAGATCCTCCTTGCGGATGCCCATGCCGGAATCGCTCACCACAATCTTCAGGTAGACCTTCCCGTCCCTGCGAGGTTCCAGTTCCCCTTCACACAGTTCGAAATCCACGGACAGCTTTACAAAGCCGCTTTCCGTATACTTCACCGCGTTGGACAGCAGGTTGTTCATGATCTGACGGATGCGTACCTCGTCGCCAAAAAGACCCGACGGCAATTCTGGATTTACATCCAGCTTGAAATTCAGGCCCTTGTCTTCGGCCTTGGACGCCACCATGTTATAGCAGTCATTCAACACCGAGAACAATTCATAGTTCGCGGGGAACAACTCCATCTTGCCGGATTCAATCTTTGAAATGTCCAGAATCGAATTGATGATGGAAAGGAGCGAATGCCCTGCACTATGGATATTCAGCGCATATTCCTTCAGGGAGGCGTCGTTACACTCCTTCAGCAGCATGGAGTTCATGCCGAGAATACCGTTGATGGGGGTACGGATTTCATGACTCATGTTGGCAAGGAATTCGGACTTGGCGCGGCTGGCGACCTTCAGGTCCTCCATGGTTTCACGCAGTTTCCTTTCCTGGTCCATCAACAGCTTGTTCTGCTTCTGGTACGCATGGTTCTGGTACTTGAAGATCGCACCGAACACCGCAGAAACAACGACCAGGGACACCACCGTATTCAATATCCAGAAGTCAGGGCCCTTGTCCATCATCTCGAAAAGGCTCCCCGGCTTCCCGACAAAAATAGGATCCGGACCGCCCATGGTGTAAATACAGACACATAGGGAAGTAAGGCCAGCAAAATAGACAACGAAGCTCAGAACGCCGCGCAAGGTAATGAAGGCAAAGATAAGCCCCAGCACAAACCAGAGGACGACTCCGCTGTTCAATCCACCCATCTTGCAGAAAATAATCGGGAAGAAAACCACGTTCGCAGAACAGGTCACCACCGTTCCTGCAAGCTGGGGCATCTTCTTTACAGAGAAGACGATACTCAGGGCGACGCATCCCAGCAGGGCAAGAATCACGGAAGCCTCGCTCACCCCGGTAATCAGCAGGAACACGGTAATAAAGAAGCCGCCGATAAGGACGGCCCATAGCATCAGGTTCAGCAGTCGAGTCTGAATCTCGATCTCTTCATCGAAAAAGATTCGCAGGAACCTCCTAAAGGCCCCCAGGTTAGAAGTTTCCATGAGTACCTTCGTCTCGCATGTTGTAATTTACATCGGCATCAATCATATCCAGCATTTTGTCCGCGATAGCAGGATCAAACTGCAGCCCCTTCCCCTTCTCGATTTCGCCGCGGACCACCTCCTGGGGAAGCGCGCTACGGTAGCTCCTTCGGGAAGTCATGGCGTCGTAAGCGTCGGCCACCGCGATAATGCGGGCGATTTCCGGAATTTCCATTCCCTTCAGGCCATCGGGATAGCCGCGGCCATCGTAACGTTCGTGGTGCCAGTGGGCGCCAATTTCCATGTTGGGCATCTCGGAAATGTTCTTGAGGATTTCCGCCCCGATACCAGGATGGGTCTTGATGGTGTTGTACTCGTCGTCATCCAGCTTGCTGGTCTTGTTGATGATGGCATCGGGAATACCGATCTTACCGATGTCATGAAGCATGGCGATAAAGTAGATCTCTTCCAGTTCGGCGGGAGTCTTTCCCATGCGTCGTCCCAGTTCCCGGGAGTATTCCGCGACACGGAGAGAATGACCGTTGGTATACTTGTCCTTGGCATCGATAGTACTTGCGAGAGTCGTCACCACCTGGAGAGAAAGGTTCGTCACCTTGCGGCGGCTTTCGCTCAGTTCCGCGGTACGCTTTTCCACTTCCTCCTGGAGGGAATTCTGGAGATGCTTCAGGTCCAGGATGCGGTTCAGGCGGTGGAGCACCACATCGGCAACGAAAGGCTTCTGGATATAGTCCAGCGCACCCGCCTTGAACACCTGGATTTCCGTCTCCCGGTCATTGTCCGCCGTCAGGAACACCACCGGCAAATCCGCGTAACTGGGGTTCTTCCGGATTTCAGCCAAAAGCTCGTAACCGTTCATTTCCGGCATATGGAGATCCAGAAGCGCCAAATGGGGATTGAACTCCGCCAGAACCTGCAGGGCTTCCGCACCGGAGGAGACACAGGACAGTTCGTAGTGCTCCCCCAGCATACGCTTCGCAAAACGCAAGTTCATGGAATCGTCATCCACCACAAGGATTCTCTGCTTTTCGCTTTCGCGGAAAACCTTGGCAATGCGTTCCACCAGTTCCACCGGAAGAATCGGCTTCTGGATGAAGTCAGACGCACCCAGGCGCTTGGCGTCCTGCCTATAGCGCTCCACCATCATCACCGTAAGGAAAATAGCCTTCACATGGTTCAGACTGTGGTCTGCACGGATACGCTCCAAGGTCTCGATGCCGCTTATGCCAGGCATCTCGATATCCAGGAGAACCAGGTCAATACCTCCCTGATGAAGGATTTCAAGACACCGCTCTCCAGAGCTAGCCGTGAAAACCTGGTGTCCCTTCTCCTTAAGAATAAGCTCAGTCATTCTTAAAGACATGACATCATCATCTACAACAAGAATATTCCTTGGACCAACAGACATACCACAAGTCTCCAATATAGTTTACAAGAAAAATATAAGTTTTTTAAAAGAACATCTTGAACCATCGGGCGTTCCGGAGCGCTTTTGTGTTAATTTGGAAAAAAAACTCAATTTTAGATATATTTGCCCTATGAAATTCGACAAAAACAAGATTACAGAACTGGTAAAAACAGCCGAAAAACAGGGTATCTTCAACAGGGCCGTTGCAGGCTTCATCCTCCCCGACGGTACACGAGAAATCGTCGCCCTGAACACCCCCGAAAATACGGTCTTTGACATCGCAAGCCTTACAAAAGTCTGCCCCACGTCGACACTCGCCCTCAGCTACATCCTAGAAGGAAAGCTTTCCGTTGACGACAAGGTTATCGACTACCTGCCGCAATTACAAACAAACTACCGTAACGATGTCCGAATATTCCACCTGCTGACCCACAGCCTGGATTACCGCGTCCCCATGAAGACCTTAAGGACCCTGCCCCCCGAGGAGATTCTTCAGGCGCTGTACACCTACCAGTTCGAGAAAGCGCCCGGCGAAGCCTTCAACTACGGAAACCCCGCCAGCGTCCTCCTGGGAATGATCCTAGACAAAATAAGTGGTATGACATTGCAGGAGCAGGGCCGCCGAAAATTTTTTGAACCTCTCGGCATGACCCGGTCCGGATGGGATCCGCTGACTCGGGATTTCAATAAGATTCCAAAGGAGGAAATCTCCCCCACGGAAATCTGCGCCTTCCGCGGGCGGGAAATCCAGGGTGAAATCCACGACGAGAGCGCCTGGGTACTGCGGAAACTTTTCCCCGTAGGCAGTGCAGGCATGTTCAGCTGCGTACCGGACCTGTTGAAGTTCGTCCAGATGATGTTAAACGACGGCATGTCCGCAGAAGGAATCCGCGTCGCCCCGGCTGGAATTCTCCAGCTGGCCAGCACAAACGCATTTTTGGATCCCGCATACGGAAGCTGTCCAGCCGGTGCCGCCGGCGACTGTACCGCCCTTGGCTGGGAGTTGAACGCCCCGAAGTTCATGGGCACAAAGATCTCCCCCCGCACCTTCGGAAAGACGGGCTTTACCGGGGCAAGCATCGTCGCCGACCCCGACCGTGGCGCCGCCGTGGTGCTGCTCAGCAACTTCACCTACCCCCATCGCGAACCCAACGCCGACCGCATCCACGCCTTCCGCGCCCTCCTCGCAGACTCCTTCTTCTCATAAAAAAAATATGAGGCGGCGCTTCAGCGCCCCTCATACACGAAAGAGCAAGCCAAACAGGCGAAGCCTGTGATGGCGCAGTGATTGAGTAGGGGGTCCAGGGGGACGGCAGTCCCCTTGTATCATTTCTTTTTCATCATTTCGCGGCGCTGTTCTTCTGCCATGAGGCGGGCCATTTCAAGACGGCTGTCCTCGCGTTCCTTGCGCTTGGTCTCTTCCTTGCAGTTCACGCACTTGGTCGCAGTGGGAACCGCCATGAGACGAGGCTTGGGAATCAGCTGTCCACAAACCTTGCAGACACCGAAAGTCCCCTTCTTGATGCGCTTCAGGGCTTCTTCCAGGTACACCAGGTACTTGCCTTCACGGGCCGCCAGTGAGAAGTTAGTTTCCAGGGCATTGTAGTCGGTAGCCAGGTCGGCGCTGTTGGATTCGCCACCGTCACCAGCCTGCACCTGACTCTTGAAAGTTTCCGCCTTTTCAGACTCACTCTGGGAAGTCACCAATTCTCGGCGCTTCTCGATAAGCAGTTCCTCAAAAAACTTAAGGTCAGCATCACTCATCTTCACAGGTTTCTTTTCAGCCATGGTTAACTCCTTTTTGAAGGGGAAAATCGTTCACTTGTCCTAGTCGAGTGATAAATAACTTTTTTTTTACAGAAAGGGTAGGATTTTTTTAGAAAATATCCACATTCATCTTCAGGCCGCTCTTCTTGATATCGGAGATAAGGGCGTCAACATCCTTCAGGGTGCGATCCACATCCTTACCGAACTGGCCGTTTTCGTCAAGAACTGCACCCACGGAGCCGTTCTCATCAGAGACCTTGGCCAAAAGCCCTTCCGCCTGGCCCTTCATGTCCTTCACCTGTCCCAGAGTCTTATCCACCCGTTCCAGGAGAGGCTTCACCTCGTCCACCTTGGTGCCGGCCCTGCTTGCCACATCGTCAAGGGTCGCCTTTACCTGGGTCAGGGACCTGTCCAGCTCCCCAAAGAGATTTTCCACGTCACCTATCCAGGACTTGAAATCGCTCTTGGAAACCTGGATGATTTTCTTGCCCTTGTCTACAATGCGGACAATCTGCTTTCCGGTAGATCCAACCGTCACGGAATCGATCAGGGCATTCAGGGAATCCTTGATTTCAAAAAGGTCGTTAAAGGCGGCTTCCAGACTCTTGAAAACGCCGGAAGTTCCCGCATCGTACTTGCCCTGCAGGGTATCGCCGTCGGCGACAAGCTTGTCACTATCACCCGTAAGGACGCACATCTCGCGCTCACCCATCAGACCCGAGTTAATCAGGCGGAACTCGGAATTGACAGGGATCTTGAAGGAGGAATAGACCCGGGCGGTTACATATACGGCATCCTCGGTCAGCTGCACCTTGGTAATTTCCCCCGCCTTGATACCGCGAATCTCCACCGGGTTTCCAGGAGAAAGGGTTCCCACTTCCTGATAGGAGACCACAAAGGAATAACGGGGATGATAGGGGCTAGAGGGATGAAGAAAATACCAGGCACTACCACAGGAAACTGCCAGGATCGCAAAAGCAATCGATGGCAACAAGTTTTCTCTGACTAGCCGGATAAATTTATTCATAGTAGGACCAACTCTGGGGATTGAAATCTAGCAAATCATCCGCATATTCACCCTTAGCCTTGGCCTTAATCTTCTGCATCAGGGCAGCATTGAAGTCTTCCGCCACATTCTGGCCGTTCATCTTCATAAGGGTATTCATGGCGATCACTTCGGAAATCACGGTCAGGTTCTTGCCCGGCGCCACGGGAATCACGATCTTCGGGATCTTGATGCCCATAATCACCTCTTCCTGCTCCTTCAGGCCGGTACGGTCGTAGGAACCGTCCTGACGCCAGGGCTGCAGTTCCACGATGGTCTCGATCTTTTTCTGCTTGCGGATGGCATGAATGCCGAACATGGAGCGTATATCCAGGATACCCACGCCACGGATTTCCATGTGGTGCTTGATCAGCGGGTCAGGGCGGCCGATAATGGAGCGCCCCACATTGCTGATATGGACCACGTCGTCCGCCACCATACGGTGACCACTTTCCACCAGGTCCAGCACGCACTCGGACTTGCCCACATTGCTATCGCCAATATACAGCATGCCGATACCATATACATCCACGAGACTCCCGTGGATAATGGCATGGGGTGCAAAAAATTCTTCCAGGATTCGCTGGGCAAGCTTCACAAACTCGTAAGTGTGAAGGGTCGTCGAGAACAGGGGAATCCCCAGCTTTTCGCACATCTCCCGAAGTTCCGGATGGGGCATCTGGGCATGGGTCACCACCCACATGGGAGCCTTAAAGCCCATCAGGCCCTCAAAGACCTTTACGCGCCCCTCATGACCGATGGATTCCAGATAGTTCCATTCCGTGTGGCCTACCACCTGAATCTGCTGGGAACTGTACACCTTGGTGTAGCCCGCCATGGCAAGGCCCGGCCTGTGAATACCGCTTTCCGCAATGGGAGCATCCAGGCTCGCGTCAGAAGAATGGCAGGCCATCTGCAGGTCCTTGCCGTAACGACAAAAAAAGTCCCGCACCAGGAAGCGTTCCCGGTGCAGGATCTTGATATCTTTCAGTCTCGATTCAGCCATGGTCTAAAATTATATAATTTCAGGCCAAAGCGAACTAGACGACTTCAGAAACAGGCTGTGCGCGATGGTCATTCTGCTTTTCGTTGGCCTTCTTCAGCTGGGTCTTGATGCGTTCAAGAGTGACATCCACGGCCTTGCCCATGTTTTCTTCGTCAGCGGAGGCGACCACCTGGGAACCGGTAATGTTCACGGTAATTTCACAATGGCGCTGATGTTCAACTTCGTGATCGAGGATTACGGAGGCGCTGGTGATATTCGGGTAGAACTTGGCAAGTTTGTCCATTTCTTCCTGAATGCGATCCTGGAGACCTGCAGATGCGTTAAAGTGGCGAGCAGAAAACTGAATATCCATAGTAAAAACCTCCGTAGAAAAAAGTTATTCTTGCAGGGACACGCGTCCCACGTCTAGAGTATATACATCTTTTTTTTACAAAAGAACAAGTCAAACCAAGAATTTCTAGTACAGTAATTATTCCAACTTGGATTAAAAAAATATGAGGAGCCACTTCAGTGGCCCTCATACACGAAAGAACAAGCTGAACAGGTAAAGCCTGTGATAGCACCGTGATTGAGTAGGGGGTCCAGGGGGGCCACGCCCCCTTGCATCATCATAATCCCTATGTCTTTATATTTAAAATTTTTG
>JAKSIH010000044.1 GCA_024398935.1 Fibrobacter sp. | reverse complement strand
CATCAATCATCAATCATCAATCATCAATCATCAATCATCAATCATCAATCGTCAATCGTCAATCATCAATCATCAATCGTCAATCATCAATCATCAATCATCAATCATCAATCATCAATCATCCATGGTCCCTTCCGATATGTATTTTGAAAGCGTGGTCCAGCCGGAACATAACGGTTGGCTTCTACTGGATTCCCTATGTGCCCGCTTTACCTACCATAGCAAGATGGATTGGGCGGATAAGATTTCCCGTGGTCTGGTGACCCTCAATGGGGAAGTGGCCAATGCGTCTACGGTAGCCCACAAGAACGACAAGGTGGTGTACCATGTGGAAAACTACACCGAACCGGATGTGCCCACTGATTTTGAAGTGATTTTCGAGGATGAGGAATTCATGCTGGTGGCAAAGCCTGCCGGAATTCCTGTTCACCATACGGGACGGATTTTCTACAACACATTTACGGCGGTGGTCCGCCGTGGAACTGATTACGAAACAGCGACTCCCATGCATCGCCTGGATAGGGATACCGGCGGAATTATGCTGTTTGCGAAGTATGCTGAAACTGCTGCACGCTTTCAGAAAAATCTGGACCGCATCCTGCTGAAAAAGTTTTATATGGCGGTGGTCCGCGGCGAATTTCCTGAAGGGGAGGCTGGCCTGAATGCGGTGCCGGAGTGTGCCCGCGCTTGCATCCGTATGCTGCCGGAGGGCGGTATGAATTGCGAAATGTCCCTGCGGGAAGATCCGGGAGACCGCCTTCGACTGAGAATGCATCATTTTCAGGACGGTAAGCCCTGTCATACCATATTCCGCAAGGTGGGTGGCGGTATTCGCGATGCTATTAACGAAAAAGGGGAGGCTTTCAAGGAACCTTACTCTGTGGTAGAATGCGAACTGATTACGGGGCGTAAGCATCAAATTCGCGCACACCTGTCGGAGCTGGGATATCCTATTCTTGGGGATCGCCTGTACAGCTTTGATGGACTCTTCTACGAAAAAATGTCCGAAAATGTTGCTGCGGCCCGTGCCCGCGGGGAATTGAGCCAAGAAGACGCCCTGTCGGAAACGGATCTTGCAGTTCTCGGGGCGAGAAGCCATATGCTCTATGCCTACAAGGCTGAAATCCAACTTCCTTACTGGAAAGAATCTCGGATTTTCGAAAGCAGGGATTTCCCCGAGGATATGAAAGTTCTGGTTCAGTAGCTTTTTTACATTTTTTTTAGGAAATCCCTTGACAAAGAAATGAAATAAGCTATCTTTGGCACATCAATAAGGAAACTTGTTGAACTGATTGCTTCATAGCTCAGTTGGTAGAGCCCGCGACTGTTAATCGCGTTGTCCTTGGTTCGAGTCCAAGTGAAGCAGCTTAAAAGCCCCGTTCGAAAGAGCGGGGCTTTTAGTTTGCAGAAGTTTGTGGAAAATTGCGAAAGTTTGTAGAAATTTGTAGAGTTCTGAAGGCTTTTTTCCATTAATTTGGTACAATCCCTTGACAACGAGCCGAAATAATCTATCTTTGGCACATCAATAGGGAATCCTGTTGAACTGATTGCTTCATAGCTCAGTTGGTAGAGCCCGCGACTGTTAATCGCGTTGTCCTTGGTTCGAGTCCAAGTGAAGCAGCTTAAAAGCCCCGTTCGAAAGAGCGGGGCTTTTAGTTTATAGGATTTGCGCAAATGCTATGTTGCTTGCACTGTTGACATGTTTCACAAGTTTTTCACGACGTTATTGCGGTGTATGCTATATTCTTGTCGGTAGTGCTAAGGATGTTGTCCCTGAAACAAAACAGGAAGCGAAATGAAAAATATTGTAGTTGTTCTTTTTTTTCTTATTGTCAGTACGAACGGTTTTGGTAAAGATCGTAATTTAGAGTGCGCAACATTTTCAAAAAACTCAAAAGTAATTTCAGATGCTGTGGTACAATCTTTAAGCAAGTCCGTTGATGATTCTCTTTACACTAGATGGAGTAGGGGGGAATTCATTAGAAATCTTCTATTTTATTGTGCTTGTGACTGTGACGAAAAGTATGAATTCCCGTCAAATCATAACCGTGATTTGACTTGGGGGTTTCATTATTGTGGTGCTTCTGATTTGGAAATTGTTTTGCCGACTAAGCAAGAGTACATAATACTAAAGAAAAATGAAGAACTATATCTTATGATAGAAAAACTAAAAGATGAAATTGACAAATACGACAGTATATTGTGTGGTTCTCATGAAGCGGCTTTATAAAAAGAAGAAGGCCCCGATTGATCGGAGTCTTCTCTATATTCTGGACTAAGAAGAGATTATCTCTTCTTGGTCTTAGCCTTGTCGCTGGTGGGCAACTGTGCGCCGTACTTGTCCATAGCGCCGAAGAGCTGGTACATTTCTTCGACCGGGTAGTGGTTTGCGAACATGGATACGGTGCTCTGGATGGTACCGACCTGGTTGATGCCGAGAGCAGCACGGAACTGGTTTGCCGGAGAGCTCGGGTCAAAGTCGGTCTTTTCCTTGTAGCTTGCGATCAGGAAGTTTTCAAGATAGTTCTTGTTGATCTTGGAACCGAAAGCCTTGGGGTCCTTCAGGCTGATGTTGCCCTGCATGGACTTGTAACCCGGTTCGCCTTCGATGTCTTCAAATTCGTCAACGGGAATGAACTTGAGGTTCGGGCTGATGGTGAAGGAAAGGTCACCGCGCTTGTTCATGAAGAAGATGTTGTTATCGATCTTCATGTTCTTGGTCTTGTCTTCACCCTTGGTGTTGTCTACGCCGGAGAATACGCTAAGACCGATGATGTTGTCGTGAATATCGCAGTTGAACTTGGAGTTGCAGCGCACGCCGTAGCCCATGTCCACCATTTCGTTGGTGCGGGTCCAGTTGAACAGGATGGTGTTGTTTGCAACTTCTAGGTTAGCGATGTTTGCAGTGGGCTTACCGTACTGGTCTGCCTTTGCACCGGAAATTTCGATAGCGATCATACGGGTGTTCACGAAGACATTGTTGATCACGCGGACGTGACCTTCGGGCCACATACCGAGAATACCGTAGTTGTCTCCGTTTGCGAAGGTGCAATTCTGGATAGTGATGTCACCCTTGTTGTATACGCCACGGAGGTAGACGAGTGCTGCGACACGGGAGGGGCTAGAAGCTTCCTTGGTGGGATTGTCGATGGTTGCGCCCTTTGCCGGACCCTGGGGAACCAGCATACCGAGGGTGAAACCTTCCGGCTTGCCCTTCACCATGTGGTAGGTGTTGGAGTAGGCTTCATCGATGGTAAGACCGTCGATGACCATGTCCACGCCCTGCTTGTTTTCGAAGCTGATGTTCAAAATGCCCAGTCCGTTGCCCTGGTCGTTGTTGTTTGCGTTCATGGGCTGGAGCTTGGTTACGAACTTGATGGGATCGCGGGTGCTGAAGTCGTCGGAGTAGCCGCCGATAATGCTTACGGGTTCGGTGATGTCGAACCAGCCGCGCTTGGTCTGGCCCGGATAGATACCCTGGGCGACGCGAATCACGTCACCGGCCTTAGCCTGCTTGAGAGCCTTCCAAAGATTCTTGTAGGGGGCGGACTTGGAACCGTCGTTGCCGTTTGCACCGGTGTTAAGAGATACGTAGAATTCGGCTGCCTGTGCGCTAGTAGCGGCGCTTGCGGCGATTGCCAATGCTGCGAGGAATTTTGTTCCCTTCATCTGGGTTTCTCCTTTGCGATTAGAATCCGAAAAAACACTTTTTGTTGATTTTTACGGTATTGAATATTTTGATATGAAAAATGTAGCAAGTTTTGTGTATTATGCAAGCCTTTGGAAGTTTATTTCGCAAATAAAACATTTTTGTTCGCTATTCCCTGTTTTGTTCATTTCAAAAAATGGAAAGATTTTTTGCGGGTTTAAGGCTAGTTAGTCCTGCCTATGGCGGTTTTCAAAAAATTAAAGGTCCCTGTTTTTTTATATTATGGGTAGAGGGTTTATATGTTCAAAAAATTATTGATACTTCTTTTTGCTCTTGCTATGTTCGCTTTCGCGGATCCCATTTCCGTAGAAGGGCGTCTTGTGGAAATTCCTGGAAAAATGCCGAGCAATGACCTGTATAGCTATGTCTATGTTTTCAAGTACAAGGTTCTTTCTGGCATGGACGCCAAGGAAATCCTGGTAGGTGTCTACAATCCGCTTATTGCCCGCGGCAAGGTCAAGGACAAGATGGCGGACAAGTCCAAGGGCAATGTGGGCGAATTCAAGGCCAAGGCAAAGCACAAGATGAAGCTTGTTCCTCTGGAAGGCAACTGGGATGGTGCCGTCGAAGACGAATACTTCGATGACGAAAGCCCCCGCTACCTGGCCATCGAGGTCAACGAGTAAATTCCTATATGGTTTTTTCTTCCCAGCTTTTTTTGTTCTACTTTTTGCCGACTTTTCTGGTTGGCTATTTTGTGCTGCTTAAGCTGGGGGCTAGGCATTCCTGGCTGAATTTCTTTATTACGGTCTTTAGTTACATCTTTTACGGCTGGCTGGAGCCGTGGCTTGTATTCTTGATGTTTGGCTCCACCCTGGTGGTGTATATCGCTGGCAAGCTGATTTCTGCGGAGGGTGCCAGCCGACTGCAGCGAAACTTGGGGCTTGGGCTTGCTGTTGGGGTAAACCTGGGGGCCCTGGGCTTCTTTAAGTACTATATGTTTGGCATGGGGGCGATTAACGCCATTATTGAAAAGTTCGGTGGCGAGCCGTTCCATGTGATGACCGTCCTTTTGCCCGTGGGCATTTCCTTCTATACGTTCCAGTCCATGAGCTATGCTATTGACGTGTGGCGCGGCACGGCTCCTCCGGTGAAAAATTTCGCGACCTTTGCCTGTTATGTGGCTCTGTTCCCTCAGCTGGTGGCGGGTCCTATTGTTCGTTACAATACCGTTGCAGAAGAACTTGAGACCCGCACCCACTCTGTGGAAAACTTTGCCCGCGGTATCGCTTTTTTCTGCTTTGGTTTTGCAGAAAAGATTTTCCTTGCAAACCAGGTGGGGATTATTGCGGACCGGGTCTTTGCCGCGGATGCCCCTGGCGTTGTAAATAGCTGGTGGGGCTCCATCGCCTACATGTTCCAGATCTATTTTGACTTTTCCGCCTATTCCAACATGGCTATCGGTCTGGGCCTGATGCTAGGTTTTCATTTCCCCAGAAACTTCAATGGGCCTTACCGCAGTAAAAGCATTACGGAGTTCTGGAAGTTTTGGCATATCTCCCTGACCAGCTGGTTCCGGGACTACCTGTATATTGCGCTAGGTGGAAACCGCGTGAGCAAGGGACGACTTTACCTGAACTTGTTCCTTGTGATGTTTGCCAGCGGCGTGTGGCATGGCGCCAACTGGACTTTCGTCTGCTGGGGTCTTTACCATGCGTTCTTTATGATTGTGGAACGGGCCAACAATAAGCAGGCCATTTACAGTAAACTGCCTGGAATTGTCCAGATCCTGATTACACAGGTTATCGTTCTTTTCGGCTGGGTTCTTTTCCGCGCTGATAATATTTCCGAAGCATGGCGCATGTGGAAGGCTATGCTGGGGCTTAACGCGGTAAGTGGCGCGGATCCCATTCTTTCTGCCGAAATCTTTACGCCTGCCTGCATATCCTTTATGGTTCTTTCGGCGGTGCTTTCCTTCTGGAAATTCCGCTCCTTTGACTGGTGCAACAATATTGGCCCGAAGCGGCTTGCACTGGCTCTGGTCATTTTTGCGGTGGCAGTCCTTGCCTTGTTTACGCAAAGCTACAATCCGTTCCTTTATTTTCAGTTCTAGTTTGGACATGTAAAAAATCAGCTAGACAAATAAATTATCTTTTACGCAAATATTAGGTGAAAGATGATGAAGTTGTTTGAAAAAAAGGAAAAGACGATATTTTCGGGCATTAAGCTTCTGTCCAAGATGAGTCTCTTGGAATATTTGCTTACGCTCCTGATGATGGTGGCCGTTTTGCTGGTTGTGGTGTTCTACATCTTCAACTCCTTTTACAAGGTGGTGAAGGACCAGACGCTTAACGACGGCTTGTCCAACGTGTCCATGGTGGCGGAACGTCTTGACCATGTTTTGGGAAAGGCGATGGATGCAGTCAACGTGACGAGTTATACGCTAGAGACGATGATTGAACCGTCGCGAAAATCTCTCCAGGAATTCTTGACGGTACAGAATAAAATTTACAGCGCCAGTGTCGAGAACAGCTTCAGTGCCATGTATGTGCAGTATGACAGCATTTTTGTCAGTGGCGATGGCTGGGTTCCTCCCGACGATTTCAATGTGCGAAATCGAGACTGGTACAAGGAGGCCCTGCAGCATCCGGGACAGCTGATTTTGAGCGCTCCTTATGAGGATGCGGACACCAAGCGTTATGTGGTTTCTATTAGCCGATCCTTCGCCGAAGGGCGAGGCGTTCTTTCCATTGACTTGCCTGCAGACCTGTTTCAGCAGCTGACGACGATTACCAGTCAGACGGGGCTGATCAACTGCTTTATCGCGTCTAGGGATGGTTTCGTTATTGGCAGTGTGGATGAAAAAATTCGACTTAAGAATTTCCTGGGGCTGGATAACTGGCAGACGGAACAGGCGAACCTGATGAAACGGATCCTGCAGAATGAAAAACGCGATTCATCGATGCATTTGTCTCATAATCGTAATGTTGTTGAGTCGGTGGTAGATGGTTCCAATCAGATGGCTTTCTACCAGGTCATCAAGAAAGATTTTTTTGTCGTAATGACGGTGGATGAAACTGAACTTTACGAGTCCGTGCAGCGGATTCTGGTGCTCAGCATTATCTTGTCGCTGTTTGTGATTCTGGTGGTGGGCGCATTCGTGACTACCAGCTACATTAACGGAGCTGTTGCCAGCAGGTCTGCCCGGGAACAGCTGAAGATGAAGAAGGAAATTCAGAAGAATTTCGATATCATCAAAACGCTGGCCGCCTATTTTGACGCGGTGATTTATGTGGATGCAACTACGAAGAAGATGATTCCCTATTCTTTGGGTGATGCGCTTAAGGATAAACTTGGACCGGCAATGGGTAAGGAGGATGTGGATCTAAGTTATGAACAGACCATGATGCTTTTGGTGCAGTCGGTCGTTCATCCGGACGAACGCGCCGCGCTCCTGCCGAACCTTGCTTTTGAATCCGTTATCGAAAACCTGAAGAACAAGAAGTCTTTCGCCTTCCAGTGCCAGGCCCTTGAGAATGGACAGTACCGCTACCATAAGGTGATGTTCATTCATTCAGGAAGCGCCGACGAGGTGTCTTCCTTTGTGGTGGCCATTGCCGATGTTGATGAGGAAGTTCGTCGTATCCAGAATTACCAGAATGATCTGGAAGAAGCGAAGAAACGTGCCGAAGATGCAAACCAGGCGAAGAGTTCCTTCCTTGCCAACATGAGCCATGAGATTCGCACGCCGATTAACGCCATCATGGGCATGAACGAAATGATCTTGAGGGAGTCCGAGAATCCGCAGATTCATTCCTATTCCGAGGACATTCGCGGTGCAAGCCAGATTCTGCTTTCCATCATCAACGACATCCTGGACTTCTCCAAGATAGAAGCCGGCAAGATGGAAATTGTGGAAGCGGACTACAACATGGGTTCAGTGCTGAACGACATTACCGCGATGATCGGCATCAAGGCTGAGCAGAAGGGACTTACCCTTGGCGTAAAGGTGGACGAACGCATTCCGAGCCTTATGCGTGGTGATGCGGTGCGTATCCAGCAGGTAATGCTCAACTTGCTGAACAACGCAGTGAAGTATACGGAAAAGGGTTCCATCGAATTCCGGATGTCCGTTATCGAACGCAAGGATGCCGAGGTCACCTTGCAGATTCAGGTGGAAGATACGGGTATCGGTATCCGTGAACAGGACCAGTCGATGCTGTTCAAGAGTTTCCAGCGTCTTGACATCATGCAGAACAGGACCATTGAAGGTACCGGCCTCGGCCTTGCCATTACTTCGAAGCTTGTGGGATATATGCATGGCTCCATTAGCGTCAAGAGTCATTACGGCAAGGGCTCCTGCTTTACCGTGACGCTGCCGCAGACGGTTGTGGATTACGCGCCTATCGGCAATTTCGACAAACGCCTCCAGAATTCCAAGAATGCTGTAGATCTGGATAAGCAGTCCTTTACCGCGTCCGAGGCGAAGGTTCTTGTGGTTGACGACAACAATATGAATCTGCGTGTTGTCCAGCACTTGATGAAACATCTGAAAATTCAGGTGACTACCTGCACCGGCGGCATGGAATGCCTTGAATTGATGAAGAAGGATCGCTTCGATATCATCTTCCTGGATCATATGATGCCTGGAATGGACGGCATAGAAACCTTGAAACTTTCCAAGCAGCTGCCTGACAACAAGTGTGCCAAGGTTCCGGTAATCGCTCTTACGGCAAACGCCATCGTAGGTGCCAAGGATATGTATCTAAAGGCTGGCTTTGACGGGTACCTTTGCAAACCCATCAAGATGGATGACCTGGAAAAGATTCTTTTGCAGTTCCTGCCGGTGGAATTGGTGAAAGTTTCCGCAGTAGAGGAATCTGCTAATGGGTAAGGTTCGCAAAAATGTCTTTGCGGTGGTCATTGGCGTACTACTGCTTGTGCATGTGTGGGTGGTGGTGCTCGCTGCCGGTGGCGTGGTTGGCACTGTGTGGTGCCTGCTGCCTGCGTTGACAGCCGTTGCCACAAGCCTCATTACGAGGGAAGTGTTTTCCTCCCTGATTTACGGTGTTGTATCCGGAGCCATTTTGATGGTGTCTTCCAACGATTTGCTGGATGTTCCTGGAAAGGTTGTCTTGTGCATCGTAGGTGGCGAGGAGAAGGGTGTTGGCCTTCTCAATGTCTTAAGTGATTCGTGGAACATGGGTATTTTGCTATTCCTGTTTACCATTGGCATTGTGGTGGACCTGGTGAACCGAAGCGGTGGTCGCGCTGCATTCACCCGTTGGCTGTCTAGGCGGGTGAAGAATCGCCGTGGTGCGCAACTATTTACGCTTTTGGTGGGCTGTATCTGCTTTATCGATGACTATTTCAACTGTTTGACCGTTGGCACTGTGATGCGTCCTGTGACGGACTCTCACAAGATTAGCCGTGCAAAACTGGCCTATCTGGTGGATTCTACGGCATCGCCTGTTTGCATTATTGTTCCGCTGTCCTCCTGGGTTGCTGCTGTTTCTGGTTATATCGCTACGGACCAGATTAATGGTGTCGACCTGTTTATCAAGCAGATTCCGTACAGCTTCTACAGCATCCTGACCATTCTGATGATTATCCTCATCTCGCTTCTGAATATTGACTTCGGCCCGATGCTTCGACATGAACGCAATGCCCAGTTGCATGATGATGTTTTTTCTTCTGGCGTAAATCCTTACGAGGATGTTGAAAAACTGGAAAATGACAATCAGAAGGGCTCCATTTTTGACTTTATCATCCCCATTGTATCCTTCTCCTTTTTTGTTCTTGGCGGAATTCTGTATACGGGAGGTTTCTTTAACGGAACCAGTTTCCTGGATTCCTTCGCAGCCTCGGATGCCTCGAAGGGACTTGCTCTGGGAGCGGTCCTGACTTGCGCCTTTTCTCATTTTTATTTTCGAATCCGTCGTAGTTTGTCCTTTGAAGAATCCATGAATTCGATTCCTAATGGTATTAGGCATATGGCGATTCCCGTATCTATTCTTGTGATTGCCTGGCTCTTTGGCAGCATTGCCCGCAATGGTTTGGAAATCGGAACATTTTTCGCCTCGTTTGTGCATGAATTCGAAGCATATGTCAAATTCTTGCCGGCCTTTATCTTCTTGATCAGCTGCTTTATCGCCTTTGCTACGGGTACTAGCTGGGGTACAATCGCCATCATGGCTCCCATCGCGGTTTCTGTATTTGATTATGCCAAGGATCCGACCACTTGCGTGATTGGTCTTTCTGCAGTTTGTGCTGGCGCCGTTTGCGGTGACCATTCTTCTCCGATTTCCGATACTTCGATTATGGCTTCTACGGGAGCGCACTGCTCCCTGATGGACCATGTCATCACCCAGTTGCCTTATGTAGCCCTTGTAGTCGTTATTTCCTTCATCGGTTTTATTCTGACAGGTTTCGTGCAAAGTCAGCTGATCTGCCTGTTCATGACGGCGGTGCTTTTGACGGCTTCGCTTCTAGTGATTAAGGCCATTGTGTCTGTGCGTCATGTGGGCCTATTTGAGGAAATGGACGAAGCCAACGGAGACGCACCTTCTGACGAAGGCTAGTTTTTAGCATAACGAAAAACCGCATCAAATAGGGATACGGATTCCGTTAATACAGATTATTGGAAGTGAAAGAGAACCCGGCTAAACCGGGTTCTCTTGTAAATTGCACAAAACTAAAAACGATGTGGGGCCGCTGATCTGCGCAGGGGGGGGGCTTAGATCTTTGCGGCCTTTTTCAATGCTGCGGCCTTGTCGGTCTTTTCCCAGGTGAAGCGAGCGCCTTCACGACCGAAATGGCCGAGAGCTGCCGTGGACTGGTAGCCGGGCTTCTTCAGGTCCAGCATCTTCACGATGCCAGCGGGAGAAAGGTCGAAGTTCTTAGCAACGATTGCTTCGATGTCGCGGTCGCTGATCTTACCGGTACCGAAGGTGTTCACCAGCACAGAAACGGGCTTGGAGTAGCCGATGGCGTAAGCCAGCTGGACTTCGCAACGGTGGGCGAGGCCGGCAGCCACAATGTTCTTTGCGACGTAACGTGCTGCGTAAGCTGCGGAACGGTCCACCTTGGAAGGATCCTTACCGGAGAATGCGCCACCACCATGACGACCCATGCCGCCATAGGTGTCCACGATGATCTTACGGCCGGTAAGGCCGCAGTCGCCGTGAGGACCGCCAACCACGAACTTGCCGGTGGGGTTCACCAGGTAGCGGGTGTTCTTGTCCAGAAGCTTTGCCGGAATCACCTTCTTGATGAGCTTTTCGATGATTTCCTTTTCGATTGTTTTGTGCTTCAGTTCCTTGCCGTTCACGAATTCATCGTGCTGGGTAGAAATCACGACGGTGTCCACGCGGACCGGCTTGTCGTTTTCGTCGTATTCCACAGTGACCTGAGACTTGGCGTCGGGACGCAACCACTTGATCTTGCCCTTTTCGCGAAGGTTCTGGATTTCTTCCATGAGCTTGTGAGCGAGGCTAATGGGCAGAGGCATCAGTTCCTTGGTTTCGTTGACGGCATAACCGAACATCATGCCCTGGTCACCTGCGCCCTGCTTGTCGTCTTCCTTACCGTCGGCAGCCTTGGCGTCCACGCCCTGGGCGATGTCGGGGGACTGCTTGTCCATAGCGACGAGAACGGAGCAGCCCTTGTAGTCGAAGGCCAGTTCCGGATTCACATAGCCGATGCCCTTGATGGTCTTGCGGGCGATCTGCTGGTAGTCGATCACTGCCTTGGTGGTGATTTCGCCGGAAATGACCACGAGACCGGTGTTCACGAGAGTTTCGCAAGCCACGCGGCTGTTGGGGTCCTGTGCAAGGCAGGCATCCAGGATGGCGTCGGAAATCTGGTCGCAGACCTTGTCCGGGTGACCCTTGGATACGGATTCAGAAGTAAAGAGATAATGTGCCATTATTGGCTCCTTATTTTGGCGTCAAGCGCGAAATGCCTACCTCCGTCGCTGCGATAAGTGTAACGCAGGGATAGACACAACACTTGACGAACCGGTTGTTTCGTTTTCTATGCATAAATTTACAAATTTGCATAAACTCTGACTAGGGGCCCCTGTTGCGTTTGTTACGTTTTGGAAAACTTTAGGGTTTCGGGCCTGACTCTGGGCATAAAGATTCCCTATGTACAGAATTTCAAGATCGCGCCTATCCATGGCATGTCCCGCTGGTATCGCCACATTCCCATCATCCAGCTACACGACCGCTTCGAGGACCGCAAGGCCTTCTGGTTTACGTTCTTCCATGAACTGTCACACATTATCCTCCATGGCAAAAAGGACATCTTTATCAAGAATGTGTACCACGGCAACAAGAATCCGCAAAAGGAGGAGGGCGCGGACTTGTTTGCCCAGAAATGTATGGCTGATGCGGGTCTAGATATGGATGACGAACTGAGAAAGTTTGTAAATGTCTGATCATTATCTGGACTGCCTGACGGATATTCCTTTGTTCTGTAAAATATTTTCCCCTCTTGTCTCATTATGAGTCGTGAAAATGTTCTTTTTTGAACGTTTGGCGATTCAAAGTGGGCAGGCCTTTTGTTTATATGCGTTGTTTTTGTGCGATTTTCCTTTATAAAAGCCTTTTTGGAATGCGATAAATAGTTTGGCACGGGGTTTGCATATGGGATTGCGAAAAATAAAAGAGCGTCGCATGACGCAAAAGAGGCAAATATGTCTGATTTTAATAACGATGCAGAAAAGGTTTTGGCCAAGGCCCAGAGTTTGATGGACCGTAATTCCCATTCCTACCTGGGATGCGCCCATTTGGCCGTGGGTCTGGTGGAAGGTCCTGACGCTACCCTGAAAAAGCTGTACAAGTCCAAGAATGCGAAGACCCAGGATTTGCGCGGGCGATTGGAGCCTTTTGTGCAAAAGGTGCCCCGTGTGGAAGGGGCCAACCCGGATGTGGGCCCTGATAGCGATTTGAACCGTGTTTTGCGTGCTGCCGTGCAGGCGGCCCGTCAGGTGAACCGTATGGTGACTCCCGGCGACATGCTGGTGGCCCTGATGAAGTTTGCGGGGGACCGTGGCCTTGCCAAGGTGTTCGAGGACGCCCTGGGCTCTGTGGAAGTGGTGGAGACTTGGCTCTCCGATCCTTTCGCCGGTGCTGCCAATGCCGAGGAACAGTCTCCGCTGAAGTTGTATGGCCGTGAACTGGTGGAAATGGCTGCCGATGGCAAGCTTTCGCCGGTCATTGGCCGTGAAGAGGAAATCCGTCGTGTTATCTTGATCCTTAGCCGAAAGACGAAAAACAACCCCTGCCTCGTTGGTGAACCTGGCGTGGGTAAGACCGCTATCGTTGAAGGGCTCGCCGAGCGAATCTATCGCGGCGATGTGCCTGACGCCTTGAAGGGCAAGAAACTTTTCGCCCTGGATTTGTCCGCCCTGATGGCTGGTGCAAAGTACCGCGGCGACTTCGAGGAACGTCTGAAATCTGTTCTGGACGCTCTTGAAGAAGACGGAAATACTCTTCTGTTCATTGATGAAATCCATACCATCGTGGGCGCCGGCAAGACCGAGGGCTCCATGGACTTGGGTAACATGCTGAAGCCGAAGCTGGCTCGTGGCGAGTTGCATTGCATTGGCGCTACCACCACCCAGGAATACCGTAAGTACATCGAAAAGGATTCCGCGTTGGAACGCCGTTTCCAGCCGGTGCAGGTTGATGAACCTAGCGAAGAAGAATCTATCTCCATCCTCCGTGGTATAAAGGATGGCTTTGACGCCCACCACGGAGTGCGTTTGCACGACAATGCCTTGGTGGCGGCGGTGAAACTTTCTAACCGCTACATCAGCGACCGATTCCTACCGGATAAGGCCATCGACTTAATTGATGAAGCCGCAAGCCTTGTAAAGACCCAGATGGATACGGTGCCGGAAGCGCTGGATACCTTGCAGCGTAAGGAACTGCAGATGAAAATCGAGGAACAGGCTTTGGCGAAGGAAACGGATGACAATTCCGTAAAGCGCTTGAAAGAGCTGCGTGAGGAATTGGCTTTGACGGAAGCCGCGGTAAAGGCAATGCAGGAACGCTGGCAGGATCGTCGCGCCCAGAGTGCTGAACTGCAGAACTTGAAGAAAGCATTGCAGCAGGCCAAGGACGAAATGGAACAGGCCGAAGCCCGCTACGACTTGAACCGCGCCGCAGAACTGAAGTACAACAAGATCGTGAACCTGGAAAAGGAAATCGCTGAAAAGACTGAAGCGATGCGTAAGGCCGCTGCCGACTCCGACTTGAGCGAAGAGGTGACGGAAGATACCATCGCCCTGGTGGTGAACCGTTGGACTGGCGTTCCCGTGACCAGGCTTTGCGAAGGTGAAAAGTCCAAGTTGCTTCATCTGGATGAACGCTTGCACGCTCGTGTCATCGGTCAGGATGATGCGGTGGAAGCGGTGTCCGAGGCTATTTTAAGAAATAGAAGCGGGTTGAGTCGCGAGAACGCTCCTATCGGAAGTTTCCTGTTCCTGGGCCCCACGGGTGTCGGCAAGACGGAACTGGCCAAGGCCTTGGCTGTGGAACTTTTCGATGACGAAAACGCTCTGGTCCGTATCGACATGAGCGAATACATGGAAAAGCATACGGTTAGCCGTTTGATTGGTGCGCCTCCGGGATACGTAGGCTACGAAGAGGGTGGCCAGCTGACGGAAGCTGTACGTACCAAGCCTTATTGCGTCATCTTGCTGGATGAAATTGAGAAGGCTCATCCGGATGTGTTCAACACCTTGCTGCAGGTTCTTGACGATGGCCGTTTGACTGACGGTAAGGGCCGCACGGTGAACTTCAAGAATACATTGATCTTGATGACCTCTAACTTGGGCTCTGAAAAGTTCCGCGAACGTTTAGCCCGCGCAACTTCTGGTGCCGCAGACTCTTCGGGTGAAAACGTCGCGCCGGTGACGGTTGCCGATATCGAAGCGGACCTTCACGCTTTCTTCCGTCCGGAATTCCTGAACCGTCTGGATGAAACTCTGGTGTTCCAGAGCCTCACCAAGCCTCAGATTCGCGACATTGTAAAGCTGAAGTTCGCTGGCCTTGCAAAGCGTGCCGCCCGTCAGGATTTGCAGTTGACTCTGTCCGATGCCGCCCTGGATGCCATTGCCGATGGAGCCTATCAGCCGGAATTCGGTGCCCGTCCAATACAACGTTTTATCGAACGCAACGTAGAACGCCCCTTGAGTCACGCAATCCTTGCTGGCACAATTTCCGCCGCAAAGCCCGTGGTCATCGATTACGAAAACGGTGTGTTCACCGTAAAGTGACACATAGTGTTATCTCTTCGATTGGTGCAGTGTCATCCTGAGCGGAGCGAAGGATCTAGCATTTAAGAAAATCCTCCTAACCCCCACAGTGCTGGACGAAAGTCTGGCACAAGAACAGCCCCGGATTGCTCCGAGGCTGTTTTTTTTCGCTATTCTATATTGCAAATGGATTCTACAATTGAGGTTAGGAATGCTGAAAAAATTTGTTGCGGGTGTGTTGCAAAAATTTTCTCGGGACATTTTATTTTTTTATGCGATTGAAAAAGGCTAGTTCAGATGAACTAGCCTTTGAATTTGCGATGCCATGCCAATGAATTAGCGGCCGTAACCTTGTTCCATGCCCTTGATGGGGGCGTAACGGATTTCGTTCTTGTCGTTGATGATGATGGCAAGGCCCGAGAGGAAGCCTACCCAACGCCATTCCTTCAGTTCGTAGTCACGATAGATGAGGTTGATTGCCTTTTTTGTGGCCCAGCTGGTGAGGGGCATGAGGAACTGGTCATGTGACCCCATCAAGGTGTACTTGGGCATTTCGCCGTAGTCCTTGACTAGGTAATTCTTGAGGACTTCTTCGCAACGTTCGTCCAGGTTGTAGTAGACGTCTTCGTACAATCCTTCATAAATCCATTTGGAATACATTTCGTTGACGTTGTTGATGGAATCTCGCTTTGCATACTGGTCACGAAGTTCCTTGTCCTTCAGGAACCAACTGTCAGTAATCTGGGTGATGGTGTCTACAGGGAAATCCGCGGCAGGGACGAAGCCATCCTCCAGGTCGGTAACGACGGTC
The DNA here is from genome assembly GCA_024398935.1 of Fibrobacter sp. Classification (GTDB taxonomy): domain Bacteria; phylum Fibrobacterota; class Fibrobacteria; order Fibrobacterales; family Fibrobacteraceae; genus Fibrobacter. Next base: position 3,202 of record JAKSIH010000044.1, on the reverse strand, counting down.
CATGCGGCAAGGGAGTCGGTAAATCCGGCGGGTGCCTGATACTGACCGCGGCCGATTGCCATGTAGTAGACCGTCTGGAAGGTTCTCAGGAAGCCGGAATTCACGAACTTGAATTCGCCAGGACCGATCAGCTGCTGACCTGCGGCGACGGCGGCTTCAACGCCATCCTGGGTAAGGGGGGATTCCTTGCCGGTTTGTGCTTCGCGTTCGGCGTGACGGACGATGAAGATGACCTTTTCGTTGCACTGGATGTTCTTGTAGACTTCGCCGATGTCAGTCCAGGTGTCCTGGGGGAACATGACGGGCGTGGGAATATCGCCAGCGGCACAGCCTGCGTTTGCTGTGGGTATAGATGGGGTGGGACCCGGAGTGTGATCACTAGTGGTGCAGTGTTCGGCCATGCCCATGGCGCAGAGTTCTGCTGCGGTATATCCGCATTCCAGAGTCAGGGCTTCGCAGTGCTCATCACTGTTACCCGGGTTTACCGTGGGGTCGGAGGGTACCGTTGGTGTACCGCTGCTGGAATCGTCTCCGCAGGCGGTTAGCCCCAATGCCGCTGCCGTTGCAAAGGTTGCCAGCAGAATGGGTGCCTTCTTAAACAGTTTGTTCTTCATAAAATCCTCAAGTTTATCTTTCTGCAATATAGATTATTATGCGTGAAAAACTTGTAAATAAAAGTTGTTATAGGACATCGCATAAATAACAAGTCCGAAAAACTAGGCGCTCTTGGTCAAAAGTTTAAGGGTGGTGAAAGTTGATTTGCAATTTTATTATCTTATTTACATGAAAAAGTTCGTTTTTGTGTTGCTGCTTGTTTTATGTAACTTTGTTTTTGCGAAGACCTTTGTGGCGGTGATGGAAACTATTTCCGTAGACAATGACATTGAATATTCTGAACGGTTGTTCCTGACGGATAAGTTGCGGGATAGGGCGAAGAAGGTTTTGCCCGCTTATATGGACTTTGTCATCATGACCCGTGAGAATATCCAGCAGATGCTGCCCGAAGGCAAGGAAATTGAAGCTTGTTTGGGAAAATGCCTGGTGGAAACGGGCAAGAACATCAACGCCCACTACATTGCCCAGGCCCGTGTGGGTAAGTTTGGCAGCCAGCTGACGCTGACGGTGGAAATGTACGAGACCTTGGGCAATAACCTGGTAGGTAGCTTTACCGCACGCAATCCTAGCGCCGAAGGCTTGCTTGATGAAATTGAGCGGCAGGCAGACGGATTGTTCGCGCTGATCGCTAGTAAAAATAGCGGCAATCAGTCCTTTGGCGGTGGGGATGGTTTTGAGGACATCAACATGGGCGGCAGTGGCTACAAGGCCAGCGGCTCCAAGAGTTACATCGTAAGCGTTAACAGCAATCCGACGGGGGCTGTGTTCAGCGTGGATGGCCGCCCCGATGCGGACTGCAGCAAGACTCCCTGCGACATAACCCTCTCTGCGGGAAGTCACCGCTTCAGCTTCGGCCTGAAGATGTACTTTGACAAGGACACGATTTTTGAGGTGGCACAGTCGGGGCTGAAACTTGCTGTGAAGCTGAACCCGAATTTTGGTGAACTGACTCTGAAGCCGCAGCTGCAAAGCGGCGTGGGAAGCACGGGCGACCTTGGTTTTGAAATTGACGGCAACAAGGTGACGGGGGAGAAGTTCCGCCTGGCGCCGGGCAGGCACAGCGTTGCCATCAGCCACGGCTGCTATGAAACGGCAAGCTTCAATGTGAACATCAACAATGGTAGCGATCTTGTATTCGACAAGCCTCTGGTGGCGAAGACCGGCGGACTGAAGCTGGATGTGGTGGAAAACGGAAAGCCCAAGGCGTTGCCCGTATTTGTGAATGGCAATCGCATGGGGGTGACGCCCTTCCTTGAAACGGTGCCGGTATGCTCCAAGGTGACCATCGGCGACGACCGCGAGCAGGTGCCCGTGAAGCTAAAAGTAAACGAGACTGTAGCGTATAAACACTCAATTTCGTCTGCCATTCCAAGTTCATCCTCTAAGGTCATTCCCGGCTCCGACCGGGAATCTAGCGGGGCCAAAGGCTCTGCTTACTTCACCGACTCCCGTGACGGTCAGCGCTACAAGACAGTAAAAATCGGGAACCAAGTGTGGATGGCGGAGAATTTGAACTACAAGACGAACGGCAGCTGCTGCTATGAAAACGACGAGGGGATGTGCAAGAAGTACGGTCGCCTTTACTCGTGGTACGCTGCCAAGAGCGCCTGTCCCAGCGGCTGGCACTTGCCTAATGACAACGAGTGGAATGCCTTATGGACAGCCGTAGGTGGATCCAGCACCGCTGGTATAAAACTGAAATCAAAAAGTATGAACGGCTCTGATTCCTTTGGCTTCGCTGTTTTGCCGGCGGGCGCCCGCCGCTATGGCTATTTCTACGACGAGGGCGTCTACGCTTACTTTTGGTCTTCTAGCGAGGACGATAGCAAATACGCGTACCTTTGGGACTTCAACTACGATGGCGACGACGTGAACAGGTACGGCTACAATAAGTATAACGGCTTCTCTGTGCGTTGTCTCCGGAACTCAAATTAGGCATGGCGTAAGCCAAGCCTAATGGCGGCCTAGGCTAGGTGAGCGAAGCGAACATGCCAAGGACGCCCCGAAAAAATCAGAATTACCACTCGAAGCAGTAGGCCGCGAGTGGTAATTTTTTTTTTGAAAATGTCGTAGCGACAAATTTTGACGATTAGTAAATCTATATTCTATTCCATGACAGCAAATGAACTTTTTTCACTTGAACATTCCAATCAAGATGTTATACCCTTTGCGTTGCTGGGAATTTCGTCGCGGCTGCCACAGTTGTTGATGAAGTCCATCCATTCCCGCTCCCTTTCGGGGACGTCCTCGGCGGCTTCCAACTTCGGCAACTTGATGAAAATATAGTTCAAAACGTCGCTTACAGGCAAGGCGTCTTTCCTTTGGTCAAGCTGCCACTCGTGTCAACCATAGGTTGCAAAAAACATCCGGGGAAGGCGCGCCCCTTGACTGTCAAAAACGTATTTGATATTTTTAGGAAGTTGATTGCTGCGGGTTAAAACCGTGGCTACATAGTTCATTAGATCGCTTTCCTGCCAGAAACTGGAATTTTCCAGCGGACCGCAGAGGCGGTCTTTTTTTTATGGAGAAAAATGATGAATAAAAAGAAAGATCATGACGGAATGTTCAAGACCGCCTTCAGGGACCC
>JAKSIH010000043.1 GCA_024398935.1 Fibrobacter sp. | reverse complement strand
TAGGGCAGGGCCCGCAAATGAAGAACCGCCGGCTATGCCGGCGGGTTCCTTTTTTCATATAGTTAAAGGATTCAGCAGGCTCCAGGTTCAGGAAACGTTCTTCGCAGACGTCCTCTAAACCCTAGCCCCTAGATCCTGAATCCTAGTCTCTAGCCTCTAATTAGTCTTCTTCCACCGGCTTCTTGGAGAGCTGCTTACGCTTGATCGGGTCCAGCTCGGTCTTGCGGAGGCGCAGCACTTCCGGAGTGACTTCGATGCATTCGTCTTCGTTAATGAAGGTGACGCATTCTTCCAAAGTCAGGCGGCGGTACGGAGTCAGCTGGATCATGTCGTCTGCGGACTTGGAACGCATGTTGGTGAGGTGCTTACCCTTGGTAACGTTAACGGTAATATCCACGTCGCGGTTGTGTTCACCAACGATCATGCCCGGATAAACTTCTGCACCCGGTCCGATGATGAGGTAGCCGCGGTCTTCCAGGTTGGAAAGAGCATAGCTTGCAGCTTCGCCCGGTTCCTTGGCAATGAGCACGCCGTTGATACGGGCGGGAATTTCGCCCTTGTACGGTTCGTAACCCTTGAAGATGGACTGGCTGACAGCGTAACCCTTAGAGAGGGACAGGAGCTTGGGACGGATACCGATGAGGCCGCGAGAAGGAACGTTGAATTCCAGGGTGACGCGGTCGTTTTCATCGGTGGTCATGTTGGTCATTTCGCCCTTGCGGGTCTGGATTTCCTGGATGCAGGCACCAGAGAATTCGCTAGGAACTTCGACCTTGAATTCTTCAACCGGTTCCAGGAGCTTGCCGTTTTCGTCGTTCTGGAAAATCACCTGGGGAGAACCGATGGTGAATTCGTAAAGTTCGCGACGCATGTTTTCCACCAGGATGGTCAGGTGGAGAATGCCACGGCCAGAAACCTTGAAGTTGGAAGCGCCGTCGGCCTTTTCCACCAGGAGGGCGGGGTCAGCCATGTGAGCACGTTCCAGACGTTCCTGGAGCTGGTTACCAGTCATGAACTTGCCACCGTACTTACCAGCCAAGGGGGAGGTGTTCACGGTGAACATCATGGAGATGGTGGGCGGGTCGATATGGATACGGGGGAGTTCCTGAGGGTTCTTCGGATCGGACAGGGTATCGCCGATGTCGAAGTTGTCGAAACCTGCCAAAAGAACGATGTCGCCCGGACCGGCTTCGTCAACCGGCTGGGGAGAAAGACCGTCGTAGCGCAGCACCTTCTGGAGACGGACGTTCTTGAACTTGCCGTCAACAGTGGACTGTGCTACGGTGAGACCCGGCTTAAAGATACCGTTCTGGACGCGGCCCACAGCCAAACGACCGAGGAAGCCGGAGTATTCCAGAGAAGTAATCTGCATGAGGGGTTCAGCATTCGGATCGCCCTTAGGAGCCGGGATGCGTTCGATGATCTTGTCCATGAGGATGGAGAAGTCGCCATCCGGATCTTCCATTTCTGCCTTGCAGATACCGCGGCGGCCGGAACCGAACACCTTGTCGAAATCCAGCTGTTCTTCGGTTGCGTCAAGTTCGCAGAACAGGTCAAAGACCTTGTCCAGAGCACCATGAGGATTGCAACCATCACGGTCGATCTTGTTCACGACGACGATAGGAATAAGGCCCATCTGAAGAGCCTTCTGGGTCACGAAACGGGTCTGGGCCATAGGACCTTCGAAAGCGTCCACCACCAGAATCACACCGTCAACGGTACCGAGAACGCGTTCCACCTGGCCACCGAAGTCGGCATGCCCCGGGGTATCCACGATGTTCACGCGGTAGCCCTTGTACATCACGTTGGTGTTCTTGGAAAGGATGGTAATGCCGCGTTCGCGTTCCAGGTTGTCGGAGTCCATCACGCGTTCGTTGACTTCTTCACCTTCGTGGAAAGTTCCGCACTGCTTGAGGAGCTGGTCCACCAGGGTAGTTTTACCGTGGTCAACGTGGGCGATGATGGCTACGTTTCTGATTTTAGATTGATCCATAGGGCCTTCTTTTAATAGAGGACTGTTGTATTTTTGCGCGCAAATTTAGAAAAATGCATAATATATGGCAAGTAAGGGAAATGATTAAGAATTGATAATGGATGATTGATAATGGAAAAAATGGCACCTGCGGTGCAGAACGATTTATGGATGTTGACTTTATGAAAAAATCGTCAATTCTCAATTTTCAATCGTCAATTATTGTTATATTTGTGTCACTATGGCAAAGAATATTGATGATTTTGAAGATGAAGAAATGGACGAATCCGCCGAAGCCCTCTTTGCGGACGAATCCGAAGGCACTGCGAACCAGGTTCGTGACTATAGTGATCGTTGCATCCTGATTTGGGAAGAAGATGATGCCCGTCGTGAAGCTTGCCTGGAAGTTCTGACAGATCTTCTGGTGGGCGCATCCATTAAGGCTGTTAAGACCGAGGCTGAAGCGCAGAATCTTCTCGAAAATGAAGATTGGGATACCTTTGTGGTGGATTTCTATACTGAAGGTGTTTCCGAAAGTGAATTCATCAAGAACGCCAACAATTATCCTGGAGCCATCCTTGTGGCTATCAACATGGGGCCCTTGACTTTGGCTGAAGAACGGGAACCGGCTCGTACGGAACTGCTCCGCAGACTGTTCGACGTAGAAAGAGCAAACACACAAATCCACGCGTGATATATATAAGCTCGGGTCATTTTATCACTTGGCTCTGCCAAGTGAACATGCCCTCGCGCTCGCAAACGGCCCGGTAAGTCCGGGCCTTTTGCTCAGGGATAAAAGCTCGGGTCATTTTATCGCTTGGCTCTGCCAAGTGAACATGCCCTCGCGCTCGCAAATGGCCCGGAAAGCACTGGGCCTTTTGCTCAGGGATATAAGCTCGGGTCATTTTATCGCTTGGCTCTGCCAAGTGAATATGCCCTCGCGCTCGCAAATGGCCCGGAAAGCACTGGGCCTTTTGCTCAGGGATAAAAGCTCGGGCTTCTTTATCACTTGGCTCAGCCAAGTGAACATGCCCTCGCGCTCGCAAACGGTCCGGAAAAACATCGAACAAGTCCCGCGAAATTTTCGTGGGACTTGTTCGTTTGTGGCTAGTTACAGCTGTTGAGTTTTCCTGGGGTCGGGGACGCCAGACACCAGGCGGTGGAATCCTTGCGGTTTTCCCACTGGCTGATGTTCAACTGTCCTGAACTGCCGTTCTTGCTGGAACTGAGGGCGGGAACAACATTGGTATGGATGCTGTCGGGCTCGCTTGCGTAGTAGATTTCATCCATCAGCATGTCGCCACACATGAGTGCGACCGCACCCTTGGAATTTCCCAGGTCCAGCCAGCCTTCCGTGTTCAGATTTTCTGCGGGGGTGTTGTTGCTATTGGTACTTCCGAGAACCATGACCTGCGCAGGTGCAATCTCACTTGCAGAAAGCATGAAACTCTTGGTGGTGGTTCCGTTGGTGATGTTCAGGAAACAGTCATCAAGAATCAGGGTGTCCAGGCTTCCGTTGAAAATTTCAACAAATTCGTACTGGTTCGTGTCCTTGGTATCCGGTGCGGAGAAATATTCCGTAATCAGCAGTTCCTCTGCACGGGGGAGGCGGTATCCCGCCGGCAGAGGAAGTGTCAGGTTCACATTTTTTTCTGCAGCAGCCTGAATGGCGAGAGATACCTGACTGCGGAGTGACTGCAGGGAAAGTTCAGGAACCGGGCTGTCCTCTGTAAGCAGGAACTTGTCGGTAAGCTTGTAGATTTCGTTTCCCGCTTCGTCGAAGAGGGTAATTGCCACGTCGTAGTTTGCTCCAAGATTCAGCATGTCGCTCTTGAAGATTCCGCTGCTGGCGGTCTTCGTCAGAGGAATTTCGTAGTGGTCCTTGTCTGAATCGAGGGTCATCTTACCGCTTGTTACACCTGCTGCGTTGCTAAGCCCCAGGGGAATTTCCACATAGACGAAGCCTACAATCGGGTGCATCTTGATGTTCAGGTTGGCTGTAGAACCTGCTTCCAGCTTGGTTTCCAGTTCACCTACCTGCATCAGGTTTCCGTTGGCGTAGACCTTAGCCTTGAAGATCCAGTTGTCGTGAGGGAACAGGTCCATGTTGAAGTTCCCGTCGTTCACGCTATGGACCAGATGAAGCGTGTCCGATCCGTAGCAGTCCAGCACGAGGCTATCCAGAAGGGGCGGGGCCTGGTACTGCAACTTGAGTGCGACACTGGACGCACCGTTGTTCATCGGTGCAGATGCGTTGTCGTGACTGGTTTCGCTAGAGCAGTTCCAGAGGGCGGCTGCACAAAGCAGGGTGGCCGCAGTTCCCAAAAGACTGCGGTGTCTGTAGGTAGGACTCATATAACCTCCATTTGTTAAATGTCCTGCCTATAGAACGATTTAGAAGGGAAAAAATTTCACTTTTATATGTAAAAAGATTTTTACGAGAAATTTCCTGGCGTTGCTTGGGGGGCTTCCGCGCGTTGCTCGGGTAATTTTTTCCTACAGCTTTAGCGGCTTCTGTCCGTTTTGTTGACGGTTGCCCTGCAGTTTGGTTGCGCAGGCCTTGTCCTGACGGAGAATTTTTACCAGAGCGCTTGGTGTTAGTTTAAATGCGCTTGCCGCCATCTTTGTATCGCCCCCCTTGCTTGCCATGATGTCAAAGACATGGGCGACAAATAGGGGGAACAATGCGTTGGAAGGCTGGATGTGTCCGTTACTTCCGGGAAAGGGAATTTCCGGATTAGCCGGTTCGCACCGTACCTGAAGGGCCAAGGCTATCTGCATTCGGTGCAATGCATGGACCTTGTTCTCGTGTGCACTTCTCCCTTCGCAGGATTTGATTTCTAAATTAAACTCACGAAGTGTCAGAAGAACTCCGGTGTTGGTCTTGTTTCTATGCTGGCCACCGGGGCCGCTTCCCTGGTAACCTTTTAGGGTGCAGGCTCTCAGGAGTTCGTCTAAACTCATTTTCAGGTAGGTATCGCGATGCATGTGCTGAAAAATAAAATAGTTCCGTTCCTTGTGGTTGGCGCCTTTGCCTTTTTTGCAGGTTGCGCCGGTTCTTCCAATACCGATCAGGGTTCTCCAAGAACATCTGCCCTGGATGCCGCCCTGGGCGAATCCGCCGAAGTGAAGGATTCAAAGGTTCAGGAACGGGAGCAGGACAAGCAGGCCTTGCTGGAAACCATGTTCCAGACCTTTGTTTCTTCCGTTTCCAATGGGGCGACTTCTGAACAGTTGCTGGAACTGCTGACCGATTCCTCCGAATACTGGCTGGATACCCTGGAGGCTCATGCCCTGAGCTACACTCCGGAAAACCTGGATACCTGCCAGTTCTACGAGGCCTATTCCATTTTGCTTTATCGCCTTTATGAACGGGAGCACCTGTGGGATGTCTCCGAAGACAAGATGCTCTGGCTTATGCTTTCCAAGGGCGGAATGTTCGAACGGTTTACCAGTCTGAATCTTGGACCGGTAAAGGTAAAGAATGACCGCGGTAGCGTTGGCCTTGCCAAAAGTCCCGAAGTACCTATTATGCTTTTTGAATGGGATGATACTGCCTGGAAGCTGAACCTGGTGGAAACGGTTCCCCTGATTACCAAGGGTATTGAGGCGACCGCATCCAAGAAGAGTTGGAGCAATAAGAAACTGGCTCTCTATTGGCTTGATAAGGAATATCATCTTCAGTATAGCCGTCTGGATGATTCCCTCTGCGAACCTATTGGATTCTAGACAATGAAGGATGAAGTATGAAGAATGAAACCTCTAGGAGCGAAGCTCCGGCCTCATACCTCAAGCGAAGCGTACCCCTAAACCAATTAACGATGAACGGTTGATAAGGACTGTTGAAAATTTTTTTGTGGTTTTGACGTGAAGCGTATTTTTGTTTGTTTGATGATTCTGCTTGCAACTGCAAGCTTTTCCAGCGCCGCTCCTGTAAAATCCGGGAAGACCTCTCCCAAGTATACTTCCGGTTCTGCAACTGTGCTTGGCGCTGTAGAATCCAGGGAACTCTTTAGTGGAGACCGCCTGTTTGGCACCCTGGATTCCGTTGGCGGGACCGGTACCTGGATGGAATGGGATGTGAACGGCGTTAAGGATCCTTCGGTTATGGAGGTTCTGGATCCGATGTTGAAATCCAGTAACAAACCGAAGATGATCTGGGTCCTGACGGAGCGGGAAGGAAGGCCTCTGCTGGCAACGCTTCTGCCAAAGGGTGCGGGGGAGGTTCTCATGTTTTACGAACTGAAGTCCCTGGATGGAAAACCTGAGGCGCTATCCCTGAATCCGGTGCTTAATCCGGATGTGGTCCTGAGAGATTACAGACAAGTGAATGGTGGGGAGTATATTCATCGGGATCAGCCCAACCTGAAGGCCTTCATTTCTGAAAACGTTATTCGGTTTACCTACGAAAAGAAGGGCGAGGAACCCCTAGTGATCGATCCGGAATATCCCCGCAAGAGCATGGTGGAAAAACGGGTGGTCCTTCGGGATTTCCAGGATTTTTTCAAGTATGAATATTCCCTGATGTTAAGGGCCTTTGTACAGTCTACTCGAGGTGTCTTTAACTGGCAGGCCTGGCACTGGTATATGGCGTCCTGGAATTCCAGATATGTTCTGTCCGACGGCGAACTGGATGCCATTTTGACTACGGGTGTGACCCCTAAGTTCTTTACCCTATTTAGGGCCAAGACGGCGAAGGGCGAATCCATTGAATTTAGGACGAATGGCTCCGGTTTCTCGGAACTTCTCATCAAGACGAAAAACTAAATTTTCTATTTTAGGGATGTGAAGTTCCCTGTTCTTAAAACATTCCTTGCGATGCTTGTGGCAGCACCTGCCATGGCTTTTGATGTGGTTGAAGATTCCAAGTCCAGATTTGTCCTGGACGATGAAGTCCTCGATTCTCATGTCTATGAATGCGATGAACTGGATGGGACTTCCTCGAATCTGAACAACGCCCGCACGTTCTCTCCGGAGAATGTGATGTATGAAAATGGAAATGGCGTGCCGTTTCGTAGCTATCGCGTGGCGTTGCCTACCAGGAATGCGCCTTCCGTTTCTGTTTCCGGCGAAAAGCTTTTGCCTCTGGGCTTTACCCACTGCAGCAATGCGGATGGCCGCAGGCCACCTCTCCAGTTTAAGTCGGTTCGGATCTCGGAACCTTACCTGAAGGATGGCCTGTGGGTCACTGACATCCGGGTCCCGCTTTTTGTAAAGCAGGGCGGTTCCGTGGCGTTACGCAAGAACTTCCGCCTGAATGTGGACTTCGGTTCCTCTGCTGCAGGCGTCAATCCGGGCAAGCGTGCGCTGGACAATGTGATGAACTCCCGCGGGGCTAGTTCCTTTGGCGTTTCCATGAATGCCGCCCGCAAGGCGCTCCGTAAGGAAGCGGCAAGCGAAGCTGCCGAGGTGAATTTCCTGTCCCAGTTCATTGTGGGGGACAAGTCCCAGGCGACCTTTAGCGAAGACGGCCTCTATGGGGTTGATTTCAGGACCATTCGTAATTCATTGCTGGCCTACCAGCGTCAGACGGAACTGGATGGGCTTCCTGTTGACCGGATTTGCCTTTATGGCGCAACTCAGGATACCTTGAGCGATATGGTTCCTGGTGCGGCAGGAATTGTCCCTGATCGGCTTTTTGAAATTCCCATTGAAGTTCGGGATCACTCTCCTAACGGTCAAGCACCCGATGGAACTTTTAATGAAGGGGACTCCATTATCTTTGTTGGCTATGGCAATGCCTTCTGGAAACGTCTTGACCAGGAAGATCCGGATTTCGCCAACGGCAAGATGGATTATTTCCATTCCTATTCGCCTTACTCCTTTTTTCAGCATTTCCTGCTCGGCTATAAAAATTCCGGAAAGGGGCTGCGCCTGGCCAATGAATTATCCTCTCCGGGGGCTACCGGTAAGGATGTCAAGTGGCTGCGCTATGTCCGCGGAGAAAAGGACGCCGTTCTCCGCGATACCTATTTCGGTAGAAACCTGGATTGGGAATCGGCCACAGGCAAGGAATGGTTCTGGACCTGGGGTGATATTAAGGATACGGTCCGCGTAAATTCTGCAACCTTGAATACGAAGGAGACTTCCAGTCTTCCGGGGCTTGTGGATGGCGGCGAACAGTATGTGGCGGTTTCCTACTTCCCTCATCGTTCTGCCTATACGGGGTACCAGGGGCAGAAAACGGATATGGCCTATGCGAGCTATCCTTATGCAACCCGCATGGATAGTATCCTGTTCGAAGTGGATGTCAACGGAAGCAAGGCTGTAAGTAAGCCTTTCCTGGATGGATCCTCCCAGGTTGCAGTTTTGCTCCCGGGTGGGAATTTCCGCGTGGATAATGTGAATCTGAAACCAGACGGTAACCAGTATTCCCTGACCATGATTCCAAACCAGAAATGGTTTGAACGGTTTGATGGTTATACCGTAGCCTACCAGTGGACTCCTGCTGTGGATTCTGCCGAATGGCTTTTGCCCGGTGCGGTTTCCGGCGTTATCAATGTTCCTGTTCCTAGCGGAACCCAGGTCATGAAATTCCGTAATGGAAGGCCTGTTGGTTTGCTGAATGCCTCCAGTGGCGTTGCCAGGGATAGCGTAAGCGCCAAGGAAGATGTTCGCTACCTGGCGTTCCGAAAAAATGTTTACCGTTCCGCCTTGAAGGTGGAGGGACTTCCCCCGAAACGGGAAAGTGTTGTTTCGGATTTGAGCCGTCCCAATTCCAAGATTGAGTATCTCATTGTTTCCCCCGAGGAATTTTTAGCGGAAGCGGTTGCGCTGGCTGAATTCCGCTCCAGCGGTGAAACGGGTTTGGCGATTCCGTCTGCGGTAGTTTCCGTGGAGGATATCTATCGGCGTTACACGGCGGGACGCGTGTCTCCTGCGGCCATCCGAAACTACATTGCCTTTGTCCGTGATGTTTGCCCCAACCTGAAATATGTGCTTCTGGCTGGTGCCGGCCATTTCGACTATCGCGGCCTGAATTCCAATCTGGGAGTGAACTTCATTCCTCCCTTTGAGAAAGAGGACAAGACGACGGATGACTTTTACGCCATTCTGGATTCCGGTGAAGTCGCCCTGTACGGAATTTACGATCTGGATGTTTCCCTGGGCAGGCTTCCTGTCCGTTCCCTGCAGGAATTTCATCAGTATAACCAGAAGGTGAAAGATTACGAAAAGCGGGGGCAGAAGGATTTCTCCGAATGGCGCCGTTCCTTGCTGTATGCTTCGGATGATGCCTGGAATAGTGGTCATTTCGATAAATCGAAACATACGGTTACCGTGGAAGCTAATATTCGATCTATCGACGAGGCTTCTGCAAAGAAGGGTGTTCGCTGGAACATGAAGAAGGTGTATCTACTGGATTATGCCGAAGATGCGGCAGGTCAGAAAAAGGAAGCTGCCGACGACTTCATGAATATCCTGAATCAGGGCGCCCTGTTCACGACTTACTTTGGCCACGGTTCCGTGACGGACTGGGCAAGCGAAGGCCTGCTGAAGGTGAGTTACATGTCCCGTCTGAATAACAGGGGACGTAACACCATACTTGGTTCCTTCTCCTGCACGGTCGCCCGCTTTGATCTTGGGTCGATTCGGTCCCTGTCCGAAGAATTTGTGGTTGCGGACGGAGTTGGCTCCATTGCATCTGTAGGTGCTACCCGTGAGACCTTGGGCTACCTGAACAAGATTGTGGCGCAGGACTATATGACCAATGCCCTTGTCAAGGGAAAAACCTTTTTAGGAGACGCCCTTCGCTTTGGTAAAATTGCCGGCCGTGGAAAGGTGGGCTTTAGCGACCAGCGCTATAATGATGAACGCTATGTGCTTCTGGGCGAACCGGTGATTTCTCTCCCTGATGTTTCTGGAAAGGTGTCTCTGGATGCAGACATCGATACCCTGAAGGCCCTGGATAATGTTGTCCTGTCCGGCTCCGTTTCCGGAATTCGGGATGGCATCATAAACCTGACCTTGAACGAGGGGCGTACCGAACGTAAGATTAGCCTGCAGGTGGAGGATGACTCCCTGGATGTGTTCTATGAAGGAGGGCTCATCTTTACGGAAGAAGTTCCTGTGAGGGATGGCCGTTTTGAGACAAGGTTTGTTACTCCCCGCAAGCTTACCTTCGGCGATTCTACTGCAGAAATGAATATCTGGGCTTTCGACAATAAGTCATCCAAGGTTTCCCGCTACTGGTACCGCGGCTTGCGAATTGCCGGTGTTTCCAGCTATGCGGATTCCATCCAGGATACGGTTGCCCCTGCTATCCATATTCAGCCCTGCTATTCCGGCGTGGCAACCGATATTGTAAGTGGTGGCGACATAAAGCTTCAGGCTCCCGCCTGCCTGCAGGTGGTCGTGGAAGATTCCACCGCTCTTGACTTTAGGGAACAGGCCGATGAAGGAATTTCCTTTGAGGTGGTTGGGGTGCAGGATCCTTTCCACCCGTGGCCCTATCTGGAACAGACTTCCAAGCGGGCCAAGCTAAGGATGAATTTTGCGGAGAGCCGTTATCCTGCTGGTCGCTATCTCTTTAAGGTGTATGCGTCCGACGTGATGGGGAACCGCTCTGTCAAACTAGTGAATCTGGAAATTACGGACCAGCTGAAGTCCGGCCTTCAGGATGTGTATAACGTACCCAATCCCATGGGCAAGAAGGGAACCGTCTTCTACTTCAAGGACCTTGCCTTCGGTAGGGATTCCAGGGTGGATATCTTTATCTATAACCAGAATGGAAAACTGGTCAAGGTCATAAAGAACGCTGTCTCCGGCGTGACCCGCTGGGATGGTCGCGACAATCATGGCCGAATGCTTGCCAATGGGCTTTATCATTATGTAGTTCGTTCCCAGGTTTCTGCCACAAAGGATGCGAACAAGAAGACTTTCACCAAAAAACAGAAACTGTTGATCTCGAGGTAAAAATGGATTTGAGAGAAAAACCGGGTAAGGTTCAAAAAGTTCTTGAAATCTTGATGCGAATTCGTCTTTTGTCTGTCGTAGGGCTTGTGATAGCGACCATCGTCCTGCTGATATCCCACTGGAAGGCTGTGGTGGCCCTGCCTGCCGCTGCTTCGGAATCCCTGGGTATCTGGATGAGCGACTTTTCCATGGATAAAATCCTGGGGTCCGGTAAGTACCTTGCCGTGACGGCTATTGCAACCCTTCTGTTGTTTGCGATTTTCGGTAGGGTTCGCGGTTTCCTTTCGTCACTTGTAGCCATGGTCCTTTCTGTTGGTGGAATTTTCCTGCTGGGGGATGTGGGCGAAAACTTCAACAAGCCCATGATATTCTTCGCTATCCTGGCGGGTGTTTCCCTGGTGGGTATTCTCTTTGCCAAGCTGTCCGTGTTCTGCGGGTTATTCCCCTTTATGCTAGGCTGGCTGTTCCTGAGCTCGGTGGTGGCGGCCTTGATTCCCTCTCTGGAGCCGGCCTACCTGACCTGGTTGGTGCTTTCCGCTATCGGTTTTGCCGGAGCCATGTCCCTGTCCACTGTGGCAGGCAAGTATCTTTCCGAGGGAATGCCCCAGGGGGGCGCTCTTTCCAGGGCTGCCAAGCAGATGGTTCTTCCGGTAATCGCGTCTTCTGTCCTCGCTGTGTGCGCCATTGCCTTTGACATGCCTGCGCCCCAGGCTGCAGAAACTTCCGGAGCGGCTGCTTCGGGTACTGACAATGTTTTATATGCGGTACTTTACTTCTTTGTATTCAATCTCTGGTTCTTTGTCATCCTTTTCCCGATCATGACCTTTGCCCCCTGGGACCGTCTACGCTCCGGTAGCCGCCGTGTTGAAATGAAGGACAAGAAGAAACCTTCTGCCAAGGGCAAGAAAAAGTAAATCGCATATGGAGAATTGCTGAAAAGGCGCCCTCCCCGATGGGGAGGGCTTTTGCTTTGCTGTCTATCGTTTTTACACAATATGTTAATGTAAAGGTGTCTGTAGCCGTAAAAGTGACTTCGTTATATTACGAAAAACTTTCTTACCGATGAAAAATTTGTTAAACTTACAGATATTGTAAATTGTTTTAGAAAGTCCGTTCATAAAATGTAATGGATTTTCCTTTGGGAAGAAACAGTATTTACTTTGAAATAATCTCGTAAAATTGCCGTTTTTTAGCTGGAAAAGCGGTTTTCTTCATGGTTTGCCACTTTGTAATTGAAGTTTGGCACGGTCTTTGCATATCTAGGGCGAAAACAAAAATAAACCCTAACAAGGACAAAATCATGAAGCTCATTACAGCTTACATTCAACCCGAAAGGCTTAATAGCGTAAAGCAGTCGCTTTACGAAGCCGAAATCTTCAAGATGTCTGTGACTAACGTTCTCGGATGTGGTCAGCAGAAGGGACACACCCAGGTCTATCGTGGCGTGGAAACTGAAGTGAACCTGCTGAAGAAGATTTGCATCCGCATCGCCGTGAATGATGAGTTTGTTCAGCCCTGTGTCGATGCCATCATTGCTGGAGCCCGCTCCGGTAACATCGGTGACGGAAAGATTTTCGTTACGAACCTTGAACAATGTATTCGAATCCGTACGGGCGAAACTGGCCCGGAAGCTATCGGTTAATAAGGAGGTACCAAAATGGCTGATACTTTAAAGACTGTCGTAGATACCGCCTCTGCCGTGGCTGATACCGTTTCTTCCGCAGCAGCCGCTGTTGTGGATTCCGTTTCCCAGGCCGTTGCCCCGGTCGCCGAGGCTGCCGCCGCTCCGGTCGCTGCCGCTGCAGAAGCCGCTCCCGAAGTTGCTTCCAAGGCTGATGTTGCCGCTTCCGTTTTCATGACCGAAAACATCTGGATCATGATTTCTGCTATGCTGGTGTTCATCATGGGCCTTGGCTTTGCCTGCGTTGAATCCGGTCTCTGCCGCGCAAAGAGCGCATCCAACATCTGCTTCAAGAATGTGGCTGTACCTGCAATCGGCATTTCCGTGTACGCACTCCTGGGCTTCGGCCTTATGTATCCGGGTGAATTCTCTATCTTCGACGGTTTCCTGGGTTTCCGTGGCCTGGGCATTGGCGAATGGCTTGGTGATGCAGCCAAGGCTGCTGGCTTTACCAACGAGTATGGCCACTACACCCTCTTCACTGACTGGCTGTTCCAGGCTATGTTTGCTGCAACTGCCGCTACCATCGTGTCCGGTGCCGTTGCTGAACGAATCAAGCTCTCCTCCTTCCTGGTGTTCACCCTGATCTATGTAGCCTTCGTCTACCCGATCGTTGGCTCCTGGACATGGGGCGGTGGCTGGCTCTCCAAGCTGGGTACTGATGGTTTCCATGACCTTGCCGGTTCCTCTCTGGTTCACTCCGTGGGTGGCTGGGCAGCTCTCGCTGGTGTCATCATTCTCGGACCCCGTCTTGGCAAGTATGTAAACGGTAAGGCTCATGCTATTCCCGCTCACAATGTTCCGCTGGCTACTATCGGTGTGTTCATTCTCTGGTTCGGCTGGTGGGGTTTCAACGGCGGTTCTGCACTCTCCGGTGATCCGTTTGACACTTCCCTGATTCTCGTGACTACTAACCTCGCTGCTGTTGCCGGTATCATTACTGCCACTGCAACTTCCTGGATTATTTCTAAGAAGCCCGATGCCACTATGGCTCTCAACGGATGCTTGGCTGGTCTCGTCGCAATCACCGCCGGTGCTGATACGGTTACTCCGCTTAGCTCTTGGATTATTGGTGCTATTGCTGGTGTCCTGGTTGTGCTCGCTGTGTTCTTCTTCGAAAAGCTCCGCCTGGACGACCCCGTTGGTGCTCTCTCTGTCCACCTGGTAAACGGTGTGTGGGGTACTCTGGCTGTTGGTCTCTTCGACTACACCGGTCGCTTCACTGTGGGTACTCAGCTCATCGGTATCGCTGCCTATGCAGTTCCCTGCTTCATCTGTGCTGCAATCATCTTCCTCGCCATCAAGAAGACTATGGGTCTCCGCGTCAGCGAAAAGGAAGAACTGAAGGGCCTCGACCTCAGCGAACACGGTCAGGAATCCTACGGTGGCTTCCAGATCTTCAGCAACATGTAATTTTAAAAGCCATAATAAAAAAGGACCTCGTGCCGAGTGGTGCGGGGTTCTTTTTATGTTTTTGTGTGTGGGGGGGGGACGAATTTTGGGTAAATGGGGATTGGGGGTGTGATTTCGGTATGTTTTATCCCCATTTTTTTAGACAACATAATGTTTCGGGGCGAGGTCTGGTGAGTTACTTTTGAAAATGGGGATTAGTAGGGGAGTGGTGTTGCGAAAAATCCCCATTTTGATGAGAGTCTGGTGACGGTAACGATTTTATGCTTTGTATAAATTAACAAAATGGGGATTGGGATGTGGTTTTCGTGGCTCTTTATCCCTATTTCAGCCAAATTGGATATTTTTTGTATATTTACATCGTCGGATGTGAATGCAACGACCGTTTTTTATATGGCCATAAACCCTGTGAGGGTCTATGAACATGGAACTACTTCCGCCGGACTTGCTTTTGCCACAATTGCAGAACCGTCTTGCGGCAATCAATGCGATAATCTTCGCAAAAGACAATAACCTCAAAAATTCTCCAGAAGGGAAACTGCGTGTGGATAAGCGTGGCGGCTCTCTTCGGTATTATCATGTGACAGAACCGGGAAAACCAAACGGAAAGTATATGCCGGTGGCATTCGGCGAACGGAAAATTCGCGACCTTGCGCGCCGCTTGTCTCAGAAACATTATGACCTTGCTGCTGTAGAGGAACTTCGGCGGGAAGCTGATGAAATAAGTCGCTTTATGACCCGCTATAAGCCGCAGCGGTTGTCCCAGATTTTTGCTGAAATGAGCGTGGGTGTGCAGCGTTTTGCGGTCCCGCTGCAAATGTCGGATGAACAATATGTGAAACGTTGGCTTGATGTTCCTTATGAGGGACGAGGCTTTTCTCCAAAAGATCCTGTTCTTGTGACATTGCGGGGTGAAAGGCTTCGCTCAAAGTCAGAAATCCTCATTGCAGAAGTATTGACGCAAATGGATGTGCCCTACCGCTATGAATTTCCGCTGAAGTTGTCTGTCGGCGGGAGTGCTGGTCGACAGAAAAGGTCTGCTACATTCTATCCTGATTTTACCTGTCTGAATGTTCGCACGCGTCAGGAATTTATATGGGAGCATTTTGGCTTGATGGATGATGCCGCGTATGTTCGCAACGCAATGGAAAAGCTGGATGTCTATGAATCCAATGGAATTTATCCTGGGCATCGCCTGATTTTTACCAAGGAATTTAGCGATAAGCCTCTTGATGTCAATCAGGTGCAGCGACTTGCTGAAAAGTTTTTGCTTTAGATGGTCAGAAAAATAATCGGCGGTCCGATCAAGTCGTAACCGCCGAATTTATTTTGCTAAATGTTGTTGGCTTTTGCTACCTGGCGATGCCCGCGTTCTGGAATCTTAAGGGTGCCTGGTAAGGCAGACTTTTCTTGTTTTCTAGACTACTTTGCGATGCCTGCCTTCCAGGCATTTAGGGCTTCTTCGGAAGTGTCAACGCCCCAGTCGGCTTCGTAGCTCTTGCTCTGGCTAAAGATGACGAGACCCTTGATTTTCGGGAATTCCGTGGGCAAAACTTCAAACATGTTCTTGAACCATTCGCCCTTGATGCCGCCGTGTTCGGTGCAGGAGAATTCTGCCAGGAACATGGGCTTATCGTAAGCGGAGAGTGCATCGTAGGCGGGCTTGAAAACTTCGGAGAAGGATTGCCAATGGGACCAGCTTTGTGCCGTGCCCCAGTTGTAGCCGTCGATGGATGTGTAATCTACATAGTCGTCGCCAGGGTAGGAGCCGGTGAGTGTGGCGCCTGCGCTGCTGCCTGCGTTTGTTGTCCAGATCCACTTCACGTTAGTGGCGCCCTGGGCGCGGAAACGTTCTACGATGTGGCGGAATGCGGCGGCCACCTTTTCTTCGGCATTGTTTGCGGGATCCTTACCGGTTCCCCAGGTGTACCAGTCTCCATTGGATTCGTGGAGGGGGCGCAGCCAGATTTCTGCGCCGAATTCCTTGACGCCCTTGGCAAAGTCATCCAGGTAGGCGTCGGTTTTGCCGTCCAGAATGTCCTGGGCGGTGTAGGGCTGAGGCATCCAGGTGATCATCATGATGGAACCGCGGCTCTTTGCCATTTCGGCGTAGGGCTTGGTCCATGCCCAGTCATTGTACTGCCAGAGGACAAAGTGGTTGATCACGTCCAGATGACGGTTCTGCAGTTTCTCGAATGCCTCTACGTTGGCTACTGTTGGTTGTGGAATTTCTTCGGGGCCGCCCACCCAGGCGCCGATGAACATATCGCCGAAGTTTTCGGAAGAAGGGGCTGCGTTCATGGAAAACTCCGTGGCTGCTGCGGAATGGTCTGCGGTTGTATTCTGCGCACTTTCTTGAGTCGCGATTTCCGTTGCGTTACTCGGTGCAGGTTCGGCAACGGTTTCGCTTGCCGGCTTGGTGGAGCTGCAACCAGCGGCGAGGAGGCATGCTGCTGTGACTAATGTTTTAAGAAAGTGATGCTTCATTATAAAATCCTTTAGTATACAAAATAAGGAAATTAGAAAATAATGGAAATTTTAAATTGAATGTGAATAATAAAATTGTCTTAACTGTTTAAGAAAAAAACGTCAAAAAAAGAGACTGCCAAAACGATAATTGGCAGTCTCCGTGATTATTATTTTGCGTTGAGTGGGCGAGTTGTAAATTACCTTTTTTCCTTATATCCGCACTTGGGGCAAACGCCGTTTTCGTCCAGGGCGATTCCGCAGAGAGGGCAACGCTTGACGGTGCTCGTGACGGGGAATTCCTGGGAGGCGGCGTTCACTCCGCTGGTGAATGTAATCTTTGCGATGTTCAGCTTCATTTTCAGAAGGTCATAGACAATCTTGATCATGCCTTCCACCGTCATGGTCTCCTTCGTCACCACCAGGCGACAATCCGGGTAAGCCGTGGCCAGTGCCGTCTTGAACGCAGGCCCCTTCATCTTGTTTTGCGGATGGCCATTCCTGATGCCCTGCTTTTCGTAGACGTCCAGAATCGCGGGGAGCAGCGGGTCGTCTTCACGCAGAATGAGGGCGTGGTCGAAATTCCGCAGAATGTCCCAGGCCGTCTTCTGGATTTCGTTGCAGGGGAACACCATGTTCACTCCCGCATTGATGGAATCCTCCACCTCGATGGTCAGGATGCCTGTGTGCCCGTGAAGGTACTGGGCCTCTCCCTTAAAACCGTAGAAACGGTGGGCGTACTGCAGGCTGAACGTTGTATAACTTCTCATATTTCCTCCTTGTCCGCATGGCGAACGCTGATGGTTATACCTGCAGTATACCAAACGGAGAGTGGGGAGGACAAGGGGAAAATTTTATTTTGAGTTTCGGTCTCAAAATAAAAGGTGTCGCAATCTTCAATTACTGGATAAATCACAAAAAAACTACTTTGTGGGAGCAAAGCCCTTCAAAGTACCGTTGGCTTTGAAATATTCCGCCCTTTGTTTCTTTTCGGTTTTGAAGAGGCGTTGTCAAAGGGCTTGTCTGTTTCTGCCGCAGTGAAACAAAAAAACACCCTGCGTCGGCAGGGTGTCTTTGTATGCGCGATGCGCAATCGGTATTCTATGTAGCTGCTATGCGGCATTAATCCTCCCTTCGGCAACGCCTGCGGCGGCGTTCACCGGGAGTGCGAGGGCGGCAGCGTCACGGGGTTCCGGGGTGGCTCCTTCGCGGGCCTTTGCACGGGCCTTTGCGCGAGCCTTGTAGAGGGAACGGCTGTTGGCGATGAATACGTTCACCTTGTCGATGAAGGCCATGCAACTTTCGTCACCCTTGGTGGCCGCGTTGTACTGCGCGAAGTTAATCAGCTGGCGGAAGGCGCTGATGCAATCGTTGCGGAGATTCTTGCTGGTGGTCTCCTCGCGGATGCGGCGTTCCTCGGCGCGGGTCTGGTTGGCTTCGGCGAATGCGCCTTGCAACTCCTTCAGGGCGTTGAAGGCAAGCTCCAGTTCGCTCCCGGCCAGGGCCTCGGCATATTCTTCCTTGCCAATAACCGCCTGGACGTTAGCAATGACCGATTCGATGATGCCGGTGAGGCTCTTCTGGTCAACGGAACCTGCATTGCCGTAGCCCTTTACGTATTCCCAGATTTCCTTGGCCAGGGCGGAACGCTGCTGGTCCAGGGAGCCTGTGAGAACCTTTACCGTTCCACGGAAATTGCGGAATGCGACGGTGCGCTTGGAATCCTGTTCCGATGCGCCCTTCTTTGCCGCGGCCTCCGCCACACTGGTGGTGTAGTCGGAGAACTTGCCGATGGTTGCCTTGTATGCGTCCAGCTGGGAACGGACATCCTTGAGGTTGATGGATGCGGCTGCCGTTGCCACGTTGTTGTGGAAACCGATGAAGCCGTCGTTGGTGATGCGGTTGAAGTTGATTGCGTTAACGTTTTTCATATAGGTACCCTCGTAAAGAGTGTTGGTGTTTAGGTCAATCTGTCCGAGCAATTCCCGGCTCATTGATCACTAAACTACAAGGGTCCGCCGCTAAAGAAAAGTTTAAAAAACTAAACAAAGTTTGTATGTAAATGAAGATTTTCTAAAAAGGATGCAACCATTTTGCACCACGCAAATTTTTTCTAAAATCGCCGATTTTTCGGGGCTTGCAGGCCGTTTTTTATAAAAGAAAATATTCCCATTTGGAATCGATTGCCTCAAAAAAAACTTGCAAGGAGTTTGATTTCGGTGAAGAAGCTGCTCTACGAACCTGTAGAGATGCTATGTATATGTGAAGAAGCAAGTTCCTCAATCCGTGTAGATGCTTTGTCTACGTGAAGAAGCAGGTTCCTCAATCCGTGGAGATGCTTTGTCTACGTGAAGAAGCAAGTTCCTCAATCCGTGTAGATGCTTTGTCTATGTGAAGAAGCAAGTTCCTCAATCCGTGGAGATGCTTTGTCTACGTGAAGAAGCAAGTTCCTCAGTTCGTGGAGATGCTTTGTCTATGTGAAGAAGCAA
>JAKSIH010000042.1 GCA_024398935.1 Fibrobacter sp. | reverse complement strand
AGGTTTACCATTTCGGAGCTAGCTTCAAGGATATGGGCAACGGCCTATGCGGCTACAGCATCATGGATTTTGCGACCGTGGAGCAGGTGATGGAAATGGTGGGAAATCCTTAACGGAATCCGCTGCGGGCTGAGAGGGGGTGGCGGAAGACTTTTAGCCGGGGCGGTTGACCAGGGGGAGCCGTCGGGCGGTACCAAAACAGCCGCGAACGGACAACTTGCGGCAGTCCGCCTGTGCCTTGATGTTATTTTTTTGCGTTTTTGGATGTTCTAGGCTGTTTTTTTCAAAGCCACGGCGTAAAAAAAGGCTGCAGCCAGGGGGAAACTTCCCCCTATCCCTTGACAAACGACTTGTTTTTTTCTCTATTTGGAGGCACAATTTTAAGTTTCACCTTTAACGGAGATACAATATGCCTTGCGGAAAGAAAAGAAAGCGCAGGAAGATTGCGACTCACAAGCGTAAGAAGCGCCGTCGTCGTGACCGTCATAAGAAGAAAATTCGCTAATTTCCGTTAGCATTCTCTTGTGATTTTCCTGTTAAGGAATTGAAAGACGGAGTGACAAGCTCCGTTTTTCGTTTTTTGTTTTTAGGATTTTCTTAAAACTCATCAAAATTTTACACAATCTGTAATTTTTTGATGTATATTAAGGCTTTCCCGTTTCAACCGAGCAGTTCCTGAGCTCACCAAAATAAGGAATAGAAAATGATCGATCGCAGCAAGCACTTCCTCCGCCTCGCCGACTGGAGCGAAGAAAGAATTCTCGAAACCGTAGCCATCGCTTCCCGCCTGAAAAAGGAAGTCCATGCAGGCCAGGTCTCCGACCGTCTTCACGGCCAGAACATCGGTATGTTCTTCGAAAAGCCGTCTCTGCGAACTATCACTACTTTCCAGGTGGGCATGAACCAGCTGGGTGGCCACGCCGTGCTGCTTTCCCCGGACTCCATCGGTCTTGGCAAGCGCGAATCCATCAAGGATGTGGCCCGCTGCCTTTCCCGCTGGGTGAACGCTCTCGTTGTCCGCTGCTTCAAGCAGGACCTGGTGGAACAGCTGGCTGAATACGGTTCCATTCCCGTTGTGAACGCCCTGACCGACGACTACCACCCCTGCCAGGCTATCGCCTTCGCCCAGATGATCGAAGAAAATCTCGGCGGCATGAAGGGCAAGACTGTGGCCTTCATCGGCGACGGCAACAACGTTGCAAACTCTTTCCTCGCCCTTTGCTCCAAGGTGGGCATGAACTTTACTTTGGCTTGCCCCAAGGGTTTTGAACAGCCGGCTCACGTGATCGAAGAAGCCCAGGCTGACTTCAAGCGTCACGGCTGCCAGTACCGCGTATTCAACGACCCGAAGGAAGCTGTCAAGGACGCCGACATCCTTTATAGCGACGTGTGGGTTTCCATGGGCCAGGAAGGTCAGAAGGAATCCAAGCAGAATCACTTCCTGCCGTTCCGCATCGACGCAGACCTTTTGAAGTACGCCCCGTCTCACGTGAAGGTTTCCCACTGCCTGCCCGCTCACCGCGGCGACGAAATCACCGACGAAGTGATGG
Organism: Fibrobacter sp.; assembly: GCA_024398935.1. Lineage (GTDB taxonomy): Bacteria > Fibrobacterota > Fibrobacteria > Fibrobacterales > Fibrobacteraceae > Fibrobacter. Next base: position 19,687 of record JAKSIH010000042.1, on the reverse strand, counting down.
ACAACCTTGACCTGAACATGAGCTACGAAGAAGCCGAAAACCGCCTCCACGCCCACAAGGCCGTGCTGTGGCAGGTCATGACTGCAACCGCAGACATGGGCAAGTAATTGCTAGATTCCCGGTCGAGCCGGGAATGACGCGCACGACGTTCACTCAGGATGACATGTGTGACGCATGCACAAGAATTCGGCCCGCGAGAGATCGCGGGTCTTTTTTTTGCAGTCAATGGACTTGCTGCGTTTACGCTGCGCACGACAACGCCTCCTCAACAGGAGGATTTTTTATTTGCCGCAAATAGCGGGGTTTTGAAGAAATTTTCGTCCTGAGCCCCGCTAAAATGTTAGTTTATCTGCGGTACTTTAATAAAACCAACCCTATTTTACAGATATTTAGCGTAGAAATTCCCGTTTCGGCGAAAAAAGTCAGCAAAAAAAACATAAAATCAAAAAATTAAGCGGGGGTGGACAAGATTTTGCACCCACAACCCCGCCTTTTTAGTCGTTTAAGAAAAAAAGATTTTCTCAATTCTTCTTCAAAATTCCTTTCTATATTTTGGGCAGAACTAGAGTTTTTTTTATGAAGCAGATTATCAAGAAGACTGAACTTTCCAACGGTGTCGTCGTCATGACCGACTATATGCCCCACGCCTATTCCGTTGCCATCGGCGCATGGATTCCTCGGGGCAGCCGGCACGAAGCCAAGGACGAAATCGGGCTTTCCCACTTTTACGAACATCTGGTTTTCAAGGGCACGGAAAACCGCACCGCCCTAGACATCGCCCGCTCCGTGGAAGACCGCGGCGGAAATCTGGAAGCGTACACCACCCGCCAGGAAACCGGCTTTTACGCCCAGGTGGAAGGTGGCGACCTGAACCTGGCCCTGGATGTCATCGCCGACATGCTCATGAATCCCCTCTTCGACAAGAAGGAAATGGAGAAGGAGCGGAAGGTCATTATCGAGGAAGTACACAGCTACGACGACATTCCCGAAGAAATCGTGGGCGACGTCTTTAACGCCATCCATTTCAGGGGCTGCGGCATCGCCCACTCCATCACAGGTACAGTAAAGCAAGTCAAGGCCCTAACCCACAGGCAGATGCTCGCCTACGAGGAGCAGGTCATTAACCAGCTACCCATTTATGTCTGCGCCGCGGGAAAGGTCAATCACGACGCCCTGGTAGAGCAGTGCGTGCAGAAATTCGCGAAGAAAAAATCCGGACTCATTTTACCTGCCGACAGCTACAAGGCAAACAACAGCGTCAAGGTGGTGCAGAAGCAGGACATCACCCAGTCCAACCTGTTCTGGGGAATGAGTTTCGACAAGAGCCTCATGGATGAGCGGGCACGCTGCGCCCTGTCCATATTCAACATCGCCATGGGCGCCGGCATGGCAAGTCGCCTGTTCCAGAAAATCCGCGAGGACAAGGGGCTGGCCTATTCCGTCTATTCCACTGCAGACGTCTATAAGGACTGCGTGGACTGGGGGGTAGCTCTGGCGACGGATCCAAAGCAACTGAAGTTCGCTTTGGACCTAAGCGTCAGAGAAACCAAAAACTTTCTTAGGAAAGGTTTCATGAAGGACGAGCTGGACCGCACCAAGGCAAACATCATGGGCGCCATGCACCTGGGGGCGGACAATCCGGAAAAACGGGTGCTCCGCCTGGCGGAACAGAACCTACACCTTGGGGAGTTCCACACCATGGATGTCGCGGAAAAGACAGTCAAGTCCCTTGGCGAAGAGGAAATCATCGCTACCGTCAACAGTCTGTTCGCTCACGCCAAGTTCTCCGCTGCAGTGGTAGAACCCAAGAGCAAGAAAAAGACTGAAATCGGAGCGGATTTCTTCTAGTTCATCGATTGCAGGAATAAAAACATCCCTGTCGCGGGAAATACCCATAAATGGAAAAATTTTCTCTCACTTATGGGTAATTTCGAGCCGGTTTTCACGCTAAGTACCCATAAATAAATCATATTCAAGTCCGTTATGGGTAATCAAAAGCGCCTACGCAACAAAATTTGTCAGCCAAGCCCCTCCCCCGCAAAAAAAAAGACCCATAAAACATACACAACATAGCCATTTATGGGTAAAAAGGCAAAATCGGGTAAAATATCAGAAAAAGAAAGCCCCCGCTCCGAAGAGCAGGGGCAATTTCTCGCGTCGATGAAGCTATACGCTAATCTAGACTTGCGCCTAAATTAAGCAGCCTTCACAACTTCCACGACCTTGGCGAAAGAAGCAGGATCTGCAACTGCCATATCAGCGAGAACCTTGCGGTTCATCTTGATGTTAGCCTTGGAGAGCTTGTAAATGAACTGGCTATAGCTGATGCCGTATTCACGAACAGCAGCGTTCAGACGAGTGATCCACAGAGAGCGGAAGTCACCCTTCTTGTCGCGGCGGTGTGCGTAGGCATACTGACCAGCGTGAGCAACTGCGTCGATAGCAAGACGAATGTTGGACTTGCGACGACCGTAGAAGCCCTTAGCGGCCTTGAGGATATTTTTGCGGCGTTCGCGGGAAGGAACTCTAGTTTTTGCGCGTGGCATTCTTACTACTCCTTATGCTACTACAAGCAGACGCTTGACGTGGTACAAATCAACCTTCTTAACGAGAGCGCCCTTACGGAGGTTACGCTTACGCTTAGTGGTCATCTTAGCTTGAATGTGGCGCATACCAGCGCGCTTGAACTTGACGTGGCCAGAGCCGGTCAGGCGGAAGCGCTTCTTGGAACCGCTGTGAGTTTTCATCTTAGGCATTTTTACCTCTTAGGTTGTATAGTTAAGCCTCACCTGCTGCCTCGGGCGCGGTTACGGGCTTCGGTGCTGCATCCTGCTGCTTTTTAGCAGAGGCGGCACCACGTTTAGGACTATAGATAGAAAGCATGGTGTTGCCTTCGACCCTAGAGTCCATTTCCAGATCGCCAAAGGGTGCCAATTCTTCCTTGGCACGTTCCATAAGGCGTTTGCCGTAGTCCATGTGAGCCATTTCGCGGCCACGGAACTGCATAATAAGTTTGACCTTCATTCCATCCTGAAGGAATTCGCTAGCCTGCTTGATGCGGTACAGATAGTCGTTCTCGGCAGTCTTCGGGTGCATCTTGATTTCCTTAAGCTTCACCACGTGCTGCTTGGCCTTGGCGGCCTTAGCCTTCTTGACTTGCTCGAACTTGTACTTGCCGTAGTTGATGATCTTGCATACGGGAGGCTTTGCGTTGGGAGACACTTCCACCAGGTCCAGTCCGGCGTCCTTAGCCATCTGGAGAGCCTTGGATGTCTCGATAATGATGGCTTCGCCTTCGTCCTTTACAAGACGGATAGGACTAATACGAATATCTTCGTTGATACGGATGCCGTCGTTCTGACGGTTGGGCATTTGACGGCCGCGGGGTGGTTGTAACGCCAAGTTCTGATACCTCAGGATGAATTGTTTGTTTTGTGAGCGAAAAAATAGAAAGATTTTTCATTTTCTCCAACAACTTTTTTAGTTTACCCCTTTGAAAAGCTCATTTTTTTTGTATAATTGGGTTCACTCGCGGCGGTAGCTCAATGGTAGAGCCTTAGCCTTCCAAGCTAATGGTTGCCGGTTCGATCCCGGTCCGCCGCTGAAAAAAAGTCCACTCGTTAGAGTGGACTTTTTTTATCATCCCTCCCCCATCCCCCTCCCTAGGAGGGGGCTTTATTTTAAGGACTGTTGTTGAAGGACTTTTCGGGTGAGACATTTTTTCCTCACCGCATCCCCATCTCCAGAGGGGGGCTTTATTTTATGGACTGGTGTTGCTGGAGGTGGCGGGATGGGACTATTTTTTCCGCCCTTCCCTCATCCCCCTCCCTGGAGGGGGCTTTATTTTATGGACTGGTGTTGCTGGAGGTGGCGGGATGGGACTATTTTTTTCCGCCCTCCCCCCATCCCCCCTCTCCAGAGGGGGCTTTATTTTAAGGACTGTTGTTGCTGGAGGTGGCAGGGTGGGGCTATTTTTTCCGCCCTCCCACATCCCTCTCTCCAGAGGGGGCTTTATTTTACGGACTGTTGTTGCTGGAGGTGGCTGGATGGGACTATTTTTTTCCGCCCTCCCACATCCCTCTCTCCAGAGGGGGCTTTATTTTACGGACTGTTGTTGCTGGAGGTGGCTGGGTGGAACTATTTTTTTCATTCAGAACAAATTCTAGCGTAATCTCAGCTGTAGTATTTCCCGACTTCACTTTTTCAAAAATCCAACGACCAACGGCGGTCTTTATTTCCTCGTCAAATTCCTCAAAGCCCGTGGTGGAATGAACTACAGACACAGAATCAACTTCACCAGAAGAATTGACAACAAGCTTAAGCTTTACAAGCCCTTCAAAATTTGGATTTTTCTTTCTGAGAAATCTATTGTACAGATGACGAAGTCCCGGAGTACGCTGTCGAACTCTTTTTAATATTTCATTCTTACTGAGAGGGCCTTTCACATTAATGTCGTATTCGTCAATTTTCTTGACCTTGCCAAGAGGATTCTTTCGTTCGGAACACAAATTACTGCCAACTCCGCCACAACCTTGGCACGTAAGCGTGTCCAATCCGTCAAACATCACACGCTCAAGATCTCTTTGTACACGTTCAAGATCTCTTTGTAATTGACTAGCCTTTTTCAACGAATCCAGCAAAGCGTGGTTCACCGACTTGCAACGAGGGGGCTTATGATATTTAGCAGCAGTTTCCCTAGGAGTGTCATAATGCAAGCCAAGAGCCCTGTAAGTCAGGTAACTATACTCATGGATTTCCTTTCTCTTTTCTTCGGGTAAAACATCTCTGTTACGGGAGGTTTCCTTATTAAGAACCGTCTGGATATCGTGCTCCCAATTTACGCGGACATCACTAAAGCCCATCTTCTTTACGATTTCAATCAAAGGTCTATAAGTTTTCGCCGTTTTCACAAAATCAACAGGATTGTCCGCCCAGGGCGCACCCTTAAACTGCACGGAAATCTGATTGCCGTCAGGCTGGCTTTTCCATTTTTCACGAACAGGCTCTAGCGCATTTTCTAGAGAGTCCAGGTGGTTAAGAGCATCACCCTTCGCGAAATAGATGCTAGAAACAGTACCACCCTGTGCACGAATCTCGTAGAAACCGTCCACAACGAAAATCTTAACAGAAGCACATTCCTCTGCAGGTTCAGAATCTTGGACCGCACCAAAAAGCAGCGGACCAATATCAACCTGAAATTCTTCGTAATTAAAGCCACTCAGGTCGAAGTCATCATCCGCTTTTTCCGACGAACAGCCAATAAGCGCCGCAATAGCGAAGTTCACCAACAAGGCGAAATAAAGCTTTCGAGATGTCATATTTCCGTCCAATTCTCCCCATATGCATAGGAATATAAAAAATCTTTAAAGTTTTCCATGAACTTCCTAAATTTGCAAGCAAGCATTCGGGCACGGCTCTCGTCTTTTTCTACATTTGCAAGCAAGCTTGCATGTGGGGTGGCTCGGCAATGCCCAAAAGTAAACTTTCGGTCGCTGCACTCGCCTTTTGCTACATTTGCAAGTAAGCTTGCATGTGGGGCGGCTCGGCAATGCCCAAAAGAAACCTTTTGGTCGCTGCACTCGCCTTTTTCCACATTTTCCTTTGTAAAAAATCCTGCCCCACGGAGGCGCACATGTTTTTTGAACAGGCCATTGCCAACTGCATTCCCAACTACACCCGCGAAGCCGATTCCGCCCACGGCGAATCCTTGGCCATGATGGACTACAAGGACGAGCTGAAGGTAAAGGACCAGGCCATCCAGGAATTCTGGGACGTGAACCGTCTGGCAGGCACTCCGAAAAAGGTGATTGCAAGTCCGCTGCCTCGCGCCTACCGTACCACCAGCAAGCGCCGCGTGGCCATGGTGCCAGGCAACCTGCAGTTCGACCGTCAGGAATCCATGCTGGAACCGGAAGAACACAACAAGATTTACAACCTGCTGTTCGAAAAGCTGATTACGCCGGCTTACAAGCCGCTGGCCTACGCCTTGAACTGGATTATCATCCGCGGAACCTACCGCTACCGCGTGGTCATCTTCAACATCAAGAAGATTGACGCTACCATCGTCCGCAAGCTGAAGCAGATTTCCGAAGTCCTGCAGAAAAGCGAATTGAATGTGACCGCGGCCCACGCCTATGTGGACACTACGGAATCCGACTACTATCTGGAAGCCAAGCGCCCCACGGAAGGTCTGAACTTCAAGCAGCTTTTTGGCCCTCGCGAAATGTCTTTAGACTTGGGCCATTTCCGCCTGAAGTATCCTGTTACGGGCTTCAGCCAGATTAACGAAAGCCAGATTCACAACTTAATCAAGGCAGCTAGCCGCATGATGGGCCTGACCAAGGACGACAAGTTCCTGGACCTGTACTGCGGTTACGGTCTGTTCAGTTTCGCCCTGGGCGAAGCAGCCAAGAGCGTGCTGGGCGTGGAATGGGAAGGCCCGTCCATCGAAAGCGCTAAGGCCAGCGCCAAATTCCTGAAGAAGAATTACCGCTTTGTGGCAGGCAAGATTGACGAGGAATTCGTCCAGATGCGCTTGCCCCGCCCTGTTCCCGGCGAACCGGAAAAGATTTTGCTGGACCCGCCCCGCAAGGGATGCGAACCGGGCGTCATCCATGCTCTCGCCATGCGTAAGCCGGTCCGTGTCTGCCATGTTTTCTGCGGCACCGACGAAATTCCCGCTGCCCTGAAGGAGTGGGAACGCTACGGCTACCGGGTTCGCGACGTTCAGCCTCTGGACCTGTTCCCGGGCACCCCGCACCTGGAAACCATCGTGATGCTGGAAAAGAAGTAGACAGTAGGCAGTTGGAAGTAGGAAATAGACTGTAGATAGTTGGTAGCGGGTTGTAGCCACAGGTAGAGGGTATGGTTTTGCATACAAATAACGAAAGTCTTGAAGACAACAAGCCTGCACTTTGGACCCGGCCTTTCGTGACTTGCGCTGCGGCAAACTTTTTGCTGTTCTTTAGTTTTTATCAGTTACTCCCTGTTCTCCCCTTATATATTTTCGAGAAGTTCCAGACAGACAACGCCACCGCAGGTATCATCATCTCGCTGTACACCATCGGTGCCCTTTGCTGCAGGCCCTTCGCAGGATTCCTGGTAGATACCCTCAGCCGAAAGCCGCTGTACTTCTGGACATTTTTTGCATTCACCCTCTGCTTTATCGGCTACTGGGCCTTGGGGCTTTTGCCCCTGCTTGCGACAGTCCGCTTTATGCACGGAGTGTTCTTCGGGATTTCCACGACGGCAAGCAACACGGTGGCCATTGACGCCCTTCCCTCCAGCCGCCGCGGCGAAGGCATCGGCTATTTTGGCATTAGCGTGAACCTGGCTTTTGCAACAGGCCCCATGACAGGCATGTTCCTTTACGAAGGTCTTGGCAGCAATGTGGTGTTCGCCATTTCCATCGCGCTTTGTGTCATCGGCCTTATCCTGGTGAAGACCTTGCCCGTAAAGCCCCGCCCGAAGGTAGCCCACCCGCCCCTCTCCCTAGACCGATTCTTCCTGACACGGGCCATTCCGCAATTTGCGAATTTCATCTTTGTGGGATTTGCCTACGGGCCCGTGACCAACTACATCGCCCTCTATGCGAAGGAACTTGGCGTAGGTGGAAGCGGGTGGTTCTATGCGCTGATAGCCACAGGCCTTATCATGAACAGAGTGTTGACCGGTCGTCTCATTGACCGGGGCTGGCTTACGCGCCTTATAGGCATCGGCATGACATTAAACTGTGCCGCCTATTTCGTTTTAACTTATTGCCGTGAAATTGCAGAAATCATTCCAGGTGGACCGGCAGTGCCGTTTTTTGCGGCAGCCTTCATGATAGGAACTAGCCTGGGCCTCATCTTCCCGGGGTACCAGACTATGTGCGTGAACCTGGCCCGTCACGACCAGCGAGGAACCGCCAACAGCACGTACTTAAGCGGCTGGGACATCGGTATCGGGGCAGGAATTCTTGCAGGCGGTTCCATGGCACAGCATTTTGGCATGCACCAACAGGTCTTTTTAGCCTGTGCAGCAGCGCTTGTCGTCGCCGATATTATGTATCTATGTTATACCAGTAAACACTACCTCAGGAACAAACTAGAAGGCAATTGAGAGTGAAGAATGAAAAGTGGTTAGTGGTCAGTGGTTAGAGATTAGGGATTTCGGGAATACTCCTTCGGGATATTTAAAGATGTAACCTCCTCGAAATTGCAAGCACTTGTAGCCTGCTGCCCTAGCCCCTAAACTAGTGAAGAATTGATAATTGAAAATGGAAGGTGAAAAATGAATAAAAAGAATTTGATTCGTATGGCTTTGAGCGTCTCTGCCTTGGCCATTGCAATTAGTGCCTGCAGCAAACAAGAAATGAAGCAGGCGGAAAACGCAACTCCCGCAAATGATGCCGCACAGTCCGCACCGGAAGCCGCTGCCGCACCGGGCACTTCCGAAACAGCAGAACAGGTCGCCGCTCCCGCGGTAGAAGCACCTGCGCTAAACGCAGTCACCAGGACCATCACCCTTGCCGACGGTTCTTCCGTTACCTGGATCCAGGACAACATGGGCGAAAAGCTGAACCCTCGCGACTTATTCAGCGACGCCAGCGATTCCCTCTACAATTCCTTGAACTTGCCAAACGGAATTCCCGCAACGGTCAGCACTTACCTGCTGAAGGCCGATGGCGAATACGTTCTCTTTGACGCTGGTCTCGGGGCCTTCGGCGGCCAGATGCTTGCCCACCTGAACGAACTGGGCGTAAGCCCCGACGATGTACAGAAAGTGTACCTGACGCACCTGCATGTGGACCATATCAACGGTCTCGTAAGACAGTCCGAAAACGGCTTTGAAAAAGTTTTCAAGAACGCTGACATTTATGTAGGTCAGATCGAAAAGGACGCCTGGATGAGCATGGAAAAGAACGACCTGCAGAAAGCAATTCTTGGAGTCTATAACGACAAACTAAAGCTCTTCGCCTTTGGAGACACACTCCCCCACAATGTCATCGCCATGGACGCCGTGGGACACACCCCTGGCCACACCGTTTTCCAGAAGGGGGAACTGCTGGTTATCGGCGACCTGATGCACGGATACGCCCTCCAGAAGGACCATCCGGAAATCAACTCCAACTACGACATGGACAAGGAAAAGTCCATCGAGGCCCGCAAGCGTATTCTCGCCTACGCCAAGGAACACAATTTGACTATGGCCGGCATGCACCTGCCCCCTCCGGGTTTTGTGAAGTAACAAATCGCGCTGTTCAAAACTTTAAGCTTTTGCCATTATGAAACCCTGGAAACTTCTTGACACTGAATATCTTGTAAACGCCCCCTGGCTGAAAGTGGCTAAGGAAAAATGCGAACTGCCCAATGGGAAGGTTATCGATGATTTCTACACCTTGTGGCAGCCGGATTGGGTTTTGATTCTTGCCCGTACCAAGGAAGGCAAGTGGATCATGACGGAACAGTACCGCCACGGCACCGGAAAGATTGCTCTTGAATTTCCAGCAGGAATCATTGACAAGAATGAAACTGCGGAGCAGGCCGCCCTTCGGGAGCTACAGGAAGAATGTGCCTACGGTTTTCCGCAGTCCCTCACTTACCTGGGAGCCTACCCCGTCAATCCGGATCGCCACCGCGGTAAATTTCATGTGGTGTTCATTGACGGCGTCGTACGTGCAGGCAAGACCAGCTTCGATGAAAGCGAAGACATCGAATCCCTGGAAATGTCCGACGAAGAATTGCGGAAAAAAATGCTTGACGGCACCTTCAGTCACCCGCTGCAGATGGCGGGCTACTTCAAGTGGGTTTTGAGTCAGAAGTGAGCAACAATTCGCAAGACACACCCTGGCAGGAACAGCCCCGACGAACTCTGCAGACGCCCATCCTCGTCTTGGGTCTGAACGGCGTTCCTGGTTACGCCCTCTTTAGGCATTTCAACAGGCTGTTTGGCGGTACCGACATTAGCGACGGCACCAGCGGGACCATTCACCCGGCGAAACGCCATCCCGATGCAGCGGCGCCCCTTATAGGCATTCGCCCCATTAAACATCCCTGCGTTTACGGCCAGGATGTGGTGGCCATCGACGCGGAAGACACTGCAGGCCTTACCCGACTTTTTGAGAAACATAAGTTCAAAACGGTGATTGACGCCAGCGGAAACTGCGCGCTGAAAGCCTGCGAGTGCGACACGCCACGCAGCTACCTGCTGAATTGTGCCCAAGGGGTAGACGCCGCCCAACTGGCTGCGGAATTCAACTGCGTCTTCGTGCGGATTTCTACAGACATGGTGTGGAGTGGAAGCGAGGAAACCGCACATCTTCGTCCCTACAAGGACGACACACCCAAGGATCCCATCCACAATTACGGCAAGCACCAGCTGGAAGCGGAAATGGAGATTCAGCGGATTAAGCCCGATGCAGTAATGCTCCGAGTGCCGCTCCCGATGGACTATGCCCCCGGTGGCTGCGCAGGCGCCATCGACTGGATTAGCTACCGTTTTAGACCGGGACGCCCCGCAACGCTTTATACCGATGAATACCGCAGGCCCATCTACGGCGGTGACATGTGCCGTGTGGTCCAGTACATTCTGGAACATGATTTCCCTGCGGGGATTTATAACTGCGGAGGTCCCCGCCGTGTGACCCTCTACAACGCAGGCCAGCTGGTGAACGCCATTGGCGGCTACCCTCCGGAATTACTCCACGGTTGCCCGCGAATCGAAGCGGGTCCCCTGCCCCCGCGAGTAGGCAATCTGGACATCGACAGCAGCAAGCTCTACAGCCTGCTTCCGCCAAACTTTATCCGCCCCTGGCCTTTCGACGACAGAATCGTCCCTACGGACAGAGACTGGCACAAGATTTTTGGACGCAACGAAACCGACAAGCATAAGGTGGGCAGTGAAGAAGCCATTTACCGTTTACTTGTCCTTGGCGAGCCTTACGAGTAGTCTCACCCCAAGAAATCCGAGAAAAATTTACCCTCGGAAGAACGTGAAGGACCTACCGACAATTTTCTTGCTTTCGTAAGTGCTGTCATCAGCCTGTTTATACAGAGACTCGAACACTGCGTTCCCCGACGCAAATGTTGCACCCAGGCTGACAGAAATCCGGTAATCCTCATGTCCGGGAATGCGGGTCTCCTCCAAAATGGAAAAGAATCGCTGGATAACTTTCGCGCCCACTTCTTCGGTTTTTACATCCGTTGCAAAGACCACGAATTCATCACCCCCTAGGCGCATCAGCACGTCATGATCACGGAACGCCTTGCGCATGGCCTGGGCGGTAGCGATAATCACTTGGTCTCCGGTCTGGTGACCAAAGTTATCGTTCACGCTCTTAAACTTGTCCACATCAAAAAGGCAGAGCATTCCTTCACGATTATTGTACAGAAGTTCCTTTATCTTTGCGGTTCCCGCCTGACGGTTATAAAGTCCTGTCATGGAGTCCGTTTCCGCCATAGTCGTCAACCGGGCTTCTCGGCTCTTTTGCTCATTGATGTTTTCTACCACATAGATGACATGGCGCAGTTCTTCGCTTTCAGAATTTCTTACGGCAATAAAACGGGCTCGACACCAGCCAAAGTTCACACCCATGAATTCATGGGTAATGGTTCTCTTGTTTTTCAAGCGATCCCGAAGTGTGGTGACATCTACAAATTCCAATATTCCATCTAAAAATTCCGGTGCGGTAGTTGCTGTCATGACTTCCTTCAGGTTCTTGCCGAATCCCACATTTTCGGCGGAAACAGCCTTCTGGATATATTCGTTTGTTCGCATTAGGGAATACTTGCCTGTATCCAAATCCGCCTGTACCATGGAAACATAAATATCCGCCAGGGATTTCCACTGCTGAAGCTGCATTCTACGCTCTTCGCTATTTACCTGCTGCACCTTGTATTCAAAAACAAAACGTTCAAACAGGGCTTTCTTGACATAGGATCCAAGCACGATTCCCAAGACGGCAAAAATGCCCAGATTGACAAATTCCTGCTTGCGAATTGCATCTGGCTTAAGATCCGTCAAAAGATAGAGCGCGACAAAGACCACCGCCGTGCCAACGGTCAGCATGTTTACACGGAAAGGCCGTTCCGCAAAAAGCTGCGGTACAGCGAGAAAGATTGCAAAAAGGGTAATCGTCAGCTGATTGGGAGTACTTACAAAAGTCAAGTACAAGCCCGTTGCATAAAGGGAGGCTTCAAAGGCGAACAACAAGGCGGAAAGCAGCCCAGGGTGCCTTGGGACAAAAAGCCTATTCAAGATAAAAATGAAAAACGAAAGAAGGAATCCGCAGAAATATCCTATGACCTTCTGGGTAATGCCATTGATATCGGAGGAAAGTCCCGCAAGGCTTGCGGCAAGGAAGCCCACCATGGCAAGGATGGAAAACACCTGCAGGGCAACACGGTTACGTTTATGGACAGCCCGCTGGATCAGCTTGACATCCCGTGAATTCATCTGGGCATTTATAAAAAAGTTCGCAATTTTAGAAATCATAGCATCTCTTTCGTTTGCAGATAATCAATAAACTCATTGACCGGTAAAGGTTTCGAAAAATAGAAGCCCTGAATGTAGTCAACTCCTGCATCCACAAGGGAATCCAGTTCTTCCTTGGTCTCTATACCTTCGGACACCACCGACAGCCCCATGTCATGAGCCATCTTTACTACGGAATAGACCACGTGCCTGGCCTTTTCTGACTTAAAGAACGCCTTGGTCAAGTCATAGTCCATCTTCACGACGGAAACCGGCATATCCACAATATACATCAGGTTGGATTCGCCCTTGCCAAAATCGTCCAGCGAGAAGCTGCAACCCCTGGCAATAAACTTTTCCATATTGGAAAGCAGGATTTCCTTTGCATTAAGCGTTGCCGATTCCGTAATCTCCAGATTGATGGACTTCGGATCGACCCCATATTTATCCATAATGCAGGAGAGCCTTTCTGCAAGATTCGTCTGTTCGCACTGCAGGACGGACAGATTCACCTCAATGTATTTAACACCCAGTTTCTGCATCCGGCCAGAGGCGATAAACTCGCAAGTCTTTTCGAAGACTCGTTCGCCAAGGTCAACAATGCTTCCCGACTTTTCTGCTGCAGGAATGAATAGACCTGGAGAAATCAGGCCACCCTCCGGAGTCCTTATGCGAACCAGCGCTTCCGCCGATACAAACTTCTTGGTATGAGTATCGAAAATCGGCTGCAGAAACACCTCGACACGGTCCTCCTTCAACGCCAGGAGAATTTCATCCTGCATCTTTTCCTGCGTCAGGAACGCATCTAGAACATCCTTCGTCACTTCGCTATCCAAGGTAAGTGAACGACCCTTAAAACGGTCAAACAGGTAATGTGCCAGGGGAACAACCTTCTGTGCGGAGCCTACATCCAGGGCGTTCGTCAGGCAGACCACCTGCGTTCTCCTTTGAAGTTCAAAATTATTTTTAAAGTCACTATTCAGCCATTTCATCACCGAACTGTAAAGGTCTTCACTTTCGGTAATCAAAAGGAACTCCGAGCCGATTAGCTTAAAGAGATAAATTTCCTTCTGCATGACAGGACGACGAAGCAGATTTTCCACCACATCCTTTAAGTTCGCCTTGACTTCATCAATGGATAATTGGACCATGTAGAAATTTTTCTGCCGTTCAAAAAGTTGACCCAGGTAAAGTTCCAGGGCATAGCCATTGAAGCATCCCAGTTCGCGGACAAAATTCCCGTCACGATTTTCCAGAGTGGCATAAAGGACCAGAACCCCAAGCGATGCGGCAAAGCCCACCAGAAGAAGTTCCGCATCTATAAATTGGATAATTGCAGAAGCAAGCCATACGGAAACCCAGACCATAAAGGCGGATAGGCGCCGCGGCAAAATTTTCTTGCGCTGCGAAATCGCAACAGCAATAATTACGGCAAAGTCAATAACGCAGAACAGGTACGCAAGCAAGGCCCCGGGCCCTTCCGTATAGGCGATGCGCCCCTCCGAATGGATATAGAGAGGAGCCGCAAAAATGGCGATAGCCTCGACGATATTTACGAGAATGATTTTCTTTGCATACTGCCGATGTTTTCTTTCACCGAGGGCATCGTACAGCAAGTAAAGAAGGGCCGTGCAGACTTCAAAAACCAGCAGGACAATGTAAGTCTTGCAGATGGTAATCACAAACAAGTGGGGTAAGACATCCTGATTTGCAATGCAGATAATGGACGCAATATCCATACTCAGCAGGAATATCGCCAACAGCAGGATATACTTGAAAAGCTGCGAACCATAAAGGTTCAACTGTTTCTTCGTAGAGTCCAGCACCCAAAGCAATATGCAGATAACCAGTCCGCAAAATTGACATTCAACATTCATAACAAAACCAAATCCAAACTAACAACAAGCTAGAAATTTCCGATGCAGTTGTTTGTCACCATACTTATCTTCTGCCCCTTCAACAAGTTCGTCCATCCTATACCCAGTACGAATTTGCATTAAACGGACCGATTTTTCTTTTTCGTCGTAACTAAAGTCTATGCGGAAAGTGCGGTAGGCAAGAACACCTGTTTTTGCATTTTCATCAAGAGTGAGACGGCGACGCGTCCCGTCAAGGGCACCCTCGCTGAATCCGCCACGACCCAGTTGCACATCGGCAAAGCTCATCAAGTCAAAGGAACTGTTTTCGCCAATCCATTTATTTTGAGCCGCAAATTTTTCCGAGGCAACAACAGTCCATCTTTCCGAATCCTGCTCTTCCACCCATCCGGCCTTCGCGTCAGGGAACGCATCCGCCATTGGAATGTAGGGCTTAATGTCCAGGACAGGAGTCTCGTTCAGAAGATCCGCCTCATCCACATAAAGGGTCAAACCCTCCACTTTCAGGAGACGAACGCAACTTAGTCCAATGGGATTGGGACGATAGGGAGAGCGGCTGGCAAAAGTTCCTACGCGATCTTTCCCCTTGGGCGGAACAGGCGGGCGAGTCGTTGGACGCCAGCCTTCGTTTTCATGGAACTGGAACAGCACCCAGATCCGTTCAAAGCCATCCAGGTCACGGAGGGCCATCTCAAAATTACAGCCGGCGTTCAGGACAATACGGCCGGGATGCCCAGCAAACAGGCGTCCCTGACGAGGGGCGTCATACTTGTAAATGGCATCGCCAAAAAATGTTCCGATGGGTGTAATTTCCATATCGGTAAAATTAGAATTTCTATTATTGCGAAGTCCCTATTCCACTGGAGTTATCCAATGAAACACACGACTTTCACCAACAGATTTTTCATAGTCGCTCTTTTAGCGGCAACCGCACTTTTTCTCGGGGCCTGCAATTCCGAAAAGAAAGACATCCGTCTCGGTTCCGGCAACAAGGGCGGTATCTACGACAGGTTTGCCGTCTCCTTCGCGACGGAGTTCAACAACCGCAGTCAAGACATCCAGATCCAGCCCAAGAACACCGCAGGCTCTGCGGCGAACATCCGTCTGCTGGAAGAAGGCTTTATCGATCTAGGCATCGTGCAGGCGGACATCCTGAAAGACCACCTGATGCGTAGTCGCAAGGTAAGCGCCATCTCGGCTGTTGCAGGGCTCTATACCGAATCCATCCAGATTGTGGTTTCCGCAGATTCCCACATCAGGACTGTTGCCGATCTGCAGGGGCACAAGGTTTCTGTTGGCGAAGAAGAATCCGGCGTGCTGCGTAACGCAGAAATCATCCTGGAAGCCTACGGAATCGCGCTGGAAAAGATTGACGCCAGGTATCTCAGTTTCAAGAATGCGGCAGAAGCCCTCAAGGCTGGTGAAATTGACGCATTCTTCTGCACTGCAGGTGTTCCTACCCCGTCTATCAGCGAACTTGCCGCAGGCAAGAGCATCCGCATTCTCCCATTGGACAGTCTGGACGCCAAGCGAATCATGAATCTCCATCCGGAACTTACCGCAAGTAAAATTCCCGCGGGAACTTATGCAGGTCAGGATTCTGCAGTTCAAACCCTCGGAGCAAAGGCGGTCCTTGTAGCAAGCCAGCTTCTGGACAGCGCATCCGTTGCAAGAATTTCCGAGTCCATTTTTGCAGGTTCGGCAACGGGCACCCCTTCCATGGAATTTGCGACTACGAACATTCCCGTAGGATTCCACCCGGGTGCAGCAGCCTTCTACAAGGGCAAGAACACAAGTGTAGATGTAGTCCCCCCGCTGCCTGGCCGCGGCCCCATCCCCTCAACCGGCGACTAAGGAGAATTTATGTTTAAGCTTTCCCTGGATATGTACCAAACCTTGGCTCTCGCAGTCGTTGTTCTTGTGATTGGATCGACCCTCAAGAAGCAAGTGAAATTTCTGGAAAAATTCTGCATTCCCTCCCCTGTGGTGGGCGGCATCCTGTTTGCGTTCCTTTCCTGCATTCTCTACAAACTCAACATCCTGGAATTTCAGTTTGACGAAACCCTGAAATCCATCTGCATGATGGTGTTCTTCACCTCTGTGGGATTCAACGCCAACCTGAAAATTCTGAAAAGTGGCGGTATCAACCTCGTGCTTTTGCTGGTGTGCATCTGCGTTCTCATCCTTTGCCAGAATGGTCTCGCCGTAGCTCTTGCCAAGGCACTTCATGTAAGCCCCCTGGTAGGGCTTTCCGCAGGTTCCATCTCCATGGTGGGTGGCCACGGTACTGCAGGTGCCTTCGGCCCCGTCCTCGAGGACTTCGGTATGGAAGGAGCCACCACCCTCTGCACCGCAGCAGCCACCTTTGGCCTTGTGGCAGGTTCCCTCATGGGTGGCCCCCTGGGTCGCAAGCTCATCATCAAGAGAGACCTTCTAAAATCCGCCAAGACCGAACTCAAGGAAGAACTGAAGGAGGAACAGAGCAAGTATCGCCGTTCCGCCCAGCGCTACTCCACCGCCGCATTCCAGCTGGCCATTGCCATGGGTTTGGGCACCTTGGTATCAATGCTTCTTTCAAAGACTGGCATGACCTTCCCCTCCTACATCGGCGCCATGATTGTAGCTGCCATTATGCGTAACATTTGCGAATACAGCAGCAAGTACGAAGTCCACATGGGCGAAATCAAGGACGTGGGCGGAATCTGCCTTTCCCTGTTCCTTGGCATCGCCATGATCACCCTGAAACTTTGGCAGCTGGCTTCCCTGGCGCTCCCCTTGGTGGTTCTCCTTTGCGCCCAGACCTTGCTCATGTTCCTGTTCGCCTACTTCGTAGTATTCAACGTCATGGGTCGTGACTACGATGCCGCAGTCCTTTCCGCTGGCGTTTGCGGCTTTGGCATGGGTGCAACGCCCAACGCCATGGCCAACATGCAGGCCATCACCAACAAGTTCGCCCCTGCAGTAAAGCCCTACCTGCTGGTACCCATCGTGGGAAGCATGTTCGCAGACTTCATCAACAGCCTTTGCATCACATTCTTCATCAATCAGTTCTAGCTAGTGGTTAGTGATTAGTGATTAGGAACGTTCTTGACCAGAAAAAACTGTTTACTAACCACTGTCTACTAAACACTTTTTCTATCTTTACCCCCGATGAAAGACAAAGCAAGAAAACTAATTGAAAAGTACGAAGAACTGGAATCCGAATTGGGTAATCCCGATGTATTGGGAGACCAGGCTCGCTATAACAAGATTCACAAGCAGTACAAGGGTATCGAAAAGGCCGTGATCAAGGCCAAGGAATACCTGCAGATGCTGAACGACCAGGAAGAATGGAAGATGGCTCTGGGCGATTCCGACCCAGAAATGGTGGCCATGGCAAAGTCCGAGCTCTCCACCATCGAAAAGGCTCTTCCCGACCTGACCGACGAACTTCAGATTCTCATGGTTCCGAAAGACCCCTGGGACTTCCGTAACGCAACCATCGAAATCCGTGGCGGTACCGGCGGTGACGAATCCGCTCTGTTTGCGGGCGACCTGTTCCGCATGTACCGCGCCTATTGCGAAAAGATGGGCTGGAAGATTACTATCCAGGACCTGAGCGAAGGTACCGTGGGCGGCTACAAGGAAATCCGTGCCTTTATCGAAGGCGATAGCGTCTATGGTACTTTGAAGTTTGAAAGTGGCGTCCACCGCGTGCAGCGCGTCCCCGAAACAGAAACACAGGGTCGTGTGCATACCTCCGCGGCAACCGTCGCCATCCTTCCGGAAGCAGAAGAAGTGGACGTGGAAATCCGCGAAGCGGATATCCACATGGACACCTACCGCTCCAGCGGCGCTGGTGGTCAGTACATCAACAAGACGGACTCCGCCGTTCGCTTGACCCATATTCCCACAGGCGTGGTGGTGAGCTGCCAGACAGAACGTTCCCAGCTCCAGAACCGCCTGCACGCTATGGAAATGCTCCGTTCCCGCATTCTTGACGAAGTCATTGCCAAGAAGGAACGCGAGGAAGCCGCCAGCCGTAAGGCCCTGGTGGGTACCGGCGACCGTTCCGCAAAGATCCGCACTTACAACTACCCCCAGAACCGCGTGACCGATCACCGCATCGGCCTTACGCTGTACAATCTGGACCAGGTGGTAGCAGGCGACCTTCAGGAAGTGATCAACGGCCTCCAGATGGCAAACGCCCAGGAGAAGCTGGGCAAGTTCCAGGCATAAGTTAGTGTGACCTCTGGTCGCGAAAATTTTAGCAGGTAAGGAAGTCGCGCGCAATGGCAGCACCCGCAAATAACGGTCCCATGACGGTTCTTGAAATTCTGAACCGCACCAAGGTCTTCTTCGAAAAGAAGGGCGTTCCCGACGCACGCCTGGATGCGGAGTACATCATCAGCCACGGTCTGAAGATGAAGAACCGCATGGACCTGTACCTGAACTTCGAGAAGCCTCTGACCCCGGCGGAACTGGACGAGTTGCGCCCCATGGTAGCGCGTCGTGCCAACCGCGAACCCCTGCAGCACATCATCGGCGATACAAGCTTCCGCGGCTTTATCATCAAATGCGACCCCCGCGCGCTGATTCCCCGTCCCGAAACCGAGATGATTGTGGACATGGCCCGGGACCGTCTGAACGCGCTTTCTACTGCCCGTGGCGATGCCGAAGACGCAACTTGCTTCGTGGTTGAAATCGGAACAGGCTCTGGCTGCATTTCCATCGCGACCGCCAAGGAAATCGCGAACGCAAAGGTTCTGGCCTGCGACATTTCTGACGACGCCCTGAGTCTCGCCCGCGAAAACGCTGCCGCCAACGAACTGACCGATAACAAGCTGACCTTCGCAAAAGGCGACCTGCTGGATGCCGCTACCGCCGACGCATTGACCGCCGCAGGTCTCGCTGCCGACCAGAAGATCGACAGCCTTATCGCAAACCTGCCCTACATACCGGACTCCGAAAAAGAAAAGCTCCAGCCCGAAGTTGCAAACTTCGACCCGGCCCTAGCCCTCTTTGGCGGCGCCGACGGTCTCGACCTGGTCCGCAAACTGCTGAAGCAGACCGAAGGCCGGCTGAACTCCGGAGCTTCCATCCTTCTGGAAATCGGATCCGAGCAAGGCGCCATGCTGGAAGCGGAAGCCTCTAGCTACCCCTGGCTGACCTTCACCGGCATTCACAAGGACTACTGCGGCAACGTCCGCTTCGTAAGCTACAAGGCGAAATAACCCGCCCAACTCCGAGCAGCACAAACCCAAAACATTTACAAAGCTTTGAAGACCGTTTTAAGGACGGTCTTTTTTTAATCTGCGTACTAATTACATCTTTTCTATATGATTCACCATGAATTATATGGCAGGTAAAAATTGCAA
>JAKSIH010000041.1 GCA_024398935.1 Fibrobacter sp. | reverse complement strand
CGAATGTCAACAAAAAAGGGTGGCGAAGCCACCCACACATGTTGATGAAGAGCCTTTTTTTTTTACATTTGCTTCTCGGAAAATATTAGCTCAAGGAATAGAAAAATATGGATTGTTCTTTAATTTCGAATATATCGGATATTGCTGGAATCGTGGGTGTCGGCCTTGCTATTTACGGTGCCAGGAGGGCTTATAAACAGTGGCAGCATGACAAAAAAGTGGAGCGTAATAATCAAATGCGCTCGTTTATAAGGGGGCTCCTTGATGATGAACGGATTTACAAGGTTGTCCTTGATATAGATCATAATCGACTAGAAGGGGTTCAAAACACAGAAAATGAAAAGCCTGTGGATGCACTGTTGTTTAACTTGAACCATGTTTGCCATTCCTATCGGATGGGGCTTGTGGGTGAGGATGAAATGTCCTTAATCGATTACCTGTTAGACAGTATTGCGAAAGACCATGAAATTCAGAAATACATCGACTCTATAGGGCAGTATTCTATAGAGAGAGGTGTTGAATCGCCTTTTTCAGAGCTTGTTAAATATAACCGGGATAAATGGGGAAAGGCATCAAATGTAAAATAGGAGAGAAAAAAAATGAAATCAAAAATAACGAAGTTTATAGTCGCCTGCCTTGCACTAGCATCTTTTGCCTTGATGGGCTGTGAACCGAGCAAGGATGCCGAGGGACCTGTGAACATTACCGTGAAGGATGCTGACGGGAACAAGTACCCTACAACGAAGATTGGTCAGCAGATTTGGATGGCGAAGAACCTGAATGTGAATGTCGAAGGTTCCATGTGCTATGACAATAATCCAGCCAACTGCAAAAGGTATGGCCGTCTTTATACCTGGGAAGTTGCAAAGACGGCTTGCCCAAGCGGTTGGCACTTGCCTAGCAAGGAAGAATTTGAGGTTTTTCTGGAAGCTGTAAAATTGCGTACGGAACAAATTGTGACCCAGAAGAAGCTGAATGCGGAACCGTTAAAAAAAGGTGAAGACAAGTTCTACAATCATTTGCGAGATTCCAGTTGGGAGGATGGCCTAAACACATTCGGCTTCTCCGCGCTCCCTGCTGGCTACTACACCAGCGACTACAAGGGGTCCAACCTCCTTGGCCTCAACGCCGACTTTTGGTCTTCTACGGGGGGCGACAGCGACTACGCCTACGGCTTGGACATCTTCTACAGCAGTGCAAGCGTCCACTACTACTACAATAAGACAGATGGTCACTCGGTACGTTGTCTCAAGGACTCTAACTAGGAACGAACTTTAGCGTTATCTGAGCAACAAATCAAGATTGAAACAAATGAAAAAAATAATATTACTCATAAGTTTACTGGTGTCTTTTTCTGTGGCGGGTACAATGAAGGACCCTCGCGACGGAAAGACCTACAAAACCGTGAAAATGCCAGATGGCAAAACCTGGATGGCGGAAAACCTGAACTACAATGCAAAAGGCAGCATGTGCTATGACAATAACCCGGCCAACTGCGAAAAATACGGTCGTCTTTATACCTGGGACGCTGCAGTGGATGCCTGCCCTGTTGGATGGCGCTTGCCAAGTGCGGATGAATTTGAAAGGCTCCTAGCCAATGCTGGATCCTCTGATAAAGAAAAGTCCCTGAATTTGCGTGCCGGCAGCTGGAAAAGAGGGGAAGACAAATTCGGCTTTTCTGCGCTCCCTGCTGGCATCTACAGCAGCTACAGCAAGAAGTTCTACTCCCTTGGCGGCTACGCCGACTTTTGGTCTTCGACGGAGGGCAGCAGCAACGGCGCCTACGACTTGGTCGTCAGCGACGGCGGCGCAAACGTCTACAGCGGCGATAAGGCAGATGGACTCTCGGTACGTTGTCTCAAGGACTCTAACGAGGGTGGCGGAGCTACCTCGCCGCGCTCGCAGGCGACACCACCAAGCGAAGGTAATGTGGATTATGGCACTATGAATGATCCTCGCGATGCCCAAACCTATAAGACTGTAAAAATCGGCAAGCAAGTTTGGATGGCACAAAACCTGAATTATAAAGCAGATGGTAGCATGTGTTATGACAATAATCCAGCCAACTGCAAAAGGTATGGCCGCCTTTATACCTGGGAAGCTGCACTGAATGCCTGCCCAAGTGGCTGGCATCTTCCGAGCGAGGAGGAGTTTGAAGCCTTGCTTGAATCTGTGGGCGAATCTAGAGAGGAACGAACCAAAAATTTACGGTCATCAGAATGGAAAAATGGTAGTGATCAATTCGGCTTTTCAGCGCTCCCTGCTGGCTACTACGGCAGCAGCAGCAAGGAGTTCTTCGCCCTTGGCCGCTACGCCGACTTTTGGTCTTCGACGGAGGACGGCAGCAACTACGCCTACTACTTGGACATCGGCGGCGGCGGCGCCTACGTCAGCCGCAGCACTAAGTCAAATGGAAGCTCGGTACGTTGTCTCAAGGACTCTAACTAGGCACCCGTCGAAGGCGGGAGGCCTAGCCAAGGCTTAGCGAAGCAAAGCCATGTAACAAACAGGAAGAACTACGCAGCTGTGCTGCGAAAGTTCTTCCTGTGAAATTTTTGAAAAAATGCTGATCGATGAAATTTACACCATGGAAAGCGGCAACGAATCAAGTATCCACTTGATTCGTGACCGCAAGTTCTTTCAGGCTTACGAAAAGTCTGCATTCCGTTTTGTTAAGTTTCTTCGTGAGTACAAGGTTCACCATAAGTTCTTCAAGAAAATCGGTGCCGATGTGGTGTATCTCGGGTTCCCTGATTCCGTTCTCGAAAATGATCGTTTAGTGAACGACCAAAAGGGTTCGCTAGATGTTCCTTTAAAAAAGCTATTTGTCATCTATCGTGAATTTTATGATCTCACTCTGTACCTTTGTCGCTTAACCAGCAAGTTCCATCGAAATTTTAAGTTTGGCCTGGGTGATAAACTCCGTGAAGATTGTATCCTTTATCTGACGGATTTGCAATGCGTTGTCCAATCCAAAAAAAAATTTGAAAGGAGTGTATTTGAAGGGTTCCTCGTGTCCATGCAAATACGTTTGCGATTGCTTATGGATTTAAGGCAGATTTCTGAGAAACAGTGGATATTTGTAAATCAGACGATAGTAAAACTTCAAGGTTTTTTAGGGCAGAATCCGGTAAATCAAGGTTTGCCGGAGCGACCCCTCCTAGAGTCCAGCGGTCCGCTTGCCTAATGTGCATTTTGTGCGATGGCGAGTAGAAAAACGGTGGCGAAATTTTGGCGATACAACTTGACTTGTTTGATGATGCCGACCTTTCGCAGCCTCTTAATAGCGGCCGCGTTCAAAAGGCTTGTGCTTCTGCGCTCCCTGCTGGCAACTACAACAGCAACAACAAGAAGTTCAACAACCTTGGCAACAACGCCAACTTTTGGTCTTCAACGGAGAACAACAGCAACAACGCCTACAACTTGAACATCAGCGACGACGACGCAAACGTCAACAACAACAATAAGACAAATGGAAACTCGGTACGTTGTCTCAAGGACTCTAACGAGGCTAGGCGCTTTGCGCCCCCGAATCCCGGCATAAGCCGGGATTTTCTGTGCAATGAACTTCTGGAATGTTATTACGATGCTCGTCGGCACAAACGCAACACATACAATCAGTTGAAATTCGAGACGCGGCTTGAGCAGAATTTGCTAGAGCTTGCGGATGATTTGTATTCGCGAACTTATGAACTTTCTTCATCCATTTGCTTTATCAACGAACAGCCTGTAAAACGAGAAATCATTGCTGCAAATTTTCGTGACCGCGTGGTGCATCATTTGCTATACAAGTGGCTCTATCCGATTTTTGACCGTCAGTTTATTTACGATAGCTACAGTTGCAGGGTGGGGAAGGGAACGCTGTTTGGAATCAATCGGGCAAAAGGTTTTATCAGGGCTGCAAGCGATGACTTCCGCAAGGAATGTTATGTGCTGCGTTTGGATGTAAGCGGATTCTTCATGGGGATTCGATGTGATATATTGTATCGTCAAGTTATTGATGGGTTGGATCGCGCTCGCTGGAAGGGAATTCCAGACAGATCCCTAGCGGAATATCTCATTGGGAAAATCGTGTTTTTGGATCCTCTGAAAAATGCCATCTACAAAAGTCCGAGTTCGGCCTGGGAGGACCTGCCGCAGAACAAGTCCTTGAAATATGCTGCCCCGGGGTGTGGACTTCCCATTGGAAATTTGACATCGCAACTTTTTGGTAATGTCTACATGAATCCGTTGGACCATTTTGTAAAACGAGTGTTAAAGGTTCGTTACTATGGCCGCTATGTGGATGATATGGTCCTTGTACACCAAAGTCGCGAATTTCTCAAGGAATGTATGGAACAAATCCGTCAATTTTTGAAAGAAGAATTGTCGCTGACCATGCATCCGCAGAAAATTTACCTTCAGCCAGTTCGAGGCGGTTTTCCGTTCTTAGGTGCGTTTATTTTGCCATGGCGGATGTACCCAGGCAGAAGAATCGTGAAAAATTTTAGGGAATGCGTGCGGAACCCTTTGCAAGATGTTGAATCACAATGGTCTCGGTTTCAAAGCTATTGTGGACTGTTGAAACATTTTGACTGCAGGAAAATTCAGGGTTGGAGGAATCATTAGCCAAATCGTTGTTTTGTAAAACTTTGTAAAAGCAGCGAGCAAATCTCTTGAAAAATACGTGTATATAGCAAGTCCGTGAACGCGGGCCTTTTTTCTATAGCTTAACCGCGCGACCTGTCGGTACTGCCCGCCGGGGCGTGTTAAGGAACGTATGAACATTTCAAGAAGGCGAGTACAGCAGCAAATTGCAAAACTTAAGAAGCGGAAGTTTTTCGACCCCACCTACGATGTGGTTTTCAAGAAGCTTTTCTCGAAGGACGAGACATTGATCCATTTCCTGAATACGGTCTTGCGGTTGCGTGGCCGCAGTCGCATCAAGTCCATCGTGCGGCGAAAGCCTGCGGTTGTCTTGGCATCGAAAAATGGACTGGAGGAAGTCCGTTTCGACATCCACGCCAAGCTGGGGAACGGGCGTTACATTGACCTCGAAATGCAACGGGCGTCTCACGACGACTTCCTCTGCCGAGTGGATCTTTACGCGTCGCAGCTGGCCATCAACTCGAAGATCGCCTTTGACAAGTCTCGCCCCGCCAGGGACCGCAAGGACCATCCATATCTGATGCCGCAGACCTATTCCATCTGGATTTGCAACTTCAGGGTAGCGTTCTGCAAGAATTACCGCGAGGAGTTGGGACTGTTTCGATTCAGCGACATGGGAAAATCGGGGGCCTTGCCGGTCTATGACAGAAAGAGGTATATTATCTATGACCTCACGAGGTTCAAACCATCCGGTCGCCGGACCTCGGAAGATCTCTGGATGGAAGTCTTTACGCAGATGGCGAAGGCGGAAAAGGCTCCGGAGGTAAAGGACAAGGTCATCCTGGATGTGTACACCCAAATGCAGGTCCAGGACTCGCCGGAGAATATCGTCACGGAGGTAGCGACAGGTATGGTAACGCAGGCAGAAATCTCGACACGCCTAGGCACGGCTCGCCGTGCCGGCCACAAAGCGGGTCTTAAAGAGGGTCTCCTCCAGGGTCGCAAGGAGTCCGCCGCGGTGATTGCGTCGCAAGCTGCTCGCATCCGCGAACTGGAAGCCGCCTTAGCCATGCAAAAGGCGTAACACCTTTTTAATAAAAAAGTCCGGCCCCAAAGAGCCGGACTGAACACATCCCGAATTTTTGTGAATTACTTCAGCATGACCTTTTGGCTGTAAACCTGGCTGCCCTGCTTGATCATGAGGATTGCAGGACCGCGGGTTTCTGCCTTCAGTTGGACGGTGTTGTTGCCGCTGCGGGTTACGAAGCTTTCACTTGCAATGACCTGGCCCATGGTGTTCATGAGCATGGCCTTGGCCTGAACGTTACCCTTTGCAGGGAAGGTGGCGTTCACGAAGCCCTGCTGGACATTTACGAACATCTTGCCTGCAGAAGCGATTGCAGTAGGCTTGATGACGTCAGGGGTGCCCGGATTCGGGGCGGTGGAGGTTGCCAGCTTGGCAGAAAGGATACCGTCGGTTTCTCCACCAATCTTCTTGTCAAAATCAGCGAGAACATCGAAAGTACCGTCAGCCTTAATCAGACGGAAGTTGTCGAAGTAAATCTTACCAGAGAGCTGAGTACCGTAGAGGTTGATGCCAACTGCGTTGACACTCTTCTTGTTGGCGATATCGAGACCTTCTGCGTCAAGAGTTACGGTGTAGGTGGCCCAGCCAGCATCCAGGTCACTTTCGGCGAAGTTGTAGTCGCTCCATGCCCAGTCATTGCCACTCATGGCGAACAGACTCAAGGTCTTCCAAGCGTAATCTTCACCAGCAGCGGGACCTGCGGATTCAACGTCAACCTTAGCCTGGAATGCTATAGCAACGTATTTGCTCCAGTCCTTGGTGGTAACGTTGAAGCGGAGTGTTCCTACTTCGCTGGAGTCGGAGGTGACGGTGGTGTAAGTGGCTTCAAGCATCTTGTTGCTTTCGTCAAGGCTTGCGGCAACCTTGTCGTCAATGGAGTTGCCGGTAATAGCGGTCATACCGTATGCGGCACGGAGAGCGTTCAGGGTTTCGTAGTCGGTAATATCGCCAACGTTACCGCCGAACTTCTTGGTCTGGCGACGGATGATGGTGAAGTTGCCGTTTCCTTCGTCTCCGGTATCCCAAACGCAGGGGATGATGCCGTTTGCCTTTGCGACCTTTGCCACTTCGCCGTACCAGGCGGCACGACCTTCAAGGTGAAGCTTCAGGTTTGCGCCGGAAAGTGCGTCGAGACGCTTGACTGCACCCATTTCGCCGATCACGACAGGAATGCCCTTGTCGCAGAACATGGTCTTCAGTTCACCGAAGGCCTTGGCAATCTGCTTGGGGGTGCCGAGAGCCTGGTCATCAATGGACTTAGAATAAACGTTCCAGCCCATGTTATGAGTCTTATCCGTTGTGCTGGGCAAGTCGAAGTAGTAATAGAACTGAGTGCCCCAGTCTTCGTCAGCAGTCATCAGGGAGTATTGATACGGATAGTAGTGGACTTCTGCCATGATGTAGCCGGCACCTGCAGGATCGGTGGGCATGTTGCTACTCAGGAGCGGTGCGTTGTCAATTTCGGTACGGGGGGCCTGCACAATGATGGTACGTGTGGCATTGTTGCCGCCAGTTGCACGAACGCCCTTGACGCAAGCGTTGTGGAAGCTTTGAAGAACCTTCATGCGGTTTTCATCGAATGCCCACTGAGTACCGTTAAGCCACGGGTCGTTTACGCCCGGTTCGTTGGCGGATGCAAAGATCAGATGTTCGTCGTAGGCAGCAAACTTGGTTGCAATCTGCTGCCAGTACTTTTCCTGTTTGGCGGCAACAGCTGCTGCGGAGCTGTTCACTGCGCCAGACTGATCGTAACCGGCACCGTCAAAGACGTGGTCTTCCAGCCAACCGTTATCCCAGTGGCTGTTCAGCATGGCGTACATACCTTCGCCAATTACGAGGTCGACGACTGTCTTAACGGAATCCAGCCAGCCTGCGTTAATGGTGCCGTTGGATGCGTGGGAATCCCATGCGCAAGGAATACGGACGGTATTGAAACCGGCTGCCTTGATTGCCTTTACATATTCAGCTGTCGGGAAATCGTTGCCCCAGGCAGTCGGGTTACCCGGAACTTCCATGGTGTTACCGATGTTGTAGCCGAGACCCATGTCGGCAACCAGGTCGGTTGCCTTGGGGAGGGCGTATGCGCTAGTGGCAGCAATGCCAAAAGCACAGGTAAGGCCAAAAAGATATTTGAAATTCATTAAGGGGACTCCTTTATTGTTTTCCTAATCCAATAATTTAACATTCAACCTAAAATTATACTGATTGGTTTCCGACAAGGCGTTTTTTTTAGGCAAGCCTTAAATATGCGGTGCTAATCACTCAACAAATGTAAACTAAAGTTTTCAAAAAAGGAACGATTATTTTTTTTGTGTGTTTTTCGTCAAAAAACAAAGAAATCCGACCTGAAAAAGGTCGGATTTTTTGTGAAAACGCGAAAATACGGACTATTTCACGTTCACCTTCAGGGTCTGACCGGCACTCTTGGCTATGTACACGCCCTTGTTGAGACCTGCGAGGCTCATCTTTGCGCTGGAGGAGAGGGCGCGGACTTCTCGGATGAGGTTGCCGTTCAAGTCAAAGAGACGAATGCTTGCGCGGGTACCCTGGGCCATAAGCATATTGCCCTGACGGATCAGTGAAGCTGTTGCTACTTGCGGGACTGAACCGATGTTCCAAGGATTGTGTTCTTCCCCGAAGTATCCGCACTCAGGAATAAGTGCATCACAAGGTGGACAGTATTCCTTCAGATGGTAAGTTACGCAGAGTTCGCGTTCGGTGTAGCCGCATTCCGGAACCAGGGCGTCGCAGGTCGGCTGGTCGATTTTTACGCTGCTGGAACTTGCCGGCAGTTGCTCGTTAGTGCTGCTGGAGCTGACGACAGGCTGCGGAATGATTGCGCTAGAACTGGACTGGGGTTGCCACGGGTTGACAACACTGGAGCTGGATTGGGGTTGCCACGGGTTCACGGAGCTGGAACTTGCGGGCTGTTGCACGCTGGAACTGGACCTTGCGATGGAACTGCTAGACGCAGGAACTACAGAGCTGCTGGAGGTAAGCACCGGAGTGCTGCCTGGAATCAATCTTTCCGTGTGGGTGACGCCCTTGTTTACGTAGGTTCCAAGACCATACACACCGCGCATGGCGTTGATGATTTCCGGTTCCACCACCTTGCCCATGGGGCCGCCGAACTTGTTGGTCTGGCGACGGATGTAGGCCATGTTGTCGTAGCTGGCGCCTTCGTTACCCATGTCCCAGACGATGGGAGTAAGGCCGTAGTTCTTTGCTGCGGTTACAACGTCCTTGTGCCACTGGATACGGCCCTTGCGGTGCAGTTCCAGGTCGGAACCGGAGAGTTCCGGAGAACGGTACAGGGAGCCGAATTCGCCGATAATGACGGGGTAGCCCTTGTCCACATAGTTGGACTTCATTTTGGCAAACTGGGCGTTGGGGAAACCGATGCCAGCCTGTGCCTGGTCGACAGAATTTGCCCAGCAGTTGTAGCCTGCGTTGTGCTTCGGGTCGCTCGGTTTCAGATAGTCGCCGTAATAGTATTGCACCTGGATATCGCCGTTGGGGCAACCCCAGTTCTGGGAACTGGTCATGAGCACGTACTGGTAAGGGCCGTAGAAATGCACTTCGAACATGAGTCGGCCGGTAACCTTGTCCTTGGGGAAGATGCTTGTGGGAGCAAATTCTACGGATTTGTCGATATCGGTTTGCAGGCCCTGGATAATCAGGGTGCGGGTGGCGTTGTTGCCGCCGGTGGCACGGACTGCGTCAATGAAGGTCTGGTAGTAGCCCATGAGAACCTGGGCGTGTTGGCTTGTCCAGGTGAGACCCTGCTGGCCTTCGCCCGGTTCGTTGGCGCCTGCAAAAAGAAGATGCTCGTCGTAGTTCTTGAACTTATTGGCAATCTGAGTCCAGTAAGTCTTCATCTTGTTATCGACGGTGGTGTTCTTGGTGGTTGCCATCTTGGTCTGGAACCAGCCACCTTCACCTTCGTGATGGATGTTCAGAACCACGTACAGTTCGTTACGCAGGGCGTAATCCACCACGGTCTTAACGGAGTCCAGCCATGTTTCGGTGATGGCGCCATTTCGGGTATGGGAATCCCAGGCACAGGGAATACGGACGGTATTGAAACCCGCTGCCTTGATGGAGTCCAGCAAGGCCTGGGTGGGATAGGGATTGCCCCAACCGGTAGGATTGTTGGGCACTTCCATGGAGTTTCCGATATTGTAACCCATGCCCATGTTCTTCTGAACCTGTGCTGCGGTGGGAAGGTCTGCCTGAGCAAGACCAAATGCACATGCCAACGCGGCGCCAAACATCAATTTTTTCATACAGAGTCCTTTTTTGTGGCTCCAAAACACTACCATTTATAATATATATCGCAAAAAAGAATCGCAAATAAACAAAATAAGCGCTTGAAATGAAAAGGTTGAGAAAAATTCAACAAATGTAAAGATTTTGTTACTGACGCGATTCCTTCATCAAAAAAGAACCGATACGTTCGTATCGGTTCTCCTGGTTTGTGTGAGGTTTGATGTTTGGGGTTATTTTACTTGAATGGGGAGTGTGGTGCTCCCGCATCGGGCGATGTACGGCCCTGAGCGAAGCCCCTGGAGGCTGAGGCTCACCTGTGCTCCGGTGGATCCTGCGTTATGTGTCTCGCGGATTAAATTGCCATTCAGGTCGAAAAGACGGATGGCTGCGCGAGTGCCCTGAGCGACCAGCATATTGCCTTGGCGGGTGAGGCTTTGCTGCCCTTGCTTCTTTGCGATAGCCTTGATTGCTGTCGTAGTTGCCTTGACGCTTTCGGTAGCTACCAAGGACTTTGCGGTGATGCCTCCGCCAACGTTCTTGGCTCCGACCAGGTTAAAGTCCAGAGTGTCTGCGGTGCCGTCGGTATTCTTGAAGATGATCCAGTCCACATAGACATTGCCGGTGTAGCCCAGAGTGTATATCTGCAGTCCCATGAATACAATGTTTGTGGGGTTGCCCGGAACCATCAGGTTGCTGCCGCTTTCTCCTGTGGTAGCGACCTCGACCTCATAGGTGTTCCAGGAGCCCAGCTCAACTTCGCCGAGGCCTGCTTCCTGCCAGTTCCAGTCGGTTCCGTCCATGGTAACCAGGTTGGGGGCGATAAAACCGTAGTCGTCACCTACCTTGGATATGGTTCCGTCAAAGAAAGCCCGAATAGAGACGCTGGAAATTTTGCTCCAGTCCTTGGGAACGCTGGAAAATTCGATTTGACCGTATGTACTGTCTGCAATGGTAAATTCTGCCTTGATGGACTTGTCTGTATCGGTGCTGATGACCGGATTGCTGCTTCCGTCAAGGTTTGGCATGCCATAGACATTTCGCATGGCGTTCATGACTTCCGGGTCAAAGACGGATCCGTCGGGATCTGACTGACGGCGGATGATGGTCATGTGGTTTTCGCCCTCGTGACCGGTATCCCAGGCGATGGGGACCACCTTGTTGTCGAAGGCGGCCTGGGCTACGGCCTTGTACCAGCCGATACGACCATTGCGGTGGCGCTTGTAATCGTCTCCTTTCAGAATGCCCAGTCGGTCGTTGGCACCGAATTCACCGATGATGACCGGAATGCCCTTATCCACATAGTTGGTCTTCATTTTCTTGAAAGCCACCTGCATGTCGTTGGCGCTGCAGGGAGTTCCCATGGCGTTTCCCCACGGATTGTAGCCGCAGTTGTGGACGATGTCTGCGCCGGTGGCGTAGTTTTCCTCGCCCCAGTAGTATTGCGGTTCCACGATGGCGCCCCAGTTGACAGGCTCGCCTACGATGGTGTAGGGAGACGGGTCGTAGTAATGCACTTCGAACATCATGCGGTTTGCGATAACGTCGTTAGGCATCATGCTTGCGGGGTAGGCTTCCACGGAGCGGTCGATGCTGGTGGAGGGGCCCTGGATGATCAAGGTGCGGCTTGCGTTGTTGCCGCCGGTGGCGCGCACGGCGTCTACGAATGTCTGGTGGTAACCTTGAAGGATCTTGGATTCGTTCTTGTAGTTTTCGTCTGTAGTGGCGGGTTCGTTGGCGCTTGCAAAAAGAAGCTTTTCGTCGTAGTCCTTGAAACGCTTTGCAATCTGGGTCCAGTAGGCTTTCTGCTTGGCGTTGACTTCGGTCTTCTTGTCGTCCTTCAGATTTTCTTCCAGCCAACCGCCGTCCCAATGAATGTTCAAAACGGTGTAGAGGCCAGCCTTGACGCAATAGTCTACAACGGTCTGGACAGAGTCCATCCAGCTTTCGTTAATGACGCTGTTTGTGGCGTGGGAGTCCCAGGCGCAGGGAATGCGGATGGTGTTAAAGCCAGCGGCCTTAACGCCCTTGATATAAGCCTCTGTTGGGAACTTGTTTCCCCAGAGGGTAGGATTCCCCGGAACTTCCATTGTGTTTCCGATGTTGATGCCCAGACCCATTTTTTCAAAGATTTGCTGGGCGGTAGGCAGATCTGCTGCGAAAGTAGATACGGTGGCGGCGGAAAGTGCTGCCAAAAACTTGGACATGGTTGTCCGTTTCAAAAGCGTGTTCATAACAACTCCCATATAACAACGGTCCAAATATAAATCTGAAAATTCGGCGTTGTATAATAAATTTCTTATATAATCGTTGATAAAAAATCAATAAAATAATAACTAATGTATCAAGTGTGAGAGTATGGTTGATGCGTTTTTTGTCATTTTATACATTTTTATGAAAAAATCTGTTGATTTTGTCGGGCGTTTGGTCTAAAAGTGTATGCGAACATTAGGCGGTACAAATTTCGGATTGGTTGAATTGCCTATCTTTTATTTCGTGAAAATGAAAACATCCATTCTTGTTCTGTGTGCCGTGGCGTTGTCCTGCTTTGCGGGGGCCCTTGAGGATTCTCGCGATGGTCGTACTTACAGAACTGTGAAAATTGATAATCAGGAATGGATGGCGGAAAACCTGAATTTCAAGTCCGACAGTAGCTGGTGCTATGAAGACGATTCTGCCAATTGCCTAAAATATGGACGTCTCTACAGCTGGCACGATGCAATACGCGTTTGTCCGTCGGGTTGGCATCTGCCTTCTAGGGCTGAATTTGAAACGTTGCGGTCATCGGCGGGTAACCTTATGGGTGGCTGCGCCCTTAGATCTAAAAACCTGTGGGAGAAAGGAAGGAACTGTTCCGATGTTTTGGGTTTTGGGGCGTTGCCGGCAGGGATTCGCCTTTCTAATGGGGAGTTCGAGGGAGAAGGCTGGATGACCAAGTTCTGGTCGACGGAGGAATACAAAGACGACCGTCATGGACGACCTCACCGCACAGGCCTTCCTAAATATACGTATTTCTGGTCCTATACAGAACGCAGTAGATTTGCGACTTATCTAGACCTGCTGGATTTTGTGATGGAAGCTTCGCTAGAGTACTATTATGATAAGAACGGAGGCTTTAGCCTCCGCTGCATCAAAAATACGAACTAGTCTGCTGCCAAAAAAACGCCTGCAACAGAAAGTTGCAGGCCAAGGGTTCCAAGGGGCGGAGCCCCTTGCGTCTAAGCCGCTATTTATTAATAGCGGCGAGGAATCGTCCTGCAGTACCTAAAGAAAACGCCTGCAACAAAAAGTTGCAGGCCAAGGGGTCCAAAGGGCGGAGCCCCTTGCGTCTAAGCCGCTATTTATTAATAGCGGCGAGGAATCGTCCTGCAGTACCTAAAGAAAACGCCTGCAACAAAAAGTTGCAGGCCAAGGGGTCCAGGGGGCAAAGCCCCTTGCGTCTAAGCCACTATTTATTGATAGCGGCGAGGATTCTCCCCGCAGTTTATAAAAGAAAACGCAGACGACAACGGTCGTCTGCCAAGGAGTTTCAGGGGGCGGAGCCTCCTGAGCCATCACTTGTTGATGGCTGCCAAGAAAGCGTCCTTCTTTTCCTGGAGGAATTCCTTGCTGTTGTACTTGCGGATGCGGCGGAGAGCCTGGTCGCGCAACTGGCGCACGCGTTCGTGGGAGATGTTCATGGATTCACCCACTTCGCGAAGGGTCTGGGGCGCTTCCTGGTTGATGCCGAAGATGCCTGTAATAACCTTAGCTTCGCGCTCCGGCAGCTGTTCCATAAGATCGCGGGCCAATGCTTCGACGCTCTGGATTTCAGATTCTGCTTCCGGGTTGGAGGCGCCACCATCGGGAAGTACTTCGGCGTAAGTGGCCTTGGAGTCTGCCTTCAGGGGGCTGTCGAAGGAAACGCCGCGCTGACCGATCTGGATAAGTTCGCGGATTTCTTCGTTGATTTCCTTACCGCGGGACTGTTCGTGCAAAGCCTTGCGCACGCGGAGGTGCTGGTTTGCGGGAAGACGAATCAGATTGCCCTGTTCGTTAATGGCGCGGGTAATATAAGCCTTGATCCACCACACACCGTAGGAGATGAACTTCAGACCGCGGGTGTGTTCGAAGGATTCAATGGCGCGGACCAGGCCCATAGCGCCTTCGCTAACCAGGTCCGGCAGGGGAATGGGGCAGCCGCGGTACTGGATGGCGACCTTCAGGACGAATCGCATATTTGCGGAAATGAGCTTCTTGCGGGCGATCTTGTCGCCTTCCTTGGCCTTCTGGAAGAGGATCTGTTCTTCTTCGCGGGAGAGGGGAGCGGTGCGACGAATATCTTCTAGGTATCTTTTTAGAGTGGTGTCTGTAGAGTCGATATGCATGTTTTGTAAACCTTACCCTTAATATCGTTTATTTTTAAGCAAGTTGCGTGCCAATTATGTAAAAAAATGAGAAGATTGCTCTGAAAAACGAATTGAAAATGAATTTTTGTCATATTTATACTACTCAATGTAGTAAAATTACTTCATTGTAATTGGATTATGACTAGAATTTGCGTTTTTGCTCATTTTTTTGCGTTTCTATTTTGCACTCTATTTTATCGTATCGAAGGAGTCTTGTGACAACGGACTTTTCTTTATTTCGTATATTTGGTGCGTTATGTCAATTAAAGAACCTGATCAATCAGTTTGGAATCGTTTTTGGAAACGCAAGAACGACATGGATAAGGTGTATCCTTCCTCCCCGTCGGTTTTGCAGACTATCAAGAAAAATTTTGACCTGAAGGGCCTGAAGGTCCTGGAAGTGGGTGCCGGTACGGGCCGCGACAGTGCGGAACTTGCCCGTCTGGGTGCCGATGTCTATGTTCTGGATTTTGCCGAAAACAGCTTGAAGATTGTGGAAAAACTTCGCGAGAAGGAACAACTTTTTGACAACCTGCATCTGGTGCGGGGTGACGCCTTCAAGTCCCCTTTCCCGGATTGCTCTTTTGACCTTGTCTTTCACCAGGGACTGGCGGAACACTTTACCAATCCGCTTCCCCTGATCAAGGAAAACTATCGCATTTTAAAGCATGGGGGACATTGCCTTTGCGATGTGCCCCAGACGGTGCACCCCTATACGATCATCAAGCATATTCTCATCGCCATGGACAAGTGGTTTGCCGGTTGGGAGACCCAGTTTACCATGCCTGAACTGAAGGGGCTGATGCGTGCGGGGGGCTTTAAGTGTGTTTATACATACGGTGACTGGATGCGCCCCAACCTCTATTATCGCATGCTTCGCGAGGCCTGCTTCAAGGTTGGTATTGAACTGCCCAAGTATCCGCTCCAGGGAACAGCTTACCAGAAAATCAAGGACGGCATCCTGGATGCCCTGTCCACTGTTCCGTTGATGCACTACACTCAGCTTTGCATTGGAGTCTTGGGTCGTAAGCCCTAAGTTTTAAACTTGAACATACTTGTTGTCAATTATCGAGATCGTTTGCACCCTGCCGCCGGCGGTGCGGAAAAACACTTGCATCGAATTTTCTCCCTGATTGCCCAGGCGGGTCATCAGGTGGTCCTCTTTACGACATCCTTCAAGGGGGCCAGGGAACGGGAGGTTGTGGACGGTATCCAGGTTGTCCGCAAGGGCGGCGACCTCATGTTCCAGCTGAACTGCGCAAGGTCCCTGAAAAAATTGGACCGGGAGTTCAATTTCGATGTGGTGGTGGAGGACCTGAACAAGTTGCCCCTGTTCTGCCACCTGTTCCTGAAGAAGCCTGTGCTGGTGCAAATGCATCATCTTTGGCGGGGCTCCATTTTCCACGAGGCGATTTTCCCTGTTGCCTTTGGAGTCTGGTTCTTTGAACGGATCATCCCCCTGTTCTACCGCAGGCAGGATTTTGTGGTGGTGAGCCCCAGTACCAAGCGTGAACTTCACGAAATCGGTGTGGCGGAATCCCGCATATCCGTGGTCTATAACGGTTCCGATGACTGTGGAACAACGACCGAACCGGATGAAAGCGTAGAAGGGCATTCTGGTATACCCTATTTCCTCTGGCTGTCCCGGGTTCACAAGTACAAGGGAATCTGGACTGCGCTGGAATCCTTTGCTGAATTTGCGGAAAAGCATACGGACGTGCGTCTGGTGGTTGCCGGCGATGGTCCGCTGTTAAAGAAGATTCCTGCCTGGCTGAGGCAGAAAAATCTTTCGGATCGCGTAGACCTGCTGGGCTTTGTCTCCCGGGAAAGGAAACGGGAACTGCTGGCCGGTGCAACGGCGTTGTTGCAGACCAGCTTCAAGGAAGGGTGGGGACTTACGGTGGTGGAGGCCGCAAAGCTTGGCACTACTACCATTGCTTCTGATGTTCCGGGACTTAGGGACAGTGTCCGTAACGGTGAAACGGGACTTCTGTTCCAGGCGGGTGATGCTTCCGCCTGCGCCTCCGAGATGGACCGGCTTTACTGTAACGACGACCTGCGTACCCGTCTGGAGGAGGGTGCCCGTGCCTATGCCGACGAGTTCCGCTGGGAGACCGCTGCCGAACAGACTCTGAACTTGCTTCAGGACTTGCAGATTGAACACCAGGTAAAGACGGTAAACGAAGATGAATAGTCAACTGAAGTCTGCTCTGGTATTCTGTCTCAAGCTGGTGGTTACCCTGGTACCCGCCTACTTCGTGTATCGAAATATCTCCAATGCGGATGACTGGAACCTGGGGGACCTGATGGGGCTCTTCAGCATAGACCGTAGCGTGGTTCCGTTGGTCATTGCCGTTGCCTGCCTAGGCCTTTCCAACTTTACGGCTTGCCTTCAGTGGAAGTTGCTTCTGGAACGGCAGGATATTCACTTGAGCTACGGAAAGCTGTTGAAGCTCTACTACGTGGGGCTGTTCTTCAATAACTTCATGCCGGGTAACGTGGGTGGCGATGCAAAGAAAATCTATGACATCCGCATGCAGGGTGGTCAGGATTCCGTGGGCGCGGGATTAACCGCCACTGCATTCGACCGCCTGTTCGGACTGTTCTTCATTACTTTGTTCGCCCTGGCCGTGGGTCTACTGTTCTTTATGCACGATCCGGAACAGCGGGCGTTCATGTGGCCGTCCCTCTGGATTTTCCTGGGATTCTGCGGCCTGTTTGCGTCCCTTTTTAGCCGCCGCCTTGGAAACTTTGCCTGCGGATTGATGGATCGGTTCCTGCCCGGGAAAATCAGCGAACGCCTGACCCACATGTTCAAGCGCTTTCAGCAGTTCCGTTCCATGAAACTCTGGATCTGCATTAGCGGGCTTTCTGCAGTGACCCAGGCGCTGCGCATATTTGTTCACTATTTCTGCGGAATTGCCGTAGGCGTGGACCTTTCCATGTCCTGGTACTTCTATTACATCCCGCTGGTAGCCATAGTCAGTGCCCTGCCTATTTCTATCGGTGGTTTTGGCCCTCGAGAACTTTTGGCCCAGTCCCTCTTTGCTCGTGCGGGCGTTGCCAACTTGCCCTCGGTGGTCATTCAGCTTCTGGCTTACCTGGTAAGCCTTATATTGAGTCTTGTGGGAGCCTTCCTCTTCCTGTTGGGTGGTTCCAGGAACAGCAAGTCTACAGGCGATAGGTAGTCGCCTTTTTTCTAGATAGCGGCGGTTCAGCATCCGGAATGGAGAATGAACCCCATTCCTTACGAGGAAAATATGGATGCAGAAAGCATCCTCTCTGGATTGAATTCTGACCAGAGGGCGGCGGTGTTGCACGACCATGAGGCCGGTGCTCAACTTTTAATTTTGGCTGGAGCGGGTTCCGGAAAGACTTCCGTCCTGACCAAGCGAATTCAGTACCGGATTTTGTGCGGTGTGGCGCCGGAAAAGATTCTAGCCTTGACCTTTACGGCGAAGGCTGCAGCCGAAATGCGGGAGCGGGTACAGAAACTTTTCCCGAACGCCGGAGTGCGTCTGTGTACTTTCCATTCCCTGGCGCTGTACATGCTGAAAAGCGAAATTCCTTATGACACGCAAGGGGCGACGAGGGGGATAAAGGCCTATGAACTTCTGGGATTTGAAAAAATGCCGGTTCCCACAGAAAGCGCTGATCGGGATTTTTTGCAGAAGTTGTCCGGGCTGAAGATGAAGGCAGGTCGCCTGAACCGGGAGAATCTGTTTTCGGATGGGTACTCCCGATCCATGACAGAAAAGATAAAACCCTTGCGTGAGGAAATTCTTCGCAGTGGGAAGGTGGTCTTCGAGGACTTGATCTACCTGGCGATTCAATTGCTGGAAACGAATGACTTTGCCTGTAGGTATTTTCGGGAACAGTGGTCGGAGATTCTAGTGGATGAGTATCAGGATATTAATCCGACCCAGTATCGTCTGGTAAAGAACCTGCTTGGCGACAGGAAGGCCCTTTTCGTGGTGGGGGACGACGACCAGGCCATCTATGGCTTCCGCGGTGCGGACATCGGAAATATCAACCGTTTCTGCCAGGACTTTAAGGAGAGTACCCTGATTCGCCTGGAATGGAATTATCGGTCCGTGCCCAAGGTGCTTCACCTGGCCAACGAAATTTTTAAGAACAAGCCAATCCATTTGCAGAAGGTGCTTCGGGCAGGGAATCCTAACGGGTCCGGGGGGAATCCCCTCTATAGGGAGAATCGGAAGCCTGAAGTCTGGGAATCGGAAAATCCTGTGGAGGAAATGCAGAAGGTGGTGGCCTCCATCAAGGAATTGCGCCAGGGGTATGACCTGGAGTGGAAAAATTTTGCAATTCTTGTCCGTTACAACAGGCAGCGGCTCTATTACGAAGAGGCGCTTCGGGACTATGGCATTCCTGTGGCTGGGGATGCCGTTGAAACGGGGGATGGCCCGGAGGGGGAAATCCTTCTAGAAAATGGAGTCCATGTGGAAACCGTGCATGCTTCCAAGGGGTTACAGTATGCGGTGGTCTATTATGCCGGCCTGGCGGAAAACTTGACACCTGGGGAATGTACCGGGACAAGAAGGCAGCGTCGCGCCCAGCTAGAAGAGGAACGTAGACTGTATTATGTGGGGGTGACCCGGGCGGAGGCCTACTTGATTTTGTTATATTGCAAACAGCGGCACTGGAAAGGGCGCCTGCGTAAGTTTAGGCGCTCGAGGTTCCTGCCCAGGAAGCTTTCACGGACGGATTTAAATATGCCTTTTTTCCTGTTTAAAATTTGGGTGATTCTTACGGTGTTTGGATATATGTGCCTTCAGATGCTGAAGGTCCCCTTTGTCCTAATCCGCTATGGCAAAAATTCCAAGGTCTGGGTGGATAAGAAAATCCAGGATTTTGGCGGGTTCTGCATGCGTCGCCTGCGAGTGGACCTGGAGGTTGATAACCAGGCTAAACTTGGTGCCGTTGACTGGAACCGTCCCGTATTCGTTATCGGTAATCACGGTTCATTTGCGGATATTCCCATTGTCTTTCTGTCAATCCAGAAGACCATCGGGTTTGTTGCGAAAAAGACCCTAGGCCGTATACCGTTCCTTCATTTCTGGATGGTAAAAATTGGCTGCGTCTTTATCGACCGCTCTAGCGGAAATGCGGCGGTAGCCATCCGCAAGGCAATCGCGGAACGAAGCCCTGCTCCCCGTATTTTCATCTTCCCCGAAGGCTCCCGCAGCAAGACCGGTAAGCTCGGTCCTTTCAAGAGCGGGGCATTCCGGTTTGCGTCAGAAAACGATGGTATCATTCTTCCCCTGACCATCCAGAATTCCGGCTTTGTCTGGGAACGCCGCAGGGATTCCAAGCGGGTGAAGGTCAAGGTCACCATTCTTGATCCGGTGGATGTCGCCGATTTGAAAAAACAGGAAGGGTTTGACCTGAAGCGAAACCTCTCCTCCATGCTTCATGAAAAGATGGAAGCCGCCCTATGATCGGAGTTTTTGATTCTGGCTTTGGGGGCCTTACCATTTTACGGGATTTGCAGAAGGCCCTGCCAGAATACGACTATCTCTACCTGGGGGATAACGCCCGTGCTCCCTACGGTTCCCGCAGTTATGAGACAATCTATCGATACACTCTCCAGGCAGTCCGCGAACTTTTTAGCAGGGGGTGCCCGCTGGTAATCCTTGCCTGCAATACGGCGTCCGCCCGCGCCCTGCGCAGTATTCAGCAGCAGGTTCTGCCCTTTGAATTTCCGGATCGTCGGGTTCTCGGCATTATCCGACCGACTGCAGAGGAGGTGGGACGCTTCACCCGGACGGGGCACATCGGTATCTTTGCTACGGCAGGGACGGTGTCCTCCGGCAGCTATGCCATTGAAATTAACCACTTCTATCCGGAACTGAAGGTGACCCAGCATGCCTGTCCCATGTGGGTTCCCCTGGTGGAGTATGGCGAACGTGGGACCGAGGGCGCCCAGTTCTTTGTCCAGAAGGAAGTGGACGCGCTTTTGGCGGAAGATCCCGAAATCGACGCGGTGCTCCTGGCCTGTACCCACTATCCTCTTCTGGAGAAAGAAATCCGAAAGTCTCTCCCGGAAAGAGTCCGTATTATTTTCCAGGGAAACATTGTTTCCGAGAAGACGGTGGACTACTTGAGGCGTCATCCAGAGATTGAAAAACGGCTTACAAAAAGTGGAAAAGTCAATTTTTTGACTACGGATACCGCGAAATTCTTCGAAAAAGGGGCAAATCTCTTTGGAATGGAAGATATTTCCGCGGAGTCGTTGACTTTTTAGTCAGTAAATTGTATCTTGCGTATTGGTAAACGACGGACCGTTCATGCGGTCCGCTTGTGACATTTATATCTAGGGGCTGCTCCGAGCATTTGTTCGGGGTAGTCTAAGTTTAACTTAATTGATTGGAAAGTAAAAAAGATGCCGAAAACTCAGATTAACCTTGATGGTTGGCAGGACTACCGCGGTAACGCCGCCGGTTCCTTGCTCTATGTCGAAACAAGCCACACTTCCGAAGTGCCGGTTCGCGACCAGCTGAACGAAAATGGTAAGGGCTTCCTTTACGAACCGAACTACGAGACTAGCACCTACGGTCTCATGAGCTGCTACAATGTTAAGACTGTGAACGCAATTCTCAAGGCAAAGAGCCGCTACATCCTTTTTGGCACCCGCTACGAAGGTCTCAGCGATTCTGAAATGCGCAACAAGTACCTCATCATGGGTTACATGCGCATCGACAAGATTAAGGATGTCCGTACCCGTCACATCCAGCGCTACATGGCAAATCCTGAACTGGAAGAACCGGAATGCATGCAGATGGAACATGACTGGGCTGTCTATGGTCCCATGCGTTTTGTCTCCATGGCAGATTCCTTTGTGGTTACCGACGAAATCCTCAAGGAATGGGGCTACCGTGGTCACGCATCTCGCCAGCTGAAGGCTGTATTCAAGAAGGAACACCTGGAACAGATCCTTGCCTACCTGGATTCCAAGGAAGACATGATCGACGAATATATCGCTACTGTCGACGAATACAAGGAAGCCCTGGAAGAAGGCTAATTGTCTTTTTAAAGGTAGGACTGCCCTAGGTGGTCCAAGTGAAAAACCGGTCTCTTGTGAGCCGGTTTTTTTGTTTTCTGAATGCTCGGGCTAGAGCGTCATAAAAAGAATGGTACCATTGGATTGTGTTATTACTGCAAAAAAGAAACCCCGCGACTTGAATCGCGGGGTCTCTTTGTAGGCTTGGATCCTATCGTGCCTGCGGCACTCCAGGATGACCGACTACTTCAGGGTGCTTACCTGAACGTCCCAGCTCTGGTTGCCGAGGGCGATGCGGTAAGTAGAAGCCTGACCAGCCTTCATGTTCTTGGTGTCTACTGCAGGAGCTGCATTCGGGT
>JAKSIH010000040.1 GCA_024398935.1 Fibrobacter sp. | reverse complement strand
TTCACCCGGCCTGAGGCCGGACTCCTTCACTATACAACACCCGTCCCTTCGCCCGTTTCGCGGGCGTTTTTCGTTATCGGGATGTCGGGACATCTCGGGATGGTTCGTGCCCCTCGGGAGAGGTATGTTTTTTTCCGCAGGGGGCTTCGGTCCTGGGTGTTGTTCGTTCAGGAGGCTCCGCCTTCGGCTTCACCCGGCCTGAGGCCGGACTCCTTCACTATACAACACCCGTCCCTTCGCCCGATTCGCGGGCGTTTTTCGTTATCGGGATGTCGGGACATCTCGGGAAGGTTCGTGCCCCTCGGGAGAGGTATGTTTTTTTTCGCAGGGGGCTTCGGTCCCGGGTGTTGTTCGTTCAGGAGGCTTCGCCTTCGGCTCCACCCGGCCTGAGGCCGGACTCCTTCACTATACAACACCCGTCCCTTCGCCCGATTCGCGGGCGTTTTTCGTTATCGGGATGTCGGGACATCTCGGGAAGGTTCGTGCCCCTCGGGAGAGGTATGTTTTTTTCCGCAGGGGGTTTCGGTACTGGGGTCTTCGGCCTCAGAATGACAAATGGTTCTGCTTCAGAATGACGTTCCCGTCATCCTGAGCGAAGGTACAGAATCCGGGTTTACAGTTCGTCCACAGCTTCGGCGCGGAGGTTTGTGACGATGTGGTCCTGACGCTGGGGAGTGTTGGCGCCCATGTAGTAGGACAGCAACTTGCCGAAGTTTGCATCCGGCGGGAGGATTACTGTTTCCAGTCGCATTTCCTCGCCGATGAATTGTCCGAATTCTTCGGGGCTGATTTCGCCTAGACCTTTGAATCGGGTAATTTCCAGACCGGTCTTGCCGATTTCTGCGGCGGCCTTGTCTCGTTCAACTTCGTCGTAGCAGTACTTGGTGACCTGCTTGTTGCGGACACGGAACAGCGGAGTCTGCAGAATGAACAGGTGCTTCTGTTCCACCAGTTCCGGGAAGAACTGCAGGAAGAAGGTCATGAGCAAGAGACGGATGTGCATACCGTCCACATCGGCATCGGTTGCGATAATCACCTTGTCGTAGCGCAAGTCTTCCAGACCGTTTTCGATGT
Source organism: Fibrobacter sp. (assembly GCA_024398935.1). Lineage (GTDB taxonomy): Bacteria > Fibrobacterota > Fibrobacteria > Fibrobacterales > Fibrobacteraceae > Fibrobacter. Next base: position 22,142 of record JAKSIH010000040.1, on the reverse strand, counting down.
CTAGGGCGCTTTGCAGCAGGTTGAATTCCTCGTTTTCGTACACCACCTTCTTGGTCAGGCCGAAACTGTTCAGGGGCTTACCGCGGAGGCTGAACACCGCCTGGGTCTGTACGTTGCGGGCCTTGGTGATGGAACCGGATGCAGAGTCACCTTCCGTAATGAAGATCATGGATTCCTTGTTCAGGGGATTCTTGACGTCGGTGAGGTGAATCTTGCAGTCGCGAAGCTTGCGGTTGTGGAGGTTTGCCTTCTTGGCGCGCTCGTTGGCCAGTTTCTTGATGCCTGCAATTTCCTTGCGTTCGCGTTCGTTCTGGGTAATGCGATCCTGGAGGGACTTAGCTGTTTCCGGATTCTTGTGGAGGTAGTTGTCCAGTTCCTTGGAAACGTAATCTACAATCCAGGTACGCAACTGTGCGCCGCCGGGAGAAACGGTGGTGCTACCCAGCTTGGTCTTGGTCTGGGATTCGAACACCGGCTCCTGAATACGGACGGAAACGGCGCCGATAATGCAGTTGCGGACATCGGCCGGGTCCAGGTCTTTCTTGAAGAAGTCTCGGGCGCCCTTGACGATACCTTCGCGGAAAGCCTGCTGGTGAGTACCGCCCTGGGTGGTATACTGACCGTTGACGAAACTATAGTAGTGTTCGCCATACTGGTTCCCGTGGGTGAAGGCCACCTCGATATCGCTCTGCTTGAAGTGAACCACCGGATAGCGGATGGAATCGTCCACGTGCTTCTGCAGAAGATCCAGAAGGCCGTTGGGGCTCACATAGGTCTTGCCGTTCATGATGAGGGAAAGACCGTTGTTCAGGTAGGCGTAGTTCCATACCTTTTCTTCCATATAGGCGGGCAGGAACCTGAAGTTCTTGAAAATGTTGGCATCCGGTTCGAAATAGATTTCGGTACCGTTCTTTTCGGTGGTGGCGCATTCCTTTTCTTCGCGGACCAGGACTCCCTTGCTGAATTCAGCTTCCTTGCAGCGACCGTCACGGAAACTCTTGACGATGAACTTGGTGGAAAGGGCGTTTACCGCCTTGGTACCCACGCCGTTCATGCCCACGGACTTCTGGAAGGCGTCAGAATCGTACTTACCGCCGGTGTTGATCTTGCTTACGCAGTCGATGACCTTGCCCAGAGGGATGCCGCGGCCATAGTCGCGGACACGGGCGTGGTGGTCTTCGATATCGATAATAATCTTCTTGCCTGCGCCCATGACGAATTCGTCGATGGAGTTGTCGATAATTTCCTTGACAAGAACGTAGATGCCATCGTCGGGGCTTTGACCGTCGCCCAGCTTACCGATGTACATACCCGGACGTTCGCGGATATGTTCGTTCCATTCCAGTGTTCTAATGCTGTCGTCGGTATAATTGCTTGCTGCCATAATAATCAGAACTCTTTTGTTTTACTTATTCAACGCTTCAAAAAATTTTAGACCAAAGGTACAATTTTTTGCTGACATTTTTTTGCCAGCGCTGGTCTCAAACGCAAATATAACAAAAATAGTGAACAAATGTGTAAATTGTGCACGATTACGATATATTTGCCATTCTCGGGGCAAGGAGGTACGATTTGGTCACAGAAAAAAATGTACTTTAAGAGAAATCTTTTATCGGTTAGGAGAATCGACGATGAAAAAGTTTCTTATTCCGTCTGCAATGGCTCTGGGCTTAATGGCCTGTACCGAAACCCAGGAAACGATTGTCTATCAGGGTGATTTCATCCCGTACAAGAAAGGTGACCAGATCAGCCTCTGGCAACATCTGGAAGATAACGGTGTAGCCGAATATTTTGACGACATGGGTATCATGCCTGCGGAGCTTGCCACTCCGGATAAAAACCAGAAGTGCGAGGACGGTCTTCAGCTGGATGGAAATACCGTCTATTTCGACGAAATGGAAGGCATCTACCAGGAAGGAACCTTGGTGGATGGTGTCTGCGGTAAGGCGGTCTCCCTGAAGACTGGCGAGGTGGCACCTCTTTCCATCAACATGGTTCTTCCCATGGAAAAGGGAACCGTAGAATTCTGGTTCAAGCCCGGCGAAGATTTCTTCGAGAAGGACGCCCGCACGCTCTTGGGTAACGACGAGGCGCGAGTGCATTTCTTTGTGCAGGATGGCCGAATCATTTTCCAGAAGAATCATGCGGATAGGCATTTCTTTGCAGAAGGCAAACTGGAACTGGATGACGGCTGGAACAAGATTGCCGGTCAGTGGGATGGTTCCTACATGAGTGTCTGGGTTAATGACAAACTGGTGGCAAAGACAGCCCACGCCCTGGGTTATGAACCGTCGGACCGTGGCTATACTTTTGGAAATCTCATTGTCGTAGGCTACAAGAGTCGTTGCTGCATGGAAGGCCCGGGACAGTTTGATGCCATGACCACCAGCGGTGCCTATGACCAGGTCCGTATATCCAATGTTCCCCGTTATTCTCTTGAAGATGCCGGACAGGATACGGTAAGCAGTTCCTCCTTTGAAGGAGACGTCGATAGCAGTTCTTCTGTTTTCGAAGTTGTTGAAAGTAGTTCATCTGTTGATGAGGATGTCGAAAGCAGTTCCTCTATCGACACTCTTATTGCCCCTACGATTGGACTGCCTGTCCCTATGGGAAGCTGTGTCCAGAGTCGCGTCGTTTTTGACGAAGGCTTCGATAGGGATTACGAATACGGAATTACCTTGACAGAAGGGCATAATGGAAAGGCTGGAACATTCGCTAGAGGCGACAAACTGGTTCTGGATGCCATCAACGATTCCCTTTCCCAGGGGACGTTCTATTTCGTGTTCAAGCCAGGCGAATCTTTTGCCGATATGCGAAATGCAGCCCTGGTCGGTTCTGACGAAGGCCGCCTGACCTTTAAGCTGGAAAATGGTGAAATCTGCTTCTACAAGAACCTGAGCAACGATATCATCAAGACCTGCGCTGTGGCAAACTTGAAGGATGACTGGAACATCTTTGCCGGTCAGTGGGACGGTAAGTCCATTTCCCTGTATGTCAATGATGAACTGCTGTCTTCCGAAATCACCGCAACAGGATATAGTCCTTCTACGAGAGGTTCGTATGTGGCTCCCTACGGCAATGCCATTGTGGTGGGGTACAAATCCGATTGCTGCACCAGCAATAATCAGACTCTCTACACGGACGGCAGTTTCGACGATATCATGGTCACTCCGGAATTGTTGTACCGGTAAGTTTAAAAAAGGTTTTATGGAAAAGCGGTTGCCACAGGGCAGCTGCTTTTTTTATTTGCGGGACTATTTCAGCATTGACAATTTGACAAGAAAGAATTGTGGGATATAGTACTTTTTATGGTAAAAAGGGTTATTTTACCTTTGAAGAGGTGTGTGTATATGAATTTCTTTCATACTGTGTTTAGGACGGCCTTGATGGCCTCTGCCTTTATTGGTTTTTCTGCACTGGACTCCTTCGCTGGGGTAGATCAGTGCAAGCCCATTGGCTGGGCAACCCGTAGCGGTCGAACTGCAACTGCATTCGAGGTGACTGGCGGTGGAAATGTGGCTGCCGATACAGTTCGCAGTTTTAGCCAGCTCCAAAGTCTGGTAAAGGGTACGACCCCTAAGGTCATCTATATCGATGGCACCTTGGGCGACGGCTGGCTTAACCGTTCCGGAAGCCGCCTTGTCATCGATGGTCAGAACAAGACCATCGTAGGCCTTAAGGCCGGAACCAAGCTGAACGCCTGCATCCGTATTGCGGGGTCAGCCAAGAACATCATTTTGCGTAACATCGTCATCGAAGGCCCTGGTTCCAATGCAGACCAGGCCTGGGATAACATCGTCATTGAAGGTAGCTCCGGCAAGTATCCTACCAACATCTGGGTGGACCACTGCGAATTCTGGGATGGCCAGGATGGTAATGCCGACGTGGTGAAGGGTGCCGATAACGTGACCTTTACCTGGTGCAAGTTCGGTTACAAGAAACGCAGTACCCATAACCTTTCCAACCTGATCGGTAGTAGCGATAACGAACCGGAAAGCGAAGGCAAGCTGAATGTGACCTACGCCTTTAACTGGTGGGTGGCCGCTGCCCAGCGCAAGCCTCGCTGCCGTTACGGAAACATCCATGTGGTAAATAACCTGATTACAGCCGATGCCAACATTTCTGCCGGTACCGATGTCCTGGGCATGGCTCCTGGCTACCAGTGCCGCATCCGTTCCGAACGTAACCATTTCATCAACGAACGCGAACCTATTTACCTGGGACTCTCTGGAACGATCGGTGTCGCTGAAGTCATCGACAACAAGTATACCAGCTGTTCTGGAAACACCCGCGGTAACGGCACCTCCTTTACGCCTCCTTATGATTACACCGGCTATATGCTGAATGTGAACGATGTGGAATCTGCGGTGAAGGCTAACGCTGGCGCCACCTTGTCTAGCCCCACGGTTTGCGATGCCAACTATGTGGCTCCCAAGCCTCCCGAACCGGTGGTAGAAAAGGCCTACCAGGCTGAATCCGGCGTTGTTGACGGCGGCTTCCTGGAAAGCTCCAATGCGGGTTTCGCTGGAACAGGCTATGTGAATTTTGATGTGGGCGGCACCCTGACCATGAAGGTTTCCGTAGAAAAGGCCGGCCTCTACCAGATGGATGTGGACTACACCAACGGTTCCAAGGAAGACCGTTCCCTGACCATTACCACAAGCGGTAAGAGTGTGGCGGACACCGTGACGGACATTTTTGCGATGACCGGTAACTGGACCACCTGGCCTACCAAGACTTTAAAACTGAAGTTGGGTGCCGGAGAAAACGAAATCAAGTTTGCGACCGCCAGCGGAAAGGATGGCCCCAACCTGGACCAGTTCGACCTGACCCTGCTGGAAGAATATAAGGCCCCTGAAACTCCCGAGGACACCACGGTTACCGCTCCTGCGGATACGACGGTTACTCCGGTGGAGCCTACGCCTAGCGATACGACGGAACTATCTCTGGTGAAGATTGCCTCCATGCAGATTCCTGCCCTGGTAGACATCCGCATTTTTGACCTGAATGGAAATATGGTTCTCCATGTGCGGAATGCCCGGAATGTCAACTCCACGCAGTTGAAGGAAATGACCCGTGGTTTGCCTGCTGGTCGATACCTTGCACAGCTGAATGCCGCCGGATTTAGAAAGACTTTACTGATAAAGTAAACTTATCCTGAAAATATTTATTATATTTGAGAAGCCGTTCCGGATGGGCGGCTTTTCTATATCCCTGGCAGGGGCTGCCTTCACCTGAAGTATTGGTGATTGGGCGGGAATGCTTTCCCGAGAGGGAATTTTCTTGAAAAAAAGTTGCATTTGGTTCCGGGCTTTTCAATGCCTGGTTCTGTTTACCCTTTTTTCAGCGGGAATATCCAGCGCTGAAAATAAAAAGAACATATCCATTTCGCTGGATTTTGTGGACGCTCCCATAGCAGATGTGGCAAGGGCCATATCCCTGGCTTATGATACTCCGGTTTTAGTGGATGAGGGGCAAAATCTGAAGGTTACCTTCCATTTGGAAGGCTTGGGCGTAATGGAAGGCTTAACTGCACTTTGTTCCGCCAATGGACTGGAACTGGCTCAGGAGGGCGCCGTGTTCCATATTCGAAAGCGGGTGAATCGGGGGATTCATGAGTTTTCGCAAAGGGATTCCCTGATTACCGTTTATGTGAAAGATAGGGAAGTGGGGGAGTTTATCCGGGAATTTTCGTCGAATACCGGACTGAATATTCTGGCTTCTCCCGGTTTACAGGGGCTTGTCTCGGGAAGTCTTCACGACATGCCTGCAGAAAACGCTTTTCGCGGTCTGATGAAATCCCATGGTTTCAGGGTCTGGCGGGACGAAGGCTGCCTGCGGGTCGAGCCTGCGACAAGGTCGGCGGTACAATCTCCGGGGGGCCGCGACGCTTCGATGGAAAACATAAGGCTGGAGCGGGATGGGGACTTGTTTTCCCTGGACGTTTCGGGGGAGGACCTGAACCAGGTCCTGAAGGTGCTGGCGGATGTTGCGGACCTAAACCTGGCTCTCTATGGAGATATTCACGAACAGGTCCATCTGAAATTTGAGAATGTCCCGCTGGCAAAGCTGGTGGAATCCCTCTTTATGGAGCGCCGCTATAGCTATTCTCTGGAAGGCTCTGTGCTGCGGGTGTCCGAGGGCGGTTCCCGCAAGGCTCTTTCCCAGACGAAGCTGGTGCCTCTAAAGCATGTGAACTGCGAAAAGGCGATGGCGTATTTCGCCAAGTTCATGCCTAGCGAAAACTTTGCCCTTACTGAAGTTCGGGAGCAGAACGCGCTACTGCTGGGAGGGACCCCTGCCGAAATAAAAATGGTGGAGGATTTTCTGGATCTTGTGGATGTTCCCGCCCTGCAGGTAACGCTTTCCTGTATTATCGTTGAGTTGAAACGGGGGAAAAATTTTGAAATCGGGATGCATAGCGGATCCGGCCGGAAGACGGGCGTAAACAATGTTGGCGTCCGGGGATATTTCGATTTTCTCTCTACGGATTTTTCCATGGCGGGAGCCTTCGGAAAAATCGGTTTGCTGCCGGACCGGTTTGAACTGGAATTAGCCTCTCTGGAGGAGAACAACCAGGCGAAGGTTCTTGCCCGGCCGCGCCTGACGACGCTGAATGGAAACAAGGCGGAACTGAATGTGACCAATACGGTTTACTATCTGGTAAGCCAGGTCACTGCAGACGGATTTCCCGTAACGGACTACCGTTCCTTCAATGACGGGATTTCCCTGGAGATGACCCCTTCGGTTACCCAGGACGGAAATATTACGCTGGAAGTTTCTCCCGAAATCAAGACCGCAGGAAGGACTTCCGGAGATGGCCCCAGGGATATCAGCACCCGCAACTTGAAGACGGTCGTGGTCCTGAAGGATGGGGAAAGTCTGTGTCTTGGCGGCCTCATCCGAAAAAGCAAGTCGGAAGTCCGGTCGGCGGTTCCTTTTTTGGGAAGCATTCCTTTGATCGGGCGTCTTTTCAGCTATGTTTCCGAGGAGGAGGAAGAAAATGAACTTGCCATCTTCATTACTCCACGGGTGGAGCGACAATGAGGTTCTTTCAAAAGATTGCGCATAGGAATTGTACTCTCATGACCTGGGAATATACCGCAAATTTCGAGGAGGTTCCCTCTGCGTCCCTTTTGCAGGAAAGGTTTTCCGGGGAGCTTCCCGTGACTGCGAGGCGGCTTGGGAACATTCATGAATCGGCCGTGCTATGGCCCATGATCTCCTTTAATTCTGCAGAAGGCAGGTGCTTTCGATATTTGGTGATTATCCCGCAGGATCACAATGCATATAAACGGAAAATCCGTCTGGTCCCATCGCAAATAGGGCTGTTTTCTGTGGCAGATCGCGTGATGAAATCCCTGAGTTTCCAGGATTGTTCCGCAAATGAAAATGACGGGAATTTCTTTTTCTGGAATGTCCGTCAGGACATGTTGACCATTCTTGTTTTTTTCGAGGGGAGGTTATGCCACTGGTCCGAGGAACCAGGCTATTCGGAAATTTCCGGTGAGATCCTGCAATCGCGACTGGAACGGTTTAGGAAGTTCCTGTCGGAGGATTCGCTATTTTCCCGGGGGAAAAGCTTTGTCGAAAGGGAAGTGCCGTTTCCGGAAGATGAACTCTCTTTTATGAAGGCCGCCCGGGATCCCTTTTTTAGAAGGTTGAATCTTGCGGAGGTTGGGAGTGCCGAATTTCGGGGGCGGGAACAAATCGCGAAGGTACTTTTCCCAGTTTTGCTTGCAATCCTTGCCATTGCAATTTTTGTTCCGTCTGAAAATTTCTTCTGTCGGGAGGGAAATGAAATCCGGGATGTGGCTCCCGTGAATCTTCTTGACCCGCCCGGGCAGGAAAAAGTGCCGGAAAGTATTTGGGTCGAGATCCCTGAGCCAGGGATTGTTCTAAAAGGTTCTTCCGCCGAGGATATTCCGGAATCGTCCTCGTCATCAGAATGTCATTTGCCAACCTTTAAAATTCGCGGGATTATTGGAGGCCGGTTCGCCATGGTGAACGATTGCGTGGGAAATTCCTGTCCTGGAGAAACTCTTTCGGGCGATGATTCCGTTGGCAGTTATGTTGTTCGTGGGGTAGGGCGAGACCGGATTTACCTTTCCTGCGGTAAAGAGTCCCTGGAGATTGCTGTTCAATGAAGAAAGGAGCTGTTATGGGAATGGTCCTTACGGTTCTGGTCATCTTGACCTTGCTTACGACCGTCCTCCTGAAAATGCCCGGAGGCGTCCGTCGGCAGGTTCCTAGGTTCGAGGCGCGTCTGCAATCTATATATATGGGGGAGTCTGCCATTATATCTGAAATGGAACAGATTCCTGCAGGGTATTTCCTCGGCGAACCTTGGAATATGAATTTGCCTGCTGTGGGTATGCAAGCCGCGGGTCCATGGGAAAAATTTTTTGTACCGGTTTCTTCCGGGAAAAAAGTGTTCGCAATTGCGGGGGCGGCATTTCGCATTCTTGGAATTTCGGAAATTCGGGATTTAATCGGAAACTTTAAGGACAACTTAAATAAATCAATTCTGGATAGAGAAAACCTGCAGTGGAAGTCCGGCTCCCGTCGGTTTATGGGGCAAGTGGAGCAGCGGTCAGAGGTCATTACTGGTGGAGACCTGACGCTCGATCTTGAAGGTCGAAGTTCCTCCCTGAATTTCAAGTGCGACGGCTCTGTGAACGTGAAGGGAAAGGCTCTAGTGGATACCCTGCGCATTTATTCTTCCGGGCCAGTTCTCCTGACGGGATCCGTGGTCGTGGAACACCTGGAACTTTATGGGGGAGGACATGTTGAGGTTGCAAGGGACTTCGTCTTTTCGGGATTGCTTGTTTCCGGAGTGGACATTTCCTTTCGGGACCGTGCCGCCATGAAATATCCCGCCGTCGCAGTTTCGTCGGGAGGCTTTGTTTCTGGACTGCGGCTAACCTCGGGTCGCTATTGCGGGGGCGATTCCCTGGGAGGGGACCGTGCCAGAAATCGGGTGGTCTCTGCCCGAGAGATGGATACTGCCCGGGGGCTTGGTTCTGCCCGGCACCTCCCGGGAGATTCCGCAACCTGCCTGTTGCCTGCTTCCGTGGGCGGAAAACTTCTGGCCTTTCGCTGGGGGCTGGAATGAACCGCGGCTTTACCTTAATGGAAGTCCTGGTGGCGATGGTGGTGTTCTCCATAGGGCTGCTTGCGCTGGACTCTGCCTTCAGGGGCTTTAACAGCCAGCGGCGTCTGGAGCAGGACCGGGTCTACAAGTTCCTTTGCGAGGAGGCCGCACTTGAATCCCTTGTGGCCGCTCCCCCTGCCTGTAGTGACAGTCATCCTGTTCCCGAATTCAGGCAGGATCGTCATGCCTGCGGTACAGTGCTGGTGCACCTTCTGCCGGTCTATGGAGGCGCTTCCCTGGCTCTTGCGGAGGTCCTTTCGGGAAACTCCTGGCATCCGTCTCCGGAAAGGCCGCCACTTCGGAGGCTAGTGCGATGCAGGTAAGGTCGGGCTTTACCCTGATGGAACTCATGGTCGCCCTGGCGGCCGCATCCATTCTATCTCTTGGCGTTCTGGCTGGACTTGGCAGGTTTCAGTCCACCCTGTTCAATCTCCGGAAGAACTACGAGGCGGAATCCCGGGAACTTCTCCACCTGCTTCACTGTAGCGGTCCCTATCCGTCGGCGGAATGCCTAAACGGAAAAACGCAGGATTGAATCCTGCGTTCCTGTTTGTTCCAGCGCTGTAATCCGGCGCTATAAACCCTTCCTAGACCTTGCCTCTGTCCACGTCTTCCACGTTCTGGTTGTTCTTCTTTGCCTTGTGGACTTCGATCAGGTTGCTGAAGTAGTGCATAAAGCTAAGCACGCCTACAGCGAGGAAGCCGATGGCATAAAGAGCAAGGAACGGTCCGATGATGAACTTCTGGGCGCCGATATATTCCAGGAGACCGAAGATGCAGTAGGCGCCGACACCGAGTTCCAGGACTGCTTGCCAGGGGAACTTCTGGGCGTAATGGCTTGTTGCCTTCTTCTTGGAGCCTGCTCCGCTCTTGGGAGTACGGACGAATCCGCTCTTGTGGCCAGTCAGGGCTGCAAACACCGCCTTGGAGTTGCTGACTGCGATACCCACACCCAGGGCCATGAGGATAGGCATGCTGAGAAGGCGAACCTTCCAGCCGGTGTATCCGGAACAGCGCTGGGCCACAAAGTAAAGGAAGCTGGGAGCGATTGCCGCAAGGAAGATGAAGGTGAAGCCTACGGTGTACATCCAGATGGGCAGGTGCGCAACGGGCTGGAAGAATGCCAGCAGGGGCCAGGCGCAAAGTGCGGTAAACAGCATGCAGGGATGAATGGAATAGTGGGTCGTGTGGAGGATTGCCCCAATCTTCACGCGGAGAGGAACCTTGGCCTTGAGAACTCGGGGGAGGATCTTCTTTGCGGTCTGGATGGAACCCTTTGCCCAGCGGAACTGCTGTGCCTTGAAGGAGTTGATGTCGTTGGGAAGCTCTGCAGGGACAATGACGTCGAAGACGAACTTCATGCGCCAGCCTGCCAGCTGGGAACGGTAGGAAAGGTCCATGTCTTCGGTGAGAGTGTCGCCTTCCCAGCCGCCACCGCCGTAGATGGCCTGCTTGCGCCAGACACCTGCGGTTCCGTTGAAGTTCATGAAGAGCTTGCCCCAGCTACGTGCGGACTGCTCCACCACGAAGTGTCCGTCGATACCGATGGACTGTGCGAGGGTAAGACCGGATTCGGTACGGTTCAGGTGACCCCAGCGGCCCTGGACGAGACCGATCTGCTGGTCCATGACCAGATAGGGGATGGTCTTCAGGAGGAAGTCCTTTTCGGGGACAAAGTCTGCGTCAAAGATGGCAAGGAACTCGCCCTTTGCAACGGCCATGGCTTCCTTGAGGGCGCCGGCCTTGAATTCCTGACGGTTCACACGATGGATAAGCTTGATGTCGTAGCCCTTGGCCTGCAGTTCTTCCACCTTCTTTTTGGCAACTTCGTAGCATTCGTCGGTAGAGTCGTCCAGGACCTGGATTTCGTGCTTGTCCTTGGGGTAGTCGATGGCGCAAACCGCCTCAAGGAGTCTTTCTACGCAGTTTGCTTCGTTAAAGATGGGAAGCTGGGTGGTAACCTGGGGGAGGTCTTCAAACTTGTTTTCGCGATAGAACTGGAGAATGGCCTTGCGGTCTGCAAGACGGGTGGCTCTGCTGTTCTTTAGGAAAAGATAGACGCTGTAATAACAGCTAAAGCCGTAGATAACGAGACCTATGCCCGCAATGACATAGATGACGAACATGATGTTCAGTAGGATTGTACTGATTGCCATAAAACCGTATAACCTATTTAAAATTCGTGCTTTTTACAAAGCTTGGCGCCAAATATAGAAACCCTTACAGAACTTTGCTACATTTCATACATATTTTTTACCTAAAAAGGTATTGTGATGAACCCGTCAAACATGGACAGTCCTATCAGGCGTTGGTTATCGGCGAATCAGAATTCCGATGGGTTTGAACTGTCCCTGCAGAGACTTCTGGCGTTCGCCTGCGCAGACTGGATCCTGAGGGGGGCGGGGCTTTCCGCGACGCCCGAAGAAGCCCTTTCGCGGGTAGTTGCCGCGTCCTTGACGCAGTTTCCCTTAGGGGAGTGGATGGAGTCTCCCAGGGAATTTCTCGATGAAATTGCCGATTTCTGTGAAAAAACGAAGGTTTTGCCCTTGCCGGACTCGCTGAAATCTGAAATTCCCAAGATTTTAGACTTGAGGGGGGTGGTATGTCCCCGAAATGCGGCCCGGAGCCGCCTAGTCATGGCCGGGCTTCCGGCGGGTTTTCGCCTTACGATATACCTGGATGATGGATCTCCCATCGAAAATGTCCCCGGTTCCCTGGTTGCAGATGGCAATGTTGTGGAAAATCGTCAAAAAAAAGGAAATTTTTGGGCGTTAACGGTGGTCAAAGGCGAAACAAGAGTGTAGATTATACGGTGTGGAAAACCGTATTCTTATTATAGGTGACGAACTTTTTGGTCTTCAGGGGGAGGCTGCCCATCGGGGAGCCGAAATCCTGCTCTGTCGTGAAGCCAATCGTCCAATCCAGTTTTCCATCAATGTACCGGTTTCTCTCTCCATCAAGGACCTGCGGGCCCGAGTTTCGACCGATGTTATCGGGAAACGGGCCGGAAGAATCATTTTGGGTCTGGGTCTTCGGGAATTAAAGCGCGGCGGGGCGGATTATAGCCAGGTTTTTGAACAGTATCGTCTCTTTGTAGAGGAAGTTTTAAGCAAAACCTCCGCACCTTTGCATCTGGTGACCGTCCCGGAGGACATGTTTCCTCCCGCAAAGGACCAAGTTTCGAGCTTGAACGAATTGATTGTTGGCTTGCAACAGGTCAATTCCCGGGTAAAAATTATGGATTTCGCCTCCCATGCAGTCCTGTTTAAGGAAAAACAGGCTGAAAGGGGCAAATTTGGACGGAGCATCTATACCGAGGAGGGCGAACCTACGTCACTTTGCAATACTCTCCTTGCCCTGTTCCTCCAGGAAAGCGTTTTGAAAGAGATAAAATAGAAGGAATAGTACCATGAGTCTTAATGATGATCACTTCGCGAGAAAATTAGCCGCCCAGAGCCGCGCCTGGGACCAGACCAGCGACACTCCCAAAAAGGAACGCGCTCCCAGGGAGCCGGCCCAGCCCAAGATGGGTGTCTGCGACAAGTGCAAGCAGGAAAAGCTCCTCCGTTCTTACCGTAGCCGTGAAACGACCATTAGTGCAGGTGCCGCAAGTTACGGTATGGTGGTCAAGCATCTTTGCGACGATTGCGCTCCCAGGTCCCGCAGGGAAAGGGATGCCGAGGTTCCGCAAATGGACAAGAAGCAGTTGAAGGGACTGCTCCGGGCCGCCAAGAAGGGACTGTTGTAAAAATTTCCCCTTAACAAATTTTTGCCTTTTTTTTAAATTTGGGCCGCTTTTTAGAACGGAGAAGCCCAAATGTCTAACATACATGCAAAGGAAACGGCTAAGCAGTTCTTGGCTGATTCTCGTGCAACCATGACCCCGGAACTTTTCAAGTCCCTGAAGGGTTATACCAAGCAGGATCTCGTAAGCGACCTGCTTTCCGGCCTTATCGTAGGTATTCTTGCCTTGCCTCTTGCCATTGCTTTTGCAATTGCTTCCGGCGTGGGTCCAGAACAGGGCCTCTATACGGCGATTATTGCCGGCTTTACCATTAGCCTTTTGGGCGGTTCCCGCTTCCAGATTGGCGGCCCCACGGGCGCATTCATCGTGATCGTCTACGGCATCGTGAGCCAGTACGGTTACGATGGTCTGGCCTCCGCTACGCTTTTGGCCGGTGTCATCCTGATTATCTTCGGCCTTGCAAAGTTCGGCTCCATCATCAAGTTCATTCCCTACCCAGTGACAGTGGGTTTCACTGCGGGTATCGCCGTCATTATCGCCCTGGGCCAGGTGCCGAATTTCTTCGGACTTCTTCTCAAGACGAAGGACCCTGCCGACGCCGTAGGCAAGATTAAGCTCTATGCATCTTCTTTCGATACCATCAATCCCTATGCCATCGCTGTGGGTGCCATCGCCCTTGCGGTCTGCATTCTCTGGCCGAAGATTACGACTAAGGTTCCCGGCTCCCTGATTGCGATTGTGGTTTCTACCCTGGTCGTGAAACTTGCCGGTTGGGACCTGAATCATGGCGTGGTGACCATCGGCATGAAAAATCCCATCCCTACGGGATTCCCCACGCCTCATTTGCCGAACATTAGCCTGGAAATGATGCAGAACGTTTTCCAGCCTGCCTTGACTATCGCTATCCTTGGTGCTATTGAATCCCTGCTTTCTGCTGTGGTTGCTGACGGTATGACTTCTACCAAGCACCGCTCCAATACAGAACTTTTCGGTCAGGGTGTGGCAAATATACTGAGCCCCATGTTTGGCGGTATTCCCGCTACAGGCGCTATCGCCCGTACCGCAACCAATATCCGTAATGGTGCAAAGAGTCCCGTTTCCGGCCTGGTCCATGCAATCGTGCTTCTCCTGATCATGCTTGTGCTTGGCAAGTATGCCGAGATGATTCCCATGGCAGCCCTTGCCGCCGTTCTTTTCCAGGTGGCGTTCAACATGTGCGGCTACCGCGCAGTGATAAAGATGTTCAAGCTTCCCAAGAGCGATGTGCTGGTGATGCTTACCGCATTCTTCCTGACCGTTATCATCGACCTGACTGTTGCTATCGAAGTGGGTGTGCTCCTTGCCGCCGTGCTCTTTATCAAGCGTATGGCTGACGCTGCCGAAGTGGATTCCGTTACGGAAAACCTGAAGGAAGACGACGAAGAGGCTGCCCGCAATGAACTTGCTCGTCAGGTTCCCAAGGGCGTCGTGGTTTATGAACTTGCTGGTTCCGTCTTCTTTGGTGCCGTGGACAAGTTCAAGGAAACCCTGAATCGTATTGCGGTCAAGCCCAAGATTCTTATCCTTCGCATGCGTAGCGTCTCCAGTATCGACGCCGCCGGTATCAACATGATCGAAGACCTGATGATTCATTGTAAGGCGGACGGCACTCAGCTTCTGCTGTCCGGTGTCCACGCCCAGCCGGTGGTTGCCCTGACCCGTGCCGGCGTGCTGAAGCAGCTGGGCGAAGAGAATGCCCTGGGTAACATTGACGCTGCCCTGAACCGCGCCCGTGAACTTCTGGGGCTCCCGGTGGTGAACCCTGCCGAGGGCAAGGCCGCCGCTCCCACGGTTTCCTGGGAAAAGGGACTGGACAAGCCCTGGATGCCTGAAGAATCCAACGCTGCCGTGGCTGAAACCACTCCGGAAGTAATTTCCGAAAAGGTTTCCGAAGAACCCGTCTGGAAAATCGAAGAGAAGTAAAAACGGGGGATTGTCCCTGAACGCTTCCTTAGCAAGGCCTCCGAAAGGAGGCTTTTGTTTTTTTCGGTTTTTTGTAAATGAGCCCCTTCTTTTGCTATGTGACCTGTGCTACAATGTGATGGATGTCTCTTTTTTATTTGCCTGAATCGCTATATATTCAGGTCATGAATAAAACGGAAACGAAAATGAAATATCTGGCAAGTGATGGATTCGTGGTAAATTTCATTCTTGCGTTCTCTGTTGCCGTTTTAGCGACTTTTGGAATTCTCTAGTTTTTTCATTACTCCTCCACAAAACAAAAAAATCCTAGGTTTCGGCCTAGGATTTTTTTTGTGCGGTTAAATATTTCTATTATTCCGCCCATGTTAAAGATTGGCGTTATGGCTTCTGGCGGCGGAAGCAACTTTAAAGCGATTATTGACCGCATTGGCGAGGGCGATCTGGAAGCCCAGTGCAAGTTCCTCATTACCAACAACGCTGGTTGCGGCGCTGTGGGACATGCCCAGACTTACGGCATTCCGGTCTATCACATTTCCGGAAAGACTCATCCGGAACAGGCTGCGTACGAAGCAGCCCTTCTGGAAGTTATCGACAAGTATGGTGTTGACCTGCTGATTCTTGCTGGCTACATGAAGGTTCTGCCTGTTAGCATCTTGAAGCGACTTCCGGATCGAGTACTGAATATTCATCCCTCCTTGTTGCCTAAGTACGGCGGACGAGGCTTTTACGGAATCCATGTCCACGAAGCGGTGATTGCCGCAAAGGATAAGGAATCTGGCCCCACGGTGCACCTGGTTTCCGAAGAGGTGGACGCAGGACGAATTCTTGGCCAGCGTAAGGTGCCCGTTCTGGAAAACGACACTCCCGCTGAACTGGCCGCCCGCGTGCTGGTACAGGAACACGACCTTTTCTGGCGCGTTATCAAGGAATACGGGGAACAGGTTTTGAAAGCGCGTGTCTAGGCTCGCTGAAAATAGAATGAAGGGTGAAGGATGAAGTTTAAGGTTCCTGCATTTTTGGATGGAATTGAATCTCCCATTGAGGGGGAGGTTGCTATCCGCAAGTATGCAGCGGATTTATCTTTGGATGGTGCGTCTTCGGCGGCGCTCGTCGTTGGAATCGACGAAGTGGGCCGTGGCCCACTGGCAGGCCCCGTGGTGGCCTGCGCCGCCGTCCTGAAATCTCCCGACATACTTCCATCCCTAAACGATTCCAAGAAACTGACCCGCCCAAAACGTGAAGCCATGTATGATGCCGTAAAGGACGCCTGTATCTGCTACGCCATCGCCAGCGCAAGCGTTGCTGAAATCGATAAGATCAACATCCTGGAAGCGGACTTCCTTGCCATGCGTAGAGCCCTGCAGGCTTTGGGACTGCACGGCATTCAGGAAACTGCCCCCGAAATTCCTATCGAGGTAAAAGGCTCCTTTGCAGAAGCCGCTGCGTTCCTAGGCAGTTCCGACCCGAAGACGCCTCAAGTTCTAGTTGCTGTGGATGGCAACCTGAAAATCCGTGGGATGGATCAGGACATGCAGATGCCCATTGTGAAAGGCGATGGTCGCATCGCGAGCATTTCTGCGGCTTCCATCCTGGCAAAGGTCTTCCGTGACCGCTATATGGACGACCTGGAAAAGAAGTATCCTGGCTATGGCTTTGACAAGCATGCCGGCTACGGAACCAAGGCTCATCTTGCCGCCATCCAGAAGCAGGGTTACACTCCTGAACACCGCATGAGCTTCCATCCCAAAAGTTTGCAGATGGAACTGTTTTAACCGAGACAATCTCCATATAAAGGACTTGGTTACCCAACCGTTTTACCTTTTTTCGGCCATTCTCTTCTTGAATGGATCCTCTTGGGGCGAAAAGCCCCTTTTTTGTATATTAATTGAATCTAAGGGCGAAACTTTTACTTCGCTGTTTTGCTATCTTGTTGAATATCAACGAGTTATGTAATTTTCTCGGGTGTATTCCCGGAAGATAGGAGGCCACATTGAACAACTCTGTACCTTTGCTTCAGATGATTACCCAGTCGGATATTGCGACGATTGTGGTGCTTAGCATTCTGGCGATCATGTCCCTGGGTTCCTGGGGGATTATTATCGTCAAGTATGTGGTGAACAAGAAAAACCAGCGCGCAAATGTGGTGTTTTTCCGCAAGTTCAGCAATGTGCAGCAGTTCGTGGAACTTCAGTCCCTGTGCGAAACAGCAGACGATAGCGCTCTTCGCCGCCTGACGGATGAAGTGCTGAAGGAAGCTTCCAAGTTCAGTAATTTCGTGAGTTACGACTCCATCCAGCACCGCGCGTCCCTGCTGGAAGATACCATCCAGCGTTCCATCGAAGGTCTTCGCCTGAAGGAAGACCGCTACCTGAGTTTCCTTGCCACAAGCTCCAACCTGGCTCCCTTCTTCGGTCTGTTGGGCACGGTCTGGGGCATCATGGTTGCCTTTTTCCAGATTGGCCAGCACGGCTCTGCGGACTTGAGCGTGGTGGCTCCGGGTATCGCCATGGCCCTGATTACCACGGTTGCTGGTCTTGTGGTTGCAATTCCCGCCTCTGCCGGTTACAACTACTTTACTTCCCATAACGGTCAGAACGAAATTTCCTACTACAACTTTGGTTCCCAGGTGTTGAGTCTCTTTAAGCGCGGCGACTTGCTTGCCCTTGAAGAAGTTGCCGGCTAGGAGGCTTGAGTGAAGCGTAGCCGCGGAAAAGAACTGAAGCAGGAGATGAACCTGACGAACATGATCGATATCGTGTTCTCCATTCTGATTGTGTTCATTATATCTGCGCCTCTCATGAGCCAGGGCGTCAAGGTGGACCTGCCCAAGGCGGAAGCTCCGACCATGGAGCAGGAAAAACTCCTGAAGGTCTCCATCACCAAGAACGAGGAACTTTATATCGCCGATATGATGGTGGAATTCAGCAATTTTGACAATGTGTTCAAATCTTTGTGGGACGGAAATATGGCGGTGGTCATTAACTCCGACGAAGATGTTCACTATGGCCTTGTGATGAAGGTGGTGACCCAGGTGCAGAAACTTGGCGTTACGAAACTTGGTTTTTTGACCATGAACCCGAAGGAACACCCCGCTAAAAATTAGACATGAGCGAAGAAAAGCAGCATATCGAGTATTTCTCCTCTGGCGATGGGGGCATGAAGGCAAAGATTATTGTCTGTGCCGTTCTTTTCCATGTGCTCATTGCCGGCGTCTGCTATGGTCTTCACTATGTGAACCTGAAGCCGGAGCAGGAACCGATTCCTGTCTTCGAACTGGTCCAGGTGGCGCCTCCCAAGCCAGAACCCATTGCCCCGCCTCCTCCTCAAAAACCGCCTGAACCGGTTCAGCAGCCGGAACCTCCCAAGCCGAAGCCGGAAGTGAAACCTAAGGTGGAGCCAAAGCCGAAGGTGAATAAGCAGCTTCCGCCGGAACCGAAAATTGAAGAGAAGAAGCCTGATCCGGAACCCGTTCAGGAAGAGGTAAAACCAGATCCTACACCGGACCCGGCTCCTGATCCTACGCCAGATCCTCCACCTCCGCCGAAGGACGACTTTGATGTGGACGATATGGATCTTCCCGCAAAGCTGGAATCCCCTAGCCTGAATCCTGTAGGTTCCGTAGATATGGACCCGCTGATGCAGGTTTACCTGGAACGCCTGAAGCAGATTATCATGAGCAATTTCAATCCGCCTGCAAATCTGAACGTGAAAAAGAATGTGAAGACGACGGTTCAGTTTACGGTGGACCGCTTTGGCGGTATTACGGCAGTGATGTTGAAACGCTCTTCCGGAAACAAGACCTGGGATCATTTGTCTGTAAGGGCGGTTCAGATTTCCAAGGTTCCGGAACTTCCGCCCAACTTTAGAGCGCCTTCTCTAATCTTGCATTTTAATTTTACACCCAACTAGACTTGACGAAAATTTTATAGGTAATGAAAATGAGTTCAAATAAACATGCCGTGGATGGACAGAAGGTTCGGAAGGTTTTCCGGATTTCCTCTCTTGCCCTGTCCATTGTTTTTTGGTTGCTCCTCTTTTTGATGCCCTCGGTGAGCTCTGCCGCCATTGATACTATTGCCGTGGATGTGGGAATTTCGGTGTTCAAGACCATGCCCATAGGAGTGGTTCCCTTTACGGAACCGAAAAATTCCATTGAGTGGATCGAGGAAAAGCCTCACCAGATACTGACCCGTGACGCTGAACTTTCCGGTCGGTTTGAGGTCGTCCCCTCCGAAAAATTTAACCTAGCCCTATTCAGTAAGAAAAAGGCGAAGCACTATATTACGGGCAAGGTTACTCCGACGGATGGTGGAAAACTTCGGCTGGAATGTTTCCTGTATGTTTCCCAGACTAAAGACATTCTTTTAGGGGAGGCGTACACCATTACCCAGCAGGATTTGCGCAAGGCCATGCACCAGTTCTTTGACCAGGTGATTTACCGCCTGTGGGCAGAGCGGGGGGTCGCGTCCACAAAGCTTGCCTATGTCTCGAAAATTGATGGTATCAAGCAGGTGGTTGTTTCGGATTATGACGGGTTCCATCGTTCCCAGATTACGCGGGATACGGTCATCAGTATGATGCCCGTGTGGATGAAGGACAATAAGGGACTTGTCTATGTGAACTTCAAGACCAACCGTCCAAAACTTTATTCCAGAATGTTTGGGGGAACAGAAAAGGTCCTGTTCCCTCAGCTGGATCAGACTTACAGCCCTGCGGTGAATCCCGTAACGGGAGAGTTGCTTTTCTCTAACACCGTCGACGGTAAGACGGACTTGTATATCGGAAGCCCGAAAACGGGGAAGGCTAGAAAGTTTGCATACCTGAAGAGCAACCAGACAAGCCCTGCCTGGAGTCCCTTTGCAAGCGAAGTGCTGTTTACCAGCGATCGCGGCGGTGGCCCCCAGATTTTTATCATGGGAAAGGACGGTAGCGACATGCGCCGTGTGACTTTCATGGGCCGCTATAACGAACGGGCCAGCTGGTCTCCGTCCGGGGATCGTATTGCCTATACTTCCATGGATAACGGCAAGATGAATATCTATACCTGCGCCCTGGATGGTTCCGACATTGTCCAGCTGACGAATAACGCCGGCAATAATGAACACCCCACCTGGTCGCCGGACGGAAAGCTGATTGCTTTCTCCAGCAACCGCAGCGGAAGTTATCAGATTTACATCATGCGGATGGACGGTTCCAATGTCACTCGCATAACGAACTCCGGTGAGAATACTTCTCCCACCTGGTCGTTCTTTTATGAAGATTCTAACAAACAAGAAGGTGCTAAATGAATAAGATAAAACTCGCTTTGATTTCTGGCGCAGCCTGCGTTGCCATGGTTGCCTGCTCCAAGCCCCAGCCTCCACAGACTGATCCTGCTGCAGCTCCCGCAGCATCCGCAACGGCTCAGCAGCCCGCCGGTACAGAAACCGCTCCCGAGGCTGTGGAAAATGCTGCTCCCGTAGACCAGGATTCCCTGGCTGCAGAACAGGCTCGTCTGGAAGCGGAAAAGATTGCTGCCGACAAGGCTCGTTTGGAATCTGAACGCGCTCGCCTTGAACAGCTCATTAACCAGATCATGAGTGAAGATGTCTACTTTGACTTTGACCGCTCCGAGCTGACTGAAAAGGCTAAGGAACTTCTTGCCCAGGTGGCGGAACTTCTCCTGAGAGAAACCCGCTTTACCATCACCATCGAAGGTCACACGGATGCACGCGGTACTGAAGACTATAACTTTACCCTGGGTGCAAAGCGCGCCATGAAGGTGAAGGAATTCCTGAATGCCTACGGCGTTGAAGGTAAGCGCATGGAATCTGTAAGTTACGGTAAGGAAGCTCCCAAGGTGGAAGGCGCTTCCGAAGAAGCCTACTCCCAGAACCGTCGTGCGAATTTCCGCGTGAACATCAAGGACTAACGAGCCGGGTATCGCGGGCAAGCTCGCTTGTCCATGATCGAGGTGAAGTTTTTTGCCTCGCGTAGGCCCGTGAATAATTGTCTTGAAGTAAACTTTTAAGAGGTAAAGATGAAACGTTTGGCTCGTAGTGTTGTTAGCCTTGCCGTTTTAACATTTGCTTTGACTGGATGTAGCCAGATAACCATGCTTCGAACCCAGGAAATGAAAGCCGTGGGTACCGAAGTCCAGTCGTCTGTGCAGCAGCAGGTGGATTCCGCCGTGGTGACCCTTTCCCAGAAGAACGATTCCCTTCGTTCTGAGCTGGACTCGGCCAAGGCCAGACTGGATTCTGCCATCGCCCTGCTGAATACGGCATCTTTCGCCCAGAAGCGCATGCAGGCGGAAATTACCATGCTTTCCCGTCGCGTTGCCGACGAGTCTGAAAGGAATGATTCCAGACAGGAAGAAATTATCTACCGTCTTGACCTTCTTTTGGGCAAGTCCGACAAGATTCTTGCGAAAAAAGTGGTGGTGAGCGGCCTGCCTGCCGCCCCGATTTCCATGGATAGCCTGGAACGGGAAGCTGAAAAACTGGTGGAAGCCGAAGCGATGTTCAATACGGCCCGCTCTGACTACCATCGTGGCGAATTTAAGCTAGCCTTCAATGGTTTTAAGCAGGTCTATGAAACCATGAAGACAGGTGAGTTGGCCGAAGGCTCCCTTTACTGGATGGCGCTTTGCCTGATTGACGTGGATCAGAAGGAAAAAGCGAAGAAGGTCTTCGTGAACATGACGGAAGCCTTCCCGGAAGGCCAGAAGGTCTGTCCTGCCTTGTTTAAGCTTTCTAACCTCTATGCGGAAGAATGCGATGTTGGAAACCAGAAGTCCTACCTGCAGAAGGTTCTTTCTAGCAAGGCTTGCGAAAATTCTCCGGAATTTGAACAGGCGGCGGAAATCCTGCAGGGTATCCTTGAAAGGAAGGATGAGGAAAACGATGCTTGCGCACAAAAGGAGTCCCTTGAGGATGAGCCCGCTGCACCTAGGGCTGAAAATCAGGAGAATGCCGCTGACGCAGAAGCAACCGCTTCTGGCGATGCTCCCGTGATGCAACAGGCTGCACCGGAAAATGAAACTGCTGATTCTATGACGAATGTGCAGAAGGCACCTGTGGCACAGCCTGCTGTAGAAACTCAGTCCCAGGTTCCCGCCGCACCCTAAGCCTCGTAAAACGACAATAACCCGAAAACATTTTCTAGAAGAGAACAAAATCCCGCAGGAGAAATCCTGCGGGATATATTTTTGTAGGGGGCTCCAAGGGGGAGAATCCCTATGAATCCACGGAAAGCCACAGATTCATCAAGAACGAAATATGAGTAGGCGCTTTAGCGTCA
>JAKSIH010000004.1 GCA_024398935.1 Fibrobacter sp. | reverse complement strand
AACTTTCGTTCCAAGGTCCGTCACAAAGCATATCTCCGATTCCTTCAAACTGCTCAAGAACTTCTCGAGTTCTCGTAAGTTCCTTGTTTCGTTTCGGCTTTTTCAGCCGTCCCTCTCAGGAACGACGCCAATTATAGAAATCTACAGAAACTTTGCAAGGGTGATTTTGGAACTTTTTTTCATTTTTTGCGTTTTTTTTTCGATTTTTTCCAAAAAACGGAAAGAAAACGAGTCATCTTCAAGTCGCTCACGAACAGTTCACAAACTATTCACAACTTTTTTTAGCACACTTTCAAAAAAATCTGATTTTGCCTCTTGATCAAGGTCTAAAGACGAACTTTTCACCTGCCAACGGAACCAGGTAAGCTGTCTTTTGGCATAATTTCTAGTCTTTTTTTTGATTTCATCAATTGCACGCTCCATTTCAGAGTCATTTTTCGCCTGCAACAGTTCCCTATACCCAAGACTAAGCCATGCCGGGGCGTCCATAGGTACTGATTTCGCCAAATTCTTTGCCTCCTCAACCCAGCCGTCGGCAATCATCTGATCGACACGCCCATTGATTCTTTCATACAGCAAGTCTCTTTTGCGCTGCAACCAGAACACAGGTATCTCCCCCATCCCCCCCTGACGATTCTTCTGGAACTCGGACAGTTTCTTCCCCGTCGCATCATAGACTTCCAACACACGAAGAATTCGACTTGCATGATTGGCATCCACTTTACACATGGCCTCGGGATCCACTGCACAAGCCCTACGGTAAAGACTATCCAAACCGTCGTCTAAAACAGTTTGTTCTAAATCGTTCTTGACTGCTATAGGGATTTCAGGAATCTGTGGCAGGCCCAGCATAAGACTTTGTATGTAAAGTCCGGTTCCTCCGACCAGGATATATTTTTTTTCAGGATTGCTCGCCACAAGCGTTTTCACATCTCTACAAAAGTTTCCTGCAGAATAGGATTCTCTCGGGTCAAGAAAATTGACCAGGTGATGCTTCACCCGCAGCATGCTCTCCTGATCCGGCTGGGCGGTTCCAATGGAAAAACCTTTGTAAATCTGTCTAGAATCAACGCCGATAATTTCGGCATCGAAATGTTCCGCAAGCTTTAGGGACAAATTGGACTTTCCAATTCCCGTGGCACCAACCAAGGCAAATAAAATAGGCATGATGTCAATGTAGTTATATTTGATTTCAAGATGAAAAGTTCAAAACATATTATCGCCGTTATCATCGTTCTCTCGGTCCTTGGTGCAATTCTTTTATTGCTACCAAAAACGGCAGAGGAACAGACGCTGGATACGGAGCCCCAAAACACGGAAATCGACGCCGCGGACTCGTCCACCCAGGTATCAGCAATTCCCGAAGACACCGTTTCTTTCGAGACAAAACTGAAGGAAGAACTCGGGATTGTCCAGGAAACAAAGAAGAAGGGAAGACCTCGAACAAACTGGACTCTTGGCCGAGGCAAGACCATTGTCGTTTACCTGCTCCAGGCGAAACGCTTTATAGAGAAACATGGCGGAACGGTTCTTGCCATGGAAGAACTCCATGATCCTAAATATTTCCAGTCAGCAAACCTAGACCTCCTCAATCCTTCTGGAGACACTCTTAAACTGCAACTTCAAGTCTCCGACAACATCTTTATTTCAGGAGCCTCGATCCTAGCGATCGGTTTCCAGGTGACCAGCCTTACCCCAGAACTCATAGCCGCACTGAACAAGCTCGAGTTCCCTTACGACCTGCTCGTACAGCCCTTTGGCATGAACGAAACATTCTATCCAGACCTTGACAGAATTCAGAACAAGGAAATTATCTTGTGGCTAACAATGGAATCCACACGATTATACCAGGCCCACCTTAAGTACAGACCCTTGCGAATCCATCACACGGAAGACCAGATCGCAACGGTCATCACCGACGCCAAAAAACTGATTCCAGACGCAAGGGGCATTGCAACCAGGTTCGGAGAACAGGCCATGGAGCATACACAGCTCCTGAAGGCAATCTTGAATCCTGCGGAAAAGAACAACCTCTGGTTTTTGGACATCACAGAAAACAAACAGTCAAAAATCCATGATGTCTGCAAGGGAATGCGTATTTTCTGCAAGGTGGCTACCCCCTATAATCCTGAACACAGTTCCTTACAGGACTATGTGAACTCAAAGACTAGAGAAGCAAGCAAGAACGGACTTGCCACGATGATTCTCCCTCTAAAACTGGAGTCCATAAATCTTGTCGAGGAGCTCTCAAAAAAAATGGAAAAGCAGGGAACTACCCTTGTAAATTTATCTACCTTTATGACATATTGATAAGGAGTTTGTATGACAGTCAAGCTTAGCTTTAACGTTGACCATATTGCGACCATCCGCGAAGCACGAAAGTTTCGCGAACCGGATCCCGTCGCCGCGGCACTCATTGCAGAGTTGGCCGGATGCGATAGCATTACGGCACACCTTCGCGAGGACAAGCTCCATATTCAGGACCGCGACATAGAACAGCTGCGCACAACGGTTGCGACAAAGCTGAACCTGGAAATGGGACTTTTCCCGGGAATGGTCCAGACAGCAATTAACAACCAGCCCGATTCCGTTACCGTGGTTCCCGAAATTCATACCGAAATTTCAACCGAGGACGGCCTTAATGTCGCAGCGAAAGTTACCGAACTTTCCAAGGCGATCATGACTCTCAAGAGCAATGACATTTCCGTCGGTGTATTCATCGACCCGGAAACAGAGCAGGTGAAAGCCGCAAAGAAACTAGGTATTGACTTTATCGAACTGAACACGGGAAGGTACGCAACATCTTGTAGCCTCGGCAGCAAGGAGGAAGTGGACCGAGAACTTTCCGCCCTGTTGGACATGACCGTTCTTGCCCGTAAGTACGGTCTACGTGTCAAGGCTGGACGCGGACTGAATTACAGAAATGTCGGTCCCATCGCGGCAATTGAGGGCATCGAGGAACTTGTAATTGGCCACAGCATCGTGAGCAAGGCCGCCCTGGTCGGTATTGACCGCGCTGTACGCGACATGATCAACGCCATTGAAAAGGGTGCATAGTCCCCTGAGCCCCTCGACAAGCTCGGGGAACTGAGGAAATCACTCGAAGACCTGATTGAATAGTTCAAGGTCCTAATGGAATATCGCAAGGGAACTTTTAGTAATCCTTGTATTCTACATTCTCGAGAACAAGACCCTGAGGGGGAGCCCATGTGCGCTCTCCCTTAAATTTTTTTTCGAAAATCTGGTTTACCGTTCCTGGAGGGAGCTTGCCGCGGCCTACGTCAAACAAAGTCCCTACCATGGCCCGCACCTGACGATGGAGGAAACGGTTCCCCCTGATGTGGAACATGACGCTCCAGTCATTCAACCGTTCTAGCCGAAATTCAGTAAGGATACAATCCGTAGGCTTGCCGTCATTTCTAGGAATGCAGAAATCAATGAAATCGTGATGGCCCAGGAAAGATTCCGCTTCCCTCGCCATAAGGCCAAGGTCAAGGCCCAGAGAACCGCACTCCCAGCCAAAATCACGCATAAGCGCGACTGGACGGGTAAAAATCGTGTACTGGTAATACCTGCAGGTCGCGTCAAACCGGGAGTTAAAGTCGGCGGCACAAGGCTCCAGGTCACGAATGCGGACTAGGCGCTGGGTCAGTCCATTCACAGACCGGACAGTCTTACCTAGATCAAGATCGCCATCATAATCAAAATGACAACATTGACCGCGGGCATGGACCCCCGTATCGGTACGACCGGACCCCCAAATGCGGACAGGGACCCGTAAAGCCGTCGAAAAGGCTTTTTCCAAAGTTGACTGAACCGTTACAAATTTGGTCTTGCCGCCTTCATTCTGGGCCTGCCAGCCATAGAAGGCACTTCCCAGGTATTCGCACCGAAATCGATAGCGCATGCTAGCCTAAGGATTCCTTGATAATGGATTCCACCTTCTCCTGGGAAATTTTAAGGGTAGAGGCGATGGCGGATGCAGGGAATCCTCGACGGGACAGTTGCAGGATCTTAACCTTTTCGGTTGCCTCACGATCGAAACGGGAGGTTTCCAGGGGATTGCTCCCCCCCAGATTGGGGTCGCCCGTAGAATTACGGCTCTGGGCACGAAGCTTCATGGTGCGTTCCCTGGAAAGACCGCGGGGAGCCCTTAAGACGTCGGAAAGATTCTTCATCGCAGAGGTAATACGTTCCCTAGCTGTTGGACGAAGGGTGGGCTTGCCGCCCGGAGTTTCTGTAAAGATCTTGTTTTCCGGCACCCCGTTTTCATCTTCAAAGGCAACCTTCTGTTCCGCCTTCGGAGCCTGACTAGACTCCGGAGCGGGGGCGGCCTTGGGTTGAACCTGCTGTGCCTGGGTTTCACGCTTCCGGGCAGCGTAGGCCTCCGCGTCTGCAATAATGGAAGTCTTCCTGGGACGGGGCTGAGGAGGAGTAAAGGAAATTTCCTGGTCTTCGGATTCCTTGGGCAGGGACTCTGACTTGAGCGTTTCCATCTGTCGGGTCAAGGTATCCTTACGGCGTTTGAAAATAAGGAACAAAATGACAAAGCACAGTATTACCGCAATTGCTCCACCTGCGATCCACACTATCGTATCCGATGAGAATCCATCATTCTTTGCAGACTTTGCTTCAGATTCCTGAACCGGTTCACCTTCAACATCCGCATCAGCGACAGGCTGGGAAATCTCGGAAACCTCATCGGAACGCATACGCTGGAGCGATTCCCAGGCGGCATCCAGTTCTTCACGAATTTCAGCTTGATTTAGGCCATTTGTCCCATTCTGGGCTTCCCAAAGGGCCATTTCCAGAGAATCCACCTTAGCCCGGGTCGTAAGGTACGCCTCCGGATTAAAGGAGGTTCTAGATCCGCCGAAACCGCCACCCAGGTAGACGACCAGGGCCACGGCAAGGACAAACAACACAATAGGAGCAATAAACTTCTTCATGTTGTGAAATGTAGTAAAAAACGAAACGAAACGCAACAAGGATTGCGTAACTATATGATGTTCAACGGGTTAAGCCCACCTCCCTGTTGTCGGCATAATGGGTATCATTGAGAAATTCACAACACTTGTTTTTAGGGGATGCAAAAAAAATGTACCTCCCCCACTGGATTTTCATATCTTTGAGTTCAAGAACTCTTTGTTCTCCTCCTAACCCCCAAAAAGAACACTCCAGCGCAAGCCGGGGTGTTCTTTTTATGACGCATGGGGAGGGGTTCCCCTCCCCCTGGACCCCCTCTCCGTTAATCATTCGACACCCATACTCAGAACTTCAGTAGCCTCATGATTAACATTTTTCGCGCTGGATTCTTTCCCTCTACCGCCTGAGAGAGCTTCCCCTCCCCATGGACCCCCTCTCCGTTAATCATTCGACATCCATACTCAGAAATTCTGTAGTCTCATGATTAACATTTTTCGCGCTGGATTTCTGCGCTGGTATACCAAAAAAGGCGAGCCGCAGGGCCCGCCTTCGTCAAAGGGACTGTTCCTTACTCCTTTTCTCTTTTTAGGAAAAGGATGCTAAAGAAGATGGTAAAGATAAGGGACGCCACCAGGAACGCAAGAATTGACGTGACGGCCAGTTCACCAATGGTACGCAAGCCACGGTGTTCCACGCCCAGGGCGCCGGCAAAACCTGCAGCGGTTGTCACGGAACTTGCCATGACCAGACGGCCAATATTATCCACCAGCGTACGGACAGACATTCCCTTGTCCTGAGTCCAGCCCACCAGGAGGTGAATGGTCGAGTCGATGGCGAGGCCAAGAACCGCGGGAACAACCACCACATTGTAAATGCCAATGTGACCTACGCCAAATAGGTAGTTCAGCAGGCCAAGAAGGGCCGCACTCCATAGAAGGCCCATAATCAGAGAACTTGCAGAAATAACCACCAAGCTCAGTTTTCTAAGAGAGAAGGCAAGAATCAGGATAATGACGATCAGCACCACAAAGGCCATACGGACTGAATCAAACTTGACCGCACGAACCACATCGGCTAGGATAAACTGACTGCTGAACACTTTCAGTTTCTCGCCACCAAATTCCCAGTTGCCAAAGCGGTCCTGCCAGGCGGCAGCCTCCCGGGCATCGGAACTGTTGTAGCGTCCATAGATAAAGCCGATTCTACCTACGGAACCGTCCTTTTCGCGAAGCAGGTCGGTAGCCCATTCCGGCAGGGAATCTACGGTGAAGGGGTGCACTTCCTCGGCAAGCTCGCGGAGCTTTGCAATATTGGAACTGTCCTCGCCTGTGGCGCGGTCAAAAACACGGGCTTCCGCCAGTTCACGAATTTCCTCGATGACTTCCATGCGAGCGCTCTGATCCGCCTCGGACGGCAAGAAGGTCTTTAAGGTAAGGAAGCTGCGAAGGGTGGAATCATGTTCCTGATGCATGCGGACCATCAGGGTGTCATACAGGGAATCCAGAAGTTCCGGACGAGTGGCCATGACCGCTGCAGGCGTAGAACTCTTACGGTTTGAGGCCAGGGCATTTCCCGTGCTAATGGACTTCTTGACCGTTTCCACATCTTCCTTGGGAGGACGACGGAGGTTCTTGAAGTTGTATTCAAATTCCAGGTTCGGCAGGAAGAACGCAATGACGACCGTAAAGATGACAGCCACCACGGCACCATGTTTGAAGAAGCCCTTGATGCGATTATCGTCCCAGGTCTTGGGGAAGAAGGTGTTCTGGGGTTTTGGCGGAAGACCTCCGGCAACAAAGATGAATACAGGCATGGCAAGCATGGCCGACACAAAACTAAAGAAAATACCCACTGCAGAAATCACACCGAATTCATAGAAACCCACAAACTTGGCGATGAGTAGGGAGAGAAGACCGGCAATGGTTGTAAGGGCTGCCAGAGCCATGGGCTGCAGAAGTTTTGCAACAGTTCTTTCCATTGCAAGCTTAAGATCGCCGCACTCCGTATAGCAACGCTGGCAGGTTCCCATGAAGTGAATGGAATAGTCCACGCCCATGCCGAGAATAATACTTGCAACAAGTACCGTAAAGGGATTCAGGGCACCATAGTAGAATGTGGTAAAGCACATGGCCAGGGAACATGCCAGGAGAACTTGCGCAAGCATCAGTAGCGGAGCCTTGATGGGACTGCGGAAGAATACGGCCACAATCACAAAAATCAATACTACCGCAATGACCATGGAAATGGTACTGTCGCTCATGATATCGTTCACTTCGTTCAGACCTTCATAGGAGCCTTCTACGGTCATGAGAACAGGCTGACCATAGTCAACATCCTTAAACTTCGCCAACAAAGTATCGGAGCGGAGAAGGATATGCTTAACAAAGTCCACATCGGTAGATGGACGGGTCAGCTTGCACTGCACCACCCCGTTAAAGAGGGTGGAGTCATGCTTGTCCTCGCCGATAAGGCGGGTCTTCAGGTCCTTGGGGACATTGCGCTTGGGACCATCATCCTTGGAAGCTTTAGCAGTCTCATCCTTTTTCTTGAAGAAGGACTCGAAGGCATCCGCGGCTTCATCGGGAAGTCCAAGAGCCTGAGGCAGATTGGCGTCAAACCAGACACGTTCCTTCTTGGATACACTAGGAGCTTCCGCCTTTGTGGAATCTCCCCCATCGCCGGAATCATCCAGAAGGTCGACCACTAGAGGACCATTCTTGCGTCCGATTTCCAGCTGGATATCTTCCAGATTGTCGCGAATGCGTTCCAGGTGTTCTGTCGGCAAGTAGATCAGGGCATTACGGGTAAAGAAACTGTTATCATTCTTTACCTGAGGTCTCGTAATGATGTCATCCTGCCAGTTTGCATCAATATAGGCCTGGACACTATCCTGAAGGCGCGCTACCAGGTAGGGATCCTTTGACTGGATGGCAATCATAAAACGGTCGGTGCTACCAAACCGCTTGTAGGATTCCTCAAGGGCTATAACGCTGGGGGTGTCCTTCGGCAAGAGCGTGGCAAGGTCCGTATGAATTTTCAGCTTGGTCGCCGTAGGAATGAGACTCAGGACTAGAATTGCTATAATGACCAGCAGACACTTCCACTTGTGTTTTTCCGCGAAATTCACATAACGGGCTGCAAATTTTTCAATTCTATTTTGATTCATGCTTAAACTCCTAACACAATCCTTTTACCGCTGGGAAAGTACATCTGCTAAAATCACGCGATTTGCCCCTGCCTGGACTGCGTATTGCATGGAAGCTTCGGCAGCGTAGAGAAGTGTCGCAGCATCGCTTGCATGTGCCGGCATGACGGAGACACCCATGCTCAAGGTTGTCGACAAAATGCCATCGCCATAGGCTATCTGCAACTGGGAAATCTCGTTGCGAATCTTTTCGGCGCGCTGGCGTGTAATCTGCAAATCGGCACCCGGCAAGATTACGCAGAACACTTCGCCTTCATAACGGCAGGGGATGTCTTCGTTACGGATATATCCCGGTAGACGCTGCCCCAACTCCCATAAAAGTTGTTCCACTGCATGTCGACCCTGGCTATTCTGAATATCTGTCACCTGGTCGGGGTAAATCATGATGAGGCCGATGGGCGTCTTGTGTCGAATGGCTGCAGAAACCTCGCGAGTCAGGGACTCCTCCATGTAACGGCGGTTAAAGAGGCCCGTCAAAGTATCACGAATACTCTGCTGCTTGAAACGGACATTCAGGTTCTGGTTTGCCACATAAAGTCCGAAAGTTGTAGCAACAACGCTAACCTTCGTATGCCAATCTTCGACGCTTTCTTGATCCGGCAAGACATCCGTCTGCAAGGAGAGAATACCAAAATGTTCTTCAAAGCCTTCTATAGGAGCGCAGAAAGCCACCCCCTGGGGATGATGATGAAGGTGGGTGCAGCCCCCTGTCAGATTAGGCTTGGAGAAGTCCGATATGACAATATCTCCTGCATCAAAGCTAGCGCATTCACCCGGATGGATAGCATCATCGCTAATGACCTGATCGCCGAAGGAAAAGACTTTGTGAAGATCAGTCTGTGTTCCTGCATACATATAGAGCACGCCAGAAGCCTTGGGAAACATCCGGGGCAACAAGGTTTCCATCGATTTCAGGACTTCGGCAAAGGGACGGTCCTTCAATATCGCACGAGAGAAATTTTTCCAGGGTTCCTGAGGGATGCCCACAGAGAAAGCCTCCTGATTCATCTGGTTCAGGGCTTCCTGCACAGAGAGCGCTCCTTTGGGCAGTTCCGCCTTTTCCGGGGCCGGAACTTCCGGCTCTTCATGCGGGCGCAGGTCGTTCATGGCAAAGCCAAAGGCGCCATCGATCTTGGATTCCTTCAGGGATTTCAGATTCTCGGTAAAATCAGCCTCGATCCGTTCCAACTTTTTTCTGAAAATCGTGTAGAGAACAAATCCAAGGACGACTCCCCAGGCCCCCATAAAAGCAAACTTGCCGGCAAGGGGAAATGTTTCCTCGGAAACAAGGAATGAAACAACGACACCGATCACAAAGGCTACGGTCCAAATGATATAGGTAATGATAGTCATAACTTCAAATTTACCTTTTTAAAGTCGCTGTGGCATAGACCAATCGCAAAATAGACGATTGATATACAATAATCAACGATGAACAGCAGTTAATTTCTAAATTTGATTCCATGACTATTCTCGATAAGATTGCCCTTGCCCTCCCTGCCGTCGAATCCCCCGCCCGTTACATGGGCGGAGAAGCCAACAGCGTGGTTAAAAATCACAGCCAGATGCTCTGCCGCATGGCCTTTGTGTTCCCCGACAAATATGAAATCGGCATGAGCAACAACGGCATTCGAATCCTTTATCATGTCATCAACAGGGAACCAGACCTGCTGTGCGAAGTAAGCTTCGCCCCTTGGGAAGACATGGCGAGAGAAATGGAGAAGTACGACATTCCCCTGTATAGCTATGCAAGCTACACGCCTGTCAGGGACTTCGAAGTTTTGGGCATGACGCTTCAGACCGAATTGAACTTTACCAATGTGCCCTATGTCCTGGACCTGGCACGAGTCTGTACCTGGAGTAAAGACCGTAAAGAAGAAGATCCTATCGTTGTAGCGGGTGGCCCCGCCATGGCAAACCCCGAACCGGTGGCGGACTTCTTTGACGCCTTCATGATCGGCGACGGCGAAGAAATGATTATCAAGTTCCTGCGTTGCGTGGGCGAAGGCCGCAAGGCGGGACTTAAGCGTAAGCAGATTCTTGAGAATTTATCCAAAATCGACGGCGTATACATTCCGAGCCTGGTGCCCACTGTCGTAAATGAATTTGGTGACATCGTACCCGCGGAACCTGCAACAGGCATGTACGAAAAGACAAACGGAGTACGCCGCCAGTTCATCCCCGTCATGGACCGCAAGAACTACCCTGTCAAGAACCTCATTGGCAACATGCAGCTGGTCCATAACCGCTTCAGCGTGGAAGTCATGCGCGGTTGCGCTCAAGGTTGCCGTTTCTGCCAGGCTGGTGTCTGGTACCGCCCATGCCGCGAGCTAGATCCCGACGACGTTCTTGAAATCGCCAAGGAAGGCATCCAGGCTACCGGCGAGCGCGAACTGGGCCTGCTCAGTCTTTCTACCGCAGACTACAAGCCGGTGGAAGGTCTCACCGACTCCATCATCGATGATCCTTTCTTCGACACCGTTGATGTTAGCCTCCCCTCTATTCGCGTCAACGCCTTCGGCGAAACTCTTGCACAGAAAATTTCTGCACTGAAGGGCGGTCGCAGCGCCACCTTCGCTCCCGAAACCGGCTCCGAACGAATCCGCAAGATGATCAACAAGACCATCAGCGACCAGGACATGTACAACGCCGCAGAGCATGCATTCTCCAGCGGTTTCAACAAGATTAAGCTGTACACCATGATTGGCTTCCCCACCGAAAACCTGGAAGACATGGAAGCCTTCTGCCAGCTTATCGAGAACCTGGTAAAGATTGGCCGCAAGTACCTGCGAGGCTGCCAGATTGCCGTTTCCATGGGCATTCTCATTCCCAAGTCCTTTACCGGCCTCCAGTGGGCTCCCTTCATGGATAAGGAAACCGCCCTGAAGCACATCCGCTTTGTTCGCGAGCGCTTCTTTAAGCACCCCAACGTAAAGGTGAACTGGGCCGGCTGGGAAATGAGCCACCTGGAAGCTGTCTATAGCCGTGGCGACCGACGCCTGGCACCTGTCATTTATGCTGCCTACAAGAAGGGGCTCACCTTTGAAAGCGACGCCTACCGTTTCAATTACGACACCTGGCTCCAGGTTTGGGAAGAATGCGGCTACGACACCAGCTGGGTCTACCGCACCCGCGAAAAGGAAGAAGTATTCCCCTGGGACTTTATCCACGCAGGAACCACCAAGCAGTACCTGCGCCGTGAATGGGAAAAAGCTTTCAAGGAAGATTCCGCACCCGTGCCCAACTGCAAGTGGGGCGACTGCCAGAAGTGCGGTATTCCGGGCTTTGGCGCAGAAATCCATTTGGCAGACAACCCGGTGCGTCACGCCGCACCCAGCCGTACTCCCGAAGAAATCAAGAAACTGGTGGCGGAACGTCGCCCCAAGCAGAAGGACTGCTTCAGCTACAAGATCACCTTCAAGAAGACGGGCCTTAGCCGTTTCCTGCCCCACCACAACATGCTGAGCTTCTTCGAACGCACCTTCCTGTGCGCAGGCATTCCCATCAAGTTTAGCGAAGGCTTCAGCCCCAAGCCCCGCATCGTGAACATGGGCGCTTTGCCCCTGGGTCTTGAAACCTACTGTGAAATCATCAGCGTGGAACTTCTGAAGCCTCTGGACATTTCCAAGGAAGGCCTCCCCGAAACCATGAAGAAACTTTCTGCTCCTTTCCCCCGCGGCATGGAAATCGTGAACATCGAGCCCTTGCAGGACAAGCTTTCCAAGCATTTCCCCAAGGCCATGATTTACAGCTTTACCCCCGACGAATTGCAGGAAGACGCTGCAGAAAAGATTAGGAACATGTTCGAAAACAAGACCCTCCCCGTAATGTTAAACCACCGCGGTCAGGAAATCAACTTGAACGAACACATTCTTGATTTGCAGATTCAGGGCAAGACCATCCTGGTAAAGGCAAAGTGCAATGAGATGGGCGGAACGGCCAGTCCCTTCAACATTTATGCAGGCCTTCTGGGTAAGGAATACGACCCCAAGAAGGTGGATGACGAAACCCGCAAATTCCTCATCAAGAAAATTGCAATGGATTTTTAGGGGATTCATTTTCGAACGCTTTGCGTTTGTTTATTGGTTCCTTCCTCCGCTACGCCTTCGGCTTCACCCGGCTGCGCCGGAGTCGGTCGGACTCCAACAAACAAACCGCGTTCTACATGAATTGGGGATTTTTCGGAAAATGCTGGTTGGTCGCATTCCATAGACTACATTGCAGGCTTATTTCATTAAATTTTTAAGCGGTCCTTCCGAACGCTTCGCGTTTGTTTACCCGGCGCAATAGCCTGCAACCTGGTTCCATTTTAATTCCTCGGAAGAACCATCATCATAAAACACCTTGATGGTTCCTGCGGGCATTCCGTAGGGACATTCCCCTGTTGTGGGATCTAACTCAACGCAACATTCATAACCAGATTCTTCTTCTGTTCTCTGAATTTTCTTCGCGCCATTCTTATGAAGAAAATCTGCGGTTTTAGGTTTATGAGCGTCCAGAGCCTTATTTACGATGCAATTGGGAACACCCCGCACCGAGAAGGATTCTCCGAATTCATTCGATGTATAAACGGGAAAATCCTTCAATCCTGCTTGTACAAAAGTTTTCATCAAGGTCAGTGTTTGCTGATCGGGCAAACCTTTAGCCGTCACAAAATACTCTGCATTATGCTGAACGGGCTTTGCACCTTTTTCAACAAGAAGTTTGGCAATTTCCCATTTGTTTATAACCGGTACTCGAGAGCTATAACGATTGTCCTTACTGAACTCAAATACAGAGGTTCCATCCAGAGGCGATTTCTCGCAAGCCTCATAATTATAACTTCCACCTTCCATAAGAACGCATTCAAAAATATCATTGCTGTTCTCGTTCACATCTGCCCCAGCATCGATTAATGCGCGGACTATTTCCACGCTGCCCGATACCACAGCAAGATACAAAGGTGTGTAGACAACCGTATCCCAAGGAGCTAACGCCTCGTAAGATGTTTCCGGCATGGCGTCGTTCCTTGAGGAGTAATCCAGAAAACATCCATTTTTCTTTTGAGTGATCTTGCACCTTTGATGAACCGCAGATTTATTGACAGAAAGGATTTTCCTGACCTTTGCCACGTCCTTTTTTGAAATGTACATGAAAAGATTCTCTCCCCCAGACAGAGGAACCTTAGAAGATCCATTTTCTAAACTGGACAACATATTCACGTTCTTTTTTTCGACAACCGACAGTTTATCCGAGACATTATCAAATTCAGACTTATACCAGGAATACTTGCCGAAATAATCCCTCAAGTCTTTACTTTTGAACTTGTAGCCATGCCTTGCAAAAATGGAATTTCTTAAAATGCGCAAGTCCGCTGTAGAAAGTTCAGAAAAATCCTGCGGAGAAACTTCGGACGAGCTCAACAAAAGAAAAGTTTCCTCATTAAGCCCGACATTACCACCTGCAAAACAGAATGACAGCAAAAACAAAACGATTATGGCAGACAGGATCAATTTTTTCATCGAGACATTTTCCCATGGTAAAGTATCCAGATTATGCAAGCTAAAAAAAAACGAAAATATTCTTCGTTCATGGACTCAAATCGTCCAGAGAAACCCGCCATTTTGCAAATATTTTCCAAAATCAGGCAATGTTCAACACTTTTTTGTGTTAAAATGCCTTTGTTTTTTTGAATTTGAAAATTTTAAAGTATATTCAAAGGCAAAATTTAAGGAGTTACTTATGAAGAAAATGTTTATTGCCGCCCTCACGGCCATGGCCATGTGTTCCTACAGCTACGCCCAGGACGATGAAGACGAATACGAAGAAGAAACTGAAGAAGTTCAGAAGCCGGCCAAGAAAGCCGCTGTAGAGGAAGAAGAAGAGGAGGAGGAAGAAGCTCCCGCTCCCAAGGCCGCCAAGAAGGCTACGAAGAGTGAACCCCGCGTTGCAGTGGATGCTGGTTCCGGAACTCTCGGCTTCCAGCTGGACATGGTCAGCGCATTCAATGGCGACCCGAAATTCTATATCACCTATAAGATTTCCTCCGACATGGAAGCAAGCCTGATCCTCGGTCTCAACATGCACGGTGAAACCGAAGTCAACAACATTGGCTACCAGGATGACTACACCGCACTTACCATTGGTGCTGGTTTCGACTTCTTCCTGACCAAGAAGCTGCTGCCCATTTCCGTAGGTGCAGAAATCATTTACGCAGGTCTGGCCAACGATTTTGACGCAGCCACCGGCCTTGTCATTGAAGACAAGTCCCTCATCGAAATCAACCTGCTGGGCGGCTTCCGCACTGAAATTTCCGACCATTTCTATGTTACCGCTAAGGCAGGTCTGTCCATTGGGATGTATTCCTGGTCTGAAGGCGCCTTTGACGGTTCTAGAACCGATGTCGGCCTGAAGGCAGAAGCTCAGATGGGCTGGTTCTTCCTGTAATCGACAACAGCTACCAAACAGTTTAAGCCGCTCCGGAAGGGGCGGCTTATTTTATTTGATACAGAATGTCGTTAGCTCAAACCCAACGCTTCCCACGAACGGGCTTTAGCAATGCCTATAGATTCCAGACCTCGACCTGATCTTGCCGACTGGAGTCACTTTAACTTTCGACTACGGGCTTATTCAGCAGGAAGAATAATTTCGATGTGCCTTGTGCTGACATTCAAGAAATGTGTGCGGAACAAATCCTTTTCCGAACGGTCGCTGACTCGCACCTGAGTCACGGCAATGAAGTCCTTGTTTTCGCGGATGTAATCCGTAAGGCGTTCGTCACGCAGGGTGTCGATTTCGCCGGTAATGATAAAACTGTCAGTCCAAATTTTTACGAGCATGCCCTAAATATAAAGTTTTTATTCCAATTCGGATAATTATCCCAAAATTTTTAAGGCTAATTTGCATTTTAGAGCATATATTATGAAAAAACGACTTTTAATCCCCTTTTTGAGGAGTTACCTATGGCAAAGAAAAAAATGCTTCACCCCGCCGTGGGCCAGATGATGTACCATAATGCAGAATTCATGGACAGCGAAATTGGCCGCCCCATCCGAATTCTTTCTGAATTTTTAGGTCCCCACCAGGTTTTTGAACAGGAAGAAATCAAGAACACGATCGTATTTTTCGGTTCCGCCCGTACGCTTCCCATGAGCGAAATCAAGAAGCGTCTCAAGGCGACAAAGAACAGGAAGGAAATTGCCCGACTGAAATCTCTGGAAAATGTCGCCGAATACTACGACGCCGCACGGGAACTGAGTGCAAAGCTCGGCAAGTGGGCCAACAAGCGCAAGGAAGGCTACGCCATCATGACTGGCGGCGGTCCGGGCATCATGGAGGCGGGCAATCGCGGGGCAAATGATGTGGGTACCCCGTCTATCGGACTTAACATCAAGCTTCCCTTTGAGCAGCACCCCAATCCCTACATCGATGACGAACTGAACCTGCAGTTCCGTTACTTCTTCGTCCGCAAATACTGGTTCCTGAAGAAGGCCCGCGCCCTGGTGGCTTTCCCCGGCGGCTTCGGTACCATGGATGAACTGTTTGAAATGCTGACCCTGGTACAGACAAACAAGTACGCCCAGCAGATGCCCATCGTCGTGTTTGGAAGTGCATTCTGGAAGAAAATGGTAAACTGGGACTACTTCGTAGAAACTGGCATGATCAACAAGGAAGACCTGGACCTGTTCCATTTCTGCGACGATGTGGATGAAGCCTACAAAATCATTACAGATGCTTTGGAAACGCAGTCCAAAGGTTAGTCCGGAAGAATAAATACCACAAAAGGAGAGGTGCAGCAATGCTGCACCTTTTTTCGTTGGACGAAAAAATTATCTTTGGGACATGCTCCGTAATTTTCTTGCAGAAACTCTCGATCGTGTAGCACGAAACCTGGCAATGCGCCCCAACTACAGAATGGAGGAATACCAGCGTTGGTTCGATCAGAATCCGAAGTTCATGCATAACGGCTCTATCCAACAGATCAAGCTCATAGAGCCCTTGACCCTTGAAGGTACGAATAACCTATACAGGGCAAAGTTTTGGATCGAAAAACCCCAGACCGCCCTTAAGGAAGCGGAGCAGGAAATAGTGGTAAAAATCTGCAAGTACTGGGCTCCTCCCGGGAAAAACCGCATCCACCGTCTGAACATGCTGCTGAGCGCCTTCCAGGACGAAATCCGCATCAACAACCTGATTCACGCCACCAACATCGAGGGCGTAGTCCAGAGCATGGGCGGAGGCATTGCCGGAAGGCACCCTTACCTAAAAATGGAATTCATCAAGGGCTGTTCCCTGGATAAGACTTTCAAGGAAGGTCTTTCTGATGACGAGGTCCTGCATCGGGTCGCTCAGCTTGCCTACCTGGCAAATACCATTAGCCAGCTGCACTACTACCAGGTGGTCCATAAGGACCTGAAGCCGAAGAACTTGCTGCTCTGCCAGAATCCGGAACACAAGAACAACCACAAGATTCTCATTTGCGATTTCGGTTACGCGCAGGCCAAAATGCGGGAAACCATTACCGAATACGGCGGACAGATTACACCCTACTATAGCGCCCCGGAACAGTCCCTGATGGGAGAGAACCTTTCCCAGTCTGTGGACTACTTTAGCTACGGAGTGATTGTCCATGAATACCTGACAGGAAAGAAACTGTTTCCCAAGGCAATGCAGATTTTCACCGAGGACAACTACCGCATTACAGACCGCTATCTGGAATACATCAAGCGCGGTCGTGAAAACTGCTTTGAGGATTCCCGGTTCCCCTATCTAGCCCAATGGATCGACAGCCTTACCCAACTGGACAGCTTTGAGCGCATGCAGAACAGCCCCAATCTTTTCGAGATTGCACACAAGCTTCGCGAGCAGGTCAACGCCCAGGGCTACCGGGACGTAAACACGGACTTCCTCTGGAATCAGCTCCGTGAATACAATCACTAGAGATTTCTAAAAAATTCTTTATTTTTCTGCATTTCCCTGTGCGGGTATATATATTCCCTGTATACAGGGAATGAAACTATGGGTGACAAGCAAAATCTTATTAAGAAAATATTCTCCAAGGCTCGCAAGCTAAAGCCAACGCACTACGTCGTTCTGCTGCTTATCCTAGGAATCGGCATCTTCAATGCCATTACGGGGCTTTCTCCCTATATCAAGCAGTACAGCCGCGAAAGAAACATCGAGAAGACTTTTGACCAGTGGTGGAAGGAAGCTGGCGCTGAACAATTCCGCGCCGTAGGTCTTGAGCCCACGGAAAAACTGCGAAACGAGGAATTCCTAAGCTACCGGGAAAAGTACCTTTCCCAGAACCAGCCTCTCATCATTGAAGAGCGGGTGGAGGCTATGAAGAAGGAATACCGCGAATGGTGGGAATATGGCGGCAAGGATCAGTTCGCCCAGGAACGGGGATCCTATCCTACCGAAAAGGATTTTGAAAAGACCCAGGAACAGCACATTCGA
Organism: Fibrobacter sp.; assembly: GCA_024398935.1. Taxonomy (GTDB): domain Bacteria; phylum Fibrobacterota; class Fibrobacteria; order Fibrobacterales; family Fibrobacteraceae; genus Fibrobacter. The sequence goes on along the minus strand of JAKSIH010000004.1, from coordinate 96,058 downwards.
AAATATACCCAGCAGTTCCTTCGCTACAACATGGCCTATAATCCCAAGATGGGAAACATCGAAAATATAGCCACCAGCTGGCTTCTTTCACCCAGTATTTTTAGTTATATCATTTTTGCCGCATTCTCCGTATTCGCCGTGGTCCAGCTGAGACGCCGCTGGACCCCCTTCATACTCCTGGGGGCAACTCTGGGCGCTATCGTAATCGGAGGAATCCTGGTAGACATCACGGTTTCCACCAGCTTCTTTAACCCCTATATCAATGACCGCTACATGGGAATGAGCCTGCCCCTGGCATTCTTGCTGGGAGCAACCGCATTTGCACCGAAACGCCTTGAATTGCCTCAATGGATCAAGGGTGTTTCTATTGCAGGTCTAATGCTGGACATGGCCACCAACTGGTTTATGAATCCGGGACTCTACGGGGCGGTAACAGTCCTCTCCCCGGTACTATTCGCTCTTGGCGCCCTGGCTGGTATCAAGATTGAAACCCGAAAAAAATCCAAGGCAGAACAAGCTGCGGAAGCCCTGGAAGAAAGGCTCCGTAGCTATGCGGAGCGCAATCCCATGGCCGAGCGAAAGGCAAAGACTCGAGCCTCCATCGAAGAAGGATTCAAGGCCGCCAAGGAAGGCATGCACGAAAAGGCCCACCGCATCCTGAGCCAGACATTCAACGCACTATTGCAGGAACACCCCGTAGATACGGCGCTTGTAAAGGGCCTTGCCGAACGAATTACAAGTCCGTCCCTCTATGTTGACTTTTCCAGCAACCAGTGGCTAGAATGGGGCGAAATCGCAAGATCCAAAAATTCCCCGGAAGCAGCAATCCTTCTGTTGAAAAAAGGGCTATCCCTAGAAAAGGACGCAAACTTTGCAAGGCGCGCCCTGTTTATCCTTGGTGAAATCTGCGTCAACAACAAGATTGAATTCCAGGACGGCATTAACCGGCTGAAAAAGGTCATCGAGATGAACGGCAACGACATGATGGCAAAACAGGCAAGACGAATGCTGGATTCCGTAGAGACGGCCCGTCCGGAAAAACCGAATCCGGAAGCGGATTCAACGGAAAAAAACTAGTACAGGAGTTTTCGTGAATAGATTAACAAAGTTTCTTTTTTTATCCCTGCTAGCCTCGACCAGCGCATTCTCTCAAAAAATCCAGGACGGAAACTCCATAAAGACCGTGCAGATAGGAAACAAGACCTGGATGGCAGAAAATCTTTCTACCAGGGCTCAGCTCGGCACCAAAGGCAGAGAAGTCTGCTATAGTTCCTTCTCCGACAGTCTCAACATATTCCTATTCGAAGACGCCAAGACAGCATGCCCCGAAGGCTGGCGACTTCCCAGCGACATCGACTGGGACAACTTGCTCCGTCAGGCGAATCATGAACGTGGCGACAACGAACATATCACCATAAACCAGGCTTTGATGAAAGGCACCTGGGGCATCGTAGAAGCAGAAACAGAATGCGACTACGACAGCGATGGAAATCCCCGCTTTCAGTACAATTCTCCTGAATGGAAGAAATGTCAAATTCAAATGAAAAACCTGGTCGAGGGATATGACCTGGTGGGATTTGCGGCCAGGGGATTCAGTCCCAACAGTTTCAATCTGGGATCGGAATGTCGTGAAGGTTGCGGAGGTCCCATCATAGACATTGAAGTGGCAAACTTCTGGAGCAGTTCTGGAAAAATCTTCCAAATCAATATGCTGGAAAAAAAGCCCACCTTAAAAAAATATCCTAATCCAAGGAAAGGGTCCGACGACTGTTCCAATGGCTATGGCGGCTACGGTGTCCGGACGAAATTTTCCCTGAACAATGTGGGAAAGACCGTAGCTTCCGTCCGTTGCATCAAAGATTAAGATTGCGGGAACACACCGCAAGTAAAACAAAAAGGCAGACCCGAATGGGTCTGCCTTTTGGGTTGGTTAGGAGGAAAACTGGACGTAACGGCGAAGCATCGTTCCGTTGGCCTTCGTGAATTCGACCACGATGACTCGGGAAGCAGGCATCTTGTTTGGCTTGTGTTCTCCGGAGTACAAGGGGCGACCCTGCATGTCGAAGATGCGGTAGTAGCCAGCCTGCTGGCTCACTGCAAGACCTGCATTGCCAAAGATTGCATCGGGATTTTCGCTACCGGGACCAGCTTCGCTGCTGGAGGAACTGTCCGGCACTTCGCTGGAGCTGGATTCTACTTCCGGCTCAGAGCTGGAGCTTGCAGGCGCGTTGGGATCCGTTACTGTAATCTTACCGGATTTTGTGAATGTAGAATCGTTGCTGGTGGCGCTTACCTTGAAGGAGAATGCACCTGCTTCCGTAGGAGTTCCGCTAATGGAAATCTTCTTGGCGGCGTTGTCGATGGTTGTGGTAATGCCCTTGGGGAAGCCCTCAGCCTTTACGGTTTCGGCACCGGTCCAAGTGTAGCAGAAATCCGTAATGGGCTTGCCCAGTTCAATGGACTGGCTAGAGGAACCTGCACCGCACTTGACCACTTCGGGGTAAGTTTCGCCAACCACTTCGAAGGTCACGAATTCAGACATGTGGGTAAGGCCGTTATTGTCGGTGACCACGGCGACTGCGGAATAGACGCCAGCGGAAAGGCCAGAGGCTGTTACCAGGAACGGTGCGGCGGTTGCAGAGCCCACCTTGTCGTTACCGATGTAGAAGTCCACACTCTTTACAGAACCGTCGCCTGCGCTCTTTGCAGCAGTGAGCAGCACACCTGCGCCCACGTCATATTTTGCGCCTGCAGCGGGAGCGCTCAATTTCACTTCTGCAGCCTTCTTGCTGATGCCAAATGCCTGGTTATAAGAGGGCATGGAACCGTAGCGGCCGCCTACACCGGTGAGCTTCGGAAGGTCTGTGGGCAGGTTTGCTACAGTACGCTTCTCCCAAGAGTAAGAGGGATTAAAAGTTGCAGCCTGGGGAACGCCCTGAGTCACAGTGCCGTTATAGCGGTGCTGCTGCTTGGTATTGTCAAAAGTAACGCCACTGAAATAAACGTAGCCGTTGTCGCCCCATTCTGCCAAGTAGCCGTTGCCATTCTTGATGTAGCTGTTTTCGTAGCGGACGTATGCCTTGGCTGTAGAGCTATGGCCGTTGGCGCCAGCGATGAAGAAGCGGTTGCCGTCCACCAGCTGATTGTAAATATGAACCTGGGAGCCGTTAGTTTCGCCAGTAACCTTGGGAACACGGCCATAGGAATTGTGCCAGTAGTTGTTGGCGTAAGTCAGGTGGGCGTCTTCCACAAGGGCCATATAAGGATCGGTGCCCCAGCAGTTATATTCATTGGCGCCATCCAGATCGGTATAGCTAATGGTAGCGTTATCCACGAATTCCATATCCATGCCATCAGAAATCCACTTATAGCTGATATGGTCCGCCCAGAAGTTCTTGATGTGGTGAGAAGCGTCGCCGCTAGTTTCCAGGCCGTCGCCCGCTTCGATCAGGTGCGGGTTCACGTCATAGATGGCCAGATTGCGATAGATGTTATTGTGACCGCCTTCATTCCAGCGGTTATTGAGGGATGCGCCACGAAGATTTGCGCCACGGCCCATACCGATCAAGCTCTTGTTGCCCTTGATGGTAATCCAGTTGCTCCAGGACTGAAGATTGTCGCTTTCCTTCACGATTTCAAGGCCGGACTCGCCCAGAGAGGAGCAGGAATTTGCCTGGAAGGCGATGCGGTAGAAAGTATTGGTTTTGCCAGTGACCGCATTCTTTTCGCCACAGGTGGTGCGGCACCAAGTACGGCCCTGCCTGGTAGCTTCGGTAACCGCATTACGGAACTGGCGGAAGTCATAAGTTCCTTCGGGAACGAGAATGGTCACAGCATCATTGGACTGCAGGTACTTGCGGACTTCGGCAGAATCTTTTGCAATGACGATATTACCTTTGTCACCGCCGGTGGTTACGGCACCGAAACCTTCGGCCTTCAAGTTCAAAGTAAACAGCAGGACGGCGTTCTTGTCGGATTCGCTGCCGGTCCAGATCCACTTGGCCTGAGTATTAGGGGCAAATCCGTTGAGGGCAGCACCGCTAGGCATCTTGGTGTTGGCGTAAGTCAAGGTGGTAGCGTTTCCCCACTGGGAAAGATCGCGGCCCTTGTTCTTCCAGGAGGTGTTGCCAACGCTGGTCTTTGCCTTCCAATCGCCGCCGCTGTAATAGGAACGGTCCAGGTCATCAATCTGCACCATTACACCGGGAGCGCCAGCGCCATTGACGCCAACTACGGAGAATGCGTTTTCGCCAGGAAGCAAGGTCATGGGAATGAAGCGGACGCGGCCAGCCTGATTATCTTCGGCCAGCAAGGAACCGTTGTGGTAAAGGCGATAACCGCCATCTGCCACAATCCAAACACCGGGGCCCTTTCCTGCGTTGTAGGTGGCGGCAATGAGCTGAGAACCCACCTTGTCGCCACCGCCCAAATTTACATCGTTAGGAAGCGTCACCACTTCACTTACAGATACGGCGGCCTGAGACACTCCGAACGTACCGGCCAGAACCATACCTGCAACCATTTTACCCATAACACCTTTTTTCATATAAAAAATCCCTTTTTAATATGAATTTCCCATTTTTCCTTTTTCTGGACAACGGCATTTTAAAGCACATTCGTCCTCAACCATTGTCAAATCTACCCAAAAGTGATGGTCAGTACAACAATTTTTATAAAAGACAGCTATTTACCGTTGTTTCTAGACAACGGCAATATTATTTTCTCTATTCCATCTAGACGGCAATTTCTTACATTTTTAGCATGACCGAACAGAAAAAGCAGAAAAAAATCTTCGAATACATGGATTACCGCGTATTTCTGAAGGATTATTACAACGCAAAAAAGGAAGCAAATCCTGCTTTCTCACTGCGCGTATTTTCTGACAAGATCGGTTTCAAGGCAAAGGATTTCATCAGCCGCGTCATGAACGGCGAAAAGAACCTTTCCACTCAGAGCATTCCCAAGGTGGCTTCTGGCCTTCGCCTAGGCAAGCACGAGACGGAATTTTTCGTAGCCCTGGTGGAATTCAACCAGGCGGAAACTACGGAAGACCGCGATGCCGCCTTTGGAAAGATGCAGGCGGTCCTCAAGGTTGTACGTTTCGCAGAAAAGCAACACCTGTTGGGACACGCCCAGTACATGATTTATTCCCATCCCCGCCATCTGTTTATCCGCAGCCTTATCGGCATGTTTGGATTCGACGGGGACTACGCCGCATTGGCCAAGCAGGTAAACCCGAAGATTACGCCAGACGAGGCAAAGCAATCCGTCAAGCTTTTGGAAGAATGCCAACTCATAAAGAAGGATGAGGACGGAAAGTACATCCTGACGGAAAGCGCCATCACTACCGGCGACCGCACCTCCAAACTGGCACTTCGCGGTTACCACCAGAACTGCCTCAAAATGGGCGCCGACTCCATCGACCGGGACCCGCCGGGCAAGCGTCACATTTCAGGCCTTACCCTCGGTATCAGCCAGGAAGGGTACGAACGCATTGTGGAACGCATCAACGCCTTCCGCAAGGAAATCGCCCTCATCGCCGAAGAAGACGAAGGCAGCGACAAGGTTTTCCAGATGGAATTCGCGCTGTTCCAAGTCGGCGGAAAGGCCGATAAGTAAAACAGCTTAATTGTTCTCTCCATAAATAGCATAAAAGAACGCGGGCAGCGATGTCCGCGTTCTTTACATTCATCAGTCGAAAAAAAATTACGCCGACTTCAATTTTGAATTATCGTTTTACTACGAATCGACTTTGTTGAAGAAGTTTACGTCCCTCATTCAAGCGAACAAGCAAAACCTTTCCAACAAAAGAATTCAGATCAAGTTCATAGCGACCACCGGCAAATTTTGTGAAATGGATTCTATTGCCAAGCATATCAAAAACGGAAATCGTCATTTGTGATTTTTTAGGAGCATTTACAAGCAGAATACCGTTTTCAACACGCATTGCAGCGCCAGGAAGTGCAGATTCTCGCAGGGCAAGGATATACTGATCCGGGCTGGACACGGAAGAACTGGAATAAATGCTGCTACTAGATCCCTCGACGATGCTCGGGATGACACTGGAGGACGATTCGTTCGGGATGACACTGGAAGAACTGTTCTGGACGACACTGGAGGAAGACTGGTCCATACTCCCTATGACGCTTACTGTAATCTTGAAGATTACCTGTTTCCCGTTACAAGTCAATGCCTGCGCCACAGTATAGGTTTCACCAACAGTTACCCCATTGGGATAATTTCCTACGGACGACGTCATTGCATCTAGATTCAAGTTGGAGTAGATGGCGGCACCGGCCCCCCAATTAATCACATTGCCTCTAGCATCAAACCAATGCCCCGGAGCCTCCGCCGTAGACGGAGTTTCATCCAAAACCCCAGAAGGCGTTACGGCACCATACGTCAGCGAGCCTGCGCTGTACAAACCACCGACCTGACCCACTGAAATTCCAAGAGCTTTTGCGACTTGGCTCAAATCAACCGTTACAGGAACATAGTTATCACTGACAGTCAATTGGGCAGACAAGTTCAAAGTTGTTACAACAGGCTGCACAGAAGAACTAGAGCGAGTACTGCTGCTAGATCCCTCGACGATGCTCGGGATGACACTGGAGGACGATTCGCCTGCAGCAACACTGGAGGATGATTCGCTCGGGATGACACTGGCAGAGGAGCTCGCCATTCCGCTAGAGGAGGAACTTGTCGTTACATTCGAGGAGGACATCGACACGACACTAGAAGAAGAATTCTCCACATTTCCACTACAGTCTCCAACGTTCACACCACTCTGCGTGGCAAAGCAAATCTTACTGTTCTTTTCCGTAATACTGTAAAGCTGAATTCCCTGATTCTTTCCCGACCAGGAGACAAACGGCCCATAGCTTGTCACATTTTGCGAACCGGGAAACGGATCATCCACAAAATATGCAGATTCAAAGCCCTCATAATAACCCGTCACCCTTATATTGCCAGCTTCCACCACGTCAATTTTCTGGTGAGCCTTGTCATCATTCAGAGCGTCACCATCCCAGGAAGCCTGGTCATAATCGATGTGCCAAATTAACATGCCGTGATTAGGCAACGCCGCGTCCCACTTAGTTTTCCGACGATTTTCCAAGACCCACCATTCATCCATACTTCCACTAACGGGAATCTTGTAGGCCATGTTGGTGGTATTCAGCGGAGTAATTGTCGTGACGGCGGACGACGATGTCAATGCGGTATAGTTCATCCAGCCCATAAAGGCACGTTCAAAGCCACTATAGCTGGGAGGAGTCTTACCCCCATTGGCATACATCCCCGTAGCCATCACATCCCAGAAATGCGCACCGGGAGCCTGATACGTGCTTCCGTTATAATCTGCATAGCAATCGCTGGAACGGACACAGTAGTGATCCTTCAAACCCATGGTGTGGCTAAATTCGTGGATAAATACGGGGAAGTATCCCTGATCGCTGATAACGAAATAGCTATTGAACTTTTTGCCATTACCGGCATCCTGGCGACCAATTGCATTCCACTGAAGTTCGTACTGGAAACCGCCCAGCTCCTGACCATTGCTATTTACCGTTCCAGCATACAAAAATCCCGTAGCATCTACTTCGCCATCACCATCGGAATCATAGTTGGCCGCATTGAAGTTTGCATACTTGGCTCTCATCGCCTTAATGGCGTCAGCAACAAACTGCTGCTCGTTGCCCACGTAACTAGCCAGAGAATTAGTGAGGCTGACATAGAACAAATCAAAACTGGGTTTAAAAACGCCACTGGACTGATCACTGAAATAATCACGAACAGAACCGGTATAGCCATTCGCTGTATAGTTATCCTGATTCAGGACTTTATAAAGAGATGCAGAGTCTACGCTGGTCTTGCTTCCTGAAGCCGACACAAGAATAACCGGGAATTTGATGTTTCCCTTGGAATGAGCTTCCGCACTGGGCAAACGCAACACGGGAGGAACGTCAGCATCGACGGTTTTACCTGAATCAACAACGGGAACCCAGTCAGGGCGCTTCGCCTCTCCGCGGCGTTTAAAACGATCTGGATGCTTTTTCTGGTGAGCATCCAAAACCTTTCTCTTGTCCAGCGCGCGCAGGAACGCCTTGTCGGAAGCACTGCGATGGCCCGCATTTTTCGCCTTCACATTGGAGCGAACCCCTTTAGCGTCAACGTAAAAGTACACCCCACTTTCATCTGTTTCCAGCAGATAGCCATCCACCGTGCGGGTAAAACGGTAATGCTCGTCACCCAGAGTCTGGATTTCAATAGAATCCCCATCATTATCGATTGTTTTCGGCGTCGGATCAGAAGGAGCGGCAAATGCTCCAGCAACCAAACCAGAAGCAAGAATCGCCCCACACAGCACATGAGATTTTTTCATACAGTCATCCTTTTTTATACCCAGGATGAATCTACCCTTAAAGCCGCACCATATTCCTCACCGATTCCCATATTCCGTGTTAGAAGTGTGTAAACTACCAAAATAGCGCAACCCATTTCATTTTAACGCAAAAATTGCGTAAATAAGAATTACGGAGACACAAAAAATTCTTCAAACAGCCATTTTTTCCTCCGATGAAGCATTCTGCACTCCCATTTCAAAGTCCATAACCCACCATTTCACAAAGTGTTACGACAACACATCCATAAATAAACGCAAGTAACGCGTTAATTAACACACTATTTTCACGATTATCCGTTTCTCACTTGAATATCTCAGAACCTTAATCTACCTTTGACCTCATAGAAAAAAAGATGCGTTCGCAAGACCTTAGAAGAATGCCTTGCCCGCATCCCTAAATCCTAACCCCTAGGCCCTAGTTATGTACTACGAAAGCATTAAGGTTCTCGACTGCACCATCCGCGATGGCGGTCTCGTCAACAAGCACGACTTCTCCCTGGAATTCGTCCGTCGTCTTTACACCCTCCTCTCCGCCGCTGGCGTTGACTACATGGAAATGGGTTACAAGAACTCTCCGGAACTGTTCGATCCCAAGGAATACGGCCCGTGGAAGTTCTGCGATGACGATCTGCTCTGGAAGGTGAAGGACGGCATTGATTCCAAGATGAAGATGGCCGTTATGGCAGACGTGGGCCGCGTGAACATGGACGCTGTGAAGCCCGCTTCTGAAAGCCCGTACCAGATGTTCCGCGTAGCTTCTTACGTGAAGAACATCGACAAGGGTATCGAAATGGTGAACGCCTTCCACGACATGGGCTACGAAACCACCTTGAACATCATGGCTGTGAGCCGTGACCGCGGTCCGGAACTGGACGAAGCTCTGCACCAGGTCAACGAAGAATGCAAGGCCAACGTCCTGTACCTCGTGGACTCCTTCGGCGCCTTCTACCAGGAAGACATCGACAAGGAAATCAAGCGTTACAAGGGCATCGTAAAGAACAAGCAGTTCGGCTTCCATGGTCACAACAACCAGCAGCTGGCTTTCTCCAACACCATCCAGGCTATCATCAACCATGTTGACTTCCTTGATGGTTCTGTGTCCGGCATGGGCCGTGGCGCTGGCAACTGCACCACCGAACTTCTCCTGGGCTTCCTGAAGAACCCCAAGTACGATCTGCGTCCGGTTCTCGACGCCTACCAGGAACTGTTCCTCCCGCTCCAGGCAAAGTACGAATGGGGCTACATCATCCCGCAGATGATCACCGGTATGCTGAACCGTCACCCGCAGGATGCAATCGCCATCCGCAAGACCGAAGACAAGGACAACTACTCCAAGTTCTATAATCATATGATGAATGATTAAATAGGCGAGAGCAGCGGAAAAATGCTTGCATTTTTCCATTGCCGAGCCGTTAATCATGTACTTTTGACCCAAAGGGACAAAAGTACCACGACTAAGAGGCGAAGCCTGCACGGAAATGCTTGCATTTTCGTATAGGTGAGGTGACGAGTCGGGCGCTAGTTATGAAATAACAAGCGCCACATTTCAGGTCTCACCCTCGGCATCAGCCAGGAAGGCTACGACCGCATCGTGGAACGCATCAACGCCTTCCGTAAGGAAATCGCCCTCATCGCCGAAGAGGACGAAGGCAGCGACAAGGTTTTCCAGATGGAATTCGCCTTGTTCCAGGTCGGCGGCAAGGCCGACAAGTAAACAACGCAGAACAAGCCCGCAAAAAAATTCTCTCTCTAATGCAAAAATCGCAGGTTCAGCGCCTGCGATTTTTTCGTTTTCAATGGAGCAACTTCTGGCAATTCAATTGCACTTGTCTAGACTTTTTTGAAATTCAGCAAGGTGTCCCTGCTTCGCAGCTTCCACCGCAGCCACATCAGCGTCGTACAGTTCCTTGTATTTTTCATCCATCACGGACTCTCCATCCTTGCAGTCGTATTTCCAGATGTCATTGGGATTGTCGAACATGGGAGCCCCATACAAGGCGACCATACCCATATCCAGTTCTTTTTTTACATTTTCTAGGCACCGCTTTTTAGAAGAAGAAAGTTTCTTTGATTCTAAGGTAGAGTCTATTTTTTTCATAACCTCAAAACGAGCCTGCGACTCGCCTCTAGTTTCAGGACTTCCCCAAGGAGGTTCATATTGAATAGCGTGTTCAACCCCACCATGTTCTTCACAAAGAACCTGCCCACGAGCAAGGGCAGCTTCCTTATCCACCATTGCGGATGAGCTGCTAATCATTTCATCGCATCCCTGTTCGCAGCTATCGGAACTGGAAATAGAAGAGGAACTTTCATCGAAGACAGGCGCCACCCCATAAAGGGCGATCATGCCACCGCCACAATTGGAAGAAACATCGCCATTATTTAGCGAGCCGGAATCATTACAATCAGAGACAGGTCCAATAACAACCTGCTCTGAGCTGCCGTCTTCGCTGCAGCTCGCCCAGAAAAAAGCGGCAAACGTCAAAGTAATCTTGGTAAATATTTTTCGAACATTCATTTCCTTACCCCTTCCGTTCCATTTCCATGGCGTGTTCCAGACGCTTCACATGGCAGTACATAAGCTCTTTCGTTTTCTCGTCTCGTAAATGCAGGCTGGAGCCTTCGCAGTAGCGCCAGTACTTGCAGGTTTTGCAGTCACCGATTTTCGTCCAGCTGCGGTCGCGCATAATCTGGTAGCGGTTCTGCCAGACATCCCAGAGATCATCCTTGTAGATGTTGCCCTGGATGTAGTCTCCGCGGAGGCTGGGGCACGCGGAAATGTCGCCATTGGCAAGAACGGAACTGACATTTACACCGGCGCGACAGAAGAAGGGATAGTTGCGGGCTTCCTTTTCGTAGCTTCCCAGGAAGCCTTCGCAGCCATAGTTGACGTTGATACGTCCCTGGTGTTTTGTTTCGCGGATAAAGTCAAAGACCTGCTTGAACTCGTTGTCCGGCAACTTGAAGATGGGATTGTTGGCGGCACGACCCTTGGGGAACACCGTTGCCACACGCCAACGCTTTACGCCGATGGAGGTCAGCAATTCGCGAATTTCGGGAAGTTCCGGCAAGTTTTCGCGATTGACGCAGGTCATCACATCAAAGGTCAGTCCCTTGGTGTTTGCAGCCATCTTGATGGCACGAAGGGCATTGTCAAAACTCAAAGGGCTTCCGCGGAAATGGTTATGACTATCATGGAGGCCGTCAAGACTAATCGTCAAGGATCGAAGTCCCGCATTCAACAGCGCTACAAATTTTTCGGGAGTCATGGCAAGAGCGTTGGAAACCATGCCCCAAGGGTAGCCCCGCTTCTTGATTTCCATGCCGCATTCCACAAGGTCCGGGCGCATCAGCGGTTCACCGCCGGTAATCACCACCATGAAATGCTTGGGATCGATATGAGGGGCAAGACCATCCAGAACCTTCATGAAATCTTCGCGGGGCATGTCGGGAATGGCATCCTTCATGCAGTCGCTACCGCAGTGCAGGCAATGAAGATTGCAGCGCAAAGTACATTCCCAGAAGAAATAAGTCAGCGGGTGGGTCGCAATTTCATTATGACGATAGTGACGGTAAAATTCCAGCGCCAGGCGCTTTTTCAAATTCAAGTGCATAAACCTTCCTAACCTAGTTCAAATGCAGAAATTATTTTGTCTTGTCGTGTTCCACAGAAGGAGCCACCTCACCCGAATTTTCTTCTGAGGACTCTTCGCGGCAACTTCCATCGAAATAACACGGCGGACCATAAACCGCAATGGGAGCGTCAAACTCGTTCACCTCAGGCGATTTCACGGAATCAACAATTGAGGGATCAACGACAACAGCCGACGAATCCGTCAGTTCTTCTTCGGGATTATAGAGAACGCCATAATCCGGCATGACCTCGCAACCATTGTCTTCATAGCAGGGAGCACCATATTCCGGCACAAATTCAGACGAACTAGAAGAACCATCGTCACAGCCTGCCCACATAGAGGCAAACGCCGCCAACATGGCCTTCTTCCAAAACTTGCGAATTTTCATTTTTTATTCCTCCTATGCACCTAAATATACATTCACTTTAGGAGGGCTTCATTTTCACCCGCAGAAAAACACGGTTTTTCCACAACATTGTGCGGGCCAATTTCAGCAAGCATCAAAAACTAGCGGTTTATGAAACGCCTTGTTTCATATAGGCCATTAGCCCCTTGAACAAAGACGACATAAGAACCTATGGGAAGTAAACGTTCAACATCAATCGTCACCCGGAAACTTTCCACCGGACGATCATAAATCTTATTCCCCTGCAAGTCAAAAACCTTTACCTGCTTTGTTCCTTCTGCGGGCATAATCAATTCAAGAACACCCGCCGAAATGCTCATGCGGATTCCTGAAGCCAACCTTGTCGTTTCAGGAATTCCAAGCGTTGACGAACTCGATTTTTCAACATGTTCGGGGTTCGTAGAACTGCTGGATTCCTCAACACGTTCGGGAACCTTGGACGAGCTTGACACCGCAGGCACGACGCTAGAAGAAGAAGCCACCGGCGCGACAGAACTACTCGAAACAGCAACGGAACTACTAGATACAACAGGAGTAACGGAACTACTTGAAGAAACGACGGCACAATCCCCCACATCCACGCCAGAAGCCGTAGCAAAGCAGATGTTGCCATTCTTTTCTGTAATGTTGTAAAGTTTGACGCCTTGATCGACTCCAGCCCAGGATTTAAAGCCTGCAAAGGAAGTCACATTCTGGGACCCTGGGAAAGGATCGTCCTTCAGATGGGTGCTCTTGAAACCATCTGAATAACTGGTAACGGGAAGATTTCCCGCTTCCACAACATCCACATGCTGGTGATCTTCCGTATCGTTCACCTTATCGCCATACCACACGCTATATACATAATCAATATGCCAGATAAGCATACCGTGATTAGGCAAGTAAGCATCCCATTTCTTCAGTTGTCGATTTTCCAGAACAAACCATTCATCCGCATTTCCACTAACGGGAATCTTGTAAGCCACGCCCGAGTCATGAAGAGGCGGGACGACCATTACCTTCTGGGATGCATCAAAGGGCGTATAATCCAACCAGCCTAGAGAATTTTTCTCGAAGGCGCTGTAGCCAGGCGGAGTGGCGCCATTGTTGTTGTACATTCCCGTCGCCATCACATCCCAGGCATGAGTCCCCTGGTATTGAGTGGTAAAGGTCGTTGAATTATTGTAGACGGAATAATGGTCGCTTAGCCCTAGGGAATGGCCGAACTCATGAACAAAGGAGCCGATGTTCTTGATGGCATAGGAGTTTTCCATCTGGGCCGCGATAAAGTAGCTGTCGAATTTTTTCCCACCGATGGTCTGAACCAGATTCTTCCATTTCAGAGCATACTGCTGGCCACCTAATCCGGCCTGATCACGGGACCCGGCAAAAATAACGGAAACCAGATCCACGTAGCCATCGCCATCGGCATCATACTTGGATGCATCGACTTTAGGATACTTATTCTTAAAGGCGACGAGAGCGTCCCTTACAAGATTGTACTCGGTTCCCTTATAACTGGACAGGACATTGGAGATGGTCACCACATACACGTCGAAGCTGGGAACGAAAATCCCACTGGACTGGTCTACAAAATAGTCCCGAACAGAACCGGTGTGACTATCCTTGTTGTAACCCACCTGATTGAGGCGGTTGTAATAGGCCAGGGAATCGCAGTTGGTAGAACCGGAACCGGCAACGAGAATCACAGGAAAACGGTTGGTCCCGCTAGCATGTCCAGCAGGCTTCGGCAAACGCATCATGGGCCGTGAATCGCCCTCTGTTACAGAAGAGCCTTGACGCTCGGAAGAGTCTTGTCGCACCGTAGGAAGCCAGTTGGGACGTTTACGTTTCTCGGGAGGAACAAGGCGGTCGGGATTGTTCCTACGGTGCGCCCGATAGGAGGCGTCACGGTCCAGGGATTTCAGGAATTTCCAATCTTTCTGGCTGCGGCTCCCTTCGCCTTTCGCCTTAATGGAAGTGCTATTGCCGGACTCGTCGGCATAATAGAAACAGCCGGTGGAATCCTGGATGATGAGAAAGCCGTCGATGGTCTGGGCGAAATTGTAATGTTCATCCCCCATGCGGCGGATGGTCAGGGTGTCGCCCTGATTGTCAACGACGTAAGGAGTGGGGTTTTCTGGCTCTGCCCACAAGTTTGCCGCCAGTCCAAACAGACCAGCCGTAAAAATTCCTTTCCAGACATTGCTTTTCATACCCGACAAATCTCCTTTGCGTCTAAAATACTTTATTTGCGTTGTCACCTTTGAAAAAACTTGTAAAAAATCCCTTTTTATGCCATTTTCATCGAATTCATTCTTTTTTTTCGTGATTTTCTCCGGATAACGAACCTTGCCAGGTCAAATGTTCTCAAAATTTTTCTCATTTTCATAAAAATTAATGTAAATTTGAGAACGTGAACAACTATATCGACATATTTCAGTTTACCCACTTCCGCAAGTATCTGGAAGAATACCAGGCGGCCCGCGTACAAGCCGAGCCCTCTTTTACCCGTACCGAAATCTGCAACCTGCTGGGCATGGAAAAGTCCCGCAGCTATTTCGCCGATGTGCTCCGGGGTAAAAAGGTAAGCCCCCGTATGGTGACAAAGTTTATCGAAGTCCTCGGTCTCGAAAAAAAGGAAGCCAGGTATTTCGAAACCATGGTGAAAGTGGACCAGGCAAAGAACGACGCCTTGCGCAAGGAAGCTATGGAAGAGCTGCTGCAAATGCACCCCAATCCGCAGCACATCATGAACACCGACGCTTACGAATATTACAATCATTGGTACAACAGCGCACTGTTCGCCATCCTAGACGCCATGGACGTTGCAGACGACATGGTTCCTGTGCAAAAGAGGATTTTCCCGAAGGTCCCGCTGGGAAAATTGAAGGACTCCCTGGAACTGTTGCAACGTCTAGGACTTGCCCGCAAGAACGAGGAAGGTTTTTGGAAACCCACCAAGGAATCCATTTCCAGCGGTCCCTACAACAATGCGGAACTGGTCAGACAGTATCAGCTGCAGTGTTTCGAACTTTCCAAGCAGGCTCTCATGACACCGCCCAAGGCGCCCTCCATCATGAGCACCTTGACTTTTAGCATTTCTGGCAACGCCTATAAAGAATTGGAAGCCGCCGTGCAGGAATTTAAGGCAAAGGCCCGCCAGATTATCGGGCAAGACAAGGAAAAGGCCGACGGAGTCTATCAGCTGAATTTGCATATGTTCTCAAATCTTGAGAACAACGGGGGTGACAATGCTTAGACGAGAGACGAAAGACGAGAGACGAGTTAATCGCAGATTCAAGTCCACATTTTACGGAACAGTCACCAGCATGCTCCTCGCGGGCATCGTGGGTTGTTCCGAGGATAACACCGCAGGAGTTTTCACCGAAACAGAATCGGGCCAGCAAGCCTCCGTCAACGAGGACGGCGAAAAGGTCGTCAATGTAAACGGTTGCTCCACCGGCATTCCCAACAATCTAAAGAAGCAAACAGCCTTTGGCAACGGACTTGATGAATTTGGCAATTCCAATGAAATCGCCTGCATCACTTACGACCGCGACTACACCATCATTAACGTAAAGGGATCCGCGGTTGACGAAAACGGGAACGCCATCAAGAACGCCCGAGTGTCCCTAAAGAGGGTGGAATCCGAGTATTCCGGCAACTCCGTCACCCTGAAGGAAACTTCTACGGATGCAAGCGGCAACTACTCCTTCAAGGACGTTGTTTACAAGGCTACCTATACAGGAGTCATTCCTGACAAGCTGGACTTTGAACTGGATGAAAAGGGTTTGCCAGTAGTTTACTACAGTTACACCTTGCACATCGAATCCGAAGATAAGGCTTTAGCTAGCTACACTTCGCTAGACCTGAGAAGTGCAGAAAAGGTCACCGAAGACAAGAATACATACCGTAAGATTTCTGAACAGGAACTTCATAAGACTTCCAGCGAGAAGATTCATTTCGACAATGATTTTTTCAGCGTGGGAAATAAGGTCTGCCTAGATTACTCAGAAGCCTGCCACACCATTACCTCGCAGGATTCTGCCCAAGGATCCTTCCTGATGGAAGGAATCCCCGAAGGCGCCTACCAGAACCTCTGTAAATACGAAGCAAGCCTCACTGGTTCTGCAGAAATCACATGCAAGACTCTAGACAATTCCGTCATCTCCGGCACAACAGCAGACACTCTTGCATTCACTCTTCCCGATGATGCAGGCATTCTGCTGGATTCCCTGAGCGATAAATCTCTGGAACACTTGATTGTTCCCGTTTCCGGCAAGAACATTTCTGCAAATACATTGTTGGTAAACTCCAACAACATTTCCAGACTTACAGCCGCCAACGGAAAGGGCGATGGCTTCAGCTATTGGGCGGAAATAAACTTCCCCGATGGATCCGATAAGGCATCTTACAGTTTAATTGATGGTACACCTACAGGAATCAGCAGCAACATCCTGCTGGCAGAAAAATCCCTGCAGAACACCACCATCGAAAAGGGCTACGGCTTCCTGCAGCAAAGAAACATCGGCTACAGCTTCAAGTTTTCCTTTGACGGAAGCAAGTCCGATACCGCTGCGGTTCTGTTCAGCACCCTTGAAGAAGACTGGAACGGAGAACTGCATGGCTTTGACGTTCGTCAGTGCGAAGCCGGATCAAAGGATGTCTGCACCAGGATTTACTCCCGAAAGGCAAAAGAAGACACCACCTACGAAAACCTGGCATTCTCCGAGACGACCACCCTTCTGGACGGAGACCAGCACCAGTTCGCCATCGCCCTGGTGGGAAATCACCTGACCCTGGCTGTAGACGAAGAAATCATTCGCGACACTGACCTAAAGCTTTACCAGTACCACGAAGCTTACGTTTCCAATGGCAGGGAAAATTTCGTTACTGCAGGTGTAGTGGAATTACAGGATTTCGTCGCCTTCAGAATAACTAGCGACATCAAGAAGAGCAAGGACACCAACTGGAACCGCCTAAAAGCCTGGCTTACCGCCCATCAGCTAATGAGCCTCCACTAAAGCTCCACAAACCAAACCATTTCAAAACAGCAAAGGCGGCCCTCAAGCCGCCTTTTTTCATTGCATTGGCAAAAGTTTCCATCTATCAGGTACTCAGCAAGCCGACAACACCAGAGACAAGAAGAACCAAAGCCGCACATGCTTGAAAAATAAGGTAAGCCCAATACGCAACTGGGTGTTCTTCTTTATAAAGGGTACCACCACGACCATAAGCAGCCTTATCCAACCACTCAAAAACAATGAATAGAACAAGCGCGATTCCAATAAGAACGCAATAAATTTCAAGTTCCATTTCATGCGCACAAAGCCCTATCAGGGGAAATACCATCAAACATAACGAAATAAGCCAAAGAATCATCCCTACCCCAGAACGATTCTTCTTGTAATTTTCAACGGCCCTCTTATGGACCTCGGCCTTCTTTTCTTCGGCAGCTCGAACCATAGGTTCCAACTCTGCCATACATTTCTTGACGATGTTTATTCTTTCGGGAGACTTGTCCCTACGAACGGGATCCCTTTCAATAAGGGATAGAATATCATCCAGTTCCTCATAGGGCAACTGGCGGATTTTCTCCTCGTACTCCCTCAGGTACTTTTCATCTTTAGGAAAGTCACTTTCCCCGAAGGCCATTTATTCCCCCAATACGAACTGCATATAGATTTTCAGCAGCGCGTCGCCCCACAGGTAAATGACGGGAGCCGCAATGGCCAGGAACGGCCCGAAGGGAATCTGCCCGGGAGCATCGGCGGAATCATCCACCACAGCCTTTGCAGCAACCTTCGCCTGAATTTTGGCGTAGGGAATCATTACAATAATGCCGATAACAGCGGCAATCACCAGAATCATGGCAGCAGATTGCCATCCCATGAGGGCGCCATAGCCAGCAAGCAGCTTTACATCCCCAAAGCCCATGGCATCCTTCTTGAAAGCCTTACTTGCAATAAAACCAAGCAACCAGAGGCCACCACCGGCAGCGACAGCACCAATCAGGCTCTGGACCGGAGTAATTCCGCCAGGTATGAAGGAAAGAAGAAGCCCAGCCACAATGCCGCCAACACTCATGGAATCAGGAATTAGTTTGTATTTAAAATCCACGGCACAGACGGGGTAAACCGCCAGCAATAGCCAGAACATGGCCAAGGCATCGGCCCACAATTCAGGTTGCAGTACGGGAGCGCTGAAAAAATCAGCCCCTACGCCACCGCGGTTCCAGGCGACAACAGCAAACAGGGCAAGAGCCCCCAGCAAACCGCACAACGCCTCCCCAATGGGGTAAATGATGTTCAAAGGCTTATGGCAGCAGGCAGTCTTCCCTCTTAGAATAATCCAGCCAATAATAGGCAGGTTCAAATAAAGGGGGATTTTCTTCTTACACAGCGGGCAATGGGACGGCGGATTGATCAGCGAAATCCCCCGAGGCATGCGGTACACAATAACGTTATAGAAGCTCCCGACACAGGCGCCAAAAACAAAAAAGACAATGAGCCAGTACCAAAGGGGAATTACATCCATAATGTAGCAGTCTCCGTGTGTTAAACCTTATCCACTTTCTAAATAAAAAAGATAGATTATACAAAAAATTACTGTGTTTGAATTTCAAAGGGATTAGGTATGCGTTCACGTCATTTTATCGTTTTTTTTGTGGTCTCGTGCATTTTGGCCCTTCTGGCTAGTTGCTCCAGGGAATCTCCCCTGAAGGAAAATGTCAACCTGAAGAACAACCACTCCAGAGTCTTCGCCTCTACCACCAATTTCGAGAATCCCCAGGCGTTCCTGGATTCCCTGGCGAACACGACGGCAAACACCAACGACACCCTGCCAGACACCCTGACCGTTTCCATTAACGACACGGTGTACCTGATGGGAGTTCTCCCCAGGAACGTGGACAAGATTTACCGATTCCAGTGGAACCTGACCAAGAAGGACGGAAAAGATTCCATCATCGTGGGAGATAACGCAACGCCCCAGGCCTGGACCTATTCCGAGACCGGCGTCTATTACCCCCTTTTCATCGCCTTCGACGGAAACAATGCCACGGACACTGCAGGTACGGGCACTAAGCAAACCTACATAAAGGTCATCGACACAAAGCCGGTACTGGAAGTTCCTTCCGACACTCTCTGGACAAGACACTCCGGCAACATCACCTTCCCCATTACGGCAAGGGATTCCTTCGGTATCATCAAGAAAGTCCTCATTGACCTGGACGCAAGCGGAAAGGCCGAACCCAAGGAGTGGAAATTCGAAAAATCCGAAGACGAGGACGATGTCTATTCCATCACAATCAAGAATGACTCCACCTACATCGACTCCCTGGGCAACCAGAAGATTTATGTCATTGTGGTAGATGACGACGACAACGAGACCATGGACAGCGTCAACCTCCATTTCAACCGCCTGCCCAAGCTTTCCATCATCAGCCCGGAAGACGGTTCCCGCCATTACACTTCCGAGGGTGCATTCTTCTTCTACTATAAGGGTTCCGATGTAGACAATCCTAACGAATTGCGCTACACCATCTGGGCACAGAAATCCCTCAACGGAAAGCCCCCTGCAACAGCCTTCACCGACGAAGACCTGGTAATCAAGGATTACGTACTGAACATGTACGAACCGCGAAACGCTGAAGGCGAAAATGTCATCACCCTTTTGAACAATCCCTCCAAGAAACTGGAAGGAAGAATCTACTGGGAAATGTTCGCAACCGACGGCTACGACACCGTCTGGATGGAACGCATCAAGACAGGTTCATCTACCAGCCGCCCCTGGAACTTCTTTATCGGAAAGGCAAACTCCAGCGAAACCAGCTTTACCGGCGTCGCCAAGTACGAGGGCAAGACAAACCATAAAGGCATCCGCGTAGAATTTACCGACGGGAACAAGATCTACGACACCTATACGGACGCCAACGGAAACTATACCATCCATGTGGACAGCGCGGGTACCTTTACCGCAACCTTCAAGTCCGACTCCCTAAAGGAATACCGCACCGAAATCATAAAGAACCTCTTTGTGGAATCCGGTGACGAAGAAGCCCTGCAACCGATAACCCTGAAGGACACTGTCCCCCCGGTCCTGCTGGTAAGCAACATCGACACCCTTCGCGAGAGAACCCTGGATTTGACAGTCTATGCAAGGGATCTGGGAACCCTCATCGATTCCGTATGGGCAACCCTGAATGGCGAGTCCCTGAAGATTTCCTACGGCAAGATGAAGGGCGAATCCGTCTTCAACGGAAAGATCAGCCTTACCGAACTGAAGGACGGAACACACAAGCTAGTCTACAACGCAAAGGACCTGGCAGGAAATGTCACTAAGCTGGAACAGAGCCTGATTGTAGATGCCACCGCGCTGAAACTGGATGTAAACGGTTCCCAGAAGGACGTGATTTCTTCTACGGAAAAACTGGTGTTTACCGCAACCGTCCTTAACGCGCTGCCTCCTGCAGATTCCGTCACCTGGAGCTGGGATATCGAAGGGGAAAGCAAGACCTTAAGAACCAAGGTCGATGAAGCAGGCATTGCAACCCTGACCCTCGAGTACATTGATGTGAGCTCTGCCGTTCCGGACAAGGATTACCTCATGTCCGTATCCTTCCAGGAAAATGGAGTCTCCCTGGAAAAGCAGGTGAAGTTCGGCGTGCTGGGAACAAATCCCGTCATCGCCTTTATGGAACCGGGCGCACTCACTACGGTAACCATCAACGATCCCGTTCATTTCGTTGTCAAGGCAATCAAGGGTCTGACAAGCTCCACTACAACCATTAGCTGGAACTGCGGAACAAAGCTTTCCAGCGGTTACTCCTGCCCCACCTCCGAAGAGGAAGCGACCCTCGCCTTTAGCGAAGTAGGCACCTACAAGATCATTGCAAGCATTACGGACGACCTAGACAACAAGGGTGCAGACACCGTCGTCGTGGAAGTGATCAAGGATCCTCCCACCATCAAGGCAACAACCCAGGCCCAGGATAACCGTTACAAGATTCACGCCAAGGTCAATGTCAAAATCATTGCCAACGACAAGTTCGGCAACATCGAGAAAATCAGGTGGGGCTGCGACAACAACAATGTTCTGAGTCTTAGCTCCGAAAAGATCATTTCTCCTGCAGCCAAGAGTGTGACGGACAGCGTTGAAATCATCCTTCCGGGAACAGACACCGAAAACTGGATCTGTAAATTCGCCGCCGTCGACGACGACAATGAGGCGGACACCACCGAACTGAAGTTCATCGCCCTGCTGGACAAGCCCACCGTTACACTGGCAACTAAATCCGAAACTGTAAAGATCAATTCCGTTGTTCCCATCAAGGCTATCGCCCACGACGAACTGGGCTACATCGCTGAATATAACATCGCCTGCGATGACAATCAAAAGGACCTGGACAACCCCGAGTGGACTGTAATGCCCGGACCGGAAACTTCGGTAAAGATGCCGCCCACCGCCACGGACAAGTACTACTGCAAGGTCATGGTAAAGGACGATGACGGAAATGAAGCAACCGATATGGCCACCTATAAAGTGGTGGTGGGACGCCCCACGGTTACCGCAATGCTTCCTACCGCTTTCGAGACCGTAACCATCAAGGATACCATTGAAGTAAGCGCCATCGCCAAGGATTCCCTGGGAACTTTGGTGAAGTACGAATGGGGCTGCGGCCCCGCCGGTTCAGACAACATCGGTTTCACGACAGTTTCCACTTCTACGCCTTTTGCAAAACTGGTCATGCCCTCTACCCCGCAGGACAACTACCTCTGCATTGTCCGCGTTACAGATGACGACGGAAACTCCGCAAAGGATTCCATCACGACAAAAGTGATCCTTGCACCGCCTACGGTTACCGTAGAAAAGAAGACACTGACTATCCGCCAGGGATACAACATTACCCTTAACGCAACGGCTACAGACAGGAACAACGTGACTTCGGATCCTGGTGAAATCGTCAAGCGCGAATGGAGTTGCGGAACGCCGGAACAGATTGCACAGAACTGGAAAACGGTCAGCGCCTACGACACCGTATGGAAGGCTCCCGCTCCCGAGGCAACCTACTACTGTATCGCCCGCGCAACCGATAACGACGGCAACATGGCAACAGACACCATGGACCTGAAGTTCTCGACAGAACTGCCGCTAATCTGGGTCAAGGACGAACTGATCTATATCAACGTTGGCGACGAATTCTCGCTGAACGCAACTGTGAACGATGTATGGCAGGGCATTAACTGGTTTACCTGGGAATGCGTTTCCAAGAAGGACGGCAAATCCCTCGAGAAGTCCGTTCCCAAATACAGCTACGAAAAGAATAACAAGTCCTTCGCCATCACCAAGGATTCCTCCTACTCCGAAAAGGGCGTAGATATGTACTGCATCGTCTCTGCAGAAGAAGCGAGCACCAAGGCAACCTTCAGCGATACCACGGAAGTACGCCTGCTGGAACAGCACCCCAAGGGCGTAATTACCGCAGCAGATACCGTTTACCTCTGGAGCGGTGACGAAGCCGTGGATGACGAAGCCATCTACTTCTACACCAAGGAATGGGGCGGCATGAATTCCCAACTTGGAGAGCTGGGCGACAAGAACAACCAGGACTTCTACTGGCGATTCAGCAACATTAATTCCAGCAGCTTCTACCAGGGCAACCCCGACGGCTCCCTGGACACTAGCACTGCGGAATTCAACTCGGCATTCATCCGTCGCCAGACAGAAGGTTCCATGACCATTTCCCTAGATTATCGCGATAGCGTTTCCACCCAGCCTACCTACGGCTTCCTGGCACGTCATCGTTCCGAAGAAGTATCACGCACTGTGTATTTCAGAAAGGCCTGGGAGAACCTGTCCAAGGATACAGTGCTGGCACAGTCCACGATGAATACCGCACCTGCGATGATCATGCTGAATGACATTCCTGTAATCGCCTACCTCTCCAGCAAGAACAACATTAAGGCTGTAGCCCTGAAGAACGGCTCCTGGAGCGACATTGCCGAAGTGATTACCACGGATTCCGTCACAGCAATCAGGCTTGCAACAGACGGCACGGACTTGTATATGGGGGCCCTGGACAAGACCAGTGCCTTCAGCGTCTACAAGTCAACCAAGGGAACATCCGATTTTGCGGCAGTCGGCGGAACCATTGCCGATGTAAGCAGTCCCAGACTTCTCTGTAACCCAACGACAAAGGCTCCTGTCCTAGTCTACATCAACAAGACAAAGAAGCTGAATTACCTGGCAACCCTTAGCGGTTCCACCTGGAACAGCACAAACATCATCTCCTTCGTAGAAAACGAAAAGACCATGAAGTTCCGGGAAATCACCGCGGAGTTCGCCTCCAGCGGAGTACTTGCAGTCGTTGCAATCGATACCACCTCAGACTATAGGGCGACCAGCGCCCTGTTCAGCAACAGCTACAGCCAGCTCTCCATAAGCAAGAACTTCGCAAGCAATGTCAATGGGGTAAGCCTTGCTGCCATCGGTAGCAATGTATATATGGGATTCCTCAACAGGGACGTAAACACCTATGGACCTTATGTCTACAAGGGAGCCATTTCCGGAGCCAACCTTACCTGGAAAAAGGACGGAATCTACTCCAAGCCCATTTTCGAAGGCTATATCGCCTATCACATCAGCCTGGCCGCCTTTGGGGACAACATCTACGCCGCAATTGACGATAACGGGCGTCCTTATTTGGCACAAACTCATGTATTTAGGCTAGATGGCACTAAATGGCACTTCCACGGAGAAAACCAGTTGCCATACTTCAGTGCAGTTTTCTACAATAACAACGGATATTACCTCCGCGGTTCCAATCCGATGCTAGCAGTCAACAGTGACGGGAAAGTATTCCTATCCATGCTGGCTCGTGAAAATGCCGGCGGATCAACAAAGAACAACGGCCCCATGCTCATGAAGTTTGTGGCCGACACCTGGGAGATACATTAATGAATATCGAAATCGCAGCTATCTGTGACGCAGCCACCGCAAACGGAATGGGCGGACGCCTGAATATCCTCGGAGCTTTTGACCGCATTTTTGCACCGAAGTTCCCCATGGCAATTCCTCAGTGCTCTGCAGCATTCCGCATTCGCTACCAGCGTGCAGAAGCTGGCCAGCATGACTTGAGCCTCGTGTTCGAAGACGTCTGCGGCAAGCCTATCGTGCCGCCCATGCAGTCCAAGATTCCTCTGGAACCGGTTGCACAGGGTTTTGACACTGCCGCAGTGAACCTGGTCCTGAACCTCCAGCGCCTGCCCATCCAGCGCGCAGACAAGTATATCATCCGTCTGTCTGTCGACAACGAAGAACTGATCAGCCTCCCGCTGTACGTTCTGGAAGCACCGCTGCCCCCGGGACAGCAGCCTCTGGCAGAAGGCGAGCAGTCTATGGGACCTGTCGACGGCAACGCTTAATAAGACCGCTCGCGTAGTACATCTAGGAAAGAGCCTACGCGATACGCTCGCTCTCGTCAACACCCCTGGTTAAGACCAGGGGCTTTTGACTCACGGAAGACCGCTCGCGTAGTACATCTAGGAAAGAACCTACGACTGTACGCTCGCTCTCGTCAACACCCCTGGTTAAGACCAGGGGCTTTTGACTCACGGAAGACCGCTCGCGTAGTACATCTAGGAAAGAACCTACGCGATACGCTCGCTCCCCCTAAAGGGGTCACGCCCCACTGACGTGGCTTGGCGTTTTTCGCCAAGCACATAAGCGCTGAAGCGCTAAGTGGGCTGGGATCACTACAACGACCGATTAACATCGGTCGTTTTTGTTCACGGAAGACCGTTCGCGCAGTTCATCCGGTGAACAACCTACGATATAGCTAGGCGCTTTTAGGCGCGGCAGACTGCGACACAGAGGGATGCACCGTCCATCCAGGGGACATCCACGAAATGAACTTGAAGCGATCTCTGAGAAAGGGTATCTTCCAGCACGCACCGCCCGACTGCGCCTTCGAAGAAGGATCCGCCCACGCACTTGAACAAAGCTTCCTTGCGGCACCACAGCCGGAAAAATTCCTGAAGGCGGCGGGAGTCATCCTGGGAATCCAGATGAAGATTTTCTGCTGGACTGTAGAAGCGCTTCGCCACACGCAAGTGTCGCGGGGAGTGGATTTCCATATCGACACCTATGTGAAGACCTTTACCACCGAGCAACGAGCCCCGGTCACCATAAGCCACAACGCACATCCTGCCGGAGTGGGTCCAGTTGACATCAAAGTCCAGCGACGGAAAACAGGGCCTTGTGGGTTCACGAGATGGACCCGACCGTCCGTCATCAGACGAACCATCCAGTAACCCCCTTGCAGTCACAAGGTTTTCAGCGGAAACAGCCCGCCCTGTATACTCAGAAAGAATTTCAAAAATGACTTCACGATGAGAGAGACCTCCTTCCCGATTTTTAGGAAAGGCCGCCAGGTGAACCTGGCCCAGAGGTGTATCCACATCCAGTCGTCTGATGTCCAAATCTTCAATCATTTTCAAAACCACCCTAAAGATAATTTCTAGTTTAGGGACATGCTTTCCCGTCTTCAAAAAATTGCCACTGTCGCGGTCCCCTCCGCCACCGCCATGCTCCTGCTCGCATCTTGCGGAAGCATCAATGACAGCTGGGAAGTTCGTGGAGGCGGCTACCTGAAATACTCCATCAACAACGAGGAGTCCCACACTATCGAACTGCACAAGAACGACGTGGAGCCGCCCTTTTACGTAAACAACAACCATTCCTACTTCTACCTTGTTACCCGTCTGGAAGAAAGCAAGAAGGGGCACCAGATATCCCTGATGGTAAACCGCCCCTCCACTGGTGGGCACCTAAAGCCAGTCACAAGAGCGAACATCAACGGAAAGCAGGAAGACGTGACCTGGTTTATGCAGAACGGAACCCTTTCGCCCCTCATCGCCGATAGCAGCTACATCCATTTCGACGAAATCATCAAGGATTCCCTTTACACCGCCTATCTGGAACTGGATTTCAAGGACTGCCGCAGCGGGTATTGCGAGGATAACCTTCCCCCGGTGCACCTTAGCGGCCGCCTCAGATACTGGATTCCCGAAGACGATCGATAACTTTTCAAAAAAAGTTCAAAAACCCTTGACAAAGTCCCACAACATTTCTATCATTGGGCTACCTTAATGGTCGATTAGCTCAGTTGGTTAGAGCGCTACCTTGACATGGTAGAGGTCACAGATTCGAGTTCTGTATCGACCACTGAAAGAGAACCTCGCACAAGCGGGGTTCTTTTTTTATCCTTTCCGGAACATCTCTATTTTTATGAATGCTCGGGTTTGACATTTATAAAAAGGAAAGCCCCGGCCATGAGACCGGGACTTTGCAGTGAGATTGGAGTACAAGATTCTTTAGAGCGCCGTATAGAGCAAAATCGCAAGCACCTGTCCACTAAGGATTCGCAGAAGCATAGTCAAGGGATAGACAGAAGCATAGCCCACGTTCACGGCCTCGCTGTTGGAAAGACCGTTGGCGAACGCTAGAGCAGGAGGGTCGGTCATGGAACCGGCAATAGCACCGCAGAGGCTCAGGTAATTGACCTTGAACACCAGCCTACCCACAATGCCTGCAACCATGAGAGGGATGAAGGTGATGAGAGCGGCAAGTCCCATGTAGTAGAAGCCGTCACCGTTCAGGAGAACATCGAAGAACTTGATGCCGGCATTGAGACCCACGCAGGTGAGGAACAGGGTGATGCCCAACTCACGAAGCATGAGGTTCGCACTTGCCGCCATGAAGAAGTTCAACGGACCGATCTTACGCTTACGGGACAGGATGATGGAAACCACCAGGGGGCCACCGGCAAGGCCAAGCTTTAGCGGGGTGGGCATTCCTGGAATTGCCAGCGGAATGGAACCGACGATAATTCCCAGGAAGATTCCCAAAAAAGCGGGAATGATTTCCGGATGGTCCAGAGCCTGGAGGGAGTCGCCCAGCTCCTTTGCCACAGCCTCGATACCTTCCGCAGGACCGACCACCAAAAGCTTGTCGGCAAATTTCAGGCGCAGGTCCAGACGACCCGTAAACTTGAATTCACCACGGACCACACGGCTTACAGTCACTCCATAACGCTCAGGGAAAGCGAGAGCGCCGATGGACTTGCCCAGCATTTTCTTGTTGGTCACCAAGATGGACTTGGTGGCAAGCTTGCTGTCGGTCTTGGTAATGGGATTTTCCAGACGGGAACCGATGACCTTTTCCATAGTGGCTACAGCTTCGGGCATACCCACGATGTGAACCTTGTCCCCTTCCTGAATAACCGTTTTCCCGTTGGGGGTGGATATAGAGCCATTACGAAGGAGGCGTGTAATCACCACACCGCTGGAAACCAAGTCAGGAATTTCCTTAAGCGGGATCCCGAACAAGTTCTTGTTTTCCACCAGGAGGCTTACGGATACGATTTCCTTGCGAGTGGAAGCGATTTCAGCAGCGTAGTCTTCGGCAGCCTTTTGAGGGTTCTGCCTAAAGAACACGCGAACAAGAATCATCACCAGAATGATACCGATAACGCCAAAGGGATATGCAACAGCGTACCCGATACCCGTAAGGGACGTGTCTGCCCCAGCCGCGACAAAGGCTGAATTTGCGGCTCCAAGGGAAGGCGTGTTTGTGACTGCGCCACAAAGCATCCCAATGAGCACGGGTACGTTGTTATGCATATCCGTAAAGAAGTAAAGGCAGAGAGTGACGATTACGCCCATAAGCACAACACTCACCGCCAGGACATTCAACACAAGGCCGTTTCTACGGATGGAATCAATAAAGCCCGGCCCCACCTGCATACCGATGGTATACACAAAAAGAATCAGGCCAAATTCCTGCATAAAATGCAGTACATTGGGTTCCACCCGAAGGCCAAGATGCCCTAGAAGGATGCCGACGAACAGAGCACCGGCACCACCAAGGCTAATGCCCTTCACCTTGATTTTTCCCACCATGAGGCCGAGAGCAGCCGTAATGGACAGGGCCACCACCTGCTGCGCTACGGAAGATTTAGTAAAGAGATCTAAGAACCATTGCATAGGAAATTAAGGGTTGATGATTGATGATTGATAATTGATAATTGATAATTGACGATTGAGGATTGAGGATTATGAATAATCGCGACTCCGTCGCCTTGCTAAATAATTATCCATTCTACATCCTCAATCATCCATTATTTCTTGATGCAGCGTACCGAGTAGGCGATGCTCTTGCTGAAGTGTTCGTAAGTTACGGCACTGTCGTTGACGCGGACCACGGTACCGCGAGCATCATCGAAAGAATCGGAAGTCCAGAAGCTTGCGCTTACACCTTCGTCGGCAAACTTACCGTTACTTGCGTAGCGGTAACCAGCCTTCAACACATTGAGAGACTTCATGTCTGCCGCCTCGAAATCAGCCTGAGTAGGCAAAGTCCAGCCATCAGGGCAGATGGTTTTTGCGGATTCAAAAGGATAGAGACGGCCATATTTTTCGCAGTTGTCGTGATTGCTTCCATAGCAGAAGCTGGAATCAGAATCGAAGCGAGCCAGGTTTTCCGCCATCCAAACCTTGTCGCCCATCTTTACGGTCTTGTAAGTTTTTTCCTGACAAGACAAGGTGTTGGCGGCTTCTTCGTAAGAGCAAGTATTAGCCTTTTCGCATGCGGTGAAGAAGAATGCCAAGGTTGCAACGGCGAGGAGAATCATTTTTTTCATTTTGTGTAATCCTTATTCAGCTATCGGATGTTTTTCGGCGTCTTTGACCGTTATTTTTTAAGACGAGCCAAATCTAGATGGATTCATCACTTTTGACTAATATTTTCTTTCTATTGAATTGATAACGATTTTTGATTATTTATTTTACCATTTATCATTTTTTATTATTATTTCATAAAATAATTCTATAATTGAAAACACTTGTGAATCCATCACATTTGCCTATATTTGTAAACATGGAACTTACGCAGCTCAAATACTTTTTGGAAGTCGCAAAGAACGAGCACGTAACGCAAAGCGCTAAAAACCTTTGCATCGTACAGCCCGCTCTTACTCAGGCCATACACAAGCTAGAAGACGAGCTGGGGGTTTCACTATTCAAAACTTCGGGCAGGAATATCAAGCTCACCGAAAGCGGCAAGTTCTTCTACGAACAACTGCAGCCCATCTATAACGAAATGATCGCTCTTCCCAAAAGGCTACAGGAAGTCGCAAACCAGCAAAACAATAACATCAAGTTGAATGTTCTGGCCGCGTCCGCACTCTTTACCAATGTGGTAATTGAATACAAGCAGGCCCACCCAAACATCAATATCGATATGATCCAGAACGAAGAAACGGATCTTTCCGACTTCTGCGTAAGGACCTTTAGCACATACAAGCCCGAGCTAGACGGATTCAAGAGCGACGAACTTTTCGTCCGTTCCGAAAAAATTTTTCTTGCGGTGCCCAATATCGCAAAATACAAGAAGATGAATTCCATATCACTTTTTGATCTTGGTGACGAAAAATTCATCCGTCTTTACGGTTCAAAACAGTATCGTAAAATTTGTAACGAACTGTGCGAAAAAATCGGATTCAAGACAGAAACGACATTTGAAAGCGATAGCTCAGCCGCAATCAAGGAAGCTGTCGCCGGAGGCATCGGCGTCTGCTTCTGGCCCGAAGTATCCTGGGGAAAGATGGACCACAAAAAAATCAAGCTTCTTGAAATCACCGACACCGAGTTCAAACGCGACATTGTGGTTTCTTATCGTCGAAACAAGCAGAACAGCATCCATACCGACGAGTTCTACAACTTCATGCTAGGTTACGACGCCAAGAAGCGTTGGAAAAAGAAAATCATCTAAAAAAAAGGCCCGCTCACACCGGACCTTTTTTCGTCTTCTAGGCTTATGCCGCAATTCTTGTAATGCGTCCAGCCCTAGCCCTTAACATGAATTGCCGCAGAGAACTCCGACAGAAGTTTCGGGTCCTGAACCTTTTCCCAGAGGGTGCCGGTGACGATAATGTTCGCTCCTGCAGCAACGCGGACAGCCGCAGTTTGAGGATCCTTGATGCCACCACCGGTAATGATGGTCATCTCGGTGGCCTTGCGGGTATAGGCGATGTGTTCCACAGGAACAGGTTCTTCAGCTCCGCTGCCTGCTTCCAGATAGACATAGCGCATACCCATAAGCTCTGCGGCGATAGAGTTCACCATACTGAGCTTAGGCTTGTTGGCAGGGACAGGCATGGTGTTGCTAATGTATTCCACCGTAGTACGCTTGCCGCTATTGATCAGCTGGTAAGCCGTAGGAATAGCTTCCATGTTCAAGGCTCGGACAAGGGCTCCCCCACGGACCTGTTCATCGATGAGGTAGTTGGGATTGCGACCGCTGACCAGAGTCATGAACAGCATGGCATCGAAACCGGGAACAACCTGACTTGCACCACCCGGGAAAAGAACCACGGGAAGATCCACGTTAGCCTTGAGGGCCGCCACCTGCTTGGGAAGAGTGAAGTTGCCAAGATAGGAACCGCCCACCAGGAGCAGGTCCGCACCGTTTTCGGCAGCCATGACTCCAGCCTTCACAAAGGCGGCCTCGTCGGATGTATCCGGATCCAGGAGCACGGCAAACAGGGCACCGCGCCTTTCGATTTCCGCATTCAAACGAGCTTCAGTCTTTCCGATTTTCATAATACGCCTTAAAAGCTAAAAATACGAGTTCAATATAGAACATTTTAGGTTCGTTTTCTATTGCAAGGCATTCCAACGAGCTGTTTTGGGGCAGGATAAAAAACAGGTCTCCGCATTTCTGCAGAGACCTTGTTTTCAAGAGTGCACCCCTCAGCTACGCTCGGGGACCTTAGCCCAGCTTAGCGCGGATCCAGTTGTTGGCGTCCTTGATAGCGGCAGCGATCTTTTCGGGTTCGCGAGTACCGGCCTGTGCGCGGTCCGGACGGCCACCGCCCTTACCGTTACATGCAGCAGCCAGATCACGGACCATGTCACCAGCCTTGATGCCCTTGGCCTGAACATCCTTGCCCACGATAACGGCGATGGAACCAGCGCCATTCACCTTGTTCGCAATGACAGCTACAGCGCCCTTGTCCAGCTTGTTCTGGATACCGTCCAGGAGTTCCTTGTACTTGTCTTCCGGCATGTCGAATTCGCGAACGTAGAGCATGACGCCCATAACGTCCAGACCGCCGTTCAGAACGTCGCCAGCAATCATGGTAGCCAGTTCCAGCTTCACGGACTGGAGAGCCTTTTCAAGAGACTGGGTCTTTTCGAAGGACTGCTGGATACGATCCAGGACTTCGGCATCCTTACAACGGAGACGGTCACGGAGAGCGTTCACAATCTGAGCGCCAGCACGGAGCATAGTCATAGCACCGCGGCCAGTGACAGCTTCGATACGGCGGACACCAGCGGAAACGCTGGATTCAGAAACGATCTTCACCATGCCGATGTTACCAGAATTGGAAACATGCAAGCCACCGCAAAGTTCCTTGGAGAATTCTTCGCCAGCGGCACCCATCTTCACAACGCGTACGGTATCGCCGTACTTTTCGCCGAAGAGAGCCATAGCGCCAGAAGCCTTGGCTTCGTCCACGCCCATGACGTCGGTGTGAACCGGCAGGCATTCCATGATCTTTGCGTTCACGATGTCTTCGACCTTCTGAATTTCTTCAGCGGTCATGCCATTGAAGTGAGTAAAGTCAAAGCGGAGGGAATCCGGAGTCACCAAGCTACCCTGCTGCTGTACGTGAGTGCCCAGCACTTCGCGGAGAGCAGCCTGAACCAAGTGAGTAGCGGAGTGGTTGCGACGGATGTCCATGCGACGTTCGTCATCCACAGTTGCCATGAACACGCCACCCATGGTCTGTTCGTTAGCTTCACCCTTCACCACCTTACCGCGGCAGAGAGCGGTGTCGTTCACCTTCACGGTGTCGAACACGGCGATTTCAAGATCCTTGGAAACCAGCATGCCCTTGTCGCCAACCTGGCCACCCATTTCGGCATAGAACGGGGAAGTTTCAAGAACGATGGAAAGAACGCCCTTGTCTTCGCGGTAGCGGACAACCTTGGTTTCGCAAGCGGACAGTTCGTAACCAACGAAGTTGGTAGAAGCTTCGGAATACTGGGTCCAGCCTTCGGTACCCATGGTGTTGATGCCCTGCTTCATGTTGGCGCGGGCACGTTCCTTCTGTTCTTCCATGCACTTTTCGAAGCCGGCTTCATCGATGGTGAGGCCCTTTTCTTCGGCGAGAATGCCAGTGAGATCCGGCGGGAAGCCGTAGGTATCGTAAAGCACGAAGACCTTGTCGCCCGGCACAACCTTTGCGGAACCCATTTCAGCAACGATGGCTTCGAAACGTTCGAGACCTGCATCCAGAGTCTTGATGAAGCGGTCTTCTTCGCTCTTGATAACTTCGGTAACGAAAGCCTGACGCTGACGGATTTCGGGGAATGCTTCGCCCATGGTATCAGCAAGAACCTGGACCAGCTTGTAAATGAAAGCTTCCTTCTGGCCGAGGAGGCGAGCAAAGCGGCTTGCACGGCGGAGAATGCGGCGGAGCACGTAGCCGCGGCCTTCGTTAGACGGCAGAGCGCCGTCGGCAATAGCGAAGGAAACTGCGCGGATGTGGTCTGCGATCACACGGTGGGGAGTACCATTTTCGTCATCGGTGTAAGGAACACCGGAAAGTTCAGCCACCTTGGAAATAATCGGGGTGAACACGTCGGTGTCGTAGTTGCTGCGCTTGCCCTGAAGGATGGCGCAGATACGTTCGAAACCCATACCGGTATCGACGTTCTTTGCCTTCAGCGGAATGAGGGAGCCGTCGCTAATGCGTTCGTACTGCATGAACACATTGTTCCAGATTTCGATGTAGCGGTCGTTTTCACCGTTCACGCCCAGGATCGGGTCCTTGAAGGTTTCAGCCTGGGTAGCCAGGTCGCCGCGGTCGTAATGAATTTCGGAGCAGGGGCCACAAGGACCGGTGTCGCCCATTTCCCAGAAGTTACTGTGAGCGTCGAAGCGCATGATGCGGTCATCGGGAAGACCGGAAACGTCCTTCCAGATCTGCCATGCTTCGTCATCGTCCTGATAGACGGTTGCAAAGAGACGTTCCTTGGGGAGCTTCCAGACTTCGGTCAAGAGTTCCCATGCCCAAGCGATAGCTTCCTTCTTGTAGTAGTCGCCGAAGGACCAGTTGCCCAGCATTTCGAAGAAGGTGTGGTGGTAGTTGTCGCGACCCACAACATCGAGGTCGTTATGCTTACCGGAAACGCGGAGGCACTTCTGGCTGTTGCAGGCGCGCTTCCAACCCTTGGGATTGTCACCCAGGAAGATAGCCTTGAACTGGTTCATACCAGCGTTGGTGAACATCAAAGTCGGGTCGTCGTGGGGCACCACCG
Source organism: Fibrobacter sp. (assembly GCA_024398935.1). Lineage (GTDB taxonomy): Bacteria > Fibrobacterota > Fibrobacteria > Fibrobacterales > Fibrobacteraceae > Fibrobacter. Next base: position 62,242 of record JAKSIH010000004.1, on the reverse strand, counting down.
GGGAGCTGCGGACGAACAAGTGTTCCTTGGATTCAAAGAACTTGATAAAGGATTCGCGCACTTGCGCAGAAGTCATAGTAGCCATGGTTTATCCCTTTTAAATTTTTCGGGGATAAATTTAGAAAAAAAACAACAAGTTTTATCCGCGAATCGTCCAGCGAAGATCCAGTTTTACGCCTACCAAATCAGTTCCAATCATCTTGGCGGAAACACCCACGCTCCAACCATTGAGATACCCCGCAGGCCCTTCTTCAGTTCCTCCAGATTTTTTCGTCCGTTCATAGCGGATACCACCAAAATAATAAGGCACTATATCATCTGAAATAAAAATACCTCCCCCACCGAATTCCGGTTGGATAGACCACAAATGGCCAAAGGGAAGATTGGGCCTATACATGAGTCCAGCATCAAGAATGAATGTTCCAGAACCATCTTTTTTAAAGCCAGCGGCCAAGCCATCATAAAGAGCGAAATCCCCTATGCGGGTCGTGCCACCAAGGTAAAACTCCCAGCCTAAAAGCCCTCCTTCAAGGGAACGCTTATCGCTAAACAAATGGGTATTGAAAAATCCATGTGCAAAATAGAAGGAATACTTTTTCACATAGGCCACACGATTCAAACGCTCCGGGATTCCTGCCAAGCGCCAGGCATTCACGTTTTTATTTTCGCGAGCGACAGAATCCGCAAGTGGCCGCGCCCTTTCCGTCAATTCACGGCGTTCCTTTTCGTCTCTCAACAAAATCATTTCGTAACGAATCAACACCAGTTGAATCAAGCGCCTGTTTTCTGGGGAAAGACTGTCCAATGAATTATGAATTTGTTCATAATTCGCTTGATAAAGGGAGTCAAACAAAACATCTCCCATACCAATCACATAACCATACCTGGCATTTTCATCATCAAGAATTCCTTCCAAAACATCATCCCATTCCATACGGGCAATCTCCATATTTCTTGGATGGGGGAAGGGTATAAGACTTTCCACAAAACTCCTATGTTCCACAGAGTCTTCTGGATGAGTCATATAAAAGCGATAGAGGGAATCCCTAAAAGATTCAACTTTCTTTTTAAAAACCTCGCTAGAGTCCACTACAGCAATGAAAGTGGAATCCTTGTAAAAATCCGCCACCTGCTCCGCAAATTGAAAACGAGACGCACGCACTTCTTCTTCACTAGGAAAAGAACAGGGGCCAAGGCAACATAGTGGGATTTCATCCAAAATAATAGAGGACTTTTTCTGGGGAACGTATTCCAATTGATTTTTTCGCGTCCAACCCTGACAACCTCTATCTATAGACCTAATGAGAACTTGATGTTCGGCATCCTTTAAAATAGAAGCCCGTTCCCCAAAGGCCAATTGGCACGAAGTTTCTTTTTCAGTTTTATCCTTATACAGCCAAATATCGCCCATCTTAGACTGGACTCTTTTGCCGGCAGCAAGGCAAGCCACAGCCATCATACAGATAAAGAAAAGAACTCGTTTCATATCAATCCCTAAACAATATACAAAAAAGCCCTGGATTACTCCAGAGCTTTTTTTGGTTGTCTGTCAGGAGACTCAATTAGTTGGCAGCAGCCTTCAGTTCACGGCTCAGCTGGAGCTTGCAGTAGCCATCGGCAACAACCACGTTGTTGGGAGACAGCATGACATTTTCCATTTTCCAGTTGCCGGTCTTCCAGTGAGTCTTATCCAGGGCGTCACCATCAAAGTCATCCTGCCAGTTCAGCACAAAGCCCTTGGTTGCAGGATCGTAATCGTAGACGCGGACATAGTCAATGAGCTGTTCCACGGGACCATCGGCCAGTTCGCCACCGGTAAACTTGCCCACCCAGCCAGTGCTTGCAGAAGACCACAGGTTAAAGCGCAGGGACTGTTCCATAGTCATGAAAGCCACCTGATCCTGTTCCGGGCCATTCTTTTCGGTGCGGGTCTGGCCGTAATAGTCACGACGAATTTCAACGCTGTCAATTTCCCAGGCGATGTATTCCGGAGTCCAGATCATGCCGAAAAGGTGGAAATCTTCCGTAGCGTTACCGCCGAACTGGTGAATGTATTCAGAAGTGATATTCTTGTGAGCCTTCTGGCCTTCTTCATTCGGGTAACGGGTGATGATGTTGGACTGCCACTGGCCAGGATTCTTGCCAAGCACTTCGATATCGATTTCGTTCCAGGGTTCATCTTCCAGCATATAGGAATTATCGTAATACAGGAACATGGAACTGACGGAACCGGAAATGGAAGCCATCTTCATGCGGGCTTCGAAGCGACCATACTGAAACTGATCCTTGCCAGAAAGTTCTGCACCGAAATAGTCGTAGTCGGACTTGTTTTCCACATGGACGGTATCGTTGTTGGGCAGTTTCGGCAAGGCAGAGTCATCAAAAATCTTGCTTACGATCTTGCCGTTTGCATCTACCGGAGCGTTGGGATCAACGGTGATTGAAGGATCTGCAGGCGTTGTCGGAGTGGACGGATCCGTTGCAGGAATGTTCGGGTCGACCACAGGGACATTGGGGTCAACCACGGGAGCATTGGGATCTACAACAGGTGCGTTGGGATCAACCACGGGAGCGTTAGGATCTACATCAGGGGTAATGGGGTCCACTACCGGATTGCTGGGATCCACGACGGGAGCATTGGGAGAGCTGCTATCATCGGAGCAGGCGGCAAACATGCCCATGGAAAGAGCTGTTGCAAAAATCGGGAGAAGGAATCTGGTCTTCATAATGTACCTCACTTTTATGTTCAAAATATACCCTAAATTGAGCGAACGCGCAAAACAGCCAAAAATCATTTTACAACACACTGTATCAAATGTGCAAAGCAACGATTTTTACAAAAAAAGTCGCGAGGGACAATGTTGAAGCAAATCTTCAACGAGCGCCGAGAACGAACCATTCCCGAAACCATAAGCAAAGAACCGCGGTTTCCCGCGGTTCTTTCTCAAAATAAGACATTCAAAAAAATCGGTTAGGGCCTAGCAGGACAGGGCGCGGGGCAACGCAGCATACCTTCGTATGTAAGGAGCCCCGCAACGCAGTAATGCGACGGCAATCACTGATTTTTTAGCTCTGGTTACCCACAGCGTCGCCCATACCGAACATCGGCATGTACATTGCAATCAGGAGGCCACCCACAGCGCCACCCAGGAACACGATGATCAAGGGTTCCATCATGCCCACCACGGCGTCCACGGCGGCATCCACTTCTTCGTCGTAGAAGTCGGCGAGCTTCAGGAGCATGCCACCCAGGTTACCGGTCTTTTCACCCACGCCAGTCATCTGGATCACCATGGGCGGGAAAATACCTACTTCGGTCATAGGTTCCGCAATGGACTTACCGCCTGCGATACCGATGGAAATTTTCATGATTGCCTTTTCCACCACCTTGTTCGAGACCGTAGAGGCCACCACCTTCAGGGAGTCCATCACGGACACACCTGCATTCAAGAGGGTTCCAAGGGTTCGGGCAAAGCTTGCCGTGGCAGACTTAATCTGAAGGTCCCCCAACTTGGGAATCTTAAGCATGATTCCATCCCAGGCATATTTCGCCTTGGGAACTTTCATAGCCATCTTGAACCCAACAATCAAGGCGGCAACGGCGCCCCCTAGGAAAACACCATTATCGCGCAGGAAGTCCGAAATACCCATCACCACCTGAGTCGGAGCAGGAAGTTCCGCATTCAAGGCGGCGAACTGTTCAGCGAAGGTTGGCACCACGAACGTCATCAAGGCAATCACCACCGCGATACCCACGATAATCAACATCACCGGGTATGTCAGGGCCTTCTTCACCTTACGCTTCAGACGTTCACCGTTTTCCAGGGTATCTGCAAGACGGGCAAGAATGCCATCCAGAATACCACCCGCTTCGCCGGCTGCCACCATGTTGGTGTAGAGGTTACTGAAAACCTTCGGGTGCTGGGAAAGGGCGTCCGCCAGGGAAGAACCACCGTTGATGGACATGGTCACCTTGTGAACCACTTCCTTCAAGTCGGGGTTTTCGCACTGGGCTTCCAGAATATTCAGGCACTGAAGCATGGGAAGACCAGCAGAACTCATGGAAGAGAACATACGGGTAAACCTGGAAATGTCCGCAGGCTTGATGCCACTGCCAAACTTGATCTTAATTTCTACAGGCTTCTTTTTCAGGCTTTCGATAATCAGGCGGCGACGCAGGAGCAGGGCTTCCGCCTCGGCCTTGTCGTTAGCTTCGATAGAGCCCTCGAACTTGTTTCCCTGGGCATTGGTCGCCTTATAGAGGAATTCTGCCATAGACTACTCCTACAGGCCTTCTTTCTGGAGCAACTGTTCCAGCTGGTCCGGACTGGGAGAACGGGAAAGTGCTTCGAAACGGTCCACCTTACGGTTCTTGACAAGATCGCAAAGGCACATGTTCATAGTGTTCATGCCGAACTTCTGACCGATTTCAATCATGGATTCAATCTGATGCACCTTGTCGTCACGGATCAGGGCGCGGATACCCGGAGTCACGTTCATGACCTCATAAGCCATCACACGACCGCCACCAATCTTCGGGACCAGGGTCTGGCATATAACACCCTGAAGCACGAAGGACAGCTGGGTACGGACAGTCTGCTGTTCGCCCTTGGGGAAGGCATCCACCACGCGGTTGATGGTCTGCACGCAGGAGTTGGTATGCAAGGTTGCAAAGGCCAAGTGACCCGTTTCAGCGATGGTAAGGGCCGCACGGATGGTTTCCAGGTCACGCATTTCGCCGATGAGCACCACGTCCGGGTCCTGACGGAGGGCCATCTTCAGGGCGTTGGCGAAGCTATTGGTATCGCTACCCACTTCGCGCTGGTTGATCATGCAGTTCTGATGCTTGTGCAGGAATTCAATGGGGTCTTCCACCGTCAGAATGTGGTCGTGACGTTCCTTGTTGATCTTGTCGATCATGGCGGCCAAAGTGGTGGACTTACCGGAACCGGTTGCACCCGTCACCAGCACCAAACCCGAGGGGCGGGTGGTAAACTCGGCCATGATCTTGGGAAGTCCCAGATCCTTGAAAGTCTTAATATCTAGCGGAATAATACGGAGTGCCAGAGCCACGCATCCACGCTGCAAATAGGCGTTTGCACGGAAACGGGCCAGGTTCGCAATACCGAAGGAGAAGTCGCACTCCTTGCTCTGTTCAAAGGACTTCTTCTGTCCTTCGTTCATGAGGCTATAGGTCATGCGCATGGTTTCATCCGGTTTCAGCTTGGATTCCCCGATGGGAGTCAGCTTACCATGAAGACGAATAAGAGGAGGCGCACCTGCAGTAATATGCAAGTCAGACGCACCACGTTTCACCATTTCTGCCAAAAGGTCTTGAATATTGTATGCCATGGCAAGAATATAACTTAATAAAAGGGGAAAATTTCATAAATTCCACAGAGAAATGCCCTCTTCCACTATTAAAATCTTCATATTCGCCGCCGTTATAGGCATCTTTGGCTTCCTGTTCTATAGCCAAAGGAATATCGGGCAGTCTTTCCAGACTATTTCCGGAAAGATCGGCAATTTCACCGCATTGAACGTCGACGGAGGGAAAACCTCCTACCAGAAGGAAAAGGGAAAGGCAACACTCATCGTCCTAAGCGCCAGCTGGTGTCCCGCCTGCATGTCGGAAATTCCCATGCTGAAAAATCTCTACCGGGAATTCGAGGGCACCGATTTCAGGATCCTGATGGTGAACGAGGACGAGAACCTAAAAGTGGCAGCCCGGTTCAAGAAAAAATACGAACTCCCCTGGACCATGATCCACTGGAATTACGACCTGATGAACATCCTCGGGAATCCAGGAGTCATTCCGGTCTCCTATCTCGTTGACGAACAGGACAGCATCGTGCAGATCCACACCGGCATCTTTGACGAGAAAGAGCTTACGAAGAGCATCAGAAAAATATTGAAGTAGCCCTATGCAATAGGGCTGGGGAATAAAATCACGTCGGCAATTTCGGGTTTGTCCAGCGCTAGCATGAACAGCCGATCCAACCCCAGCGCCACTCCGGAACAGGCGGGCATCCCGGATTCCAGACCCGCCAGGAAATGTTCGTCGATAGGCGGCAAAGGCTTACCCATCTGCTTTCGAATTTCCAGGTCTGCTGCAAAACGGCGACGCTGCTCTGCCGCATCCGTCAGTTCCGTGTAGCCATTGCAAAGTTCCACCTGGTCTACGAAAAGTTCAAATCGTTTTGCCCAGGTAAGACCATTGTTATCCACATATGTCTGGGCAAGTGCCGCCTGGGAGGGCGGATAATCCAGAATAAACTCAGGTCCGTTACTTGCAAGGGCGGGTTCAATGATGAATACCATCAGATAGTCCCACCAGTCTTCGCGGGACATGGTTTCGCAACCCTCAGGAACGGGAATTTCGCGACTGCGGCAAGCCTCCGCAAAATCATCTATGGGGCAACTCACCGGATCGATTCCGGCATAGTTCCTGAACGCATCGATCCAGCGGGTACGACGGGCGTTTATAGGCTTTCCCAGAATCTCGCTTACCAGAGCTTCCACCTCGTCCATCAGTTTTTCCTGGGGCCACCCCACACGATACCATTCCACCATGCTGAATTCATTATTGTGGTGGCTGCCGAATTCATCCTTACGGAAGGACTTGGTAATCTGGAAGATATCGCCAAAGCCTGCGGAAAGCAAACGCTTCATGTGAAATTCCGGGCTGGTCATCATGAAACGGGGCGGTTCCCCCTCCACGCCAACCTGAAAGTAATCCAGCTGGGGATCAGTCCCGCCTGCGTTAGACAGCGTAGGAGTCTCCACTTCCAGGGAATCCCTGGAAATGAAAAACTGGCGCACCTTGTTCATCAAGACTTGGCGTTTAATCCAGGTTTCGCGATTGCAGGTAGGCTTGAATTCAGCGTTCATCTTTCCCTCGGTTATTCCGCCGTTTCCACAGGAACTTCTGCGGATTCGACAGGTTCGACCACAGCCTTCGGCGCATAGTTTACCACGCAGCGGACGGACATATAGTAGCCGTTATCCACAGGAATACGGGACACATCGCGGTCCGATGCAAACATGGAACGAGCGTAGCTGCGACCTTCGTCGGCGGCATCTTCCATCCAGAAATAGGCGCCTTCGCCAGCGGTCACGGAGAATCCGTTCTTGTTGGTGTGGCCACCAAAGAGAGCCGTAAATGCAAAATCGTCCGAGCCGTTGCTGCGAAGTTTTTCTGCAGCGGAGCCTGCCCCACCGGCCAGTTCCTCAAGAGCGGACCATTCCTCTTCAGTAGCCAGGTGAGAACCTTCCGGGCAGACCGCCAAGGCTGTCTCGTGATTATACTGACGACCATAAACCTTACAGTTTTCATCATCGCGGTCATAGCAGAGGGAACCTTCCTCTACAGCAAAATTCAAGTTCTGGACAAACCACTTGAGACCAGCGATTTCCTTGACCTTGTACTTCTGCCTGTCGCGGGAATCCACGAAGGTCTCGAATACAGGACAGCGGGTTTCGATAGCCTTTTCAGCAAGCATGGCGTCCACCTGGGGCTGCCAGGCCGTGCAGAAGCGGAACAGCTGACCGCCGGGAAGAGCGGTTCCATTAGCCTTATGGGCATCGGCCCAGCGAGTCACATAAGCCATATTCACGACGGACGTATCCGGAATGGAAAGAGCCTTCGCGTTTGCAGCCATCAGCTTAGAGAATTTTTCAGCAACCGTCATGGGCGATTTCCAGTAACCATCCACCACGCCTACGCGAAGAGTTTCGTAAATGGGAGAAGGCCTAGAGACGGTGATGGTCGTTTCCACAAACTGTTCCGGCTTGGAATCGCAGGCTTCCTTGTGGGAAGCATCGCCCAGGGAATCGGACTGCATCTTGCACTGTTCAATGCAAGTGGCACGGTCGGCCCCCTTCTTGGGGCAGGCCACCCAGGCGGTGGTGTCCACCTGTTCCTTAACCGGTTTTGCGAAAGCCTTATTCTTGACGACAGCCTTAATGACCGATTCCAGAGACTCGATGGCCGCGGGATTACCGGCAGAAGCATCCTTCAGCAAGACCTTGGAAACTTCGTTACAGAGATCCATGGCCTTGGCGTTTGAGCAGACCTTGGCTCCGTAACCATAGGCAAACTGTTCCGGACAATTTTCAAAGGACTCGTTAGGCATGGCCTTGAAAATTTTTTCGTAAACTTTCACCGCGTCGTTCGGGGCCAGCTTGCCGCAATAGATTTCCTCGGCAGCACCCTTTTTCACAATCTTCTGTGCAGTTGCGATGTCGCCAGCATCCACGGCATCGCGAAGTTCCTGCTGTGCAAAAGAAACGGAAGCCAGCGAGAAAACGACGCTAGCAATAGTTAAAAATTTTTTGTAGTTATAGTCCATACCAAAACCTTCCAATTTTTTTTCGGTCCAAATATACAAAACCCAGCCGTATCGGGCATTAAAACAATTCCTTGCAATTTTCATTTTTCTATTTTTCAGCCCATGATTGATGCCGAAATGATCCGTAGTGAATTTCCCATGCTGGTGGCAGGCGACAAGGAAGCCAAGCCCCTGGCGTTTCTCGATAGTACCGCAACCACCCAGAAGCCCGCCTGCGTCATTGACGTGATGAACGACTTCTACCGGGAACATTACAGTTCCGTAAAGCGTGGCGTGTACCGCTTGAGCGCCCGTACTACCGAAGCCTACGAAGCAACCCGAAAGAACATCGCCAGGTTTATCAACGCCAAGTCCGAAAACGAAATCGTCTTTACCCGCGGCACCACCGAAAGCATCAATCTGGTGGCCTGGAGCTATGGCCGTAAGTTTTTCAATGAAGGCGACGAAATTCTCATTAGCGGTCTGGAACATCACGCCAACATCGTTTCCTGGCAGATCGTTGCCGAAATGAAGGGTGCAAAGATCAAGGTCATTCCCGTGAAGGATGACGGCGATTTGGATTTGAATGCGCTGCCGAGCCTGCTGACTGAAAAAGTGAAGATGGTGGCGGTAACCCACGTGAGTAACGCAGTGGGTACGGTGAACCCCATCGAGGAAATTATTAAGACCGTTCGCAAGTTGGCACCGCAAGCAAAGATTTTGATCGACGGGGCACAGAGCGCCTCCCATTTAAAGATTGACGTCCAGAAGCTGGACTGCGACTTTCTTGCCTTTAGCGGACACAAGATTTATGGACCCACGGGCATCGGCGTTCTTTACGGAAAGTACGATGTACTGGACTCCATGCCGCCCTGGCACGGCGGTGGCGAAATGATCAAGAACGTCACCTTCGAAAAAACAACTTATGCAGACGTTCCCGAACGCTTTGAAGCGGGAACTCCCGCCATCGCCGAAGTTCTCGGCCTTGGCAAGGCAGTGGAATGGCTGCAGGAAAAGGGTCTTGACAACATCCGGATTCACGAAGAAAAAATCGTGAAGTACGCCCTGGAACAGCTGGCGGCAATCCCGCAGGTGAAGGTTCTTGGAAATCCAAGGGAACGCGGAGCCCTTATCAGCATCACTCTGGATGGCATCGCCGTCAGCGACGCCGCCATGATTCTTGACGAGGAAAACGTCGCTGTGCGCAGTGGTCACCACTGCGCTCAACCGGTCATGGACCGGTTCGGCGTCGATGCCACCCTGCGACTCTCCTTCGGCGCCTACAGTCTGGAACGGGATGTGGACCGCCTTATCGCTGGTCTCAAGCGGGTCATCAAGCTGTTCGCTTAAACACCAAGGGCTGCTAGCCCCCCACAAGAGACACTGTATACTTTCCGTGTTTATGACCATCCGCAGTCAAGCAGGGTCAGTTCAAGCGCAAATTCTCCCAAAACCGCCTAAATGTAAACTTGGGGCAACATTTGGGTAGGATTTAAACATTGTGGGTATACAGTGTCTGTATATTTACTGCACAAATGTAACATTAAGCCTGCTGTCTCGGTTCGTTTCACAAGCATTTTCACAATATTATTGCAGCGTACGTCTTGGACTAGCAGAGCTAAATAAAAAAACGGCCGCTATTTCAAAACGTACTTGTGTATATTTACGGATATGAATGAAGAACTTAAGAAAGCTTTGGTTGTCTGGGCTGTTACTGCCGTCGTTCTTCTTGTACCTTGGGTCTATTGTGGTATCGCTTTTGATTTCTTTAAATTACCTAGGTATAATGGCCTTATTTTTGCCCTTCTAGCAGGTCTATTCTACATTATCGTTAAATATGGTGTGAAAAATCCGCCATCTTTTGATGATGAACTTCCTGTCAGTAAAATTGATGATGATTTTGACAAAACTTTGGGCTTGAAGCATCCTTCAGAAAAAGAAGAAAAGAAGGACTGCTAATTATTTAAAGCTCTGCTAGGTTATGATGTGCGCTTAGCAAAAAGTTATAGCTTTGTCAGCCCCTAGCAAATTGTATATTTGACACTGTATACTTTCCGTGTTTATGACCATCCGCAGTCAAACCGCAGTCAAGCAGGGTCAGTTCAAGCGCAAATTCTCCCAAAACCGCCTAAATGTAAACTTGGGGCAACATTTGGGTAGGATTTAAACATTGTGGGTATACAGTGTCTCCACAAGAACTATCCAATTGAGCACTTCTTTTGTTTTTCGGAAGTGTTTTACTTGCGATATTATTATTTATAGCATATAAAGTCTGCGATTTCCGTTTTAGGACCCATCTATCGGTAACCGCTTTGATGAATTTTAGATTTTTATATCTATTTTTTCCCGCGAATGGCTTTTACCATCTTTGTATATGTAATCATCGGGCTTTTGTCCATTACGGCACTCTTCTACGCAGGTCTAGAAGTAAGGCTTTTCCGCGCCCTGGGAAGGGTGCGGGTGGGAACCAATGATACGCGTCCCCTGCCAAAGGTAAGCATCCTGATTGCCGCCCGTAACGAGGAAGAGGGCATCGAGGAGACTTTGAATTCCGTCCTGGCCCAGGATTACGCCGGTTTTTGGGAAGTCTGGGTGGCCAACGACCGTTCAACAGACGGAACCGCCAAAATTCTTGAAAAGTTCGCACAGAAATATCCGGAAAAATTCCACGTCCTTACCATCGAAAGCCTGCCGGAAGAAGGGGTCAGCCCTAAAAAGCACGCCTTGAGCAGGATGGTGGAAGCCTGCGAAGGGGACATCCTCTGCCTGACGGATGCGGACTGTATCGTGAAACCCACCTGGGTGTCGGGTATTATCCGGGAGTTTGAGCCGGGTATCGAGCTGGTGGCGGGACATTCCTACATCCCGACCCGCAACCGCAAATCAAACCTGCTGATTTCCATGCAGGCGGTGGAAACCATGATTTACCGCGTGGCGGGAACTGCGGGTATAGCCATGCACCTGCCCCTGACCAGTACCGGGAACAACCTGGCCTACCGCAAGAGTTTCTTCAAGAGCGTCAACGGTTTTGACAAGGTCATTAAGATCCAGAGTGGCGATGACGACCTGCTAATGCAAAAGCTGGCCTCGGATCGCCCCTGGGCCATGCGGTACTGCATCGCCGAAGACACCTTCGTCACCACAAACGGCAAGGAAACCTTAAAAGGACTTTGGGAACAGCGCAAACGCTGGGCTTCCAAGACCATTTACTACACTCCCAAAATCGTATTTGTCCTTGCCATGATATTTGCGGCCCTCATCATGCAGTGCGTGGCTCTGGCGACCTCCGCCTTCGACTTCAGAATTTTCATAGCCTTCCTGACGGCCTTCATCCTAAAGACTGTTGGCGATTTCGTCGTGTTCATCCGGGGGCTTCTGATTTTTAAACAGCCGCACCTTATAAAATGGTGCGTTCCGCTGGAAATTATCCATGCGCCCTTTACCGTCCTAGCCGTAATTTTCGGCGTGCTAGGACGCTTTAAATGGAAATAATATGGCTACTGCAACTAAAAAAGCGACAGAGACAAAAAAGACTACAGCTGCAAAGACCAAGACTGCAGCAACGAAGACCGCCAAGGCCCCCAAGGTGGTTTCCGACGGAAAGACCCTGATTATTGCAGAAAAGCCCAGCGTAGCCCTGGACCTGGTGAAAGTCCTCGGACAGAAATCCTTTACCAAGGGTAACGGCGTCTATGAAAGCGATACAACCATCGTAAGCCACGCCATCGGTCATCTGGTGGAAATCGCCGACCCGAAAGAGATTGACGAACGGTACAAGAAGTGGGAAATGAGCACGCTACCCATGCTGCCAGAAAAGTTTCCCCTTTCCGCAAACCCCACCACCAAAAGCCAGCTTTCCATTTTAAGCAAGCTGATCAAGCGTAAGGACGTGACCACCATCGTGAACGCATGCGATGCGGGCCGCGAAGGTGAACTGATTTTCTACTACATCCTGGATTATGTCCTGAAGGGCAAATTTACGGGAAAGACCCTGAAGCGCCTCTGGATGCAGAGCATGACTCCCGCCGCCATCCAGGATGCATTCGACAACATGCGCGACGGTGCCGACATGGAAAACCTGAAGGCAGCAGCCATTTGCCGTAGCGAAGCCGACTGGCTCATTGGCATGAACGGTAGCCGCGGCCTTACCGCCTACAACAGTTCCATGGGCGGTTTCCAGATTACGCCCTGCGGTCGAGTGCAGACCCCGACCCTCGCCATCATCGTGAACCGCGAGGAGGAGCGCCACCAGTTCGTACCCCAGAAGTACTGGACCATCGACGCGGACTTCGACAATGACGGAAACCGCTATCAGGGCAAGTGGTTTACCGCCAATGGCGACAGCAGGCAAAAGCAAATCTTTGACGAAAGCCGCGTCCAGGAAATTCTTTCCAAGTGTAAGGGCAAGACAGGCTCCATCGAGGAAACAACAGCACCAAGTTTCCAGAAGTGCGGCCAGCTCTATGACCTGACCACCCTCCAGCGCGAAGCCAACAACCGTTTCGGCTTTAGCGCAAAAACCACACTTTCCATCGCCCAAGCCCTCTACGAAAAACATAAGGCGACAACTTACCCCCGTACCGATAGCCGTTGCCTCCCCGAGGACTATGTGGGCCCCGTAAAGGCAACCTTAGGGAAGATCACAGGAAGCCTCAGCACATTCGCCCAGGCAGCCCTCAACAACAACTGGGTGGTGAAGACCCCGAAGGTTTTCGACAACAAGAAAATTTCAGACCACTTTGCCATTATCCCTACAGGCGTAATGCCCACTGGCCTTTCCGAAGCGGAACAGAAAGTTTTCAACATGATCTGCCAGCGCTTTATCGCCGTGTTCTACCCGCCCGCAAAGTACCTGAACACAACCCGAATCACCACCGTAGAAAAGGAAACCTTCATTACCGAAGGCAAGATTCTGGTGGAACCGGGTTTCAAGGCCGTTTACGGTAAGGACAGCGACGACGAATCCAACATTCCGCAGCTGAAGGGCGACGCTAACGCTAAGGCAAAGACTGCAGACATCGAAGCTAAGGAAGACTTTACCAAGCCCCCCGCACACTATACCGAAAGCACACTGCTTTCCATGATGGAAAGTGCCGGTAAGCTGGTGGAAGAGGGCGATCTTCGCGACGCCATGAAGGAGCGCGGTCTGGGAACTCCCGCCACCCGCGCAGCCATTATCGAAAAGCTGGTGACCGATAAATATGTGGTCCGCGACGGCAAGGACATGATCGCCACCGCCAAGGCGTTTGACCTCATTAAGGTTCTTAAGGCCATGGATATCGAGGCCCTCACCAGCCCGGAACTCACCGGCGAGTGGGAATACAAGATGGAGCAGATCGAGAAGGGCAAGGAAACCCGCGAGAACTTCATGAACGGCATCGTGGAAATGACCCGTACCATGGTAAAAAACATCAAGGGCTTCAAGGAAGAAAGTACTACCGGGGAAGCAAGTTTCAGTCCCGTCAACGGCAAGAAGGTTTTCGAGACCGTGAGCCGCTACACTACAGAGGACGGCATCGTCATCCGCAAGATGATTGGCGGCAAGCGTCTTTCCAACGAAGAAATCGTGGAACTTCTCACCAACAGAAAGATCGGTCCTCTTACAGGATTCCGCAGCAAGAAGGGCGCCGAATTTTCCGCAGTCGTCATCATTAACGACCAGAATAAGATTGAGTTCGTCTTTGACGACAACAAGGAAGGTGCTGAAATCGAGTTGGGAAAGCAGGTAGGCAATTCCCCGCTGGACAACTCCGCCGTATACGAAACCCTGACCGGCTATGTCAGCGACAGCTTTGTGAAGAAGGAGCCTAGCGGCATTTCCCTTCCGAAAATTCTTTTGGGCAAGGAAATCCCCCTGGAACAGATCCAGAAGATGCTATCGGGCATTGATGTAAAGACAGACCTCATCAAGGGATTCCGCAGTAACAAGTCCCACAAGAATTTCGATGCGTTCCTCTACATCGACAAGAAGGGCAAGCTGAAGTTCGACTTCCCGCCCCGGGAATTCAAGCCCCGCCGCTGGGGTGCAAAGAAGCCCGCGGCAAAGAGCGGCGGAGAGGATTTCGTCCCATAGCCCCCACCCCCATCACCCTTCATTTTTCATCCTTCACTATCTTGAAGTTCCGATTTGTCAGTCTAGTCGTTTTAGCTTTGTTCTACGCAGCGTCTGCGCAGGGCCCGTTAGGTGTTACAGAACAGCCCTCTGCACTGGACAGCGCCATAATGCTGGTTCAGCCAGACACATCCCGCACGGGTAACGAAGAATCCAACACTGATTGCGATGTCTCCCAAAATCCATACAGCCTCCCCTGCGAATTGATGGATCTCTGGAACTCCATGACCATAAGGCAGAAGGCCGCCCAGATGGTTATGGTCTATATGACTCCCGCAGACTTCATGATTAAAAATGAATTCGGTGGTTATCTGGTCATGAAGAATCATCTGAAGAATCTGGACAAGTTTAGGGAAAACATTCAGACCGTCAACCAGGAAATGAAAATCCCTCCCGTCGTCGCAGTGGACCAGGAAGGAGGGCGGGTAAACCGCATTTCTAATGTCAACCCCAAATGGGAACACACTCCCAGCGCAAAGGAAATGCGCAACATGCCCGAGGACTCCATCCGAAATATTGCGGCAGAAATCGGTGCAGAACTTCACGGACTGGGAATCAATCTGAACCTTGCCCCGGTTCTGGACCCTGCCAGGGACAGCCGCGGAAAAAAATCCTTCATGGAAGAATCCAGCAGGTCCTGGGGCGAAGATACTGTTAACGCGCCCAAGGTCAGGGCCTTCGTGCAGGGCATGAAGGAAGGCGGAATCAGCTGCGTATCCAAGCACTTTCCCGGTTACGACTCCTGGACCAATAGCGACCACCAGATTGCCGTAAGCGCAACCCCCAAGAAAAAGATTTCCAGGAACATCGATTTATTCAAGACACTGGCAAACGACATTCCCATGACCATGATGAGCAGCGTCCGCTTCGTAAGGGTATCAAATCGCCCTGCAGTCTTTGAACCCGAAATCGTAAAGCGCGCCCGCATGATGTCTCCGGAAACAGTCATCCTGACAGACGACCTGTGGGGAGTTTCCCTACGCGCCTGGATCAGCGGCACCGAGAGGGTCTCCGGCAAGAACTATCCGGCAAAGGATTTCCGCAAGCTGGTATTGACGGCCCTAATGGCAGGGAACGACATGTTCATGACAACCTTCCCCCGCAAGGGCGTGGACATGATTGACATCCTTACGTCCATGTCAAGGCAAAACAGCAAGTACAGGCAGCGCGTCGAAGAATCCTGCGCAAGAATCCTGAAAATGAAATACCGGAACGGCATCCTGAAGGTTGGTCCAAGGAACTAGTCCCCGGAAAAATCAGAACACCGCTAAAGATTCCGCCTTGGTGATATTCCGGACTTCTTTCTTGATTTTATCTGCGCCGACTTTTTGCAGGCAAAGTTTTAGAATTTCAGCAGCAGCCATGGCATCGGCCAGGGCGCGATGGTGATTGAAATCCGGAAGTTCCAGACTCATAATCAAGTTGTGCAGACTGTAACTGGGAAGTCCCGGGAAAAACCTGCGGGAAAGTTTCACCGTGCAAAGTCTCGGCGGATCCATTTTTATACAGGCCCTTCGCAATTCCGCACGCATGAACCGGCAATCGAACTGGACATTGTGGGCGACAAAGATTCGCCCCCTTAACATTTCGGCAACTTCTTCGGCCACATCGTTAAACTGAGGCTGGCCACTCACCATTTCATCGGTAATGCCCGTAAGTTTCTGCACGAAAGGCTGAATAGGCATTCCCGGATCCACAAGAGTCTGGTAGGTTTTAACCACCTGGAAATCGTCCAGAAGAACGATCCCTATTTCAGTAATACGGCCGTTTTCCGGCGTCCCCCCAGTTGTCTCCAGGTCTACAACGGCGAACTTCATTACGGCACCGGGATTTCAAACTCAAGTGTAGAGCGGGTGCTTTCGCTCACCACCGTTGCTTTCAGGACTTTAGACTTGGGACGCGCATAAAGCGGAACGATCATGAGATTGGAAATACCCCTCTCTTCGCTGGCCGTAGCCTCGGAATCGCGGGCCTTCTGGGTAAACACAGGAGTCTTCCCCTTATCGTAAATGGAATAGGTCAACTCGCGGACCATACCCGGCTTGATTTGCTTGGTGGGCACCTGAAAATAGACGATACCCCCCTTGGGAACCTTGCGAAGACTATCCTTGATTTCCTCTTCGGTTGCGAAATCAGCATCCATGGCCATGCGGATATTCTTTTTCAGCTGATCTACACTTTCGTAGGCGATGGTCACCTCAAATTTAGCGTCTTCGGGAATGGCGCTGGGCCGGACATCGCGGATATTCTTGTTGTTCTGGTAATACTCCCAGCGTCCGTTGTCGTGAAGAATCACTGTCGCACCATTTGAAGCCTGGGCAATAATATCACCAGCGAAAACGGTACTTGCCAGCAAGGCGACAACAAAAGCAGTCATTCCCATCAGAAATGCGGAACCGCACAGTTTCTTCCAAATTTTCGACATACCCAAATGCATCCTTTTTCCCCCTAATATACATCCAAAAAGGATAAAATCTATAAATGCAACTTAAAAGAGCCGTTAAATTTTCTGAACGTCCTTTTTTAGCGAAGCATGTCGCAGACTTCGGCGCCGATTTCACCATTCTGGATGGTAGTCACCAGAAGCACCTGCTCAATATCGGATGCAGGATCCCGAGGGCCCGCGAAAGAGTCTCCGCGGGCAAGGTCCTGGAGGAGACGTTCCCCAAGGGCAGCATGGAGCGCAAGGCTTGCGTCGATATACTTCAGGTGAGTGGGTTCTTCCAGAATGAAATTCAGGGGAGCCTTCCGGTTCTGCACACGGAAGCGGGGAACAAGCGTCCCGAATTCATCTTCCACACCCATATTGGCTGCAACAATCTTGCGGTTTTTATTCAGGATATTTACCACCGTCATGGGTAGCACATTCTTGATGCCCGTAGCAGTGACCAGGTAATCACAGCCTTCTACCGCTTCCTGGACCTTCTTTTCGTCCAGATGGTCCACGATTTCTACGTCGTTATTTTCCAGCACCCTGGAAAAATCACTGCCGGTATTGCGATTGCTCACATCAGTAATGGTTGTGACCTGGAGTCCACGGCGAACCCCCTGGAGGGCAATACCGCAACCAACTTTTCCGCTACCAAAGACAACCAGTTTCTTGCCTTCAAAATCGCCATGATTCAGCTGTTCCAAAGCTCTGAAATAGCCATCGCCGGTTCCCAGGGTCGTTTCAATGCGCTTTACAATGCCGCTATCGGCAACATACACCGGATACTGGGATTTTTCATAGAACTGTACACCACTGCGGGTAAGTTCCACAAAGCCCTTGCGGGGATGACAGAAAGAGAACTGTCCCGCACAATCCAAAATCAGATCAAAGTCATCTGCGACAGAACCATTTCGAATATCTTCATCAGAAATGACAGGTATTCCATTTTCCTGCAGAAGCACAACAATCTTAGGGTCGAAAGGCATCGTCGTTCCGCAGCCTTCGTTCTCCCGGGCGCGGCCCACATACAGTTCCGCACCACCGGCCAGAAGGGCCCGATACTGCAGAAGGGTATTCCTGAAAATAGGAGTCGCAGCAAGGATTTTTAAGCCTTCAAAAGGACGAGTGCGCATCCACTGGTCAGATAGAAGGGCCAGTGCAGGATATTCCCTGGGTTCGTAGGCATCGTTGATGACATCTGCAAATAACATAGCGCCAAAGTTAGAAAAATTGATGGACCGGAACTAGGTTACAACAGCAACATTCTATATTTTTTCGCACCATCAAAAAGGAATATTCCATGAAGACCCTCGTAAAAAAATGGATTGAGCTAAGTCTCATCATTCGAATTATCATCGGCCTTGTTCTTGGTGCTGTTCTTGGACTTTTTGCACCCCAGCTCAGCGGCATCGGCATTTTGGGAACCCTGTTCGTAGGCGCCCTGAAAGGTGCCGCTCCCATCCTGGTATTCGCCCTGGTGGCAAGTTCCATTGCAGGTGCCGGCGAAGGCATCGGCAGCCGTTTCCGCAAGGTGATCCTTCTCTATGTGGTAAGTTCCATCGGGGCCGCAGCCCTTGCAGTTGGCGGAAGCGAGCTTTTTCCCGTCACCATGAAGCTGACAGCAGAAGCCGCACAGGGGGCACCTCCCAGCGGCATCGGTGAAGTGCTTACCAACCTGGTACAGAACTGCGTGCAGAACCCGGTGGCAGCCCTTGCTGGTGCCAACTACATCGGCATTCTCTTCTGGGCTATCGTCTTCGGCCTCGCCCTGAAAAAGCTTCCCGTCGCCCACACCGTAACCGTCATTACCGATGTTTCCGCAGCAATCTCCCAGGTCATCCGCTGGGTTATCCAGATGGCTCCTTTCGGCATTCTCGGCCTGGTATTTTCCTCCGTGGCAGAAAACGGCATGACCATCTTTGCCGACTACGGTAAACTGCTCGGCCTGCTGGTAGGCTGCATGCTGTTGGTTGCCCTCGTCCTCAACCCGCTCATTGTCGCAATCACCTTACGCAAGAACCCCTACCCCCTGGTGTTCCGCTGCCTTCGGGATAGCGGCATTACCGCTTTCTTCACCCGCAGTTCCGCCGCCAACGTACCCGTGAACATGGCCCTCTGCGAACGCCTAAAACTGGAAAAGGACTTCTATTCTGTCTCCATCCCGCTGGGCTGCACCATCAACATGTGCGGCGCCGCCGTCACTATCGCAGTGATGACCCTTGCGGTTGCAAACACCCTGAATATCCATGTGGACCTGCCTACCGCGGCAATCCTTTGCGTCATGAGCGCCATCGGCGCCTGCGGAACTTCCGGCATCGCAGGCGGCTCCCTGTTCCTGATTCCCATGACCTGCTCTATCCTGGGCATTAGCGGCGACATCTCTATGCAGGCGGTTGCCGTGGGCTTTATCCTGGGCGTGGTGCAGGACTCCATGGAAACCGCCCTCAACTCCAGCAGTGACGTGATCTTTACCGCCACGGCGGAATACCACCACAGAAAAAAATGCGGCGAAAAGATTTAACTCCTTAAATAAATTTGCGACTAGAGGCCTGCTTTCCCAAGTAGGCCTTTTATAGTTTGATTTTATCAAGGTTCATCAAGTTTTTCAATTAGTCAAGGCAAACCATTTTTTCTAAATTACAGCGCCGAAATGGGACTGCAGCAAACAAAAGTCCCGCAACTTAACCGGAGGCTCAAATGGCACTTCAATTCTACAACACCGCATCACGCAAGAAAGAGATCTTTACACTTCCCGAAGGCGTTCCCGCCGTGCGTATGTACTGTTGTGGCCCTACGGTGTACCACTTCGCCCACATCGGCAACCTCCGCACCTACATTTTCGAAGACTTCCTGGTCCGCACCTTGAACTACTACGGCTACAAGGTGAACCACATCGTGAACATCACCGACGTAGGCCACCTCACTAGCGATGGCGACTCCGGAGACGACAAGATGGAAAAGGGCGCAGCCCGCGAAGGCAAGTCCGTCTGGGATATCGCAAAGTTCTACACCGACGCCTTCATGAACGACTGGCATCGTCTGAACATTCAGGAACCCACCCGCTGGACTCCCGCTACCCAGCACATCCAGGAACAGATTGACCTGGTGAAGACCCTGGAAGAAAAGGGCTTTACCTACCGCACTTCCGACGGCATCTACTTCGATAGCCTCAAGTTCCCCCGTTACGCCGACTTCGCCCGCCTGGACGTTGAAAACCTCCGCAAGGGCAGCCGTATCGACATGGGCGAAAAGCGTGCCGCTACCGACTTCGCTCTCTGGAAGTTCAGCCCCACCGACAAGAAGCGCGCCATGGAATGGGATTCCCCCTGGGGCGTAGGCTTCCCGGGCTGGCATGTGGAATGCTCCGCCATGGCCATGAAGTACAACGGCCCGACTTTGGACATTCACTGCGGCGGCACCGACCACATCCGCGTCCACCACACTAACGAAATTGCACAGAGCGAATGCGCCAACGGCGTTCAGTTCTCCCGCTTCTGGATGCACGGCGAATTCCTGCGTACCGCCAGCGAAGAAAAGCTGGAAGACGGCACCACCGCCACCACATTCGGCAAGATGAGCAAGTCCAGCGGCGAATTCCTCACCGTGGACCTGTTGGTAGACCGCGGCTTCAATCCGCTGGATTACCGCTTCTTCGCAGTGGGCAGCCACTACCGCAACTACCTGAACTTCACCTGGGAAGCTCTGGAAGGCGCCAAGGAAGGCCTCAAGAGTCTCCACAAGAAAACCGACGCCCTCATCGGCAAGGCTACCGAAATCAAGAGCGAAGCCGCCAAGGCCTTCCAGGAAGAATTCAAGACCGCCATCGGTGACGACCTGAACATGCCCCGCGCTCTCGGTATCCTGAATACCATGCTGAAGTCCGACATCGACGACGGCGAAAAGGCAGCCCTCGTTCTGGACATGGACAAGGTCTTTGGCCTGAAGCTGGACGAACCCCGTCAGGATTACAAGAAGAAGGCTGACGAAGGTGCCGCAGGCGTTGACGTCGCCAAGGTAGAAGAACTCCTCGCCCTCCGCAAGGAAGCTCGCGCCAACAAGAACTGGGCCGAAAGCGACCGCATCCGCGACGAACTTGCCGCCATGAACATCGTGATCAAGGACAGCAAGGAAGGCACCACCTGGAGCGTGAAGGAATAGGTCGGTCGCTTCGCTCCCTTTGAGGAGCGAGGTCGCGCCTTCGGTGCTTTGAGGTCGGTGCTTACGCACCTTGAGGTTTTGAAGCGCCCCCTTCCTATGTCATCCTGAATCATGGCCTCAAGATGTCATCCCCGACCCTGTCCTCGCTTGCCGGGGATGATCGGGGATCTAGCAATTAAAAAACCGCTCGGAGAAATTCTCGGGCGGTTTTCTAATTTATTTTCCGACTTTTTCAGCGGCAATCTTGTCCGCTAGTTCCTGCACCTTTTCAAGAGGCAACTTGAGGACTCGAGCAACGCGTTCCACAGGGTCATTATCTCGTAGAAGCGCTTCTGCAGCACTAAGTTTGGCTTCATCACGGCCCTCGCGGCGGGCGGTTCCGATGCGTGTACTGATTTCAGCTTCTGTGACCATACCTGTTGCAATCTCCGTGATAAAGTTCTTCTCGAGGGCGCTCACCGCCAGGCGGCTGTAAACATCCGCAATGACGGGGTCCTTCGTCTTGGGGGCATCCTTCGCAGAAGCCATCCTGGTGAAAAGTTCCAGCCATTCCGTCTCGGCGGAGTTCAGGTCCAAGACATTCGCATCCACCTTACTCAAGTCGATGATAATATACCTTAAGCCGAGCGAAGCGTCAACAAGCTTGCTTGTTGGCATTTCCGAGGCGCAGTATATGCAAGTTTACTTGCCATATACCTTTTTTTATTATATACAGGCAAGGCGTCGGGATCACCGATGCTAGAAAAGCGAAAAAGACCCAACTCCTCGCGATAGCTCTTGCAAAAGCTAACCGGGAAGTTGCAGATCCACACGCTATAGGTGGTGGGCATCAAGTAGGGATGGTCTTCCTTCTCAGCTTCGGTGCGCTGGCTGTCAAAGTGAATCTTGGACTCGATGGAAAGCTGGTCCGCGTAAAGCTCCACACGGTCCGCAAAATCTTCGTGAGACGCCCGCTGCATCTCCAAATCAATATATTCTTCGTTGTTGAGCTTGGCGTGTACATCGAAACGAACCTCCTCAGAATCGATTGCAGAAGTCAGCGTCGATGCGGGCTTCTTGCGTTCGATGCTGACGATCTTCCGTTCCTCAGGCTGATGCAGCATTGCGTTTAAAAAGTGAATCAGCGTCACGTCCTTCGAAAAGATTTCCTTGAAGACCTTGTCCCGGGTCGGGTCCAGGAACGCATGCTGTTTAATGATCTCGACTTGTTTTTTGACTTTTTCCTCAAATGTCGCCATTGTAATTCCAAAACGGGAACGCCCCCGCAATAGCGCAAGGCGGATTCGCCCTACATACTATAACACGTTTTGAACGAGGAAATGTTTCACGATTTTACGTAAAATAATTGTAAAAACAACCGCTCGGAGAAAAATCCGGGCGGTTTTCTTCGTGAATTTCGTCTAGGACATCATATCAGAATCATCCGATTTCGGTTTATATTTTGATTCAATGACTTCCTCTAGTTTATTTAAAATGGCAGAGAATTTTTCCCTATAGCGTTCCGTCTCTTCCACAGTCCCATCGGGTTGTTTCTGGTACCGGGCAATGTAGCCACTAAACCAAATGGAATCGTCTAGCCACCCCTTTAAGGAACATTGACTTTCGGAAGATAAATCTTCATAATATACGTCATACTTAGGAAGAATACTCTCACGAATCATTGAATTTTCGTCATCACAAACATCATTCAAAAAATTACGGCGATCTTCACTAAGGGAATCATTGGCCAGCTCGTCAGCATACTTGGCATAGAGTGTCTTGCTGGCGGCTTCATAAATTTCATCCACTTCTACAAAATCCATGCGGTCGCATTCAGGAGAAACAGTCTCCTCGGAGTCACTGGAATCCGATTCCGGAGCATACCTAGGCGCAGCTTTTGCCATAGAGGGACGAGACAATTTGGCGGTGTTATATTCTTCTTCGGTCAAATAAAGAATATTATCCTCATCTCTCGGAAAGCCGGAATTTTCAGGTTCTACAGAAAAAATATAGGATGAATAATACTGTTCCCTATTGGAACACTTGTATGTAATATTCACACTGGTTCGATGACCAATAACAGGCGGGTAAGAGATTACGCCATACGCAGTAACCGTCTCACACATATAACGCCTGCAGTTTTCCAGGGAATCTTCCATTTCTTCCAGTTCTTCCTTGGTATATGCAGAGCCCTTCTCCACAAGAATTTGAATTTCTTCACAGCTACCAGCAACTTTGCCATCAGCAACTTTTCGACCCAAGGCGTATATAGGATTCCAAAGCATCGTGGTAGTCTTTTCACAAGTCACCGAAGGGTCCGAAAACAAAGTGATGACACTGGTATCACGAACAGGCTCTTGAGAAGAGGAGGATATGGCCTCCAGAGATTCTTCCGAAGAAGAAGATTCGCCCACAACATTGGCGGAACTTTCAGCCGGAGGGACAACAGCCCCACCATTGTCTGGCGGCGTGACGGAATTACCATCATCCCCACAGCCGGACCAAAAAAAAGCCGCAAAGGTCAGACAAAGCTGACGCCAATACTTTCTTATAAACATATAACCTCCTAACGAATACCCCAAATATAACTAGCACATTCTAAAAATGACCCCCGTATACAAACTTTTCATTGTTAATTTAACAACGCCCTCGCACTCGCAGAGGCAACTACTTTTTATATTCTCCTTATGCTTTTCAAACACTTTGTTTTTAATCCTTTCGGCGTAAATTGTTTTGTCCTGAGTAACGACAAGGGCGACGCAATTCTCATTGACCCCAGCGTTTCAAACCAGCGGGAGCGCGATGCGTTGGCCACCTACATCAGGGACAACAACCTGACGGTACGGCACCTGCTGAATACCCACCTGCACCTGGATCATGTGCTGGGGAACGCCTTTGTGGAGCGCACTTACGGCGTGAAGGCGGAAGCCCATCAGGAGGACGAATTTCTGCTGGACCTTCAGGAAGAACAAAGTTCCATGTACGGCATGCCTTTCGAAGAGGCGGCTCCCCCGCTGGGCGACTACATCGCCGAAGGCGACACCGTAGGTGTAGAAGGCATCGAGCTGCAGGTCATTCACGTGGCAGGCCACTCTCCAGGAGGCGTTGCGTTCTATCTGCCCGCTTCCGATGACAATCTGGATCCTACAGGAATGAAGAATCCAGGCCTGCTGTTCTCCGGCGACATTCTTTTCGCAGGTTCCATGGGACGCTCCGACCTGTTCGGCGGCGACGAAGAAGCGCTTATCAGCGGAATCAAGAATAAACTGTTGACCTTGCCCGAAGACACTTATGTGCTCCCCGGTCACGGCCCCTCCACCGTCATTGAAGACGAACGGGAAAATTTCAAACGATTTTAAATTTCCGAGCCGTCCGGGAACGACATTCTAAATGACAGACATAGCACAAAATCGCATTCAGTGGATTGACGAATACAAGGGATTCGTCCTTCTGCTGGTCTGTCTTTTTCATGCGGAACAATCCTTCAAGTTCATCGACATGGGAATGAATTCCCTAAGCGCCATGCGAATGACCGCCTTCTTCTTCATTTCAGGCCTATTGTTCAGCACCCGTCGTTTCAGCAATTTCAAAAGCTACGCCTGGCACAAGACAAAAGTTCTGTTGTTCCCCTACATCATTCTTTCGTTGCTATTTCTCGCCTTGGACCCTGTGGTATGGAACTTTGATTTGTTTTCAAAAGCCCCCAAGATGACAATCATGAACATTCGACCAGAAATAGCCTCCCTGTGGGATTATCTCTACTGGAATCTGGCTAAAATTTTTGTCGCAGGAAAATCCAGCATCGGTTCTGGCCCTCTCTGGTTTATATTTACTTTGTATTCAATCGGCCTATTATTTTTCGGAGTGCAAAAAATTGCTGAACTCATTACACAACCTTTGAGGAGGCGCTTTAGCACCCCTCAACATTGCATCATTGGATTAATTGCCATCGTTGCCGTAGGCTGCCTAATCGCCGGTTGGCAGCTTTCCAAAAATCAAATCCGACTTCCTCTCGGGCTAGAAAGAGACTGCACCTGCCTCGGCTTCTTCGCACTAGGCTGGCTTGCCAAGGAGCCCATCAAAAAAATGGGTTCCATCACAAACATCAAGGGAAACATTATACTTCTTGTTGCCACCATTGCATCATTCGCCCTTTACTTCATCACTGACGAAAGCTATCCCTGGTTCAGCATCATGAACAATTCCCTGGGGAAAAACATTTTTCAGTTCATAGGAAGTTCACTCTTTGGCATTGCAGGACTTATAGGATTGTTCCAGCTCATTTCCCGAATTCCAGCTATCGCGCCGATCCGGATTTTCAGGGGAATCCTGCGTAACATCGCCCGAAACGCCCTCATCATCCTCGCTGTCCACTGGTGGGTCCTTCTCATCCTGCGAATCGTATTTAGAGCAGAACTGGACAAGCCCGGCATCGCCTACCTCAGCGTTCCGATCACCGCGTTCTTTGTTTTTTGGGCAATTCCACTTTTCCGTTGTAAATTATACAGACTTGTCGGCAAGGAAAAAATTTCGTTCCGGGAAAGTCTTTCGATTAGGTAAGCGCAGAATAGAGCCGCAAAAAAAAGAAGAACCTCGAAGGAATTATTTCTTTTCCACCACGCGGCCCAAGGGCGTCTGCATCTGCCTACGCTGTTCTGCATAAAGTGTCGGGGCAACAATGTGGTAAAGCGCTTCCTTCACCATGGTTCCCACGTTAAAGGCAAAGGAATCGAAAACATAGCGATAGCTTTCGATGGTATCGTCAAAGCCCACCACATAGGGAATGGGCATCTTATGGGCCACGCAATAATCGATCAGGCTCGTTGCAACCCAGTCATTGGAACAGACAAAATGTTTTAGACTTGCATTCTGCATCAAGTCCGCCATGATTTCATCCATAAGTTGCTGGCGGTCCATGCCATTTCTGTCGGAAGCCTCCATCACATCGAAAGGAGAGGTATACTTCTCGTTTACCAGTGAAACGACCTCGATGCCGCTTTCCACAAGTCCCTGCATACGGGCGTTGGACCAGAAATTCGCATGATAGGGCGACAGGTAATGCACCTTGCGAATATCCTTCCGCAAGAGGAACTGACCAACAATAGCTCCCGATTCCTTGCCAAAAGCCACATTGTAGAACGCCCACTTTTTCTTGTTTTTCACGCGCTGGGGGACTTCGCCAGGATTGTACTCCCACCAGACAGAAATAGGCCCGTCAAAGGATGCAAAATGATTAAACAGCTTCAAGGCATCCTTCACTAACCAGGTAGAAAGGAAAACGCCAAGACAGTGTTCATCATTTTTCACGACGAATTCTTCTCCGCCATGACGGCAGAGCTTATCGGATTCTTCATGGAAACCAATAAAATGCACCGTAATTTTCTGTTCTGCCGCAATCTGGGTCAACACTCGAAATACGTCCGATTCCCGTTCCGATTCAATCTTCATTCGCCCCTGGTCATCTGAACGATGGACGAACAAAATGTAGTTGGATTCGTTTACAGGACGCTCTTCGCTAAAGTAGTACTTGTGGCCGGAGCGCACCAGAATTCCCTGCGCAACTTTCTGGTTCAGGAACTTCTTGAAAATGTATGGGGACGACTTGTACCGAAAGGAAAGTTCCTTGGAGGAAGGCAACGCTTCAAAGGCATTTAGATATCCGGCATCCAGATCCGCCAGGAATTTTTTTTCGATGAGGGAATAAATCGATTCCTCGGGAGTAACGGTTACTTCCGGAGCCTTCCCCCAAAAGCAGCCCTTGCCCTGGATCAGCTTGATGACACCCGCTTCCGCCAAGGCCTTGTAGGCCCGATGAACGGTCGCCACAGAAAGTCCGAGACAATCCGCCATTTTCCGAACGGACGGCATCTTTTCGCCATCCCTAAATCCTGCCGCTTCAATGGATTTCTGAATGTCATCAATAAGCACAATGAACTCCTACCATCAATTATAGAAAAACACCTTTGACTTTTTTACTTCATCGCCAGAAGTTAGCACAAAACAAGCCTTGCCATTTACTGCACAAAATGTATCTTTACCACTAACAACTAACCACTAATCACTAACCACTAATCACTCCCTCATGGCTAGAGCGCGCAAGACAATTACCCCGGATCCGTATGCAAAACCAATAGCAAAGGTACTCTCCCCCGAGCAGAGTCTCCCGGGAAGATTGCGTCAGTTCCAGGCGCCGACCCGCGCCAACTTCGAACTGGTAAGCCAGTATGGCGCCGCCGGCGATCAGCCCAAGGCCATCGAGCAGATTACCGAAGGTTTCAAACAGGGGGACCAGTTCCAGACGCTCCTTGGCGTAACCGGTTCCGGCAAGACCTTCACCATGGCAAACGTCATCAAGAACGTGGGGAAGCCCACCCTCATCCTCACCCACAACAAGACCTTGGCCGCCCAGCTCTACCAGGAATTCAAGGCTTTCTTCCCCAAGAATGCGGTGGAATATTTCGTTAGCTATTACGACTATTTCCAGCCCGAAGCCTACATTCCCCACACCGATACCTTTATCGAAAAAGACGCCAGCATCAACGACGAAATCGACAAGCTGCGTCTGCGTGCAACGGCAAACCTGCTGACCCGTCGCGATGTCATCATCATCGCTTCCGTCAGCTGCATTTACGGTTTGGGAAGCCCCGCGGAATACTTCGACCTGATGGTCCGCGTGAAAAAGGGCGACATCAAGGATCGCGACGACTTGCTTCATGAACTGGTCCGCATCCAGTACACCCGTAACGACTTCAGCCTGGAACGCGGCACCTTCCGCTGCCATGGCGACGTCATCGAAATCCACCCCAGCTACGACGAAGACGGCATGCGCATCGAGCTGTTCGGCGACGAGGTGGATCGTCTGGTGCGCTTCAACATCATTACCGGCGAGGTCATCCAGGAGCTGGAAGAAATGACCATCGCTCCCGCCAAGCACTTCGTCACGAAAGAAGAAGGCCGAGCCGGGATCCTGCAGCGTATGCAGTTGCAATTGACGGACCGCCTTGCGGAACTGGACAAGGAAGGCAAGGTCCTGGAATCCGCCCGACTCTCCAGCCGTACCCGCTACGACATGGAAATGATCCGCGAGACCGGCATGTGTTCCGGCATCGAGAACTATTCCGCCCTTATCGAAAACCGCGGCCCCGGTACCCGACCCTTTACCCTCATCGACTACTTCGGTGACGACTGGCTCCTGATGGTGGACGAATCCCATGTGAGCATTCCCCAGGTAGGCGGCATGGCCGAAGGGGACAAGAGCAGAAAAACAACGCTGGTAAACTATGGGTTCCGCTTGCCTTGCGCCCTGGACAACCGCCCCATGAACTTCAAGGAATTCGAGTTCATGTATCCCAAGCAGGTGCTGTTCGTCAGTGCCACTCCCGGCGAATACGAACTTGAAAAGACCGGCGGTGTGGTAGCAGAACAGATCAACCGCCCCACCGGCCTTCTGGACCCGAAGATCGAGATGTTCCCCATCCAGGGACAGATGGATGTTCTCCTTTACCGCATCGAGGAGACCATCAAGAATGGCGACCGCGTGCTGGTCACCACCCTCACCAAGAAGATGGCCCAGGACCTTACAGACTATTTTGTGGAAGCGGGTATCAAGGCCAAGTATCTCCACAGCGATATCAAGACCCTGGAACGTCACGACCTGATTAAGGGACTGCGCACCGGCGAATTCGATGTGCTGGTGGGTATCAACCTTCTGCGTGAAGGTCTGGACCTTCCGGAAGTCAGTATGGTGGCTATATTGGACGCCGACAAGGAAGGCTTCCTCCGCAACTACCGCAGCCTAATACAAACCATGGGCCGCGCGTCCAGAAACGTAAACGGCACCGTATTGTTGTTCGCCGACAACATGACCGACAGCCTGCAAAAGGCAGTAGACGAAACCATCCGCCGCCGCACCCTGCAGGAGGAATTCAACAAGGAGCACGGCATTACGCCTAAGTCCGTCAGCCGCAAGCTGGAAGGGGACCTGGTCATCAACGATCCGCTGATGGACCTGTGGCGTGGCGACAAGACACCCAAGGCCGCCGAGGACCCGGATTTCGACGCCGATTACGGTTTTGCCGACAACGACGAAAATGGAGATGCACCTCTATTTACCGGCACCCCCCTGGGCAAGCCCAAGAAGTCTACATCACTCAAAGCGAAGCGACCTCACACCTCAAAGCGAAGCGACCTCACCATCGAGGAACTGGAAAAGCAGATGAAGGCCGCCGCCGCCAAGCTGGATTTCGAAGAGGCTGCACGACTCCGCGACCTGATTCGGGATATGGGAAAATAAGGTTCATTCCCCCTCGAAATGCGGATTTTCATCAAAAAATCCACTATTTTCTGCATTTTGTTCATTGTTCATTGTTAATTATTCATTATTGTAGTCCGTTTTGAAATATTTTTGTGTATTTTTCAAGGGCAAAAACATAAAGAGAGGTTTAACTATGACTTACAAGTTTGCAAAAGCTCTTCTGATGGGCTCCGTCATGACCATGGGCGCATTCGGCCTGGTTGCCTGCGGCGACGACTCCAGCTCCAGCCCCAGCAACAAGGAAGACAAGCCGATCAACGTTCCCACCACCCAAGACCAGATTATTCAGTTCAATAACCTGACTGCAAACGACCTTGGCGGTGCTGGCATCGGCCCCATCAAGCTCACCGGCTCTGTCACCGTGAACGCAACTGATACCGTCAGCAGCGCTACTCCCGAAAACATCAAGATTACGGACATTTCCTTCCAGATTGGCAAGGTCTCTGCCGACGGTTCCCTGAAGACTACTCCGGCACAGGCAACCATCGCAAATGTACCGAACTACGCTCTGGGCATCGACAACGTAACCTTTACCGAAGCTAACGTACAGGTTGACCTGGCTAGCGAAGCCCTTACCGAATGCGGTGAGTATAAGCTGATCATCACCGCAAAGGCTTCCGACGGCGCCAAGGACTTCGAAAACACCCAGACAGTGTCTTTCGTACGTTCTGACATGTACTGCGCAACAGCCCCTGAATCCTCCAGCGGAGTCAGCACCGACCCCACCAGTGGCGTCGCCATGGTCGCATGTCCGGAAATCACCCTGTCTACCGACTTGATGCCGGGTCTTGACTTGGCTACTTGCACCGCTTCCGCTTCTACCACTGCCGACATCGTTGTTACCAAGGGTAACGGCAGCTTCAACATCACTAGCGGTAACGGCACACTCTTCGCCCCCATCTCCAACGGCGACGACTACTTCGTTGGCGCATGGCCGGAAGACGAAAAGGGCTCTGTTCTCATGAGCGACTTCAAGTACAAGGTTATCACCGGAACCTCCATCGACAACTTCGCAGAAAACGATAACGGATCCATCTATGTTGCAAAGACTGCTGCCTTCAACGAGGCAACTGGCGCTGGCTTCTTCGCCTTTGGCGTAACCGATGCAACCGAACGCAACAATGGTGACTACACCATCAAGATGAAGGTTTACAAGGCTCAGTAATCCAGAGTCCTTTCTGACCAGAATTCGGCTTTCCCAAGGCTTTTTGGGAAAGCCTTTTTTGTTTTCCGCGGAGTATTCCCGTTCTCCAATCAAATCCAAATTTTCTATCTTTACACCCGTAATTTAACACGCCCGGAAGGTCCGGGCATAACTGGAGTAAACTATGCTTAAGAAGCTTTCCAACTTCCCTGGTATCAAGGGTCCCGTTGTCACTATCGTGATGGACGGTTACGGTTTCAACCCCAACGAACAGGGCAACGCTATTGCCGCTGCTCGTAAGCCCACTCTGGACGCCTTGTTCGCCAAGTACCCCAACGTTCTTCTGAACGCTCACGGCCGCGCCGTGGGTATGCCCACCAACGAAGACATGGGTAACTCCGAAGTCGGTCATAACGCTATCGGTGCTGGCCAGGTTTACAACCAGGGTGCAGCCCTCGTTCAGGACGCTATCGTTTCTGGCGACATCTTCGGCCGCGACGCATGGAAGGAAATCTCCGCCAACGTTCGTGAAAAGAACTCCGTTCTTCACTTCATCGGCCTCTTCTCCGACGGTAACGTTCACTCCAACATTTCTCACCTGAAGGCCATGGTGGCCCAGGCCAAGAAGGAATCCGTCAAGACCGTTCGCGTTCACATCCTCCTGGACGGTCGTGACGTTCCGGAAACCTCCGCTCTCGATTATGTCGGCCCGTTCGAACAGTTCCTCGCAGAACTCCGCTCTCCGGAATTCGACGTTTGCATCGCTTCTGGCGGTGGCCGTATGCAGATCACCATGGACCGTTACAATGCTAACTGGAAGATGGTTGAACTTGGCTGGAAGACCCACGTTCTGGGCGAAGGCCGCATGTTCGCTTCCGCTACCGAAGCTATCGAAACCCTCCGCGGCGAAACCAAGGCAATCGACCAGGATCTTCCTCCGTTCGTTATCGCCGCTAACGGCCAGCCTGTTGGCACCATCAATGACGGCGACTCCGTGGTGTTCTTCAACTTCCGTGGCGACCGCGCTATCGAAATTACCCGCGCCTTCGAAGAAGAATCCTTCAATGAATTTGACCGCGTCCGCTTCCCCAAGGTTTGCTACGCCGGCATGCTCCAGTACGATGGCGACCTGAAGCTCCCCAACCGCTTCCTGGTTCCTCCTCCGGCAATCAAGGAAACCTCTGGCGAATGGTTCGCAGAAACTGGCGTTAAGCAGTTCGCTTGCTCTGAAACTCAGAAGTACGGCCACGTGACTTACTTCTGGAATGGTAACCGTTCCAGCAAGTTCGACGGCGAAACCTACCTGGAAATCGAATCCGATGTTGTTCCGTTCGAACAGCGCCCCTGGATGAAGGCTGCAGAAGTTACCGACGCCATGATCGAAGCAATCAAGAGCGGCAAGTACCAGACTCTGCGCTGCAACTACCCCAACGGCGACATGGTGGGCCACACTGGTTCCTTCCGTGCAGCTACCATGGCTATCGAAGCTGTGGACATCGGCCTCGCTCGTCTCCTCCCGGTGATCGACGCAGCCGGCGGTGTTGCCCTCATTACCGCTGACCACGGTAACGCCGACGAAATGTACGAAATCGACAAGAAGACCGGCATGCCCAAGGTGAACAAGGATGGTTCCTTCAAGGCCAAGACCAGCCACACCTTGAACAAGGTTCCCTGCATCCTGTACGATAACGTTACCGGCGGCAAGCTTGGTCTCAAGGAAGGCAACTGGGGTCTGTCCAACTTGGCAGCAACCACTGCTAACCTCATGGGCTTCGAAAAGCACGAAGCCTGGGATGATTCTATGTTGATCGTCAAGTAAGGCAATCGAGTCATTGCAATAGTCATTCCCGGCTCGACCGGGAATCTAGCAAACCCTTTGAAAAAGGTCGAGCTTCGGCTCGGCTTTTTTTATTTTCTATACTTAACCTAATGAGAAAAATCCTAGTCATTATCTTGTTTGCAGTTGCGGGCACATTCGCTGATGCCCTTTACTCAGTTGGTGCGGGATACTCTTCTCTCGGGCGAATTGAAATGAACGCCATTAAATTTCACATGGGAGGGATAGAATTAGGTGACACTAGGGACTCAAGATTTTTTTATATAGCAGTTGCCCCATTAAGATTTGACATCCGAACAAGCAATGATGATGTAGAGTACGACGACATCACTGTTTCATGGGGAACTTCAATGGTAACCGTTCCCTCAGCACTCTTCTTTTGGATGCTATCTGAAAGTGGCAACCTCCTTAGTCTTTTTCCTGCATTGTCAATGTTTTTGGCATCGGGGGAAATGGGTTTTACATTGTTGAATTATAAATATTTCAGGCTTTCTGTTTTTGAGTCCCACGTATTCGAATGGTGGATGTACAAAAAAAACAACATATGGTACACAAACGAAGCTGGTTGGGGCCAGGAGCTTGGTTTAGAACTGCAATTTCCTCACGTATTACTATCAGGCGGCGCTCAGTTTGAAATAACCAACAAGCGAAAAGGCATCGGCTGGTTTGCAAGAATCAACTTGGTTGAGATCCTCGCACTCAAAAAAAAGTTTCACTAGCGCAAACCTAATCTATACTTAACCCGATGAGAAAAATTTTAGTCATTATCTTGTTTGCAGTTGCAACATCCGCGGCCGAGTGGGAGGGGCTACATGAGGCATTGACACTGTATCCCCTTAATGTGGGATACTCCTCTCTTGGGCGTATTGAGGCGGATGTTATTGATTTTCGTCTAGCGGGGCTTGTATTCAACACCCTTAGAGTTGACGTTCGAGTAGTCTACGATGATGACGAATACGATACTCCCCCAGTTTCTTTGGGAGCCGCTATGACTTCACTTCACTCTTTTAAATTACGAACCTTTCAAGCTAACAGCTTTTGAATCCCACGTCTTCGAATGGTGGCTGTACAAAAAGAACGGCAAATGGCACATGAATGAAGCTGGCTGGGGACAGGAACTGGGTATGGAAATGAGTTTCCCTTACGTAAGCATCGCTGGTGGCGTGCAATTTGAAATGACCAACAAACGAAATAAAGCATCCGGTCTGTTTGCTCGAGTCAATTTCGTAAGGATGAAGAAGGATGGGGACTGGGTATGGAAATGAGATTCCCTTACTCCGGGCTGTTTGCTCAAGTCAATTTCGTAAATTTGAGAGACCTCAATAAGTAAACCGCATAAAAAGAGGAAGTCATCCAGACTTCCCTTATTTTTCGGCGGAGTGTTCCCGCTATGTATTATCTAAATACTTCCCCGGCAATTTCCTTTCCGGGCTTGTTACTGCCCTTCAGATGCTTTACCTGGTACTTCATGTCTTCGCCACCGGGAATAAACTTCACTTCCATGTCCACCTTATAGGCGCCATGGGCCCCCTTCAGCTTAAAGCCGCCGGGTAGTTCATCGATGGTGCAGTACTTCATATCGGGAGCCTCGAAATCAATGTCAAACCAGGAGGGATTCTTCACTTCCTTTTCATCCAGGGCCATATTCAGGGAACTGACGTAGGTATCGCGGGCAAGTGCCAGGTCTTCCTTGAACTCACGATAGACATCCATATCGCCATCGTAGGCGAGGACCTTGGGCTGAGCAACGAAAGCGAACGCCACGAAGGCAAAAACAACTGCAGCAAAAAGGGATAAAATCTTGTTCATGCCTCTAATTTAACAAATCTTAGCATCCCTGGCATAAAAAAAGCCTTTTTCAACAAATCCCATAACATTCTCCACATTTGTTTTTGTATATTTGAGCCACGCTCACAACCTGCCCAGGTGGTGGAATGGTAGACACTGGGGACTTAAAATCCCTTGGGGGCAACCTCGTGCGGGTTCAAGTCCCGCCCCGGGCATTAACTGAGCAAACCATTAGACCTACAGGATCTTTTAGGGGTCACCATGATCGATTTCTATCCCAACAGCATTTACTATCCGCGCGAAGCCGTCGAAGAGAAGCTTGCCAAGGGCGAACTTCAGAAGACCGAGAAGCACCTGATTGGCTGGACGGAACGCCACCGTGGTGAAATCTGGGACTGCGCCCGTGACGACGCAGACGAACCCACCGACGAAATTCTTCTGGACAACCTCCGCGCACTGCTCCTGTGCAAGGGTTCCCTGCAGCCCGCCGCCGAACTGGGCGACATGATCAAGGAAATCAAGAAAGAAGAATGGTACCTGAACGAAAAGGAAAAGGAAGGCACTCACGAAGATACCGAAATGGTGGCCGACGAATGGCGCGCCAAGTATCTGGTCAAGTGGCGCGAAGCCCGCATGTTCGAAGCCTTCATCCTCATCGAGAAGAAGGCCGATCAGCTTCTTAATATCTTGAAGTCCAAGTAAAAGGGACAATCAATTCCGTTTTACCGCTGGTGCTACGACGGTAGCGCCAGTATTTTTTTATGTGGTCCAGGAGGTCTTCATCCATGGACTTATCCTTGGAATTGGAGGACTTCAGCGAAACGAAAAACACACCCATGGAGTCTATGGAGATGTTCAGCTCCATGCGGACATCGGGAAGAGGATTCTTGCGGGAAGCCTTCTTAAAATGTTCATTGGCAAGCCAGTGAAGTCCAGCGGCGCGGCCCTTCATGAAGAGGGCGACCTGATCCAGGTCCCGGTTAGCGGAATTGTCGACTACCTCGAAGTCAGACGCCTCGGGCAGGACAACGCGACCCTCAAACGGAACTTCCACGCGGTGGATTTCCTCGGGAGTCAAATTTTCAGAGGTATCCTCGTTTACCTTCTCAGACCTGGGCATAAGGTAAAGGGCAACGATCATCAGGATAAACAAAACGGGAATACACCCGACCAGGTTCTTATGGGACATGGGAGATTCCTACTCGATTGCCTTGATGCAAAGCTGGAGGGTCTTGCGGCCGCTGTAATAGTTCCATGTAGGTTCAAAGACGATGGCAACCGGCTTGTTCCCCGTCAGGAGCGACTTGCGCTTGCGAAGTCCAAAGGCAATGGCCTGGAATACCGGACTTCCCGCCTGGGAAACATCCATCTGGAGATGTCCTCCGGGCAGTTCGCGAAGGCGATGCACCTTGATATTTTCTGCCCGGAAAGTCGGATAGGGGAAGTTACCGCCAAAGGGTTCCAGAAGATCCAGGAAGAAGAGGATGGGCATCATGCCCGTGCCATTCTTGCTTGAGCCGGGAACCACAGGCATGAACTGCGGGCCATCGAAGACCAGCTCGTGAAGGGACACCTGGATATCGTAGGGATAGGCGTCCGAGACCACCATCTCCTCGCCCGTGTAATTCTGGTCGGCAGCGGAAACCGCAAGGCGTTCCCGGAGTTCATCGATCTTGTCCGCAGGAAGGGAGAAGCCTGCCGCATTGGCATGCCCGCCCCAGCGTTCGAAAAGGTCCCTGCATTCAAAAAGCGCACGGTGCCAGTTAAAGCCGGGAACCGCACGGGCACTTGCATGGGCAACACCATCCATGATGGAAAGGACCGCTGCAGGCCGATGGTATTCCTGGGCAAGTTTCGCCGCGACAATGCCAATGACCCCCACATGCCAGAACTCGCCTGCAACCACGATCACCGTAGGAAGAGTATCGCCATAGACCAGCTTGACCTGTTCCATGGCCATATCGGTGATTTCCGCTTCCTTCTGCTTGCGGCGGGTATTCCAGTTTTTCAGTTCGGCAAGCAAGGCGTTTGCCTGGGCTCGGTTGGGGCTTAATAAAAGTTTCAGTGCCGGGTCCGGCCGCTCCATGCGGCCCGGTGCATTCAGCAGCGGGGCAAACTTGTACATCACGTCGATGCCGCCCACGTTGCTATCCGGCTTCATCAGTGCGGAATACATCTCCTGGACGCCTGGCCAGGGGCTGCTATTCAGCTGGGCAAGGCCCGCCTTCGTAAAGAACCTGTTTTCAGGAGTCATCTGGACAAGGTCAGCAAGCGTACCCAAGGCAACCAGGTCCAGGAACTTCGTAGGGCAAGGCTTTCCCAACCGGGAATAAAGGGCACAGATAAATTTGTACGAAACGCCCACGCCGCAAAGTTCGGAATTGCCATACGGGTCACCTTCCTGATGCGGGTCCAGCAAGACATCGCAAATGGGCAGACCTTCACCGGAGGGCTGATGATGGTCGATCACCATGACCGCCATACCCAGTTCCTTGGCATGGGCAATTTCTTCGTTTGCCGTAATGCCCGTATCCACGGTGACCACATAGCGGGCACCAGCCTCGTACATTTCGTCTACCGCGGAAATGGAAAGGCCGTAGCCGTCCCCGAACCGGTTGGGCAGTCTCCAGTCAGAAGTCATGCCCAGTTCTTCGAATGCCTTGGTCAAGAGCGTTACAGAAGTCATGCCATCCAGGTCGTAGTCGCCGAAAATAAAGATTTTCTCGCCCTTCCCGCGGACATCCATAATCCAGTCTATGGCCGCCTCCATCCCCTTCATGGTAAAGGGATCCAGTTCATCTTCTTGACTTCCGCAAAGAAGCCTGGAAGCGGCTGCCGCAGTATAGATTCCCCTGGACACAAGGAATCGGGCTACCACATGGGGTATCCGAAGCCCGTGAGCAAGAGCCGTAGCCTTGCGTTCGTCCAAGGAAATCAGTTCCATTACTTGTACCCCTCAAAGAGTTTCAGGGACAGGGCCTGAAGGCACATGGCCGTAGAAATACGTCTGGACTCGATTCTAGACATGGCTTCCTGGATTGACACCAGGGCAACTTCCAGGGCGGTAGCATCCAGCCGCGGAAAATTGGACAAACCGACGGCTGCAGTCGATGTGGGCATGCGAAGTTCCGCATGGGCCAGTTCCCGCAGGAGGTCCGCCACCAGGAAGGATAGGATTTCCAGAAAACGATTTGCCTCGTAGGGATCTTCTAGGGAAGCTTCCCGAAGCATGAAGAACAGTTCCGTGTAATCCTGCAATAGGGACCTGCGGACGAACTCCACAGCAAGGGAACTCCATTCCTTGCAGTGCTCCGCATAATAGAGAGCCTTGCCAGGAGATCCCTCTGCAATTCCAACCACGTCATCGGTCAGGGAATCCTTATCAAAATCTTCGCCGCCGACCCGCAACACTTCCTTTCGGACCTCATCATCAGTCAACGGCAATAAATGGAGCGACAGGCATCTGGAGCGAATGGTCTGGAGCATCTTCTCACGGGACGTGGTCGTCAAAATGAAGTAGGTGTTGGGAGGAACCTCTTCCAGGGTTTTGAGGAAGGCATTAGCGGCGGCCTCGTTCATGCGGTCCGCCTCGGCAATGACAATTGTTCCCACGCGGTCCCTCTTCATGGCAAATGTCGCAGTCATGGTTCGGATCAGCTCCACCGAAATGAATGCCGCCGTACTGAAGACATCAACCCGGTAGGGATTCTTCTTGATTTCTTCAATATAGCCCTGCTTGATATCTTCTACGGTCTTCGCCGTACTCCTGGCAGACACCTCATCCGCCTTCTTGGCCCTCGCCTCGGCAGCCTCCAGAGGGAGTACCCAGCTTTCGGTCATGCCGCTTTCCATGGCAAGCCTACAGCCAAAGCAACGGCCGCAGGGACGCACCGAAGAATCCTCGCATTGAAGGGCCTTGGCGATTTCCATGGCGAGAGCCTTCTTGCCAATGCCAGCAGGGCCATCGATCAAGATGGACTGGGGGAATCGGTTCTCCCTCAGCGCAGACATAAGCCTAATTCTCGCCCTTTCCTGGGATACAGGGCCTTTCAAGGTATATTCGATCATTTCTTCTTCAACCACTGCAAAGGATCCACAGTCTGAGTTCCTTCGCTAACTTGGAAGTACAATTTAATTCCATTTAGGGAAGCGATGTCCCCCACTTCTCCAATTTCTTCGCAATTTCGGACTTCTGCGCCCTCTTTGACACGAATTGACTGCATGTGACCGTAAACGGAATAGGTTCCTCCGGGATGTTCGATAATCACGGATGGGCCTCGTCCGTCAATTTCTGCCACCATGGCCACGGTTCCCGCCGCAGCGGCCTTTACCTTGCCGCCTCGCTTGCCCCGGATTTCCACACCGAGATTTCGGGTCGCAATATGAAGTACCGGGTGTTCCTGAAGGCCATAATTACTAATGATTTCGCCGTCCATGGGAGTGCACTTGGGGCCACCTACACTTGCCACCTCGATCTTGGGCTTGGTCACCACCTTCTTAGGCGGTTCCTCCTTCCGTTTTTCCTTATCCTTCTTTTCTTTCTTGTCCTTCTTTTCCTTGGCGAGGCGTTCCCGTTCCGCCTTTTCCCGGGCGAGCCTTTCCGCCTCAGCCTTCCTTGCAGCCTCAATTTCCTTCTGGCGACGGACTTCGAGCATATTGATCAGGGAGAGCATGGTCTTCTGGTTTCGCTCGAATTCCAACAAGGCCTGCCGCTGCATATCCTGGTCCTGCTTCAGGTTCTTGAGCATCTTTTCCTGGCCATTCATCTGGCTCACAAGACCCTTCTCCTCTTGAGCCTTCTTGGTCTGCAGGATTTTCAAGTCCGCAAGGTGGTTCTGTTCCTGGAGCTTTTTCTCATTGCGTTCCAGCACCA
Organism: Fibrobacter sp.; assembly: GCA_024398935.1. GTDB lineage: Bacteria > Fibrobacterota > Fibrobacteria > Fibrobacterales > Fibrobacteraceae > Fibrobacter. Next base: position 23,276 of record JAKSIH010000004.1, on the reverse strand, counting down.
GCCGTTGTAAAAAATCAACTTCATCCCGATCCTGGTATAGCACGTGATGAACCCAGTAGGCCTGACGTTCCGGATTTTCATTCCGGGAAAGTAAACTGAGCAATACCTTAGCCTCACTGCTGCGCCCGCTTACATACAGCATGCGGATTCTCTTCTTCATCACCACCTTCCGTTCCTCGATCCTCCTGTCCAGGGAATCTATTTCCACGGACAGGCGGGCAAGAGCATTCTGCAGCAGGGCCTCGCTCTTGGTCAATTCGTGAATGTACACTCGAGTCTGGTTTAGATTCTGGTCCAGAAGGGAAATGGTATTGAGAACCCCCTTCTCCTCCGTTTCCAGGAGGCTCAGTTCCTGGCGTTTTTTTGCCAGGTCCATCTCCAGCTTTTTCAGGGCATCCTTCTGTTCCTTGATCTGGGCATCGGTTTTCTGCGTTGCCAGTTTTACATTGATCTTGGGTTGGCTTTTGGTCGCTACCTTGGAAGCCTGCTTCGTGGGAGTCTTTGCACTACCTTTGGGAGCGCCCAGGGAGACACTCATCAAAAGACACAGAAGCACAAGGAACAGGCGCATGAATTATTCCTGTTCGTTCCGTTTCACGTTCAGGAACTTGCGTACAGTGCTGTAGCTAAAGTATCCGGACAATACCGATACCAGTAAGACCACGGCGCCAAGCACAAGTCCCAGCCCTTCGGCATAGATCGCGACAATCGGCAAGGTTTCCGCAATGGAATAAACCACCATGGACAAAAGCGCCACGGCAAAGCCGCTTCCCACAAGCCCCTGAATCACCCCTTGCAGGACAAAGGGGAACTCGATAAAGAAGTAGCTTCCTCCCGCATACTTCATGTTTTCCACCAGAAGCTTTCTGGAAAGCAGGGAAAGACGGACCGAATTACAGATAATCAGGGACAGGGTCACCAGCAAAAGGACACTAATGCAAATAGGCCAGAAGATCATCTTGAATTTCCAGGCGGCAATCTTTTCCACCCATTCCACGGGAGCCTGGACTTCCTCCACAAAATCTTCCTGAGCAAGCGCATTCTTCAGGTTCACGAGATCCACCGGATTCTGGCTCTGTTCCTCCATGGTCAAACGGAAATAGGGCGGCAGCGGGTTCCCTTCAACCAGATCAAGCATCTCTCCGGAAAAGTGATTGCGGAAATCAGCCAAGGCGGAATCGGCACTGATGAAAGAAACGGAGTCCACGAACTTGTAATGTTCAAGCCGGGCCTTGATTACCGCAATGGAATCCATGGGAACCGACTCCGGCAAAAAAGTTTCCACCGTATAAAGTTTCTTTTCCACCTTTAAAAGCTTCATTGCCCCGCCAAGAATCGCAAGGGAGGACGCCAGCAGGAGGGAGCAGAGAAAAATGGTCACCAGCGACGGTAAAATGACCGAGCGATGGAGACGCATTCCGCGGAAAGATTCCGATATTAAATAGCCTAGTTGTCCGAACACAGATGAAATTATAACTAAATTTGAGGAAGTTCTTTTCGAGACAACTATGGGAAACATCGCATTAAAGATAGCAGCACTTATTTTCGGCATCCTGCTTTGGTTTCTGGTGATTTCACAAAGGGATTTCCAGCTTTCCCTGGAAGTTCCCCTGAACTTTGTCAAGCTCTCCGAAAACCTGGCCATAGCCTCCAAGCCCCCCCGCACCATCAACATTACGGTAGAAGGCAAATCCTGGGACTTGATCCGCCTGCGCAATGAGTTCCAGAAAAATAGCGACAAGGTTGTTTCCATGGTTGTGGACCTGCAAAAGACAGAACTGGGTTCCACCCGCATCCCCCTGGACAGCAAGAATTTCTACGCCCCGAACTACCCCAACGTACACTATCTTGAGCCGGAAAATCACCTAGTCTTCATAGACCTGGATATCGACACCAGAATTTCCAGAAGTGTTCCTGTCAACCCCAACGTGACATTTACTCCAGACCGGGGATACCTGCTGGCAGATGTTCCCAAGGTTACTCCCGAGGAAATCCAGGTTTCCGGAGCCCGCAACACCATCGCAAAGATCATTAACGTATCAACCGCGAACCACACCTACGACTCCCTCAAGGTCAGCAAGACCTACGACATTCCCCTGACATTCGAAAACTTTCCGGCCTTCGTAACCCCAAGCGACACGCTGGTCCATATCGATGTCAACATCCAGAAGATGAACTCCAGGACCTTCAAGGGCATTCCGGTCTCCCTCATCGGTTTCTTTGACAAGTCACAGTACACCCTCACCCCGGAAGCGGTTTCTGTAGAAATTACCGGAGGTGTCAATGTCCTGGATTCCATTTCCGCAGACGACATTGAACTGATCATGGAATTCAACCGGTTCTCCATTGAAGACCTGGACAGCCTCTCGCCCACGGTGAAGCTTACCCTCCCGCCCACCGTCAATAGAGACATGTCCATTAAGGCAATCCAGCTAAAGCCGGATAAAGTCTGCCTGAAAAAATTAGAAGTAAAGGAAGATACTCCGGCAGCGCCCACCGCGGAGAACAATGCGGTGACAAAGAAAAAAGCCGAGGAGATAAAGAAATGATTTGGCTTGGAATCGAGTCCAGCTGTGACGAAACAGCCTGCGCCATCCTGCAGGACGAACCCCTGAAGGTTCTTTCCAATCCTCTGTACAGCCAGATTGACGAACACGCCCTCTATGGAGGCGTCGTCCCCGAAATCGCAGCCCGCGCCCACCTGCAAAAGATCGTTCCCGTAGCAGAGGCCGCAGTAAAGGAAGCCGGCATCAAGATGGAAGACATCGACGCCATCGCCTACACCACAGGACCAGGCCTCATGGGGCCTCTTCTGGTGGGTGCAAGCTTTGCTAAAGGTCTCGCCCGCGACCTGAACATTCCCGCCTACGGCATGAACCACCTGGAAGGCCATCTGGCCGCAGCCTGGCTTTCCAACCCCGATATCGAGCCACCCTTCCTTACGCTTACGGTTTCCGGAGGCCATACGGAACTGGTCCTGGAAGAGCCGGGCTTCAAGTACACAAGCATTGGACGCACCCGCGACGATGCCGCCGGAGAAGCCTTCGACAAGTGCGGAAAGCTGTTGGGTCTCAAGTATCCCGCAGGCGCCACCATTAGCCGTCTCGGTGCCAATGGCAACCGCAAGTTCGTGGATTTTCCCCGAGCACTCAGAGGCCACGACAACTGCGAATTTTCCTTTAGCGGTCTGAAAACCGCAGTGCTCCGCTATACGGAAACCCACGATCCGGAATACATCCAGGCAAACCTGGGCGATATCTGCGCCTCCCTGGAAGACGCCATCGTTGACAGTCTCGTGACAAAGACCATCAACGCCCTGAAAAAGACCAGGATGAAGACGCTCGTGATGGGTGGTGGCGTAAGCGCCAACGCCTGGCTTAGAACCCGCCTTCAGGATTACTGCAGCAAGCACGGGATCCGGTTCTGCATTCCTGACCGAAGCCTAAGTACCGACAACGGGGCCATGATTGCCGCCGCAGCAATCCGTCGCGTCAAGCAGAACATGCTTACTTCCGTCGACGTGGTCAAGCCCTGGATGCCCCTCGCGTTATAAGTGCAAAGCCCCTTCGCGTAGTACCTCTGGTAAAGAACCTATGCGCAGCGCAGGACATTATAAGGTGATTCCTGCTACAGGGAATCGTTTTATTAAGTTTTTCTGTGGTCTGTCCATCATCCAGCCTTTTTGAATTAGGTATATTGGGGTCATGAAGTTTAGGAGTTCACATGCTGTTTTATTTTCGGCGGCGGTTTTTGCTGTCGCTGGAACCGTCATGGCCGATGACATTCCCAAGCAAGTGAACGATGTCGATGTTTTCCGCCCGGAAAAACGCGAAACATCGGTCCGTGTGGTAGATTCCTCCAAGACGGATGCCATGACCCTGGACGTAAACATTTTCTCTGACGGCTTTACCGGCTCCTACTACATCCTCTGGGATGACGTGGACCTTTCCGAAGACATCAAGAAGATGATGACCACCCGCGACTTCGCACGGGATGAATTCTTCATGCAGAACATTGACCGCGAACAGTTCGAGCAGGAACGCATGCTGCAGCTCTTCGAGGACCGCAAGAAGGAATACTTCGTCATCTTCCCGGAAGAAGCCCTGAAGATGCTGGAAGACGAGCAGAAGGACAAGTAGTCCCCATGTTCTCCCCCGAAAGAAATTTCATCGACTGGAAACTTTCTGGATTTGGCGAAACCAGCGCGATCCTATTCAAGGCCGTTGAAAGCACCCACAGCTACACAAAGCAAAAGGCGTCGGCCGGCGAAATTCAGCCAGGCGCCCTCGTGGTTGCCGACAGCCAGTCCGCAGGTCGAGGCCGTCACGAACGCACCTGGGCCTCCCCCGAAGGAAAGAATCTCTACTTCAACATATTGATTCCCCTGGATGGAATCCCCCTCAGCAGAACTCCCCAGATTACCCAGATTGCCGCCCTGACTTTCGCCGAAATTTTTCGGGACCTGAAACCCTCCTTTTTTACTCCCTGCAGTTCAGAGCCGCTGCAAAACAGAGATCACGTCACGGTAAAGTGGCCCAACGACATCCTTTTCGGAAAAAGCAAGTTCTGCGGCATCCTGGCAGAAATTGTCTACACGCCAGGAGCAAGACCGGCCCTCAACATGGGCGTAGGCATTAACGTGAACAGCGATCCCGAGGAATACGAATTCCTAGGCCGTGCGGTCACCACCCTGAAGGCAATTGCCGGCCGCCCCATCAATCGCGAAAAACTGTTGCAGGCCCTGGTGGGAAACCTGGAACGGGCCATAGGGCAGTTCAAGGCCTTCGGTATTACCCTGTGGATCGAAGCCTGGCGCAAGATGGACAAGTTTATCGGAGCCCGCGGAACCATCATCGTGAACAACAACTGCACCGACAAGAACCGTGACGGCGGCGAAGGCGTCCAGAAAAAAACGGGCCGCATCATTGACATGCAACCCGACGGCAGCCTCCTCTTCAAGACAGACGATGGCGAGACCCTAACAGTCTATTCCGCCGATCTGGAAATCTAGTTTTTCCTTTTTCCCAGCATACATTACAAGCGCTGGTACAAATAATAAACTATTTCTTCAGGCGACTCTTGAAGAAAACACTTCCCACCAGGGAAACCGCAAGAACGACAATCATGGCGGTCAGGCCCATGTCTATAATCTTGACATATTCACCGGCAAGTCCCGTTTCAATGAGCAGCACGAAAATCAAGGCGACAATGGCACCGGTAGCGCCCATGCGCTCAAACATCCTGACCTTATCCTCGGTCGTAAATTTCTTATCAGTAAAGGGCATTGACATTTCCTCCCATGACCATCCATACGATTAAGCCAATCATCACCAGAACGCTAATGGCAACATTCGCCAGGAAAAAATCACGGTTCATGGCATCCAGATCGTCGGACTTTCTGAACAGGTGAATATAGGAAATGGCTGCCGTCATAAGGCCGGTTACAGCCCACCAGGCGACACCCATATCCCAGACAAAGCCAAACGCGACACACAGGGCAAGCATGGCTACATGGCTCCAGAACGCAATCTGCAAGGCGCGCTTGCGGCCAAAACGGGCAGGCACCGAATGAAGTCCCATCTGACGGTCGATTTCCTCGTCCTGGGTTGCATAAATAATATCAAAGCCGCCCATCCAGAGCATCAGAATCACCAGAAGGAAAATGGGGAAAACAGCAAACTCCCCTCGCACCGCAATCCAGGCGCCCAGCGGACTCATACCGATGGCGAAACCTAAAAACCAGTGGCACAGCCAGCTAAAACGTTTCCAGTAGGAATAGGACAAAAGTAACAGCCATACTGGCAACGCCAGGGCGCCGGCCAGAGGCTGCAGCAAAAACGCAAAGGTCACAAACAGCACGCCGTTAATTATCAGGAATGCAATCACGGACTTCTTGCTTAAGCGACCATCAGGTAAATGACGCTTTGCCGTACGGGGGTTCTTGGCATCGATATCCGCATCTGCAATACGGTTGAAGCTCATGGCGCTATTACGGGCGGTCACCATGCACAGCACAATCAGTCCCACCATCTTCAGAATATCCTGCCAGGGCATGCCCTTAAAACCGTTAGCAGCCACCCACATGGAACCAATAGCGAAAGGCATGGCAAACAAAGAATGACTGAGCCGTACCAGATGTCCAAATTCTAAGATTTTCTTTAACATAACTTATTGAATGAAAGATGAAAAATGAAAGGTGAAAAATGAACATTCTTAATTTTTCATACTTCATCCTTCATTTTTCACTATTCACTGTTCACTATTCACTGTTAATTGTTCACCGCTCCAGGGTTTCGTAATTTCCTTCAGCTGTTCCGCCGGTATACCCAAATGCTTCAGCACCTTCACCACCACCGTGTCCACCAGTTCATCAATGGAAGCGGGCCAGCTGTAAAACTGAGGGGACGCGGCAATCACCACGGCACCTGCCCGGGTAAGGCGTTCCATGTTTTCCAGATGGATCAGGTTGTAGGGCATCTCCCGAGGGACAATCACCAGAGGGCGGCGCTCCTTTAAGCAAACATCCGCAGAACGGACCAGCAAGTTGTCAGACGTTCCATTTGCAATGCGGCCTAAGGTCCCCATGGAGCAGGGAACCACAGCCATGCCTGCATAATCGGCACTTCCGCTGGAGCACTCCGCAAAAAAATCATTGACGTCGGGCATTTCATCGCAGTAGTCGAACAAGGTGTTCTGACCTTCGTAGGAAACCACCTCACGACCAGGAGCCGTCACCAAGGCAGTAACAGAATGCCCAAGACGCTTCAGGTGCATGGCAGTACGGGTGGCGTAAATCGCCCCGCTTGCCCCTGTCACTCCCAGAATATAACGGCCCACTACTTCGCCTCCGGCGCAGTATTTACCATCGCATTGGAAGACTTTCTCAAAAGGACTCGGTACGCCACACCAAAGAAGCAGGGCTTCACATGGACCAGCTCAAAACCATTCTTCTTCGCCACCTTCACGAACTGCTTTACGGAAAGGAAATTCGTAACGGAATTCACCAGGTACTCGTAGGCATCCTTCTTGCTAAAGAATGCTCCCATGACGGGAATGAACAGCGGGGCCAGAACCTTGTAGAAAAATTCATTGAAGGCATTTCGAGGGGAGAAAAACTCCAGAATCTGCAGGTAGCCCCCATCATCCAACACGCGGGCGGATTCCTGCAGGGCGCCCTTCACGTCAGGCACGTTACGCATGCCGAAACCATTCAGCACAACGTCAAAAGTCTTATCGGGGAAAGGCAATTTCATGGCATCCAGCTGGATAGGAACCGCCGAGGTTCGCTTGCCCTCCGCACCCTTCAGCATGCCGTAGGAAAAATCTCCAAGGATAGCCAGATCCTGCTTCCCGTTAAACTGCTCGTAGGTCACCGCAAAATCCCCAGTGCCACCACACAGGTCCAGCAGGCGCTTTCCCGGCCTTTTCCGGCGCAGTTCCTTACAGCAGGCCCTACGCCAGAGAATGTCCTGAAAACAGCTCAGGGAGTGGTTCAGGAAATCGTACCGTCCGGAAATTTCGTCGAACATCTTCCGGACATAACTTTTATCGTTGGGGTCTTTCTTCTTGGATGCAGCCATGACCCACAATTTAGAAAATGAGCCGCAGGCCTTATCCGGCAAATACAAAAAAGCACGGACTAAAATCCGTGCTCTCGTTATTTTTCTGCAGGGTGTTCCCGCACTGTCAAAGTCAAAATATTACTTGAAGCTTGCAGTAATGGACACATCGCCATCGGTTGAAATCATATGGGGGTTGTCGGTAGAACCGTCAGACCAGCCAGCAAACACGGCTCCCGCGGCAGGCACTGCAGTCAGCTCCATGCCGATACCAGCGTAGAACTTACCGGTGTAGGAACCGTTACCCGGCAGCTTCATGCCTTCCATGAGAACAGTACCGTTTCCAGTAGAACCGATAGTCACAGAAATTTCACCGGAAAGGCCAAATTCGCTCTTGTATTCACTCTTCACCACGGCATCACGATCAGAAGCCCAAGATCCAAGCTTTTCACCATAGGGGTCAAATTCATGAGCATAGCTGTTTCTTCTTTCCTTGTAGGCTTCCACTTCCATATCCCTAGCCACATCTGTCGGGTCCAGCATTCCTGCAAGGAACTTAGCCTGGTCCGCAATATTCTTTCCATTCATGTAGTTGGCAAACATCACAGACGCATGGTTAATGAACAGACGCTTGAAGTCATTGCTCTTGATAAGGCTGTTGTACAAACCGGCAAAACAGAATTCACCAGAATTACAGCCATTCTTGCCACCCTTCTTTACCCAGGAGAACATATTGGTAGACTCACCGAAACCGGCAACGCTCCAATCCCAGCGGAAGCCGTGGTCAAGGTCATAAATCATGAACTTCCAGGGCTGTTCCGGAGACTTCCAGGCACGAACGTTGTTATCGGGCCAGTCACCATTGTGGATGTACATTTCGGCAATCATGTAATCAGCAAAGTTTCCAATATCGATGAGACTCTTTGCCATTTCATAGTTTGCAGGAACGGACATATCGTTCTTGTTAATAAAGGCCAGCATGGCCAAGTAATCGGCAGTGGTTCCGTTACTTGCCGTAATAGTCTTATTCAGATGCTTGATGAAGTTTACGGTGCCTGCCTCAATTCCATAGTTGGATTCCACATAGTTCTTGTTATAGCGTTCACGCATATCGTGAATGCCATAGTAAGTGCCGTTATAGAACACCACCACCTGGCGGCTGCGCTGATAATCTACACCACTACCTTCAAGAGCGGCGCCACCTACAGCATCGGCAAAGTAGTCCGCCACAAAACGGTTACCGTTATTGCGGAGGTTAAAGGCCTTGTACTTATCCTTTTCGGGATTCTTGCGGGTTTCGAAAAGGGGATAATGCAGCCAGCCGTCCTGATATTCTTCGCGCATGGCGATTGCAACGGACTTCTTTCGCTCCATACGGCTCCAGCCACCCATCAGAGAAATTCCGGCATCGATTTCCCAAGCCTTTCCCTTGCTGCTGGAACCATTTTCAAAATATTCCACATGGACCGGCAACTCACCAGAATCGTTAGGATAGGATTCATTGGGAGCATACATCTGGTCGTGCTTCATATCCGGCTCGCCACCGTTAGTCTTCTTGTAGTACTTCTGGAAGAAAACAGGGTCAACGCTCACAGCCACCACAGGCATCTTCACCTGCTCGCCAATGAAGTAGGTGTTGGTTACAGTCTTCTTGGTCAAAAGGCCATCCTTGAAGGCAGCACAGCGAAGAACCGTATTCTTGTCGATAGTAATAGTCTGGTTAAATTCCGGGGAATCCTTGGTGGGAGCGGAGCCATCCTGGGTGCAGCGCACCTTCAGGCCATCACTTGTAGAAGGCGGATTCAAAGTCACAGGAGCGTTATAGAAGCCTCCCTCAGATCCATTGAAGGAAAATTCCGGAGCGAATCCCTCGTATGCAGTTTCCACATTGTTGGGCTTTTCCGGAGTGGGCTTGCCGAAATATTTCCAGGCACCACCATCCACAATGCCCCAGCTTACGCCAGATTCAAGGGTAGGATATTTTACGGAATCGCGAACGCCAAAGTAGGGGTCCACCAGATAGACTGTACCGCCATCCTTTTCCAGTTTCCAGTTGGTATGAGTGCGTCCCTTGCCCAGTTCGGTGTCGTTGGGAGCCGTGACCAGGTTCTTCTTGTCGCAGAAGACCGTACGGAAACTCTTGGCGGCAATCAGTTCATCGCCAAAGATCCACTTGCGGCCCTTGCCCAAAGTTTCAATCAAGGCATAACCCTTCAGGTTAGCAGCTTCGGAACCCGCATTGTAAATTTCAACCCAACCCGGGTCATTACCCTCTTCATCGGTCCAGTTCAGGTTTACAGGAGCGATTTCGGTGATCAGCAGGGCGGAATTGCCCACCCAGTGCATGGTGGTATCCAGCGGGATGTAAAGGGTATCGATTTTCTTGATTGTATCGCCTGTAACCGGATCGATATGCGTAGTCGTATCAATCTGCTGCACACTGGAATCACCTGTAATGGGATCAATAACAACAGGAGCATCCCCGGGATTTTCCCCACCAGGAGGAACCGGCCCGACACTGGGAGTAGAGGGATCATCGGAACAGGCCACCAAACCTGCAAAGGAAAGTCCAAGACAGCCAAGAGCGGCTAAACTGTTCAATCTTTTAAAAACCTTCACATTTCCACCTATAAAAAGAATAACATCCGAAAAAATCTTTTCGGATTCCAATCCATCATCTCCCCCTTAAATTTAGAAGATTATTGGAAAAAAAGGAAAAAATTTCAGTAATATCTTATTTACCCTTGACAAGCCTCACAACATGTACTATATTTGGGCTACCAAAACGGCGCTGTAGCTCAGTTGGTAGAGCAGCGGACTGAAAATCCGCGTGTCGTCAGTTCAACTCTGACCGGTGCCACGAAAAAAGGTCTTAGCAAAGCTAAGGCCTTTTTTTATTAACGAGAGAAAGATATTAACAAAGGGAGGGCGGCGGCGGCAGCCCCCTTGCGCCAACTCAAACCCCAAGTCCTTTTTCTGCATAAATATGAGTAGGCACTTCAGTGCCACTCATACACGAAAGAGCAAGCTGAACAGGCGAAGCCTGTGATAGCGCAGCGATTGAGTAGGGGGTCCAGGGGGACGGCAGTCCCCTTGCGGCATCATTACCTGATTTTTGAGGAGGCGCTTCAGCGCCCCTCAACAGCAAAGGACGAGCGAACAAGTCCACGACTTGTGAAGCGAAATCGTTTGCTGGGGGTTCCAAGGGGGCGGCAGCCCCCTTGCGCCAACTCAAACCCCAAGTCCTTTTTCTGCATAAATATGAGTAGGCACTTCAGTGCCACTCATACACGAAAGAGCAAGCTGAACAGGCGAAGCCTGTGATAGCGCAGCGATTGAGTAGGGGGTCCAGGGGGACGGCAGTCCCCTTGCGTCTGCTCAAACCCCATGTCCTTTTTCCGCATAAATATGAGTAGGCACTTCAGTGCCACTCATACACGAAAGAGCAAGCTGAACAGGCGAAGCCTGTGATAGCGCAGCGATTGAGTAGGGGGTCCAGGGGGACGGCAGTCCCCTTGCATCTTATTATCTCCGGCTTTCTCCGGTGGAGTCGTCCCCATCATGAGGGGCATTGCGGTAACAGGCAAAAATTTCATCCCAATTTGCCATAAGGGCATCCACCACCTCAGGCTGGAACTGGGATCCGCTCATTTTCAGAAATTCTTCCTTCACGCGTTCTTCAGGCCAGGGAGCCTTGTAGCAGCGGGGGCTAGAAAGAGCATCCAGAACATCGGCAACAGCACAGATACGGCCTGCCAGCGGAATTTCATTCCCCTTCAGTCCCAACGGATAACCGCGACCATCCCAGCGTTCATGGTGGGAACGCGCCACGTTAGCAGCATAGCGCAAAAGCTTTCGCTTAGAGGATGCCAGCATGGTATAGCCCAGTTCAGAGTGGGTCTTCATAATGGCATATTCCTCGTCGGTAAGCTTACCCGGCTTGTTCAACACGCTATCAGGAATACCGATCTTGCCCAGGTCGTGCATGGGAGTCGCAAGGCGAATCTTGTCGACCTCCTCGGCAGGCAGTCCCATGGCAACGGCAAGCTTTGCGGAAATGCCCGCCACACGCTGAATGTGCCCACCGGTTTCCTGGCTACGGGATTCGGAAGCTTCACCAAGAATATGAATGATCTCTCGCTGAGTCGCTTCCAGTTCGGAAGTCAGCATGGCAGACTCCACCGTCTTGGCAGAGTAGACTGCGGTAAGCCCCAGGCGTTCCAGATCTTCCCTGGAAAACACTTTGGTCTCGCCCACCTTATTGATGGCCTGGAACACACCCATCACCTTCCCCTGAGAATTCATCAGAGGAACCGTCATGACAGATGCGGTCCGGTAGTGAGTCTTTTCATCACTGCGACGGTCGAACCTGTTGTCCTGGTAGGCATCTGCAATCAAAAGGGATTCGCCCGTCTGGGCAGAGTATCCTGCAAAGCCTGCGTCCGCAGGAATCCGCAACTCCTTAACACCATGGGCAACCTTTGTCCAAAGTTCGTTGCTGTCCTCATCCACAAGCCATAGGGAACAACGATCCGCAGACACAATGGAACGACCTAGGTCGGCCATGAGAACCAGCAGGTTATCCATCTTGCGTTCCGCCGCGATTTTCGGCATGTAGGAGAACAGCAAGTCTAGGATTTTCTGGGATTCCTGAGTCTGTAATTCATTTTGTTCCGTCATACAATGTATAATTTAGTTAATATGTGATTCAAACTCAAGCATACAAAGCCAAAGTCTAGACATAAATTACAGGAAAAAGGACTTTTACCTGCAATTTTTCCCTTTTTGTTGACGGGCGAGCCAAAAATTTTCTATCCTTTGTGCCGCCTGGAGGAATAGGCTAATTGGTAAGTCAGCGGTCTTGAAAACCGCCGCCGTAAGGCTTGGGGGTTCGAGTCCCTCTTCCTCCGCTTAAGGACCGGCTCCGTGCCGGTCCTTCTTTTTTGACGGTTCCGGGCCGTCGCCCAAGAAACTAGCCGTACTCCCACCCCGCGCGCTGGTCCGCGGCAAAGTCGGCGGCGGCAGTTGCAGGTTCCTCAAACAGCAGGGTGCAGACCTTTAGTGGCAAAGGAAAATCAGGTCCAAACATTCCCAGACAGGAAGCAGTTGTCGCTCCCGTAGTGTACACATCGTCAACCACAATGACCGTTCCGCGAGAAGGCGGTTTCGAGGGTAGGCGGCATTCAAAGGCGCCCGCCACGTTCCACTCCCGCTGTTCCCTGGAAAGCTTTGTCTGGGAGACCACGAAGGTCTTTCGACGAAGCCAGCGGCAAACCCTTCCGCCACAAACCAGGGCCAGCGCCTCTGCAATCTTTTCCGCCTGGTTATACCCCCGTTCACGCAATCGCGCCGGATGAATCGGTACCGGGACAAAAAATAAAGGCTGAGGCAGCAGAGCCAGCTCCTGCCCTATACAGAAGTCGGTTCGCGCCGCAGAATGTTTTACCAAATAGGTTGCCATGCCCGGAATGCTCTTGTACTTCAGGGCGTGCACCAGGTGGCGAGTCAGAGGACGCATGGGGAAAAGGCAGAACACGTCTACTGACGGGGAGCAGGAGGATGCGGACAACCGGTTCAGTTCCGCCCTGCACGCGGGACAAAGCCAGGGATCAAGATTCCCCGAGGGATTTCCGCACCCCAGGCATTCCATTCCAAAAATAAAGCCGCTGAAATTATCGAGTATACTCATATACCGCTCCTAGATGATATTAAGGACTACATCTCTAGAAACGATTTTTTCAGTTCAGTTGTTCAAACTTTTTCTGAAAATCTTTTTATACAATTTCAAAAAATTAACGGCGACGGCACTGATAGCGCAGGCACAGCAAAAAACCGACCAGCACCATGCATGTCAACGCGAAAGATCCGCCATAGGACAGGAAGGGCAGAGGAAGGCCCGTCACCGGCATAAGCCCAATGGTCATGGCGATGTTCACGAGGATATGGAACAGGAAAATGGTGGACGCCCCCATGGTCACCAAGGTCACAAAAGGATCCGGTGTCAGCTTGCACACAGATGTCGCACGCCAGAGGAACAGGGCGAAAAGGACAAGGATCACGGCGCAGCCCACAAAGCCGAACTGTTCGCCCAGCACGCTGAAAATAAAGTCCGTGTGTTCTTCCGGCAAAAAGGAAAGATTTGTCTGGGTTCCATTACCGAACCCCTTTCCTGAAACACCGCCGCTGCCGATGGCGGTAATGGACTGAAGCACCTGATAGCCATCCCCCATAGGATCGCTCATGGGATCCAGGAAGGTATTCACGCGCTTCTGCTGGTGAGGTTCCAGCATATTCCACACCATGGAACTTGCGTATCCCGCCAGGATATTTGCCGCCAGGAAAATCACCGTCAGGACCTTTGGAAGGCGCCGGCGGACCAGGGCAAAAACCACAGCGCAGATCAGGAGCCCCCAGAGGATTTCGTAACCGATCGACTGGGAATGCGAAAACAACACGGATACCACGGGACTTACCATCAGGAACACATCCGTCAGGGTCAGGCCCGCAAAGAAAAATCCAACGAGGGTCACCGCAATAAAGGTAAGAGCCGTACTCAGGTCAGGCTGCTTCAGCACCAGGCCGAAGGGGACAATAAACAGAACAAAGGGAACCGCAAAAGACTTAACCTTATATAGGCTCACCGGGTGCCTGGAAAGCCAATAGGAAATCACCAGCAGGTAGGATATCTTCGCAAATTCGGATGGTTGCAGCTTAAATAGTCCAAGGTCAATCCAGCGACCCGCCCCCTTCACCACGTCGCCCGCAACAAAAAGAACTACAGCCAGCAGAATCAGGGATACAATGTACAAGGGAACCGCGGCTCGTTTCAACCAGTCAATCTTCACGAACACAAGAAGACTTGCAACAACAAAGCCCCCAAGAAAATGGAGCAACTGCTTAAACCAGTAAGTCCGGTAAAAAGGGATTTCGTCCATGATGGTTGCGGAATACACAAGAACAAGACCGCAGGCCATGAGGCTTACGACAAGGCCTATAAACAGCCAGTCAATCTTGAGAGAACTATCTAGTAGCTTTCCGGAACTCAATGGGAATCCTCTAAGTTAAAGTAGGCCATCAAAACTTTTTTTGCAATAGGGGCGGAAACAGAGCCGCCACCGCCCGCGGCCTCCATAATGACAGCAACCGCAATTTCGGGATTTTCCAACGGGGCAACCGCAGCATACCAGGCATGGGTCTTCTCACCACGCTTCCATTCGCCAGAGCCAGTCTTTGCACCAACCTTTATTCCGGGGAGAGCACCGCGCTTACCCGTTCCTCCCGGATGGTTCACCACGGAATCCATGGCATTCATCAAGACGCGATGGGTTTCCGCCTTCATCTTTCCCGGCCGAATGATTTCCGGTTCATAGCGTCTGACGACATTACCCTGGGCATCGCGCAGTTCCTTCATGAAATGGGGACGATACACGCCCTTGTTGGTCGCAAGAGCCCCCACAAGGACCGCCTGCTGCAGAGGAGTCACAATCTGTCCCTGGCCAATAGAAAGATTCAATATCAGGCCGCGGGCCCACTGCCAGCCATTGCGCTTGTTCCTCTTGTTAAAAGAGACGGAGTCCGGAAGCCATCCAGCGCGTTCTCCAGGAATGTCCACGCCAAGCAACTCCTCGCCCAAGCCAAATCGGCGGCCAAATTCATTGATACGCTCCATATCGATATCAAGGCCTGCCTGGTAGAAAAACACATCGCAGGAGAGTCGGAGGGCGTTCACCACATTCAGGTTTCCATGATATCCCCAACACTTCTGGTAGCGGTTTCCATACTGGTACCCTCCTGAACAGGGCTTGGGGTAATACTTATTTTCGGAAAGAAGTCCGCTTTCCAGGCCTGCCCCGGCGGTAACCAGCTTAAAGACTGATGCTGGCGGATATGTACCAGATATGGCTCGATTTGTCAGGGGACGCAGGGAGTCTAGAGCCACCTGAGCCCAGCCCTTGTTTCTTTCCCGACGCTTCAGGGAGAATATGTTCGGGTCAAGTCGAGGCGAACTGACCATGGCAAGAATCTCTCCGTTACGGGGGTCTATGGCGACCAGGGCGCCTCGGGCGCTATCCGGGATTGCCGCCTCGGCAGCTTTCTGTAATTTCAGGTCTATGGTTGTAACAAGACTCAGGCCTGGCACAGGATCCTGACCATCCACGCCCTGGAAGAGTCCCACTTCACGGCCAGAAGCGTTCACTTCCACCAGTTTCACACCATCCTTGCCCCTAAAGTCCTTATCGTAAGCCTGTTCCAGGCCTTTCTGGCCGACACGGTCTCCCTGGGTGTAACCCTCGTATTCCGGAAGCTTTAGCTGGTCTTCCGTAATTTCGCTGGTGTAGCCCAGTACATGGGAAGCTAGTGTCCCATAAGGATATTCCCTTCTGGATTCAATCACTGTCACTACCCCCGGAAGTTCGGAAGAATGTTCTTCCACCACGGCCACCTGCTCCTGGGACGCATCTTCATAGAAGCGGATGGGACGATTCTTGATCCAGAGCGAGCGCTGAAAAGCCGTGTCAACAGCAAGGGAATCAAACATCCTCTCGCCGGACTTATTCCTTATCTTCAGCAGATTTCGAAAAACGGAATCCTTCCCGGACTTCGAGCGGGGTAAGCTTCCCGCCTGCAGGGCAATCTGGTAGGACGGCCTGTTTCTTACAAGGACCTCCCCATTGCGGTCATAGATAAACCCACGGTCAGCCACCAAGTCTACGCGGCGCAGGCGGTTATTGTCCGAACGCCGCATGTTTTCGTCGTAATGCACATACTGCAGCACAAACAGGCGAATCAGCAGAACGCCAAATAAAACTACCACCCCCACCATATACACAAGAACACTCCAGTTCTTGCGCTGCAGGATCTCGTTATCCGTGGACGAGCTACGCATGCCGTTTCTTTTTTCCTCGGTCCAGATAGAAAACGATAGAACCGATAAACAAGGTGTAGGCGCACTCCGGAACAGACTTTGTCAGGAACAGATTGGTAATGATATCCCTGGAGAGCCCCGTAATACCATAGTAAATCATATCGGTCACAAAGAAGCCCAAGGCGAGAACGCCAACCTTAGCAGGCGTATTCAAGGTAAGCAGCTTTTCTTCCAGCTGTCCTACGACAAAACCAAGAATGGTAAGTGCGATAGTATTTGCCCCAAGCCACTCGATGGGCTGATAGACATCCTGGGTAAAACCGGCCATGAAGCCCCAGAAGCAGCCGGCAGCCGGTCCAAACTTGATGGACACGGTAACTACAAAAATAATGACCAGATCGGGACTAATGCCAAAAATGGATAGCCAGGATGCAACGGAAACCTGCAGGCCAAAGGCCAGCAGGAACAGAATCAGGATTTTAAGTCCATTCAAGTTATTCATCCAACAGCTCCTGAATGATCCAATCCGGTTCCTTTTCCATCACGAAAACTTCTTCCAGGGTTGAAAGTTCCTGGAAAGGCACGACATCCATCTGACGCATCACATCGATGTCTGCCTTGCGCACATCCTTTACCGTTCCTACAGGAATACCCTTGGGGAAAATTCCACCGAGTCCCGATGTTACCAGGGTATCTCCGGCCTTCACACCCGCATGGGCAGGAACCATAGCCGTCAGCAGATGACCATCCATGGATTCCAGGAAACCCACAACGCGGGTACGGCGCTCCATTACAGACAACTTAAGATTCGGGTCCACGATCAGCTGGACACGGGAATGTCCCATATCCGCCTTGGTCACCTTGCCCACCAGGCCGTTCATGGAGAACACAGGCATATTCTCCTTTACACCGTGAACGCTACCGCGATTTACCACCAGGGTCGTAAGGAAACGTCCCGGATTGTGTCCCACGACACGCGCCGTCACGATGGGATAATCCCACTTGTCGTCAAACCGGACCAGCGTATGAAGTCGGGCCAGTTCCTGAAGCCCTTCGCGGGCATGGTATGTCTCCTGGCGAAGCTTTGCGTTTTCCTCCTTCAGGTGGGCGTTTTCATCCGCCAGGGAACGAAACTCGTTCAGGGAATTAGCAACAAGCTGCACCGGATAGAAAATCGTACTTGTAACGGTAGAAACAATGCTTTCCCTAAAGACATTGGGGGCCTGACGCATCAGGAGCCCCAACGCAAGAAAGAAGGCAAAAGCAACAACGCCATGCCTTTGGGAAAACAAATCGACAATAAAGCGGAAAGCCCTAAACATCGAAATGTGTCAGCAGATTAGTTAGAAGAAGCGATAAGGACAGGACGATACTTGTCCAAGTCTTCCAGAATGCGGGCTGCACCCTTACATACGCAGATCAGTGCTTCGTCGATCACATTCACGGAAAGTCCAGTTTCCTGACGGATACGTTCATCGAATCCACGCAGCTGAGAGCCGCCACCAGTCATGATGATACCCTTGTCGAAAATATCTGCGGACAGTTCCGGCGGAGTAATGCTCAGAGCCTGCTTCACAGCCTCGACAATTGCCGTAACAGGTTCGTTGAGGGCTTCGCGAATTTCGGCACTGTTGATAGTCATGGTGCGAGGCATGCCGGCAATAAAGTCGTGGCCCTTCACTTCCATGGACAATTCCTCTTCCAGAGGACTTGCAGAACCGATCTGCATCTTGATCTGTTCGGCAGTGCTTTCGCCGACACAAAGGTTATACATGGTGCGGAGATAACGGACAATGGCTTCGTCCATCTCGTCACCACCAACGCGAACGGAAGCATTACACACAGTACCATTCAAGGCGATAACTGCAATATCGGAAGTACCACCGCCAATATCCACAATCATGTTACCTACAGGATCTTCCACAGGAATACCCATGCCGATAGCAGCCGCCATAGGTTCGTGAACCAGGTGCACTTCCTTGGCACCCGCCTGACGAGCGGCGTCAATCACGGCACGCTTTTCCACTTCGGTAATGCCGGAAGGCACACCCACAACAACGCGAGGCTTGACCATCCAAAGAGGATAACGCTGCACCTTACGGATAAAGGTCTTCAGAAGTTCTTCCACCAGTTCAAAATCGGCGATTACGCCATCACGCATGGGGCGCACGGCACGGCTTTCGCCAGGAGTACGGCCAAGCATCTTCTTTGCTTCAAAACCGATAGCAGAAACACGGTTGTTCTTGCTGTCCACAGCAATCACCGTAGGTTCGTTAATTACAATACCCTGGCCGGCCACGTGGACCAATGTGTTTGCCGTACCAAGATCAATACCAATATCGCAAGAAAAAAGACCGAACAAGTTTGCACCCTTCTGGATAAAAATGAAACTAACCGAGCCCCAATATAGCTAAAAGAACAACAATCCACAACTAGGGAATCGTGTCCTTGCCATGTTTAAACTCCTTGGAATAGCGATCCCACCTACGGAACTGAACATCATAACGATATTTTCTCTTCTCGTGCATGGCCGCGTTCTTGTAAATAAAGAAGTCCACCTCGGCATAGGCGGCATAGACCCGAGCAGCCGCTCCCTCGAACAAACGAAAATCCTTCACACGATAATACGGTTCATCCATCAATGTACTGGAATCACCAACGGCATGGATCGTCTGCGCCACCATGAACTTCAAATCTTCCTGAAGAAACGGGGTCAACTTCTTTTCAATACGATCCGTAGATTCCGAGCAACCAAATAAACCTACAAGAAGAAAAAGTAAACATGTCAAAGAAAAAAAACTTTTCATGAAAGCATACCCTTTAGGCAAAAAAAAGCCACCACCTAAAATAGAAAAACAACAATACTCCTCAGGATGGCAAACAAAAAAAAGGACCGCCGCTAGGCAGGTCCTTTTTCCCAAATGTTGGGTGGGAGTCCAGACTAATGAACACTTGGCAACTTTGTTGCCTTAGTGAGAATTGTCCACCTTGTGGAAGGCGGGGAAATACCCGCCCTTTGGTTCTTATTAGAAGCTATAGGTAGCGTCGAGACGAGAGAAGATGCGGCCTTCGCCCTGGAACGGGTTGCGGAACAGCACGTCTTCAGCAACGGTCACGTCGATCTTCAGCTTTTCTTCGATGTTGATACCAAAACCGAAACCGACATGATCCTTGGAGGTTCCATCAGCAAGCGGATTGGTAGAGAAGAAAGTACCATCATCCTTGCAGATGCCATAGCGAGAATCAGAGTACTTGTTCTTGGAATTGACATCGCATTCGGTATACATAATGGACTTCTGGCCACCAACACGAATTACGAACCAGTCCCACCAGATGTTACGTTCGATACCGAAGCTAATCTTACCACCGATGTCGGAACGCTTGTCCCAGTTACGGTCGCCATCTTCGTCACGAGCATCATAAATCCAGGAACCACCGGCGACATTCTTGTCGTAGACCCAGTCGTGAGCCTTGAACTGGCGCCATACGAAATCAAGACCCATCCAGAAGAAACCACGGTCCATAGCAACATTGATGCCGAGACCCACCTGGGCGTTCTTGTCGTCAATACCAGGAGCCTGAGCGAGCTTCATGGATGCTGCAGGCACGAGTTCGCCGTCGATAGCATCGAGAGTGAAGAATGCACGAGCCTTAGCGAGGAAAGTAAAATCGCCGTTGTCGAAGAATTCATAGTGACCCGGGCCATACTGAATACGAGCAAGGCCAAAGGATGCTTCGTAAGAAGTACCGCTGCTGGTCTGGATATTCACACCGGCGTCAGCCTGAACGATAGATGCATGAGTATCATCGCTGGGCTGGAAATCGCCACTTTCATCCATTTCGCCACCATCCTGGTGTGCGATGTAGATGTGCAAGCCCCAAGCGTCGCCGCTAGAGAAGGTACCACCCAGGAAGCCATCAAAGTTGGTAACGGTTTCAGGAACATTCACATAAGCTCTGGAACCCACCTGAACTCTGTCCGGGAAGTACATTGCCAAGTCAGAAATACGACCGAACAGACCACCGATGGTAAACTTCGGATCGGGATTGTTGTCATCGCCGAAGGAAAGAGCAAAAATGCCACCGAAAGTGGGATGCTGAGGATCGTAGTTGCCACCTGCCTGGAGGTTATTGTCGGTATATGCACCGAAGCCACCAATCAGGTAGTTGGAATAAAGGTTTGCGTTAGCCGGGTTATCGAAGATGCTTACATCGTCCATAATGTAAGTAGTGTTCTTGCCCATAGATTCGACACGGGCAAAGGTTGCGAAAGCGGAACCTACACCAAAGACGCCAATAGCGGCACCGACGGCAGCAGCAGTTCTTAAATTCATTGTAAAACTCCTCTTGAAATTTCTGCTTTAAAGTTAGCTTTATTAAATCAAAAACGCAATAAAAAATTAAACAAATGTGTCATTTTAGCATAAAAAAGGACCGGACTTGGAAGTCCGGTCCTTTTTTTTAGTCTTTCTGATATTATTCAGAGAAGGTGAACGGAATGGTCACGGTAGTGTTACCAGACTTAACAGTTCCGAACTTCCAACGGGACACAGCGCTCTTGATTTCGTTATCAAATTCGCTGAAACCGGTGGTAGAGGATGCGATGGAGATGCTGATGATTTCGCCACCCGGAGCAATTGTGAACTTCAGGGTAACCTTACCAGCAAAGCCAGGCTTCTTCTTCAGGAACTTGTTATAGGTGTGACGGAGACCCGGAGTACGCTGCTTAACCACTTTCTGGATTTCAGCCTTACTACGAGAGCCACCACCGGCACCCATGTCGATATCACGTTCGGACGGAGTCTTAATGGAGCCCTTAGCCTTGGTGCTAACGCCACCACCGCCACCGCCGAGGAGGCCTGCCAGGCCGTCACCGATACCACCGGCACCGCCTTCTGCATAACCTTCATTGAAGCCACCGTCAGCCTTACCGCGACGACCACCCAGCTGGGTCTTACCCGTAGTCTGGAGACCTGCCACGTCCTTCAGCACTTTGTCAATGTCCTTAGTGAACTTCTGGTTCTTCATAAGGTCATATGCACCAGCGCTGGCGTTCTTGGTCTGAGCAGTGAGGAGCTTCAGCACGCCACGAGTCTGGGGAGCATTGGGCTGACCCTTACCACGGGGCTTGCCACCGCCACCAGCCTTTTTACGAGGCTTCTTCGGCTCTTCCTTCTTCTTTTCTTCCTTCTTTTCTTCCTTCTTTTCTTCCATGGTCATGGAAGCAACGAGTTCGGTGTCGGCCTTGTCATCAAAGATAACTTCGTCAACGACCTGTTCGTAAGTGGAAGCCAAAAGGCAGATACCAATAGCCACTGCAAGAGAGATACCGGCAATGGCACCCATCTTCTTGTCGGATTCCGGCATCAAGGATGCTACTAAGGGATCCACAGCGGGCTTTTTGGTCTTAGGAGTAGTATTTGTTGTTGCCATGGTTAGCTTTCCCCTCCATTCTTCTGCATCACTGCAAAGGAAACGTTGGTGTAACCGTTCAGGCGAGTATCCGGACCAGTATAATCGCAAGTGGGAACACCGGCGATACCACAGGTAGCCATCACCTTGTACATTGCATCATAAGGGATGTTCTTGTCGATCTGAACGACTACAGTACCTGCACCGTCACCAGGCTGGTTAGCGGCAAGAGCTGCATCACGTTCATTCTTACGATGTTCATGCAATTCGGCGAGGACCGGAGCTACACAAAGATCATCCTGCTTCAGCACTTCTTCAGTAGCAACGACTTTCTTGCCGTCCACCACGACGAATTCTCTATCGATCACAACAGTCAGAGAAACCTCTGTCGGCTGCTTCTTAGAGACGGAAATAGGAAGAACTAGGTTCTCAGCCTGAGTCAAGAGCTGACCTTCTGCGTCCAAGTTCTTAATCATGAACACCAGAATAATGGTCATCATGTCCATCATGGACGTAATCGAAAACGGGACGTCTTCACCATATTTACGACTTTTTCTAGCCATGATTAGCCTCCCAGCTTTGCAAGGTTGATCTTAACGAACCCGGCTGCATTAGCACGGTCCATAAGCTGAATGATCTTGTCGAACTGAGTGTCGTCGTTTGCAACGATAATGACGTTGTCGCCGTCGTCGAGTTCCTTGAACAGTTCGTGAAGTGCATTAAGATCCTTTGCAATCAGATCGTATGCAGAAAGCGGAGCGACGATCATCTTGTTGGCAACTTCCGGCTTGATAGCCTTCAGGGAGCCTTCACCCAGGGTCTGAACCTGCTGACCGGCGCTGGGCTTCTTGAGACCGGCAGGCTTTGCAGCACCACCAGCACCTTCACCAACAGCCATCAAGATATTACCGGTACCATCCAGGTATACACTGTCAGCAACAGGTTCTTCAGGAGTACCCGTGTTGGAGTAAACAGCCCACATGATCTTACCGGGATCTTCTTCGGATTCCTTATAAATTGCCCACAGGTCAATGGATTCGATCTCATGGAGATACTTTTCCTTATCCATCTCGCTGCCATCCTGGCACTTCGGTCCGTGTCCGCCTGCAACTGCAGCCTTCACATCACCAGAATAGTGAGTAATCAGCTTGGAATCGGACTTGCAACGGAACGTCCACATTTCCTTGAAATAGACGTTCGGCTGGAAACCACCACGAGCACCAATAACGAGGTAATCGGGAGTGATAGCCAGGGACAAGTTCAATGCCTGCTGGTCAGGCTCAGGTTCACTAGCATCGTTGGACATAACACTGCGTTCGGGCAGGTTCACATCAACAGTAGCCAGCTTAGAGAAAGCAGCCATGGACAAGAGCATAGGAATCAAGATTGTAAACAAGCCCATTGCCGGCAACAGGTCCGGTTCTTCAGGCTTTGCTGGT
>JAKSIH010000039.1 GCA_024398935.1 Fibrobacter sp. | reverse complement strand
CACATGAAGAACACGGAGCTTACGGACTTGACGCCCGGGGCGGTCTTGATGATCTGCAGGGCCGGACGGAGAGTGTCAGCAGTAGAATGGATTGCGCCAGAAACGAGGCCGTCTACTTCACCCATCTTAAGCATCATGGTACCCAGCATCACGTTGTCGGCGAGAGCTGCGCGGGCGGCCTCTTCGGTCATGCCCTTGGCCTTGCGGAGTTCAACCAGGGTGGGAACGTACTTTTCTGCAAGTTCTGCGCTGGGTTCGATAATTTCGATGTTGGCGGGGAGCTTCACGCCCTTTTCCTTGGCCACGACTTCGATTTCAGACTTCTTGCCGATGAGCACGGGAACTGCAATGCCGCGTTCTACGGCGAGAGCTGCAGCCTGGACGGTACGAGGTTCAGAACCTTCGGGAAGCACGATGCGCTTTACGGACTTGGATGCCTTCTGGAGGAGGCCAGCACGGAACATGGCCTGGGAGGTCTTGCGTTCGGCAGCGGGTTCAGCCAGGTTGCGGGCAATGCACTTGGGGCAATGCATGATGCGGCTGGGGCAGTACAGGTCAGCATCTTCGTCACCGCAGAAGATCTTTGCATCGAGGGCGGTAGCAAGCTTGTCATTGAACTTGTAGGCAGCGGCACCGCTCATGTCCTGGGCGCCTTCCACCACTACAACGTCCACGGCGTCGAAGTCCTGGGCGATGAAGTCGGCAGCGATCTTTTCCATAAGGACAGCGCTATCGCCGGACTTGAGCATTTCCACAGCGGCAGAACCATTAAGGCAGGGCTTGTAGGTAGCGGTCTTGAGACCTGCGGCTGCGACAGCATCTACTGCAACCTTGACCTTGTCGGCCATGTCGGCGGCGGCAACGAGATATACACGATTCATTTTTTACTCCTTAATTTTAAAACCTTTACCAGCAGTGTTTTTTTGACATATCATAAAAAGAATATCAAATAAAAAACAAGGCTTTTTTGGCGTAATTCATCCGCCTGTAAAAATAGGATAATCCCTGGATATTGGTTTTAGCGAGCATTCTTTTTAAACAAAAATTTACAGTAGTCCAGTTTGGACTATTTGACAACACCATTTTTTCCTAACTTATTATCACTCAAAGAAATATTCCTATCTTGTACAATGGTGTTTTGGGAAGTGTTGTGGTCAACAGGAGAGAACGGATGAGGTACAAGAACCTGTTCCAGAGTCTAGGTGTATTTCTGACTCTGTTTGTAACATGCGCCAGTGCGCAAAGTACCGTGGCTAAAGCCCACGTCATTTACGATAATAACAGCCTTTACTACGCAGACAACGAATCCAACCTGAAATACAAGGCACTTTCCCTGGGTTCCGACGGTATGTTCACCATCAACTTTACCGCGGAACGTCTGGATAACGGCAAAGCGGAAATCCGCAGACTCCGTTTCGGACTGAACTGCACCGAAGGCAAGAGCAACTGCGAAACATTCCTAAACCCGGAAGAAACCAACCAGCCGTTCCTTAGCGAACTGTTTCCCGACTATACCACCGGGGACTCCCTCGTCCACGAAGTCTGGATCGTAATCAACGAGGACGGAAGCCTCCGCGTGGAGAATTCCATGCCCGCCGACGTCTACATTCCGGTTCCCGAACAGAAGACCATCCGATTCCTCCCCTCCTGGAGCAACACCTCTGCCATCATGTACCTCAACGGCAGTGACGAATACATGGTCCCCATAAAGGAGACCTACTGCGGCTGGTTCGAGGCAACCATCAATGTCATTCCCAAGAACGCCTATGTGTACTTTAAGCAGACCATCGGCGACACCTATATCGGTTCCGAAGGCATTTCCAAGGAACCTATCTCCATTGAAAACGAGATTAAGCTGGACTCCATCCTGCAGGCAACCGACACCGTGTGGGTTTCTGCAAAGTACGGTTATCCCGAAATGAGTGCAGAATTCCCGGGCGAGCTGGGCGACTGCCCCATCAAGAAGCTGCCGGTCATGATGTTCGACTGGCTCCACGGCAGCGGAAGCGATTCCGAAAACAAGGAAGCCCAGGCCGGAACAACCAGCCAGGACTTCGGTACCGGCGGATGTGCCCAGCTGACCAAGGGCATGGTGGAAGATACGCTGGGATCCAACGGCGTTCCGGTCCGTTCAGCAAACTTCCCCGAGAACTGCAAGACTACGGAACACCTGGACAAGTGGTTCCTCCCCGAAGTGGTAAAGACCGTGGGCGGCAAGAAGTACACCAACGTGACCTGCCGCGACCTGGAACTGACCATGGACAACAAGGGCTTCTGGCTTGGACAGCGCAACGTGGACAGTCCTGAAAAGGGCCTGTTCCTGCTGGATGACTTCAAGTACCTGGACGACGCACAGACCATTCCCAACCCCTACTTCGACTGGATCGACTCCAAGTCCGAAATAGGCGTTCATAACTACGGCTTCACCATGAAGATCCAGGCCCAGTTCGAATATGTGAAGGGCCAGTACTTTGAATTCTACGGTGACGACGACGTGTGGGTTTTCATCAACAACAAGCTGGTGGTGGACATCGGCGGCCAGCACCACCAGTCCAGCGGCAGCGTGAACCTGGACAAGCTGGGCCTCACGGAAGGTGAAACCTATCCCTTCCACATCTTCTATGCGGAACGCCACAAGGTGGAATCCAACTTCAAGATGCGTACATCCATCGACCTGCAGACCGACGCTAGCATGTTCTTCATGGACCTGGTAAAGAACAATCCCAACCTGATCCAGAAGGAAGTCTGGCAGAAGGTCCGCGAGCGCGAACTGGCATGCGACTTCTCCAGCAGCCCCGAGACGGAACGCGATGAACTGGGCCCCTCCAACTTCGTGCTGTTCGGCAAGGGCGTCTCCAAGGGTGGCGTCGCCCTGAAGACACTGGACTCCGCCTACTACGCGGGCATTACCATTAGCGAAGGCTACACCCGCGTGACCATCGACAGGGAAACCCTGAGCAACGCCATGCTGCTCCCGCCGGGCACCTACTACATCCGCGTGACCCTCCAGAGCAATCCGGACGAATACAAGGACATTCCCTTTACCGTGGATCCCCATGCCCTCCCGAACCTCGCCTTCGGTAAGTATGTGAAGGATTCCAGCTATATCAACATCGGCTACAACATCGAGGACACCCTGTACTTCGACCAGTACTGGACCCCCTTCGGTGACGAGACTTCCCGCAATATCACAAGTGACACCTTGCCCATCAATCTGGACAAGACCGAAAAGATGTGGGCAGGTCGCTCCTACCCTGTATACACCATGTACGCAGAAGAGTGGGCAACCATGTACAGCGGAATTCCCGTAACCATAACCACCTCTACTCCCATGCTGGTGGCCTGCGATTCCATGGGCAATCCCGTAACGGAAATACTGTTGCAGCAGGGCCGCGCAAGTTTCTTCGTAAAGGGCATAGACGAGGTGATCAACGGGACCCTGACACTTTCCAGTCCCGGCGCAGAGAACAAGACCATCGAATGGACCAACATCAACATGGCCGTACCGCCGGTACCCCAGATCGAGACCGCCTACATCTATGACAGAACGGGCGACGGTCGCGCAGACAGCATCTGGATTTCCTTCAAGAAACCTCTTGGCGGGCAGAGTGTCCTGGACTCCGCAAAGTTTACCTTCGGCAATACCTTCAATGAACCTTACAAGGCGAAGTACGTCGATGGCGAAATGACCGCAACCATCGCTACAGAGGAGGACGGCTTTGGTCCGGGCATCTTTACCGGCGGCGACACCAAGCCCTACCACGGAAAGATTACTGTCTTCTACACCTACACTGATGACGAAGGCAAGGTTACCTACTTCCCTGTAGAAGGGGAACTTACCGACCGCGTAGGTCCCGTCATTCTCGCCGGCGAGGTGGAATACTTAAAAGACGGAAACACCCAGCTGAAGCTTACCTTCAGCGAAGGCGTTGACGACATCGAGGCAAGCACGGAAATGTTCCGCTTCCACTGCTGGAGAAACGGCCTGCAGGATTCCATCGTCAAGCAGGCAAGTGATATCGGAACCGTTCCCGCAAACCAGTGGAAGTTAATCTTCCCCAAGGGTGCCGACACGGACCTCGTTCCCGCAGTAGGCGATTCCGTCAGGTTCACGCCGCCTTCCCAGGACGGTCGTGCCAAGGACCTGCTGGAAGCTTTCGCTCACGAGAACAACCCCTGGGTACGCATTACCGGCGAACAGCGCGTTACCGTCACAAGTCCTGGCGTCGTGGCCCTTTCCCCGGATTCCCCGGCTTTCGAGGCTGCAAAGGAAATCATCAAGAGCGATAGCGCCACCGTACCTAAGCTGTTGACCGGCGACAATGTTTCCGCAGAAGCGGCGGCCGCACAGTTCGGTACCCAGGGTCACTTCCTAGGAGACCTGGACATGGCCCAGCTGGTGGAAAATGAAATCGCAGAAATCGTGAAGGTTGTTCAGGCAAATTCCAGCTATGTAGATAAGGATGCCGTCAAGAAGGACAGTACCGCCATTAACAAGACCTTTACCATCGAGCAGATCATTGATCAGGTGGCAAAGGGCGAAATAAGCATCGACAAGGCAAAGAAGAAATACGGTCTGGACGACAAGATTGTGGACGCCTACAAGAACGGTCTCTTGACCAAGGACAATCTCCAGTATTACTCTCGCGGTACCGAGGCCGACATCGAAAAGATCGTGGCCGCAGTCGCCGACAAGACGGAACTGCGCTACAAGGCAACCTACTTCACTAGCCTCGGCCAGTTCGTGAATGAACAGGGTGGCGTCATCACCTGTAACGACGACATCTACAAGCAGGACGGCGCCAAGAACTGCCTGGGTAACGACGGCAAGCTGTTCCTGGCCTGGAACATGCGATCCGAGGATGGTCGCCTGGCCGCCACCGGCGTGTACATCGCACGAATCCAGATCAAGATAAAGGTCAACAGCAAGGTCATTACGGACCGTACCCAGGACTTCCTGTGGGGCGTTCGCCGCGGAAATGTGAATGCGGTGGATCTTGGACTTTAATACCTAGAGGTTCTTCGATTTTTGGCATTGGAGGCATTCCCACGGGGAATGCCTTTTTTGCAATCTATTTTTGAGACTTTTCCGCCCAGATTTTCCAAAAATCCCGAAAAAAAACGTGTTATACGCGTGTAAGATCCTGATAAGCATATTGATTATTTTCCCTAAAAAATTTATTTCTAGTGGAGATATGCCAGAAAGGTAAATCCGGAAAGTTCGATGCAGGGAAAGGGTTATTCGCAGTCGTCTTTACCGGAAGGAGTTTTGGATGCTGTGTAGAGATTTTTTAAAGGGTGCAGGTCGCGCCCTCGCATTGAGTGTTTTATTCGGGGCGGGATCTGCCCTGGCGGCAACTTATACCGGAACCGTGGATTATTCCGGCAATCTTTATTACAAGGTGCTCACCGAAAATGGGGGCCAGAGCCAGTCCTGCAAGTCTGCAGCCTCGGGCATCAGCTATACCAACACCTCCGTGGACACCCGCAGGTTCCAGTTCTTCACCGACAACAAGTGCCAGAAAAAGGTTCTCGTGGAAATTTCCGGTGCAGAACTGTTCCCCGAAGGGACTACCACCGCTCTTACGATCAAGGCGGACGGTTCCTGGGAACTGAAGGCAGCCCCGAAACCCGGGGAAGACCCCGACAAGCCGGCTCCCGTATCCAGTAGCTCCGTTGCCCAGAGCAGTTCCTCCAGCAAGAAGCCCGGCACTACATCGTCCTCTTCCGTCAAGGAACCGGTCAAGGACGGCAAGAAGACCATCGCCTTCTTTACCCCCTGGAGCAACACCAACGCGGTCCTCTTCGTTGATGGAGATTCCGTGGCCACCATGACCGCCATGGACAAGTACTGCGGCTGGTTCAGGGCTAGCGTCACTCCCCCCGCAAACGGCCTCAAGGTTTACTTCAAGCAGACCATCGGTACCCACTATGTAGGTGCCGAAGGTCTCGTTACCGAAGAACCCACCATCGCTACAGAAATTTCACTGGATTCCGTTGCAGCCCTCAGCGACACCATCTGGGTGCAGGGCTACAAGAACGACGTTCCTGCGGTCTTTTCCAAGTTCCCCGGCGTGCTGGGTGACTGCCCTCTGAAAAAATTCCCCGTAACGGTCTTTGACTGGCTGCATGGCAACAAGGGCGACGGAGGCAGTGCAGGTCAAAACGGCGACCCCGCCAACGGTGTCAGCTCCAATTTCGGTTCCGGCGGTTGTAATAGTGTCCGCGGCATGGTGAAGTACGATCTGGGCAAGAACGGCGTACCTGTTCCTTCTGACCCCTTCCCCGAAAAGTGCCTGCGTTCCGACCACCTGGCGGAATGGTTCCTGCCCGAGGTAGTTGGCAAGGACGCCAAGGGCGTAGAGTATACCAACATGACCTGCCGTGATCTCTACATCTCCATGGATGACGAAGGTTTCTGGCTTGCCGAAGTTTCCAAGGACAGAATCTCCAAGGGTAACGAGAAGAACAAGGGAGGCATGTTCCTTCTGGATGACTTCGAATACCTGGACGAGGCAAAGACCGTCAAGAATCCCTACTTCGACTGGCTTAACGGTAGCGGCGGAAACCACAACTTCGGCTTTACCGTAAAGATCCAGGCACAGTTCGAATATGTTCCCGGCCAGTACTTTGACTTCTACGGCGACGACGATGTGTGGGTGTTCATCGACAACCGCCTTGCTGTGGATATCGGTGGCCAGCATGGCCAGGAAGCAGGCGCCGTCCTTCTGGATACCATCGGTCAGAACAACGGCAAGAAGCTTGTACCGGGTGAAACCTACGACTTCCATATCTTCTACGTGGAACGCCACACCAGCCAGTCCAACTTCCGTATGCGCACCTCCATCGACCTGCAGGTGGACGCCTCCATCTTCGTGGATTCCGACAGGAGAGGTGACGTAACCAGCTACAATGTCTGGCAGATCAACAAGAAGAACAAGCTTTCCTGCGGTTACGACCCCAACAACACAGAAGTAGATACCACAGCAGGCCCCTCTACCTTTAAGCTCACCGGCGGAAACCTCGCTGAACCAGAAATTTTAGGTGTTGGTACCCATTACGAAGGTATTACCATTATTGACGATCACACCTTCAGCATTGACTCCACAAAGATTGTGGACAACTTCACCCTGGCACCGGGCCACTACTTCCTGGAAATTACCTTGAAGTCCGATCCCAGCCAGTCCACCAAGGTGGAGATTGTCATTCCTTCCTACGCCATTCCCAGCGTCGCCTTTGCAGCAGACGACTGGAAAATCCTGGGCAAGGAAGTCAGCGGCGATACCCTGCAGATCGGCGACTGGGCTTACGCCACCTACAAGGTGAATATCTCCTTCTTCGAGGAATGGGCCCAGGTTACTAACTACAACAAGAAAATCAACCTGTCCTTTACAGATCCGAACATCGAAATCCTGGATTCCACCGGCAAGAAGATTTCCTATGTGAATCTGGATGACAAGGGCAGGGCAAGTTTCTACATCCACGCCAATGCAGTCGTAACAGGCGCCACCCTCATTGCTAAGGGCGCTGCCGCCGGGGCTTCCACCTGGACAAACCTGAATTTCAGGGATCCTCCCATTCCCCATGTGAAAAGCGCCATCATCGTGGATAGAAATGGGGATGGTCGCGCAGACAGCCTGTTCGTAAGCTACGACAAGGAACTGAACGGCAAGAGCCACCTGGATTCCATCCAGTTTACTTTCGGTGAATCCTTTGCAACGACCACCAAGTACAAGATTCTTGAAAACGGAACGGACCTGGTCATCACTGCAGAAAACATGGATAGAACCTGTGATCAGAAAAATTGCGGTTTTGGCAGCCGCCAGTTTACCGGCGCAAATGACGATGTTTATGTCGGCAGCCTGAATTCCTGGTTTACCTATGTGGAGAACAACAAGTCTACCCTGTTCAACACAGAAAACGAGGAGATTTCCGATGGCGTCGGCCCCATCGTCCTAAAGGCGACCAAGAAAAAACTGAGAGATGGCAACCTGGAACTTACCGTTACCTTGAGCGAGGCCATTACAGACGAATCCCGAGAAGAATTCGCCAACCTCTTCGAGATAGTCTGCATGCGTTCCGGCGTAAGCGAATCTCCTGATAAGCCCGTACAGGCTAGCGGTAGCGGCAATACAATCATCCTGATTTACAGTCCCTCAAAACAGGATGCCGTTTTGCCCAACAATGGAGACCTGATCCGACTCCTCGCTGACGATGTCATTACCGAGGACCTTTCCGGAAACAAGCCCCACAAGGACAATCCCATGGCAACGATCACTGGCGACCAGGACATAAGCAACGAAGCCCCCGGCGTGATTGCGGTTGGCGAAGACCCCTTCGGAATTATCGCCAACAAGGAAACCACACAGCCCACCCTGATTACAGATATCAACCAGGATGCCCAAAGCATCGGCGACTCCCTTGGTGTACAGGGACACTTGATTGACCTTGACATTTCCAAGATCATGTTCGAGGAAACCCAAAAGGTCATCAATATTCTGGACGCCATTATCGAAAGCCATCTGGGAAGCACAACCAGCTACGACACCTTAATTACAGGTATCACAGAAGAAGAAGCTCTGGAACAGTTGTTCAAGGACATCGAGGCTGGTATGGTTGGCGAAGCCTATGGCATTAGTGAAGAGACCATAGCCGCTGTAACAGAGGGAACCATCACCAAGGAGAACTTCAAGAGCAAGCTCTCCAAGGATGAGGTAGAGGCAATTACAGGCCTGGTAAAGGAAAGTGTGGAAACTAGCCGAGACACCGTCATTAGCGTTGGCGAAATTTCCTCCACCACCCAGGCAGATATCATCGAAGCGATCCGCCATGGTGATTTTGATGACGAACTGAAAAAGGCTGGAATTAGTCCCTCGTTAATCGAAACCATCAAGAATGACCTGGATGAGAATAACATCGAGGAATTCCGCAACGGATCCAAGTCCCTGGTTTCCGACTCCGCCGTGGTCATGCATTACCAGACCCGCTACTACAGCCAGTTTGGTGAATATGTGGGCGGAGCTTCCAAAACAATCAAGTGTTCCGACGAAAGTGTCTATGGACCGGGAGGCTGTCTTGAAAACAAGGGCAAGCTATTCCTTGCCTGGAATATGCGAGCTGACGATGGTCGCGTGGTAGGCACAGGTGTTTACATCGCACGACTCCAGATAAAGATCATGGTGAACGGAAAGACCACACTGGACCAGACCCGCGACAAGCTGATGGGCGTTCGGCGAGGACAGTTGAACGGTCTAAAACTGGAATTCTAATCCGAAAAAAAATGGAGGTGGCTCCGCCGCCCCTCACCGAAAAAAAGAATGGTCCCCAAGCGAAAGCTTGGAGGACCAATTCTTTTCTGGGGATTCCAAAGGGGACACCCCCTTTGCATCTCGATACCGTCGGATGTTTTCATCATATTTTTTTGAGTAGGACGCTTCGCGTCCACTCAAACGAAAAAAGGATTGCGCCGAACAAGTTTTACTTGTGATAGCACAATTCTTTTTTGGGGGATTCCAAAGGGGGGCACCCCCTTTGCATCTCCTTACGCGAAGTTATACAGTTCAGTAATGTCTTCGTTGTTCTTGTCGTACATCCAGTACTGGTTGACATGAGCGTGGTCATCTTCAACCAGGTTGATCTTCATGAAGTGCTTTGCTTCCAGATAGCGATAGACACGCAGATCATTCTTGCAAAGTTCATCTACAACTGCAGGACTTACAACCAAGGTAACTTCACGCATGCGGCCCTTGTTGTGAGCACGGCTCATCCAGCGGTCGATCATGCCCAGGGTACCGTTGATAGTGCCGATACGGCCACCGCCACAACAGACGGAGCACACCTCGGTCTTTTCGGTCATGAGGTTCACGCGGACACGCTTGCGGGTCACTTCCATCAGGCCGAACTGGCTAACGGGAGACGGGCTGATAGGAGCCTTGTCTCTACGGATTGCCTTACGGAACTCATGATAGACATTTTCACGGACATCTTCACTAGAAAATTCCGGGAACTTGATGATAATAAGACCGCCAACATCACGAAGGCGCAGCTGCTTGGCAATTTCCTGGCAAACCACTACAGAGAGTTCATTGGTCATTTCAGGAACATCCACCTTGATGGAAACCAGGGCTTCGGTCTGTTCTAGGATGAGCCAACCGGCGCGCTTGCCATTTGAATAAAATAGGGGAACCTTGCGCTGCAGGGAACGGGCGTAGTCGTTTTCAATCTTGAAGGATTCAAACAGGCTGACATCCTCATTCCACAGCTTCACCTTGTTCAGCTTGTCCGGGGACAGGCGCTGCAGGTAGTCGCGGAGAGCGAAATATTCCTCGCGGTTATCGATGTAGACCACGTCGGTATTGTCGCTGAAGTATTCGCGGACGGTCTGTTCGATGGAATCGGATTCCTCGTAGATGCAGGTCTCGGCCGGCTGGTTCTCGAAGTTGAACTTTGTCTCTTCCCACTTGGCCTCCAGTTCACGCATCTGCTTGTTGATTTCGAATTCAGATTCGTTGAGACCGTTGGTACGGACGATGTAACCCACGTCGCGACCCTTCAGGCGGCGGACCACCTTCTTGAATTCGCGGCGCTTGGCCGGATCGCGTTCACGCTTGGACACGCCGATGAAGTTGGTTCCCGGCATGCAGACCAGGAATCGGCCGGCGAAGCTCAGGTGTGTGGTCAGGCGGGCACCCTTGGTGCTGATCGGTTCCTTCACCACCTGCACCATGATTTCCTGTCCTTCCTTGAGGATTTCGTCGATAGGAATTTCCTTGGAGGAACCGCTTTCGTCATCGTCGTCACCGTATTCGCGGCGCAGCAGTTCGGAACGGTCCATGGCGTCTTCCTGATGGAGGAAGCCAGCCTTTTCCATGCCGATGTCGATGAAGGCGGCCTTCAGTGCAGGAAGCACCTTCTGGACAACACCCTTGTAGATGTTACCCAGCACGCGGTTGGAAGATACACCTTCCACCACCAGTTCCACCAGTTCACCGTCTTCCATGATGGCGATACGCTTTTCATAGGGAGTCTTGCTGATGAGAATTTCGCGCTTGGCCTTATTACGGCTGTCATAGCGTCCACGCCTCTGGGAACCCCTGGAGGACTTCGCCTGCCTTGCTGGCTTGGGAGCGCTTTCCGTCTTTTCCGAGTCGGCAAAGTTGTACAGGTCTGTAATGTCTTCCTTGTTCTCGTTGTACATCCAGAACTGGTTTACGTGGGCGTTTTCGTCCTGGATCAAATCGATGGTCATGCCATGCTTGTATTCCAGGTAGTTGAACATGCGACTGCGGTCCTTGGCCAGCACGTCCACCACATAGGGATTGGTCACCAGGGTAACCTGGTTCATGTTGCCCTTGGCGCTAGCGCGAGCCATCCAGCGGTCGATCATGCCCAGGGTGCTTTCCAGGGTAGCAGTACGGCCACCGCCGGAACAAACCGGGCAGACAGTCTTGCCGTTGGCGGCATCCTCGTGGACGCGACCGCGCTTGATTTCCATCAGGCCGAACTGGCTAATGGTAGCAGGTTCCACCTGGGCCTTGTCGCGGCGAATCGCCTTGCAGAACTCGTTATAGACCGTGGTGTTGTCCGCCTCGGTCTCCATGTCGATGAAGTCCACGATGGTAAGGCCATCCACGTCTCGGAGACGCAGCTGCTTCGCAATTTCGCGGCAGGCGTCAATATTAGTTTCCAGAATGATCTTGCCCTGGTCCTTGCCGTGGACCTTGGGTCCGGTATTCACGTCGATGGACATGAGGGCGGCGGTCTGCTCGATGACCAGGTTGCCGCCACGGGGCAGGGGAACGGTACGCTGCAGGGATCGGGCGTAGTCGTTTTCCACCTTGAAATATTCAAACAGGCTCTCGGCGGAGCTCCACAGCTTTACCTTGTCCAGCTTGTCCGGTGCAAAGGACTTCAGGTCGTCGCGGACGGCAAAATACTCGTCACGGTTGTCGATGTAGACATAGTCCGTATTCTCGTTGATGTACTCGCCGATGGCCCGCTGGGTGGAGTTGGATTCCTCGTAAAGGCAGCCGACACCGTCCAGGGCGGCACACTTTTCCTTGATGCCTTCCCACTTGGCTTCCAGGCGACGCATTTCCTCGGTCAGTTCCACTTCGGATGCATTCACCCCTTCGGTACGGACGATATAGCCCACATCGTTTGCCTTCAGGCGGTTGATCATGCGTTTCATGTCGGTGCGGCGGGCCGGGTCGCGTTCGCGCTTGGAAACGCGAATCAAGTCCGTTCCCGGCATGCAGACCAGAAGGTTCCCGGCAAGATTCAGACGCATGGTAAGATCGGCACCTTTCTTGCCCTCTGGCTCGGCAGACACCTGGACCATGACCTCGTCACCTACCTGCAGCAACTTTTCGATACTTGCAGCGACCACATCGTCGTCGTGCTTTCCGCGGGGAGCGTTCCTATCCACAGTTTCTTCCTGTAGAAGGACTCCATCTGCATCAAGTCCGATGTCGATAAAGGCGAGCTTTCCAGCAATAACCTTCTTAACAATTCCCTTATAGATATTTCCACAAATCTGGGTAGCAGAACCGCCATCCACGATCAGTTCCGCCAGTTCCCCATCTTCCATGATGGCATAGCGCTTCTCGTAGGGAGTCTTGCTAATCAGAATTCCGCACTTACACTTGTTCGTCATTCAAAACCTAAAGTTCAAAAAAAACAGGATAGTCAGTAAAACTTTCCCCCTAAAATACTAGGGACTATAAATATAAATAAGTGAAAAGATTGTGGGGGAAGTCTCCCCCTCGCTCAAGCCCGTTTTCACGGTCTTTCCCTACCCCCTCTGCGGGGGAACTCCCCCGCAACGCCCCCAACCGCAGAAATTTCTATATTTTAGCAAACAAACTAAAGAAACCATGTCACTAATCCTCACCATCATATTTTTCGCCTGGTTCGTCTCGAACATAGTCCGCGGCAATGTTTCCCACCAGGGTAGCGAATACGGCTTTAGGGAACATCCGGTACAGTTCATTATCATCCAGGTATTCATTCTTGGATTCGGGCTGTTCTGCCTGAACCGTTTTTTAAACGAAATGGGCATCTACCTGTTCTAGGGAACCCGCCCGGACATTCTTTCTTTTTTTACATTTCCTTGCAGGCTTTTTTAATATTTTAAGCAAGATGTCCGACCAGATTAACCTTAAAGACGAAAAATACCTGAAGGATTACGAAAACCAGATCCGTAGCCTGCCTCTTGGCGAACTCTACGAAGTCCTGGGCATCGTAAAAAAGGACCCCTCCCCGGAGCGGGTAAACATCGTCAGCGCCCGGATTCACGAGCTGGAAAACGCCCCCAGGGAAACAAAACCCGAAAAGGTTCGCAAACCCAGGCCAGAAAAGCGGAAACCCGCCCCGAAGATAAAGAAGGAAGAAAAGGACAGGGACTCCGAAAAGGACTCCGGCGAGCATCGTCACAGACATCATCACGAACATTCCCCCAAGGCCTCCGTCCTGACCTGGATCGCCATTTACCTTTCCCTGGGCATGCTCTGCTATTCCCGGGCAACGGAACGCTTCTCCAACGAAGGCGCCATTCCGGATGATTTGTCGGAACGGGTACTGAACTGCGCCATGGAGCTTACCTCCTTCGTCATCTTTGGAGTAGGCTACATGGTTGCCCGCAGCTTCCATCGGACAAAAAAGCGGGCGGTACTTCTCGGCATTACGGCATTTCTCATGGCGAAGGCAGCCCTCGGATATTTCTTCGAGACCTACCTGGGATTTATCGCCAAGTTCTATGACGAAAAGGCTATCATGATTTCTGCGGTGGTATTCCCGGTGGCGCTGGTCCTTACCGTTGTCATGAGCCTGCGGAAAACCACAAAGCCCAGGGATGCGGAAGGCCTGGTCCCGCTGGCGATCGCCCTGCTTGTAGAAACAGCAGTCTATATGCAGTTGGTATAAAATTTTGTCACCAAATCCAAAATAATTTCATTTTAGCGCCACGAATATTAGTTTGTACACAATCCTTTTACCACTATTTTGTCACTATTTTTACGGATACGGGTATTTAGTGACATAAAAGTTACCCGAGTCAAGCCGATTTTCGTCCGATGAGTCTATTTTTCGCAAAAATTTTGTCACCAAACAAGGATTTCGGCCGTTTTGGTGACAAGAAAACGCAAAAAACAGCTTTCTGGGTCCCGAATTCAGCCGTTTTTATTTTATAAATTCCCTCTTATGGGTTTTGCTCGTTTACTCTTTGCCATTCTTTTGTTTTCGGCGGGGTTCGTCTGCGCTGAAACCCCTTTTGGAATGGTCTATGGCAAGGTGGTGAAGCAGTACTCTGTTCCAAGTGCAGATTCCGACAGCCTGGACTTTGACGCAATGCTTAAGCTGTACGACCAGGTGGAGGCCGGGCGGGAGTTGACGCTGAAACAGCCCGACTTGCCGGAAAATGTGCG
This sequence comes from Fibrobacter sp., assembly GCA_024398935.1. Lineage (GTDB taxonomy): Bacteria > Fibrobacterota > Fibrobacteria > Fibrobacterales > Fibrobacteraceae > Fibrobacter. The sequence goes on along the minus strand of JAKSIH010000039.1, from coordinate 11,641 downwards.
CTACATGCTTTCAGAGCCTCCCATCGACCCCCGTAAAAAAGCATGGAACGATCTTTTGATTACCCCTGATATTGAGGGCGGTGGGGACTCAACCATCGTCACCCAGATTCAGGTCCTGAAGGTTCTGGATTCTACCGGCAACTGGGTGAGCGTCCAGGATTCCACCCTGAAGCTCTACGCCCTTGAAGACACCACGAGACTGACCTACAATATCAAGGACCATCATTTCTATAAGTTCGGGCCCGTGGCAAGAATCGATTCGCTGCCCCGGGTATTTCGGCCCCATCATTTTTCAAGGCCGGTTTACGAAACGGAATTGTACCGATTCCCCTACAGGGAACTGTCGGAATACACCCGCTTTAGGCAGTACATTCAGCTGGATACCTTGAATGCGCCGCCCCTGCGTTCCACCCTTTTGCGCCTGGTGCAGGAAGGTAAATTCAAGTCCATTCCCCCGCTGCTGAGCATTTCCAGACAGCTGCGGAAAAAGTACGGAATATCCCCGGTAAGGGATGAATTTTTCCTGGCACTGCTGTCCAACGATTCCACCTATCTCAAAAACGCCGACCTCTCCGAAAAGCGGACTTTCGGTGGCTGGAGTGCGCTTACCACACTGGATATCGCAACGCAGGATTCCCTGACAACACCCCGGCTGGACGAGGCCCTTTCCCACGTTCCTCTAGAGGTACGAAAGAACATCCGCAAGAAATGGAATCAGTATCGGGCCGAACGCCGAAAGCCCAACGACATCTACGGCGAAGCGGGTCAACCCGACGCCGTATATAGGAAAGTCATCGAGCGCATCAGCAGCCGACACATCTACGGCGAAGCGAGTCAACCCGACGCCGTATATGGGAAAGTCATAGAGCGCATCAGCAGCCGACATGTACCCAACAAACTCGATGAATGGGCCGATCCCGAATTGGGAAAGCAGTTTTTGAACGCCCTGAAAAAGCACAAGTCTCAACAGTACCAAATTGTCATGATTTTGAATTCCCTGAAGGGCATTCCCGAAAACGAACTTGCAATGTTTTACGCCTCCCTACGCATTCCGTTTCAAGAGGACAAGCGCATGGAACTGGAAAGCGGCGGAGTAACGCTTTTAGAAGGAGAGGCTCCCGAAAACTTCGTCATTACCAGAGTGCAGGTGCTGAAAACTCTGGACTCCGCCGGAAAATGGGTTGCACCCCCTAAGGATTCCATCCTGAACATTTATTCCTTCGCGGCACCCAATCCCGAGGCGCTGACTTACAGCATTCAAGAAGGAAGGTTCATGAAGTTTGGGCCTATCGCGGTCATCGATTCCCAGCCCCGCATCTTCCTGCGGAATCATTTTTCTGAGCCGATTCCCGATGAAAGCAGGCTAGGCAATCGCAATATCTGGAAGAACGCTATCTTCACGCCCTACCAGCAGCCCGTCTATATGGATCCCATAGATGCGCTGCCCCTGCAGTCCACCGCACTGCGATACATCCAGAATGGGCTTTACGATTCCATTCCGGAACTGCTGAAAATCGACCGGCAGCTGCGGGAAATCTACGGCGTTTCTCCCCTTCAGGAGAATGAGTCCCTGCTCGCCCTGCTGGGAAATGATGCAGACTATTTTAAGACAATAGGGCCTCATGGAATGGATAACATTCCCTACATTTTCAGAAAGAGCAGTTCCGACGATACAAGCCTTCGGCAAAAACTGATAGAAGCCTTTATTGATCCCGATAATGATTACCGTTTTGAAAAGACGATAAAAGTTTTCCCTAAGGATATTCGCGCCCAGCTACGTGTCGCCCGGGCTTACGCACGGGGAACATATACCTACGACCAGCCCCTCTTCGAATCCATTGTCCAGACGAACGCAGACAGCGTCCAGGATGAAAAATCCCGAAAGAGGATTCTCAACTATCTAATGCTGACCGAGAATAGACCGCGAGAGAAGAAGGCCAAGCCCTACCTCGGCCAGATTTACCTCTACTTCGGTGGCGAAGCCCAGCTGTTGAGAAACGGCGCACAGAAAGTTTTCAAAAGCGATCACCAGATGGGCATCAACTGGATGGGCATTGGAGGCTGCGTCAATTCCCTCTGCCTGGACTACGAAATCACATACTTCTTCAGCAAGAAAACGGGCGAAGACCATGTGGTAAACGACACGCTGTACAACCGTGAAAACGGCGATGTCCGCATGTCCCTATTGCTGGAGTGGCGCCCCATTTACAACCCTCGCTTTGATGTGAGAGCCTATATAGGTTATAACTGTAATTTATACAGTTTCAAGATAGATAGCGATTTTGAAGTAGATAAAAAACACCAGTATAACAACATCGGGGACTTTGCTGATTTTAGCCTTGGCGGCATGTTGAATTTTAGCCCCTTCGAATTTGAGCTGGGACAGGAAAATGGAGAATGGAAAATCTACACGGGTTTCCGCCTGAAGGCGGGGTACATCTTCCTGAACACGCCCGAGTTTAACCACCTCAAAGGAGGCGGGGTAACTGCAGGATTCTACGTGTACGTGGGAGTGTAACGATCGTTAGTTCAAGTGGGTGGGAGGAGCGCCGGCGCTGTTCTTGATGGCGGCCTGCTTCACTTCTACGATTTTATCGGCGATGGCCCGGGCCTTTTCCGTAAGCCACATCCAGGATTGAGTGGCGGGGCTATAGTCAGCCTCCCCGAACATCTGGACGCGTCCATCCCGGCGAAGAGCGTCCACCTGCTTGAAGCCCTTGACGTCTCCCTTGGGATACACTGCGAAGGTGCTGCCACCGTTGGTATTCAGGATGCTAAAGGCGGGAACATCGCTGGGACCGTCGGCGATATACACCATGTTCTGGAAAGGCACCCGACGGACTTCTCTTGCGATGGTGGAATTTACGTCGATGGTTTCGGGATACTTGTTGCTACCCTTGTTGATTTCAAAGATGTAGCGGGTCTTGGAAGTGTTATCCAGGGCGCAGGCGATCTGGGAGATTTCATGGGTTTCGTCACTGGATCCTTCGTCGCTTCGCTCCTCAGGATGACGGAGGGGTTGCCCGGAATGATGCGGGCTGGTGACATTCGCTGCAGTGTCATTCTGGAGACCCTTGTGGTCGATAGAATCCAGGGAGACATTACCGTCCAGAAAGCCGGGCTGTAGAACGTCCTCGATGAATTCGCAGCCGAACACTCCATCGACGAAAGGCGCGATGGCGCTGCCCTTGATGGTTTCCGCAAAGCCGGTGCTCACCACATAATGTTCCACCCGGATGTCAAAGGCCTTGTACTTGGGGTCTTCCTCAATCAACTTCTTGATTTCACCGAAGAAATCCGGAAGGCCGGGGTAGAACTTCAGTTCCTTTCCGAATTCCCGCAACAGCTTGTTGGAAAGCCCCTTGAAAAGTCCCGCCTTCACATAGGTGAGGACATGGTTCAGGTAGCAGGTATCGGAGTTGACGGAAATTCCCTGGGCACCGTAGCGGACCTTGAGGGCGTTGACTTCCGCCCAGAACTTGCCGCCATCCACATTGAAATGGCGGAAGAGAGGTTCCTGCATGTAGGAACTGATGAGAGTCTTGTCGCAGTCCCACACCAGGGCGATGACGTTCTGTTCAAATGCGGATTGTGCCATTTTTACTCCAACAGTCCTTTTATTTTTCAGCGGGGTGCTCCCGCGCTTTAATAAATCACTTCGTGATAAAGAATCTTTCGGGGTTTACAGGATTTCCGTCCAGGCGGATTTCATAATGCAAACCAATGCTTGACTCGCGACCACTCTCTCCAACAATGCCGATTGGCTGACCTCGCTGGATCTTACTCCCCTGGGTCACAAGAGACTGGTCCAGGTGGGCATAGAAGGTTCTCACGCCCTTCATGTGCTCAATCTTTACCGAAAGGCCAAACCCGCGATGCTTCTGGGATTCGATGACCATGCCGTCGCCGGTGGCATAGACGGTGTCCCCCTCGGCGGCCACATAGTCGATTCCGCGGTGGGGCAGTTCTCGGTCGGTAAAGGGGTCGTAGGTCATGCCGAAACGCTTGCGGACCGCATGCCCGTTTTTCATGGGGTGCAGCACCGGGATCCTTGCGGCCAGGGCGGAGTCCTTTTCCAGAGTATCCAGGAGCGTCTTGAAAGTCCTTTCCAGCTCAACCAGGGTCTTGCGATTCCCCTGCACCTGTTCCTCCTCGGAAGCCGAGTTTTCAAGGGCAAAGTCAAGGCCCCCGTGCTTCATGGTGCTATCCTTCAGAATCCTGGATTCCTCGGCCTTCATGATGGATTCGTCCACGGAGGCGCGAATTTCCTTCAGTTCCTTCTTGATGGCGGAATTCTGCCGATGCATTTCCGTCAGGTCGCCACTTGTTATGTTGTCTACAATGTTGCCGGGAGAAAAAAGTGTAAAGCCCGCTACGGCGGCGCCAACGCACAGCAGAACGAACACCGCCTTCAGGGGAGAGAACTTGTAGTTCTTCCCTCGGCGAGTCTTGTTCGGAAATACATGAATCTCTATCTTTTTCACTTCTTACCGTTCTTGATCTGATCTTTCAGGGCGTTAATGCCACGGGTCCGTTCCTCAATTTCCCCCAGGACTTCCACCACGGATGGATCATCCTTGATGTCGATCAGGGTTTTGCCCTTGACCGCCCCATGGAGTTTTTTCCCGAGTTCGGTGAAACACTTGCGAAGCCTGGCTTCTTCTGCAGCCAGGTTCACCTGCAAAAGAACTGCGGTAGCACATTCCTTACCCTTGTTTTTCAGCTTATTTAGAGGTGTTTCGCCCATAAAAAAATTCCTTGCGTCCTTAAAAAAATTAGTTTTTTATCCGTAAATTAAAAGAGGTTTTTCTATGAGTCGTCGCGATCGTAGACACGCAAAACAAGAAGTCAAGAAATTCGTACCGAATAAGAAGAATGCTTTGAACAAGTGGGTCATTGTCGCCCTCGCAACATTGGCTGTGGTATTCTTTGTTGGCACTATGCTTATCCAGAGAGGTTAATCCATGAAGTTTCAAGTTAAGAATTCCGCGCTGCAGGAAGTGCTGCAGACTGCAATTACCGCAGTTCCCAACAAGTCTACCCTTCCAATCCTGAATAACTTTTCTCTCCGACTGGAAGGTAACACCCTGGAAATCTGCGCAACCGACTTGAACCTAGGTGTCAGGACCAAGCTGGAAGTCCAGGGCGAACGAGATGGCGAGGCCGTCATCAACGCCCGCAAGTTCTCCGACATCTTCAAGGCTCTGGATTCCTCCATCGAAACCATCAGCGTCGATGTCCAGGATTACCTGGCAAAGATCAAGTGGAGCGAACGGGGCCAGGCAAGCATCAGGTCCTTCGACGCAGACGAGTTCCCTCCTCTTCCCGAGGTTGAAGGAACCACCCTTTCCTTCGCACCCAGCGAATTGGCATTCCTCGTCGAAAAGACTGCATTCGCAGTTTCTAACGATTCTACCCGTCAGAACCTGAACGGCATTTTCCTGGAAGCCGTCGACGGCACCGTTTCCATGGTGGCAACCGACGGTCACCGCATGGGCCGTGCAAGCATCGAACAGGAAGGCACCACTCTTCCCAAGGGTATCATCATTCAGTCCAAGATTTTGCAGCAGGTTCTCCGCATTGCAAAGTCCAACGCCGCCATCGAAGTTTGCGCCAACGACACGTTCATCATATTCAACACCGGCGCGACCCAGATTATCTCCAAGCTGTACGAAGGACCCTATCCTAACTACCGCGCCGTGATTCCCCAGAATTTTGAACGCACCGTCCAGGCCAACACCGCCGAACTGCAGAGCAAGGTCCGCAGTATCCTCCCCATGGCAACCGACATGTCTCATCGCATCCGTTTCCAGATGGACGGCAATGTCATGGAACTGTCCGCAACCGACCCGGATGTTGGCGGCGAATGCCGTGATGCCATGGCAATTACCCACAGTGGCGAAGGCTCCTTCAGCATCGGACTTAATGGTCAGTACCTGGCTGAAATCCTGAAGATGTGCAACAGCGAGGAACTGGTCATAAAGATGAACAATCCCATCGGTGCATGCGTCATCGAACCGGTTTGCGAAGACCTGCGCTACAGCTTCCTGCTGATGCCCCTCCGCCTGACTGAATAAGATAAGAGGGGAGGAAGGTTCTCCTCCCTCTTAACTCCCACCTTCGAAGTCGAACTTCAGGATGCGGAAGGTTTTCCCTCTTAACGACCATCAGTCCCCGACATTGAAGTCCCGCCGCAGTTCTTACTGGGCGGGATTTTTTGTTTTCTAAATGCTCGGGCCTGAAGTGCTAAAAAATAAAAATACAGATAAAATAATATAATGTATGGATTCTATCGGGCCTGCGGTTCTCCAGAATGACGGAGGGCGAAGCGGATTCTATCGGGCCTGCGGGTCTCCAGAATGACGGAGGGCGGGGCGGATTCTATCGGGCCTGCGGTCCTCCAGAATGACGGAGGCGGGGGTGGATTCTATCGAACCTGCGGTTCTCCAGAATGACGGAGGCGGGGCGGATTAAACCTTGAAGAGAACGCGGAACTTCTGGTTTCCGCTATTCTCGGAAATCAGCTCGATGTATTTCCTGCTCGCAAGCATTTCAAAGAGCTTGCCCTGGGAATTGACCTGATGGTGGTCGAACTTGAAGCCGGGAATGCGCCTAGAGAGCCGCTGCCCAAAGGAACTGGAAACAATCCAGCTCCCCTTTTCGTAGGACAACAGGATATCCACGATGACCAGGATTTCTGCGTCGGTAAAGCCCAGGGAGCTTAGGAACAGAGCCACTTCGCGGTTGCTGTTGAACTGCACCACGCGTTCTTCCAGAACGGCAAGAAAGTCCGACGGGTTGAGAATCTGGGTCAGGTTCTTGCGAGACTGTTGCAAGTTTTCGCGGTCCGCAACCAGGTCGCTTTCCGTCTTCTCAATGACCTTCTGGATTTTCTTCAGGCGGGTTAACGCCTTCCTGCAGGAATCATGGTCAGCAAGGTCGAACTCGAAGGCGAAATAATGGGACAGGTAATTCCGTTTGCTGACGAAGGCATCCAGGGACTTGCTCCGGCGGGCGCGATTCCTCTCGCCCACTTCTGCATTCTTTTCCACCTTGGGGCCGTATATCATATCGAGAAAGGCCTGCTTCAGCACGGCAAAGGAGTTCCCCCTTTCTCCGGATTTTCCCGAAGACTTTCCCGCGATTTCGGACTCGCTGGCGTCACGGTCTACCAGATGGCGCATCTGGAATTCGATGCGCTGGCAGCGGAACTGCAGTTCCCCGAGAAATGCGTAGACCTGTGACTTCATGTTTTAAAGATAGAACATTTTCTGAACTACGACGAAAACAGCTTAACCTCCATGCCGCAGTCGAGAGCCCGACTATAGACGACATCCGAATAACGCGTGTGGTCGATAGACCAGAACACCAGGGAACTTGCGCAGGCAGGAACCAGCTGACAGCAATAGCGATAAGTCGCATAAGTCCATTCCGGAACCCAGAAGCAGGATACCACCAGGAGACGGCCCTCATAAATTGCGTTGACACAATCCTTGTTGAATAATTTCGGAAAGGCAGTTCCCAAAATCCAGATGGCCTTGCCACCGCTCCGCAAATGGAGTCGCAGGATTTCACGTTCCGTCCAGGAATTGAAAATGCCTACGATGCAATTTTTTTGCTGTCCCATCTGGATAGCCCACTGGCTGCGACCAGCATCAATCCTTCCGCTGCTATAGCAATCCGCAAAAACCCCGATCCGATTTTTCCGACCCATACGCCAGAGATTGATGTTGCCAATCCAGCTCATTCCCGCTAGGCTCACATAATGAGAGCAGCCCGCTCTCTCAAAATCTCGACGATGCATCTTATAGACAGGCAATCCCCCGCAATCTTCCGGGAAACAATCCTGCAGGGAAATACCATTCATTAAATTTTCCCCTTCGAAAATTTTTTGACCCGTAGCCACAAGGTGTTCGCACTCCGCCTTAAAGCAGGATTCTGCGCTCGCCTTGATTTTTTCTAGGTCGTACATTTCCAGTTCCTTTGAGCCAGTGACCTTTTTTGCTTTGGGTTTATAGGACATCAGAACACCTCCACCATCTTGCCATTTGCCTTCGCCCTGTCATAAATGGGCTGGATCAGGCCGCCCTCTTTCATGGACCAGATGGCGAGACGGCTGGAGTACATATCCGCAAGGTGGGCGCAATAGCGGGCGGACGCATAGGTATGATGCTCCCGATGGAAGCAGGAGACAATCAGCAGGCGCCCCTTGCGTACGGCGGCTTCGCAAAAGTCCGGAAGCTTTACCGGGAGGGAGCAGCCCAGAAACCACACGGCAGACCCGCCGAACCTCAGGACGAAATAAAGAATCTCGCATTCCGCCGAGGAATGAAACGTCCCTACGATGCAGCGACGGGTGCGGCCCATCTTCATGGCCCACTGTTCCCGCAGGATTCCAACCGCGGAATCCTCGGAGCGGGAGGCAAACACCCCGATACGGTTCCAGGGATGGGTCAGGAGAGTCGCGTTCCCCACGTAACAACCACCTACCAGGTCCAGCGTTCTCCCCCACACCAATTTCCTAGAATGTGTATTTTTTTCGGCGGTGTTCCCCTGCAATGGATAAATCTTTAGTGCGCTTGGCTTTCTGCCCATTTTTTCCTCTCTTTTTTTCTTTTTTGTTTTCACGACGATGCCGCCGCATTTTTCGCATAAAAAAAAAGACCGCCTCTGCAGTCCGCCGGCAAAACCCGGTTTATACAGAAAAGCGATCTATAAATTATGTTGTATAAAATAATATAGCAAAAATTTTTGAATTTCGGGATCACGCCGCATAAAAAATTTGATTCATCCGCAACGCCTTCGGCGTAAGGCTTTGACAGGGCTTTCTCTTTTTTTTACAATAGCACTGTTTTCATTTCGGGATGTACACGGAGAAATTTTAAAATATGGGCGTCTTTATCATCGTCATCATCATCGCGCTCTTTATCCTTGTGGGCTACATCAATTTCCAGGTCGCAAAGAAAAAGCAGATTCTGGAAGGGCGAGGCAAGTCGGCGTCCAAGACGAATGTAGATCTGCTGGTGGATATCATAACGGCTTCCGTAGATGCGCCAAAACCCGATGGAGGAATCCAGGCGGCAAAGGCCCCGACAGCCATTCCCGAAAGCGCCGTCGATCCCCTGCTGGGTAAATACCTGCAGAAGCTGGAGCCTACTGTTTCCGCCCTGGAAAAATTCTTTCACGACTTTATCCTTTTTAACGGCGTCAGCGACAAGCTGAACAAGCACATCGTAAACCGCAATGGCAGCAGCCCCGCCGATGAGCTTTCCACTATTTTTCTGACGGACCTGGCCTACATTTCTAAAAAGTCCGGACACCCCATCGACATTCAGAAGCAGGAATCCTGCGGGTTTGTGGAACTAGTGCTTCGACTGCGATCCTCCACGCCCTGCGATGTGGACTGGAAGCGTCTGACGATACACACCATCATCAATGACGACCTTGACCTGAACGCCATGGTGACGGACCTGGAAAACAACCGCGCAGCCCTGGACCGCTCCGGTGACCATTTCCTGTTCGCTTCCGTATTCGCGGACTTTTCTCCGGACGCCACCAAAAAATACATGCGCCTCATGTACGACTTTTCTGCGGCCCTTGCAAACATTGACGGTAAATTGACCATCGCCGAAATTCAGTGGCTACAGTTCATGGAAAGGTATATTGGTTCCGCCCGCTTTGAAAATCGGGCCCGCGATGTCAAGTTTTCGCCCCGTGAAATCAAGTACAAGGACGCAGGCGCTCCCGGTGGCGAAATGGACGAAGCAGACGACGCCTTTGGTGCGGCCCTTACCGCAAAAGTTTCTGGACTCGGCGGCAGCGCCAAACTTTCTGCAGAACAGTGCGGCGAAGAGGCGGAAAAGCAGTTGAATGCGTTGGTGGGACTTGCTTCCGTGAAGCAGGAGGTGATCACCTTCCGCAACTTCCTGAAGATTCAGAATGAGCGTCGCAAGAAAGGCTTGTCCGTTCCTCCCACATCCTACCATCTGGTTTTCTCCGGAAATCCCGGCACCGGAAAGACGACCATCGCCCGCATCATGGCGCAGATCCTCAAGTCCCTGGGAGTGATTTCCAGCGGCCATCTGGTGGAAGCTTCCCGCAGCGACCTGGTGGCAGGCTACATGGGGCAAACCGCCATCAAGACCAACAAGGTCATCGACAGCGCGCTGAATGGAGTGCTGTTCATTGACGAAGCCTACACCCTTTCCAGAAGTTCCGAAAACGATTTCGGGCAGGAAGCCATCGACACTTTACTAAAGCGTATGGAAGATGATCGCGACCGTCTGGTGGTCATCATCGCAGGCTACACCGACGAAATCAAGAATTTTGTGAATTCCAATCCAGGTCTTGCTTCACGCTTTAATCGATACATCAACTTCCCGGACTACTCCGAAAACGAGCTGGAAGAAATCTTCAAGATGCTGGTGGATAAGTACGACTATGTGTTGAACGATTCTGCACGGGTTGCGTTGCAGCAGACCATCGCCAAGGCTGTCCGTGAAAAGGATTCCCATTTCGGAAACGGTCGCTATGTGCGAAACCTGTTTGAAAAGACCATCGAGCGGCAGGCTAATCGCCTGGCAAAAGTTCCGAACTTGGGGCAAGTCAATATCAGTGAAATTGACGGTCAGGATTTTGCATAATGTCTGAAATTTTCACCAAGTACATCGCCAACGAAGAACATTACAGCGAAGTCATTGAGCGTATGGCTAAAGTTCGCGACACCCTGTGGATCGGTACCGCCGACATCAAGGATCTGTATGTAAAGCAGAACGGCGAGGCCATTCCCCTGCTGGGGCAGATTGCGGGTCTGCTGAAAAAAGGCGTGGGCGTGCGTTTGGTTCATGCCAAGGAACCGGGACCAAACTTCCGCGAAGATTTCGACCGTTTCCCGATTTTGGCGACAGACTTGGAACGAGTACTTTGCCCCCGCGTACATTTCAAGATGGTAATTTTCGACCTGGAAGTGGCCTACATCGGATCTGCCAACTTGACAGGTGCAGGCATCGGCATGAAAAGTGCTGTCAAGCGTAATTTTGAAGCCGGTATTTTGACCAACGACCCGCAAATCGTCGAAGCCGCCATCAACCAGTTTGACACCCTATGGATGGGCGCCCATTGCAAGAACTGTGGCCGGCAGGAATATTGCGGGGATAGGATTAAGTAGGGCTAGGGACTTGAGGTTTCCGCCCATGCTTCGCTAGGGCGGGCTAGTGGCGCTACGCGCCTCTAGTTGGAGTTCTTGACACAGCGAACAGAGAAGCCGTAGTTCTTATTGAGGCTGCCCACGTAGGCGCGCTCGAAGTCGTAGCCCAAACCCAGGCCGTACGCGCCGTTACTATCGTACTCAGTACTAGACCAAAAGAACGCGCAGTCGCCCTCGAGGCTGAAGAAGTCGCCGATGCTGAAGTAGCCGCCAGCGGGCAACGCCCCAAAGCCGAGGCCGTCAGTACCGTTGCCACTCTCGCCCTTATAGTCGTCGTTCCAGCCAGTAGTGGATTTCAGCACGATTACCGCTTTGTCAATATCACCAGCCTTTTGACCGGCAAGTGTTTTAAGGTCTTCAAACTCTTCCTCGCTGGGCAAGTGCCAGCCCTCGGGGCACACGCCACGCACCGTGCCTATGGCATCGCACTCTTTT
>JAKSIH010000038.1 GCA_024398935.1 Fibrobacter sp. | reverse complement strand
GTAGGCTCTTTGGAACTACCGGCCTAGCCGGTAGTTTTCTTTATACCAAAAAAGACCTGATTTTTTCTAATCAGGTCCCTTTAAGCTTTATGGATTCTATCGGCTCTGCGAGCCTCCAGAATGACATGCCACCCTGGAGTTGCGTATTTGGATAATCAAAGACCCCGAATCTTGCGGGGCCTCTCTATTTTTCAGCGGGGTTATTTTGCGCTGGATAATCCAATCAATCCCATAACGTCAACGCCCTTAGCCTGCGCAACGAGAATTCCAAGATAACCTACATAGACCAGCAGAAAAACAATACCCGCAACACGGTTGATGCGGCCGTCACCCTTGCGCCTAAAGCCGAGGAAGAACAAGGCCAGCGTAAGAGCGGCCATCAGGGGCATATCGCGAGTAATCACCTCATGCTCAATGGAATTCATGGGAGAAATGGTCGATGCGATACCAACCACCATCAAGGTGTTAAACAGGTTTGAACCGATGATGTTCCCCACAGCCAGGTCGTCCTCCCCCTTTCGGGCTGCCGCAATGGAGCTGGCCAGTTCCGGAAGGGAGGTTCCGATAGCCACAATAGTCAAGCCAATCAGCAAGTCGCTTACGCCAAACCGGTGAGCGATGTCCACGGCACCCCAGACCAGAGCGCGGGAGCTACCCACCAGGAGTCCCATGCCAAGCAGCAGCCAGAAAATGGACTTTCCAAGACCCATGGGTTTTTCTGACTCCTCCGATGATTCCTGAACGCTACTTACACTGGCCTCCTTCGCCTTACGCTTTTCGCTATAGATGTTCCAGCCCATGACAAACGCAAATACGGCAAGAAAGATAATGCCATCGAGCCGAGCTACCGCCCCATCCATGACCAGGAAAATAGAAAGGAGGGTAACGCCAATCAGGATGGGCAAATCCCGTTTCAGCACGGAACGCTTAACCACGATTGGTGATATCATGGCGGTGACACCCAGAATAAGGGCGATGTTTGCCACATTGCTTCCGTAGGCGTTACCAAGGGCCAGCTGCGGGCTTCCTTCCATGGCAGAGAGGGCGGACACCACCATTTCAGGGGCGCTTGTTCCAAAGCCCACGATGACCATGCCAATCAGAAGGGTTGACATTCCACAGAATTTTGCAATACCGACAGCACCGTCAACGAACTTGTCCGCACTCCAGACAAGAACGACGAGCCCAGCGACAACAGCCCCGATGGCAGGCAACAGATCAATAAAATTCATAAGCTAGAAGGGGTAAACAGTGAATCCTATGCCAAAGCTAGAAGAGGATAGTCCAAGGTCAAGATAGTCCATGGTTCCATCATAGATTTCCGACAGTCCCAGTTCGGCACGAAGATCCAGGGAAAGGTAGTTGTTGGCCATGATCGAGAATCCAAACACAAGGCTCCAGTCCATGGCGTTTCGATAGTCATCCTTCAGATCCTTGCTACTCTTGACTTTCTTGCCGGAATCCGGATCGTTAAACGAAACCTTTAACTTATCCTGGAGAGGAACGGAAACCTGAGGTCCCAAGTCAAACAGCAATCGAGAACCAAACGCCTTGAAGGAGAACAGGACAGGAATATCGATTTTCCGCTGTTCAAAGGTAAACTGGGTCGGAACTTCATTGATGTAGTAACTTTCGCTGGCAGAACTCTGTTCGTAAAGGACGCCCACCTTCAGGCCAATGGTGGACTGGTTCAGAGGCACTAGAGCAATCAGACCTGCGCGCCAGGAAAAACCGCTAAAGGATTCATACCAGTCATCATATTGGAAATCGTCATTACTCAGGTAGTAGCTGTTTACGGATGCCGTAGCCCCAAGCTTAAACTTCATGGGGAAACGGTCCAGAGCGTTGTCCCCATCCGCGGAGGCGGGTTCTTCGGCAACATAGATGGCGCGTACCGGAATTCCGTCGGGTCCCATGTAGACTCTTTCATAGACGACCTTCTTGCCAGTAGTAGCCTTGGGTGCGTCGCCGGCACCTCCACGAACCGCCTGAGGAGCGACATCATCAGAATTCTGGGCAGATTCAACAGCGAAAGTTGCAGAAGCGGCGGGAGAATTTTCTGCAGAAGGCCCCTTTTCTCCGTTGCGGACAACTACAGGAGCAGTTTCATCTACGGTCTCGGATGTAGCGGTAACAGGTGCAGCAGAAACAGGTTCTGTGACAGCAGGTGTTTCTTCAGCAGGTGCAGCAGGAGTTTCTACCGGAGAAACTTCCTGAACAGTCTCAGGGGCCGCTTCGGGAGCGGCGACAGGGGCCACAGTTTCTTCAATTGCTTCCGGAGACTGAGCCCAGACTGAAGTAGCCAAAGCAGCTGCAAATAATGAAATCTTCTTGAAATTCATAATCGTACTCTCTTTTATGCAAGCCATTATAGCATTTTTGTTCTTAAAGCGAAAAGCTCTTTCGTATTTTTACTAGGATAAATCCCCTTTTTCATAGATAGGCAAATTCTATTCAAAAAAGAAACTATATTGACATTATGCGCTATTTCATGCTCTCTCTCGCCATTTTGATGATCACACTCACGGGTTGCGCCATGCCGCCCCGCCTCCACACCTATGCGGATATAGAAAAAGATTCTGTCCAGGCCCAGAAAATTTCCAAGAGAGATTTCTCTACGGATTCCCTTGCCGCAAAGCCCCGGGTAACCCACACAGAAATTACCTTCGCCGCTGGCAAGGGTGATTCCGCCCTACTGGTGAAGAACAGCGAATTCTGCTATAACGAGACATCCAGGGAAATCTGGCTGCAAAACGCAGAAGCCTCCGAAAAATATTCCGCCATTCCGCTGGATAGCATCCGCGTTTGCCAGAAAATGAGGAAAGGATCCCAGCGTTCCTACTTTGTACGCAATAGAGCCCTGTTCTGGCCCACAGTCGTTGGCGGGGCAACCGCAGTCGTATTCCTTCCCATCGCAGGTGTCGTCTGGATTGCCGCCAGTGGATCTGCGGCCCTGATTACCGAAGCAGTCGGCATCGGTGTGGGTGCTGCGGCAGGCCTTGCTCCAGCCGTATACTTTTCCAACACCGACGGAGGAACCATCCGTCCGGATTACGAGTATTGCGACACTTATTACAGCGAAGAGGATTTAGCGCCCTGGCTTAAGGAAAATCGCTGCACGGAATAAATTTTGAAAGAGCGGGAACACCCTGCATAAAATACTAAACAAGTGGACAAAAAAATGAAATTATCTATTGTCAAAACTGCCTCGGGCAAGGCCAATGTTTCCGCCCTCCTCTTTGTCAAGCAGTCCGTCCAGTTCTCAGACGTACTGACCGACGCTGCCGAAAAGCAAGTGGAATCCGTATTGAAGGGCATGGCCGAAGGCCCCTTCGAAGACATGGAACTTCTTGAGATTGACGACAAGGCAACTCTTTTTGTAAATGCGGCCAAGGAACGCGGGATATCCTCCCTGGACCACCTCCGCATAGCCGCCTACCGCCTGGCAAAGCGAGCCGAGCAACGCCAGATTCCGATGGTCAGCATTATGCTGGCCGATGCAGCAGATGAACAGTTCAAGGCGATTGCCCACGGTCTCCATTACGCCGACTACAAGTTCGACGCCTACAAGAGCAAGAAGAAGGACAACTTCCAGGTCACCTTTGAGATTATAGCCGGCGAACATGTTGCCGAATTCAAGAAGATTGCAGAAGAAGTTGCCGTCGAGCAGACCGCCATTATGCTGACAAGGAACATGGTGAACACGTCCTCCGCAGACCTCACCCCAGCAGACTTCGTCGAAAACGCAAAGACCATCGTCAAATACACCCCGGGCCTATCCATCAAGGTCCGCGACATGAAGCAGCTGGAAAAGGAAGGCTTCATGGGAATCGTTACCGTCGGTAAAGGCAGCTCCCGCCCACCCTTCATGATAACCCTCTCCTATGACGGCACCAAGAACGCCAAGCGAGGAGAAAGGACTTCAGCGGACCATCTGGTTCTGGTCGGTAAGGGGCTCTGCTTCGATACCGGTGGACTCTGCCTGAAAACGCCCAAGACCATGCCGGAAATGATCAGCGACATGGCTGGAGCTGCCACGGCACTTGCAGCCATCCAGGCTATTGCCACTTTGAAGTTGCCCCTGAAAGTGAGCGCAGTTCTTTGCTT
The DNA here is from genome assembly GCA_024398935.1 of Fibrobacter sp. GTDB lineage: Bacteria > Fibrobacterota > Fibrobacteria > Fibrobacterales > Fibrobacteraceae > Fibrobacter. The sequence continues at coordinate 22,956 of JAKSIH010000038.1, read as the reverse complement.
GGCTGAAAACGCCATCGGCAACCAGTCCGTACTTCCCGGGGAAATCTTTACCGCAAAGAACGGCAAGACCGTCATGGTGGACAATACCGACGCAGAAGGCCGACTTGCTTTAAGCGATGGCCTCGCAGAAGCTGGTCTTATCGGCGCCACCCACATCGTGGATATAGCAACCCTCACCGGAGCCATAGTCCGAGCCCTGGGTTTTGCCGTCGCGGGATTCTTCAGCAATGACGATCCGCTGGCCCTGAACATCATCAACAGTGGCGAGGCCTGCTGCGAAAAATTCTGGAGCATGCCTCTGGAAGAAGAATACGCCGACGAAATCAAGGATAAGTTCGCCGACCTGAAAAATACCGGTAGCAGTGCGCCAGCCATTATTGCAGCCCTTTTCCTCAAGGAATTTGTTCCGGCGGATACGGCCTGGGCCCATCTGGACATCGCCGGCACCGCCTTTGTTCCGAAGAAATGGAAATACTCCGAATACGGCGCCACAGGCTTCGGCGTGCAGACCCTCATTGAACTTGCCCGCAGGATGTCCAATCCTACTTCAATTTCAGCAGATCAATGTAGTTACGCTTTGCAGAAATGACCCTGTGAATTTGAACTTCGTCATTTTTGAACACGTAAAAAACTAGATAGTTGTCAATAGAGAAAACCCGGTATTGAATCATTCTCAAGAACGGATCTGAATGTACCGGATAAACTGTAGGAAATTCCTTGAGTAGTTTTATCTGCTCAAGGAATTTTTCAAATATGGCATTAGATTGAGTCTTCAAGACATTCGTGTAGTATGTCTTAATTTCTGTGAGGTCTTTTTGTGCAGAGGGGAAAACCAGAACCTTATAGGCCTTGGCCTTAGCCATTCATCAAATCCTTGATGAACTGTTCAGCATCAACGCCTTTTGCTCCGCTTTCTATCTCAGAAATAGCCTCAGCCAACTTAGCATAAACCTCAAGTTGGGCCATCTGCTTTTCGTAGCATTCCATGGACATAACAACCATGTCGCCAGTTCCATTTTTTGTGAGGAACATAGGTTCATCGTACTTATGCACAGTTTCTGCCAACGACGCAAAATGATTTCTCAAATCTGAAATAGGTCTAATTTCCGGCATATGTTCCTCTCATTCTATTATAAAATATAATATCATAATTATGATAAATCAATATGCAATCCAACCCACCTAATCCTTTATGCAGCGGACGTTGGCAAACCATGAATATTTGAATGGAGCAACATCTCCATTCGAATTTAAAACGGCTTTGGAAACAACTTTTCCAGAATCAGTATCTACAGGGGCTAGCCATAATACGGACATACGAGGGTCCGTGTACCGTCTTCTACCAAATTTATCTTCCATACGTTCACTAAAATAAACCACATCATCCATTTCATTTACATCGGGTTGTTTATTCCAGAAAGCTAAATCCAAACTCCTTGATGATCTTGGGGAGTCAAAAACGTCATATATGGCCATAGTAGAATCCTCATAGAAGCTTTTTACTGTTTGGACAAGAGCCGCAACATCATCCATAGTGGGTAACCTCCAGCCGGCAGGGCAAAGAGATTCACTGATACTTTCAATTCTGTACTCGGCATTTTCATTGCATGGCATACGGCCATAACCCAAGAAACAAGATGTGTCTTTTGCATCATATTCCAAATATTCAGCCATCCAGGTTTTGTTACCTATTTTTACTGTCTTATATTTTTTGCCATCACGCTTATCCCTGAAGGAACCGAATTTAGGCGCAACACCTTTTTTGAGCGGATTGGTCTGATGACCATCCAAGGAGATTTCGGTTATGGCAAAAGAGTCGTCTTCCCGTTTACCATTGTAAGTTGATACAATATCAATAATCAATTTTTTCACACCTTTTAAAGGTTTTTCAAAAAAGATTTCCTCGTAATATTTCTTGGGAGTATAACGTGAACAATTATCCTTCAAAAAACGACGCTTACCCCAACATTCTTGATCATCTTTTTCGCAGGGCTTATCTACATCAAATTCATATTCCTTAAAAAGTGTTCCTATCTCCTTCAAATATGCAATGCAACCTTTGTAAGTCTGTTCCCCCATGGCATATTCCCATTCGTGATCTGTCAACCTCTCTGTTTTTACCAGATGTTTCCTGTCATTGGCGTAGATATTGATATAGCAGGCTCGGCCGTAACCTTCGTAGGCGTCTTTAGTTCGGCGATAACCGTTCAATACGCGCAGTGAATTGATGGCGAAGGCATCTACTTCAAGGGTTATTGAGACGGGCTTACCCTTAAAAGGCGCAGCCCAGACTGTTTTCAACTTGTTGTCAAGCAAATTGGCTGCATCAAAGTTTTCATTTTCAGTGGCTCCTAACTTCGAGGAGACTTTTATACTCTTTGGGGTGATGGGTTTCGCCCAAGTATAGTCAACGAAAGTGTACATAACAAAAGCGAGTACGCAAAGAAACACTTTATTCATAAGTTAAGAATTACCTCAAATTATATAGCCCAGCGCAAGTCAACCTTGACGCCAACCATGTCACCGTAACTCATCCGGACCGCAGCGCCAATGCTCCAGCCCGCGATGTAGCCACGTTCCCTGTGATATATTTTTTCTGCACTCTGCAGGGATCGTTCATAACGAAGCCCTAGGGAATAATAAAGCACATTCGTTTCAAAATCATAGGGTTCTCCCACCATTCCAGCCCCCACTTCCGGCTGAATATTCCAGTGCCATCCATCTACAAAAGGCAATACTACTGCGGGGCTCAACATGGGTAACCCCAAAACCGCCATAGAAAGGACTTGATTTTCTTGATACCCCAAGGTTCTCCTTATAAAAGGCGCCCTCGTAATATTTCAGGGAATCGTCGATGGCCTGCATTTCTCTATAGAAAACATCACAGTCCTTCTCCTTGTTGCGAGAGCATCTAGCCCTGTCCCTCGTTTTGAGAATATACAGGAGCTTTAAACGGCGCACAGGTTCCTGTTGTTCAATGGATTGTATAATCGCCACGGAGTCCGCCGTAAAAAGGGTATCAAAAAGTTCATCCCCATTAGAAGGCATGGTGAACCATTCCGGCAAGGAATCCCATTCTTTTCGGAGATACCTTAAACCTAAAATTCCAAAGAACTGAATGCGCTTTTCCTGCAGGTAAAGCGAGTCAATGGGCTCTTCAGGATGAGTGGCGTAATAGACGTAGATGGAACGTATGGATTTGACAATGGAGTCTATAATTGAACGATCATCCATCCTATCGTAATAGCTGGAATCAATGAAATAGCCACTCTTTACACTTCCCAAAAATCCAAGATACCGTCTAATGCGATCAGGAGGATCTAATTCCAGAAATTCGTCGTGCTCGTAGTGACCATCCAAAACACAAAATTCACCATGTACACCCAGTGAGGTTAAGTCTACACTCTTAGCGATATATTCTGAATTTATATACTCAATTCTTGATTTAGGAACCCAACCATAACCACAAGAGGCCTTCACCAAAACAGAAGACTCCCCCATTTTAACAATGTTCATAACTTCGCGAGAACCAACCGTACACATCACCTCGCCCCCGTCCTTGTAACGAGTCAAATCAAGGTCACCCATTTTTGACTTTACCTTATTGGGCGCAGCGTAAGACATCCCCACCAGGAGGAAAATCAAAGCAAACAGGGAGAACAGGCGAATCATGATATTAAACTATAAAAAATTTTCTATCTTTACCACCGTATGAAAAACGTAGATACTATTGCCGTTTTGGACTTTGGTGGTCAGTACGCCCACCTGATCGCAAACCGTGTCCGCCGCCTCGGCGTTTTCACCGAAATCCATTCCCCCAACTGCGACGTTTCCGAACTGGAAGGCGTCAAGGGAATCATCTATTCCGGTGGTCCCTCCAGCGTTTATGCTGCCGACGCTCCGGAATACAATCCCGAAATCTTGAACCTGCCGGTACCCAAGCTGGGTATCTGCTACGGTCATCAGCTTATCGCCCAGCAGCTGGGCGGTCACGTTGAACCGGGCAAGGTGAAGGAATACGGTATCGCCGACCTGATCGTTGGCGACGAAAAGTGCCCGATTTTGAAGGACCTGCCCAAGGCCTCCCCCATGTGGATGAGCCATGGCGACCAGGTGACCAAGCTGCCCGAAGGCTACCGCATTGTGGCAAGCACCAAGGACTGCGAAATCGCAGCCGTCGCTTTCGACGAACGCAAGATCTACGGCATCCAGTTCCACCCCGAAGTGACCCACAGTAAGTTCGGCATGAAGCTTCTCGAAAACTTCATCGACATTACCGGCGCTCAGAAAACCTGGAACATGAAGAGCTACCTGCCCCTCATCACCGCCCGCATCCAGGAACAGGTGAAGGACCGCAAGGTGTTCCTCCTGGTCTCCGGCGGCGTGGACTCCACCGTGGCATTCGTTCTCCTGAACCGCGTGCTGGGCCCCGAAAAGGTCCTGGGCCTCCATGTGGATAACGGCATGATGCGTCTGGGCGAATCCCAGAAGATCATGGACTTCCTCAAGGCCGAAGGCATGAACAACCTTCAGATCCGCGACGCCAGCGAACACTTCTTGGCAAAGCTCAAGGGCGTTACCGCTCCTGAAACCAAGCGTGGCATCATCGGTAAGGAATTCCTGGTCGTGAAGGACGAGGAAATGGCCAAGCTGAACCTTGACCCCAACCAGTGGATGATGGCTCAGGGCACCATCTACCCCGACACCATTGAATCCGGCGGCACCAAGAACGCCGACAAGATCAAGACCCACCACAACCGCGTTCAGGAAGTTCTGGACCTGATGGAAAAGGGCCTTGTGCTTGAACCGCTAGCTGACCTTTACAAGGACGAAGTCCGCGCACTGGGCGAAGAACTGGGCATTCCCCACAATCTCGTCTGGCGTCACCCCTTCCCGGGTCCGGGTCTGGGTGTCCGTCTGCTTTGCAGCGATGGCGTCCTGAAGGACGACATGGTCGCATTCGACGACGTGAAGGACACTCAGGGCGGCAGCCTCGCCGACTACCTGAAGGCAAACAACATTTCTGGCCGCATGCTCCCCATCAAGAGCGTTGGCGTTCAGGGCGATGGCCGTACCTATGCACAGCCGTTCCTGCTGACGACCGCCGGCCTCTCCTGGAAGGACTGCGAAAAGTTCTCCACCGAACTTGCCAACCGCTTCAAGGCCATCAACCGCGTGATCTACCAGATCGGTACCGTGGCCGACGAAGACCCGAAGCTTGTGGAACAGTACGCCACCCGCGAAAACTTCGATACGCTGCGTAAGTTCGACGACATCTGCACCACCTTCCTGCAGGAAAACAAGCTGTACGAAGAAATCTGGCAGATGCCCGTGGTGTCCGTTCCGCTGCGCACCGCAGGCAAGCCCTGCATCGTGATGCGCCCGGTGAACTCCACCGAAGCCATGACCGCAAACTTCGCCGAAATCGACCAGGGCATGCTTGCAGGCCTCTGGCGCAAGTTCGAAGCAGAAGGCGCCGGCTCCCTCTGGTACGACGTCACCCACAAGCCCCCTGGAACGATCGAGTGGGAGTAATGTGCAAGCCGAGCGCCGCGACGACAAGCTTCGCATGTTTTATCAAAGCCGCTGGATCGATGAGATCCGCGGCTTTTTTTTGTCTCAATTTTAATTTTTCCATAAAAAATGACATTTTTTATTACAATAGTCGAATCTTTTTTACAAATTCATATTATATTGCGATATTAGAAATGAATGCCCCAAAGAAGGAGTAAATTTATGGCAAGAAAGAAGAAGGATCAAGAAGATCTGGACACCAACATTCCCGAAAACGATGACCTTCCGGAAGAAGAAACCGAAGACATCATCGAAGAGGAAGAAGAAGATCTGGGTGTAGACGAACTCTTCGGAAACACTCTCGGACGTGCCGGCCAGGATATCGATGGCTGGGGCGGCGGCGAAGACTACGAAGGCTAATCGCAGTCCACAACCACAGGTCATATGGTTTTATAAAACCCTAGGCATTATGCCTGGGGCTTTTTTATTTTGCTCACAAAAGCAAAAAAAAAGAAAGCCCCGCGGCTATTTCTAGCAGCGGGGCTCTCTTTAAGTTTTCAATTAAGCTGTTAAGCTAAATCTCTTACTTGGTGATAACGCGAGCCATTTCGCAAACCTTGTTGCTGTAGCCCCATTCGTTATCGTACCATGCGCAAACCTTCACGAAGGTCGGGTCGAGCTGGATGCCAGCCTTGACGTCGAAGATGGAGGTGCGAGAGTCGTTGCGGAAGTCGGTAGAAACGAGAGCTTCGTCGGTGTAACCGAGGATGCCCTTGAGTTCGCCTTCAGAAGCAGCCTTCATAGCAGCGCAGATTTCTTCGTAGGTAGCAGCGGTCTTGAGTTCGCAGGTCAGGTCAACGAAGGAAACGTCAGAGGTAGGAACGCGGAGGGACATACCAGTGAGCTTGCCGTTGAGCTGCGGGAGAACCTTACCAACAGCCTTTGCAGCACCAGTGGAAGACGGGATGATGTTTTCGAGAATGCCACGGCCACCGCGCCAATCCTTCATGGAAGGACCGTCAACAGTCTTCTGAGTAGCAGTTGCAGCGTGAACGGTGGTCATGAGGCCACGGACGATGCCGAACTTTTCGTCGAGAACCTTGGAAATCGGAGCCAAGCAGTTGGTGGTGCAGGAAGCGTTGGAGATGATGTCCTGACCAGCATAGGTGGTGTGGTTCACGCCATAAACGAACATCGGAGTTGCGTCCTTGGAAGGAGCAGACATGATGACCTTCTTAGCGCCAGCCTGGATGTGCTTGCGAGCCAGTTCGTCGGTCAGGAAGAAACCGGTGGATTCAACAACGACGTCAGCCTGGAGAGCACCCCAAGTGATGTTCAGAGGATCGCGTTCTGCGAAGATCTGGATCTTGTTGCCATCAACGATGAGGTACTTCTTTTCGCCATCTTCGAAGGAAACTTCGTGTTCGAACTTGCCGTGCACGGAGTCATACTTCAGCATGTATGCGAGATAGTCAACAGAGAGGAGGTCGTTGATACCGACAACCTGAATGTCGTTAGAGAAGTTTTCCACAGCAGCGCGGAACACCATACGGCCGATACGACCGAAACCATTGATACCGAGTTTGAGAGCCATTATTGGATCCTTTTTTATTAGTGAAATGTTTGCACCCCCTACAACAGGGAACGCTCAACTGATTCCAAATTTATTAAAATTGCGAGCGTTGAGTAGGTCTTTTTTAGAATTTTTTTGCATTTTACCCCTTATGAATTTGAATTTTACCAAAAATTTTCGTCTAGCCCCCCTTTTCGGACTGTTTTTCCTGGTTTCCTGTGCCGGGAACGGCCAACCTTTGACCGATGTGCCCCCCGATTCTAGCAGCAAAGCCCCTAGAACAAGTCAAGGCGTTTCCGCCCCAAAGGGCTCGGAGGGCGTAAAAAATGCAGCAAACGACTTTAATGACTATAGCCCCAGCTACTCAGAATCGGCATCCTCCCCTGCCGGTCAGACGCAGGCAGCCCCAGGGACAATCCAGTCTACGGGGTTCAACTTTACGGCACCCGGAGGTGGCTGGGCCCTGATCAGCGGCCCAGAAGAGGGTGAAACAGGCATTCCCTACGAATACTATAATGCAAGTACCGGGCGCCGCGCAGTCCTCATGGAGGTGGAACTTCCCAAGGGCGAACCCATGCGGCTCATGGACCGGGCACAGATGGAAATGCAGGCATTCGAGTCCAGCGGAAAGAAGGCAACCCTCGCCGAAACCTACCCTGGCGAGGCCAACGGTTACACTGGAGCCTTTTTTGACGTCGCGGGCAAGCGCTATGAAACCCCTTACGAAGCAGTAGGTTTTGTAGTTGGGGGCGCGAACCGTGTCTATACCTTGACCCTGTCCGCCACGGACAATGTACCCAAGTCCGAGGAACTGAAGGACGAATGGACCGAATTCTTCAAGGAATTCACCCTGAACGAAGTCTCCGAGGAAAGTGGCCCCGAACTGTCCCCGGAAAGGGTGCAGCAATATTCCTCCAGCGAGCTTGGCTACACCTGGAGCGTGAAGGACACCCTCTGGCACCACTGGATGGGCATCTCCCGCCAGAACGAGGACCCGGACCTGGTCCTCTCCAACAAGGCAGAAGACATTTCCCTGTTTGTGTATGGAGCAACCGTTCCAAGCGACGAAATTAGCCAAAACGACCTGTTCAAGGTCCTGCTGGTCCGTCTCGGCGTGGATCCAAACAATCCAACCCTGGAAATCCACCGCCAGAAGGTAGGCGACCGTTACGCCCAGGACTTCACCTTGACCCATGTGGTCAACAAGTTCGACTTCCACTATAAGGGACGCTATTTCTACGAAAACGGCCGCGGCATCCTGATCGTCACCTGGACCCAGGGCATCAACAAGTCCAAGTACGCGAAGGTCATGAGTAACGCCATCGAGGGACTGGCAGTGGGCCCCTCGACGAACTCGGGGACTTTATCGGCAAGTTCATCGAGCGAAGCCGAGATGAAAAAACAGGCTAAGTTTAACGCAGCCCTCATGAGCCAGGTGGGACTTCTCCGCTTGCTGGAAGACCAGCCGCTGGTTGCGTTGAGCTACTTTGAACGTGCAAACAAGATGGACCCGGAAGAGCCCCTCTACCTGATCAACTGCGGTTTCGTGTACCAGATGAAGGAACTATACGGGCCGGGCATCAGCCACTTCAGAAGCCAGATGGAACTGGTCCGAAAGAGCGGCAAACTGCTCTCCATCCTGGGAGAGATGTATGAGGCCCTGTTTGACTATGGCCATGCCAGAGAATGCGCAGAAGCGGCACTCCGGTACACCCCGAACAATCCGGAATATGTCATCAATCTAAGTGACGCCTTGTGGGGCCTAGGTCAGCGCAACCAGTCCCTCATCGTTGTTCAACGTCTTTACGACACGCAGCCCAATTCCCGTCTGGGAGTATACCTGGCCAAGACCTACATGGGACTGGACCAGTATGCGGAAGCGGTGGATATTCTGTACGGCATCCGCGGGCGTTTTGGCATGAGCGTAGAACTGGGAACAACACTGATGGATGCGCTGATGTTCCTGGGCCGTTATGAGGAAGCCCGCGCCATCGGCGAAGAGACTTTGGCAAAGGACCGAAACGACTATAAGATCTGGACGACCCAGGGCAAGATTCTTTTCTATTCCCGCAATTACAGGGATGCTGAAAAGGCATTGACAAAAGCCCTATCCTTGCGTTCCGACAATGAAGACGCCAAGAGTTTCCTTTCTGCAACCAAGGCGTTCCTTGGCAAGGCGGACAACCGCACCCTGCAAAAGCCCATCGATCCGGTGGAACCGAGAACGGCGGACATCAAGACCCTCCTGAACGAAAAGGCCAAGAGCAAGGCCGTAGAGGGGGATTTCCCTGCAGTGATCCACACCCGAAAGGAAATGCTCCGGGCGGAGAAGGGTTCTAACTGGACCCGTTCCGAGGAAATGCTCATGGAAATCCTGGACACCCGCGGTACCGCAATCTACCGCGAGTTCACCTTTGATTTCCTGCCCGGTTTCGACAGGATCTACCTGAACGCACTTGAAGTCTACGACAGTAACTTCAAGCTGAAACAGAAGGCAAGCCTAAACGGGGCATACATTACCTATGCTACGGAAATGGGCGGCGGAAACGAATCCCAGACTGCACATTTCCCCCTGCAGGAACTTGAACCGGGAGACTTCATCTATGTGCAGTTCAGCCGCACCAATCTTGAAAACAAGGGGATGATTCCCTACACCGACTTTATCGGGTCCAGGGACATTCCCATCGGCGAATCCGTATTCCGCATTTACGCAGACACCAGCAAGTTTGTAACCGAAGAGTACGGCGACATCAAGAAAAAAGACATCAAGGGCGGCGTAGAATGGTCCGTGGACGACCCCGTGGTCATCCGCAAGGAACTCTATATGCCCGTATACCAGGACTTCGGTTCCGGCCTGATGCTTACCGGAAAGCAGCAATGGAAGGAAGTGGGTGAAGATTACGAGAACCTGATTAAGCACCAGTTCAAGCAGGCGGTCGCCGTACGCGAGAAGGCTCAGGAAGTGAAGGGACGCAAGGTCGGTGACAATGCAGTTCATGCCCTCGCCCGCTTTGTCCGTAACGACATCCGCTATCGCGACATCCGCTTCGGTGGTCACAGTCTTATTCCCCAGACAGCGGAATCCACCCTGAAGCAGCACCGCGGCGACTGTAAGGACATGGCCCTTCTCCTGAAGGAAATGCTCCAGGCGATCGGCGTGAAGAGTTATCTTACCGCCATCCACCTGAAGGAGGAAGGCTACGAGCACCTGCCCACCATCCAGCAGTTCAACCATATGATCCTCTATGTTCCCAAGCAGGGCGACATTAGCGAGATGTGGATCGACGCAACGGATAAGACCGGCAATGACCGCCCCATCCCCCTGGATATGGAAGGCAAGGTGGCCCTGGTCATCGACGGGGAAAACAGCCATGTGGTGACCACACCCGTTCTGGAGCAGAATCAGGAACACCAGATAGCAATTGACCACAGGCTCTTTATCACCAACAGCGGTGAAAGCCAGTTCCGCGATTCCGTCACTCTGGCCGGAAAATTCGGCAGCGCCATGCGCAACCGGTTCTACGGCAGGGACACAAAGGACCAGGAAAAGCTGATGGAGGAATTCCTTATGACTGGTATACCAGATGTAAGCATCGGCAATGTAAAAATCGGAAATCTGACAGAATTCAACAAGCCTCTGACTCTTGTGGTAACATACGCCTCCAAGGGATATTTTGGCCAGGGCGGTTCCGAACTGAAGGGACGCTTCCCCAACGTGTGGGAACGCAGCCTCTTTAAGTTCCCCAAGGTGAACAAGCGCCATCATCCCATCCGCATGCCTCAGGAAACCCTGTTCAGCTACAGCCTGAAGGTCACTGCAGAAGGTGGCCGCGAAGTGGATGTAACCGGCCCCAAGGCTTTTGGCCGTGAACCGGATTATGTCAGCTACCAGAGGGGATGCAGCGGTGAGGCAAACGCCCAGAGTTGCATCAACTGGACCACATTCGCCCTCTATGCGGATGCCAGCGAATACGAAAAGATTCGTGAAGAATGGACCTACCTGCTGAGCGAAACCAGTCCCATGATTTTGGTAAAGTAAAGAAGGACTATTTTCATGATTCTCAATATCGTAACTTACCTGTTTTACGCCCTTGGAGCCATACTGGCAATATCCATTGTTGCCGTAATTTTGTACATAATCATCAACGGTCCCAAGGCTTTGGACAAAGACAAGAAATAACCCTTTTCAACAGTCTCAAGACACCTGGAAACCAGGTGTCTTTTTCATTGTACCGCACACACGCCCGACCGCATTTTTCTAGATTTCCGCCCACTATGAGTATTGCAATTCCCCAGCTGCCGAAAGGCACCCGCGATTTTTATCCTGAAGCACAGCGCATTCAGAACTACATCTTTGACACCTGGCGTAAAACCGCCGAAGAATTCGCCTACGAAGAATACGAAGGCCCCATGTTCGAACACCTGGAGCTGTACACCGGAAAATCCGGCGAAGAAATCGTAAGCCAACTTTATAACTTTGTGGATAAGGGCGACCGCGAAATCGCTCTCCGCCCCGAAATGACCCCGACACTTGCCCGTTTGGTGATCCAGAAGGCACGCGAACTGAAGAAGCCCTTCAAGTGGTTCAGTATGCCTCGCCTGTTCCGTTACGAAAAGGCTCAGAAGGGTCGCTTGCGTGAATTCTTCCAGCTGAACATGGACATCATCGGCACCGAAAGCATCTACGCCGAAGCCGACCTGATGGCAGCTATCGCTACCATGCTCCGCAAGTTCGGTCTGAAGGATGGGGAATTTGCCATTGGCGTTAGCTCCCGCAAGTTGCTGGCCACCTACCTGGACGAAATTGGCGCCCCGAACCCGGCGCAGGTCTACCCCGCTCTCGACCGTCGCCTGAAAATCGGTCCCGAAGCTTTTGCAAAGGCACTGGCTGACGCTGGCCTCACTGACCTACAGGTTAAGTTACTTGACGATTTCATGAGCTGCAAATCTTTTGAGGAGGTTCGTCACTCCATAAATGAAGCATTAAAACTAATCCAAGATGGGAAAATTCCGAACCGAATTTTAGATGGTTCTGAAATTGGAACTTTAGCAGAAAACGCACATAAAGCACTCCAAGAAATAGTAGAACTGTTCGCCACTCTGGAAGCTGCAGGTTACGGCGAATGCGTGAACCTGGACCTTTCCATTGTCCGCGGTCTCGCCTACTACACCGGCATCGTTTTCGAAGTTTTCGACAAGGGTAAATCCATGCGCGCCATCGCAGGCGGTGGACGTTACGACAGCCTCACCGAAAAGCTTGGCGGCGACCGCATTCCGGGCGTTGGCTTTGGCATGGGCGACGTGGTGCTTGCAGACCTGTTGCGCGAACACAACCTGCTCCCCAGCCCCAAGCAGAGCGTCGACTTCTACATTGCAAGCTTTACTAACGACATGAAGAAGGTCTTTGAAGCAGCCCAGATCTTCCGCGCAGGCGGTAAGACGGTTTCCCACCCGCTGGCTTCCATGAAAATGGGTAAGCAGCTGGACCAGGCAAACTACCAGGGCGCAAAGATCGTGGTTTACGTTGATGGCGACAAGGCAGCCGCAGGCGAATTCGAATACAAGGATCTCCGTGACGGCACCATGCACGTAGGTAACGTTGAAGCCATTAAGGCCGCACTGTAATATTGATTGATGATGAATAATGGATGATTGATAATTACAATAGTCACGGCTTCGCCGTCATTATTTAATTACCATCGCAACCATTAAATCATCAATCATCAATTTTCAATTTTCAATTCTCAATTGATAAATGTCTCCTCTAAAAACTCTTCTCAGCATTCTTAGTCTCTTCGTGGTACTTGGCATCTTGTCCATAGTCTACCCCGAAAAAGGTATTTCCCTAGGCAGCAAGGAAGATCCGTTTCTTACCTTACGCTTTCCGGCCTTAACAGACATTTTTGAAAAGGCCGAAACGGAAGTCGTTCAGGTGGATTCCAATGCAACACCCATCGAGAAGTTGCAAGCGGTGGATCCGGAAGAAGCCCTGAAACAGATGCTTGCGGCAACCCGCCAGAAGGAATTCACGGAGTTCTCCGACTCCTTGAAATTCTACGAGGATTTCTTTAAGGAAGGCATGACTCGTTTTGACCTGCCCAACAACGATCCTACCTGGTTTGACCGTTTCTTCAAGCATCTCGAACAGGCTGCCACCGATAGTTCCGTGATTCACATCGTGCACTACGGCGACTCCCAGCTGGAAGAAGACCGCATTTCTGCAACCATCCGTGAAGATTTGCAAGAGCGCTTTGGCGGTGGCGGTCCGGGCATGTTGCCCGTATTCCTCGGGACACCGTCCCAGACATCCAGCTACTGGAACAATGGCGAACAAACGGGTGCGTTGGTCCGCCACTTGATCTTTGGCGATACGAGCGACTTGGCTCCACACAGACGCTACGGCATTCTGGCCCAGATGGCAGACCTTCATGGTGCGGCAACCATCAATTTGAAAAAGCGAGTCGACCGCAAGGGCAAGGTGGATGCATTCCCCCATGTTGGCGGATACGCAACAGTCAAGGTTCTTGCGAACAAGCGTGGCAACCTGAAATTGACCTTGCTTTATGATAGCACTTCCGTAGACTCTGTCGGAGTCAACGAAGACGGTACAACCAAGTACAAGACCAAGGTCAAGAATGTGAAGGCCGCAGCACCCGAAGTCGAAAAAATGAACAAGCTGGCTGTGTACACCTGGAAACTTCCAGACACTACATCCAGCATCAAGATCCAGATGAGCGGTAACGCAGAAATCTACGCAATTTCAGCAGACGGCCGTTACGGCGTTGCCGTTGACAACGTTGCCATGCGCGGTAGCTCCGGTACCATCTTCCATCGCATCGACGAAGAACTTCTTGCAGAATCCTACAAGGCAATGAACGCCAAGCTCATCATTATGGAATACGGCGGCAACATGGTTCCCGGCATGAATTCTAACAAGAGCAAGGTTGACTGGCTGAAGAATATCATCACCAAGCAGATCAAGGCAATCCAGACTGCAAATCCTGACGCAGACATCGTGTTTATCGGTCCTGCAGATATGGCAAAGCAGATCGACGGCAAGTGGATGACCTATCCCGGCCTGGCCATAACTATCGAGACTCTGCGCCAGATCGCACTTGAAAACGGACTTGCCTACTGGGACATGCATCGTGTCATGGGCGGAAACAGGTCCATGATGAAGTGGGTCAAGCAGTCTCCACCCCTAGGTTCTGCGGACTATGTCCACTTTACCCGCAAGGGAGCCTCCTACATGGGAGAACTCTTTGGCGAAGCCCTGAAGGTTCATTACGACCACTACAAGTTCCGCGAAAGACATGAAATCAGCAATTCCAAGCTGAAGGAAATCCAGACTTTTTCGGACTCGCTAAGATCAAACGCCATGGCAACCGAAGAGCCGGCCGCCCCAAAGGCACCGGAGGCCGCTGAATGAGATTTTTCTCCTTCCTGATCCTTGTTTTATCTGCGATTCTCTACAGCGCACCCGTTGAAAAACCGGGTACCTATGCAACACCTGTAGACAAGAACGACTTTATCGACACATCCCTGAACATTATCCAGTTTCCAAAGGGCGACGCCTCCTTCGAAAGGCTTTACCAGAAGCTGGACACCCTGGTATTTGAAAACAGAGGGCAGGTTAGAATTCTCCACATTGGAGGTTCCCACCTGCAGGCTGATGTTATTTCCGGACGTATTCGCGAGCATTTCGTGAAAGAATACCCAGGTGCATCTGCTGGCCGCGGTTTCGTTTTCCCGTATTCCGCAGCAAAGACAAATACTCCGTCCAGCTACGCATCCAAGTACAAGGGCATCTGGACGTCCAGCAAGAATATTTCAAAGCAGGTATCCTTGCCCCTTGGCGTTCTGGGAATCGCAGTAAGCACCAACGATCCTCGAGCAGAAATTGCACTCTACCTCAACAAGTACAATCCTACACCCATCTGGAACGAATCTCGCATTCGCCTTTTCGGTTACAGCGACAGCAGCGATGTGGTTCCCGTTCTTCGCGTGGACTCCATGGATGTGGAAGGCGTTCTGGACACCGTGAGCCAGAGCTATCTGTTCATTCCCCCACACCCTGTCGACACGATCAACGTGGTTTTCCGCTGGACAGACACCACATACCAGGCCACCATCGCCCAGATGGTCACCGACTCCCTGATCCAGGATTCCATCCAACGGGTTCAGGATTCCATCGCCCATGTGCAGGATTCCCTAGACGCACTGGATCCAAGCAAGCCGAAGTCTTCTTCCAGCCAGGCCGTCAGTTCTTCCTCGGCAGAAATTCCTGCGGAGGTTGCACTTCCCGACGCTTCGGGGCTGCCCCTGGACTCCATGTTCTTCGGGGAATGCGATGTGCTGGACACCGCCTGCGTCAACCAGGAAGAAAAGCGCAACAGCCTGAATTTCCAGTCGGGAGATTCCCTCAAGACAGATTCCCTTGGAACGGATTCCGTGCCTGAACGTCCCCGCCCGAGATTTACTCTCACAGGTATCCTGACGGAAACAGATGCCCCCGGCATTTCCTATTCCAATGTGGGAATTAACGGAGCCCGAGTTCCCAGCTACTTTGAGGAAATCTGCCCCAACTTCGAAAAGGAACTAAGTTTCTTCAAGCCGGACCTGGTAATCTTCGCTATCGGCATCAACGACGCCAACACGGATAATTTTGACGGTAAAGTTTTTGCCAAGAATTATGACCAGCTCATCGCCCGAATCAAGAAAGTGAATCCGGACGTTGCCATGATCTTTGAAACCAACAACGACATGTACCGAAAGGTTCGCAAGCGCTATGTTCAGCATCCTGCTGGGGAAACCGCCCGTCAGGCATTCTTCAAAATTGCGGAAAAGCACAAGGCCGGTGTCTGGGACAAGTTCTCCCTGATGGGAGGTCTCGGATCTATGGCTCAGTGGGAAAAAGCCAATCTAGCAAAGAAGGACAAGGTCCATTTCAACCTGGCAGGATATAATCTGCTAGGAGACCTATTCTTCAAGGCCTTCCTCCATGCTTACCAGGAACATATTGCAAGGCTCCCCGCCCTGGAACCCGTAACCGCAACGGAAAATACGCCTGCGGAACCCGTTTCCGAGGAAAATCCGGAACAGCCAAAAGATTCAACGACAACAGCTCCCAAGTTCTAAGAAAATCAACAACAACTGATTGCGATCGTATGTCCGACTATATCATCCCCTTCCTCACTAGAACATTTGCTTTTGATGAAAATTCCCCCCTGCTGTTCACCCAGTTCTATTTCTGGGGTTTCTTTGCGGTGGTGTTCGCCATACTTACCCTGGTGCATAACAGAACCCTCCTGCGAAACACCTTCCTGTTTGCCACCAGTATGTTCTTCTACTACAAGACCAGCGGTAGCTATGTCTGCATCCTCGCCTTCTGCGTGGTGGCGAACTTCTTTATCGGAAAGTGGATTGAATCCTCCGGAACACAGTGGAAAAAGAAAGCTCTGATGATTGCAGCAGTCATTATCGATCTTCTTGTTCTGTGCTACTACAAGTACGCCTATTTCTTCCTGGACGTTCTCTACGACATTTTCGGAATCGAACTCCATGTCTACAACTTCTTTGCGGCGGCAAGCAACAGCCTGTTCGGCACCAACTCCCTGGTGGACCGCATCATCCTGCCGGTGGGTATTTCCTTCTTTACCTTCCAGGCCATGAGCTACTGCATCGACATCTACCGCAAGAAAGTAAAAGCCGTTACCAACATTCTGGATTTCGGCTTCTACCTGACATTTTTCCCCCAGCTGGTGGCAGGTCCCATTGTCCGCGCCGATAAGTTCGTTCCCCAGCTGTACAAGAAATTCTTCCTCCCCCGCCGGGCCTTCGGCATCGCAGTCTTCTGGATTTTGAACGGTCTTGCAAAGAAGGTGATTCTCTCCGACTACCTGTCTACCAACTTCGTGGACCGCGTATTCGATATGCCACTTCTCTTTACCGGCTTTGAAAACCTGCTGGCCCTATTCGCCTATTCCCTCCAGGTTTACGCGGACTTCTCCGGCTATACAGACATCGCCATTGGCGTTGCCCTTCTCATGGGCTTCCGCCTGCCCCAGAACTTCAACAGTCCCTACAAGGCATTGTCCCCCACTGAATTCTGGCGTCGCTGGCATATCAGCCTTTCCAGCTGGCTTCGCGACTATGTGTATATTCCCCTGGGCGGAAACCGTGGCGCAAGCAAGGGAACCTATTTCTGGATCAGCTTCATCAGTATTGTTGCCATCATCCTTTCTGGTAGCCTCTGGGTCGGTGTTGGCATTGGGGCTTTCCTTCTCTACATTGCCCTGTACGCCTACTTCAAGCCCGATTCCCGCAAGTTCATCACCACCAACATGAACGCCATGTCCACCCAGATTATCGGCGGTTGGTGGCACGGCGCCAGCTGGAACTTCATCATCTGGGGTGGTCTCAACGGTTTCGGACAGGTATTCAACAAGTTCTGGGTCAAGCGCGGTATTACCTTTAGAGCATCCGCCGCATTTGCCCTGCTTGCAGCAAGTGCCATCCTCTGGAAGGAACTGGGCTACCCCATCTTCGCCATTACTACCGTGTGGTTCGGCGTCCTGTTTGTCGGCATCTACTCTGTCATGATTTTCCGTCTGTTTAGCGAGAAAACATTCCACTGGCTATATGTTTCCTGGAACGTAACGCTGACTTTTGTCTTCATCACCTTTACCCGACTGTTCTTCCGCGCTGGTTCAAATTTGGACCCCGCCGAGGCAAACGAAGTGGCATGGAACACAGCCAAGAACATGGTCCAGCAAATGGGTACCGCATGGAAACTGGAAACGCTCCCTGAGCTGGCAAGCGCACACATGAACATCATCCTGGTGTTTATCGCAGGCATGCTGATCCACTGGATTCCCAAAAAGTTCAAGAGCCGTTACCGCATTACGTTTGCGACCCTTCCCATCCCGGCCATGGTCGCAGTGACAGCGGTAATCATCTTCGTCATGTACCAGTTCATGAGTGCGGATTCACAGCCCTTCATCTACTTCCAGTTCTAAAAATTTTCGGACTTTCCAAAATAAAAAAAGACCCTTTACGGGTCTTTTTTTATAGCACTGAAATCAATTTATTTTTCTGGAGAAGATTCCGAAAAAATAAAGGGAATCGTTACCGTGGTAGAGCCTGATTCAACTTGAGTAAATCGCCAACGAGAAACATTGTTCTTGATTTCACTATCGAATTCATCAAAACCTGTAGTAGATGAAGCCATAGAGATGCTGACGATTTCGCCATTCGGAGCTATGGTAAACTTCATTTTGACCACCCCCGCAAAGCCTGGCTTCTTCTTCAGATACTTGTTATAAATATGACGAATTCCAGGACGACGCTGTTGAGCCACTTTTAAGACATCCGCCTTATTGCGGACATCATCGCCCTCCATTTCAATATCACTTTCTGACAATTTTTGAACTGATCCACTCGCCTTTACGGCGGGAGCACCGGCACAATAATCCGAGAAAATAGCAGCATCGTTGCCAGTACAGCAGCCAAGATGGATTGCGAGTTCTTTATCCGTAACGTTCGAACAACGACGTGATCTATATTCGTGTTTACTTAACTGTATTGTTTGTGCAGTTTGTTGAGGGGCGGTTTGCAAAGGAGCGGGAACAGAACCAATAACTCTATAAGCATGTTTTGCAAATACTTCTGAAGAATTACGGGAAAACTTTTCCTTTTCTTCGTTGCAAGCGGTAAGCAAGACACAAAAAGAACAAGCGATATAAAAAAAGACTTTCATATAATCACCCCCAAAAATTATTCAATAATTATAAAAAAAAGACCCTTGCGGGTCTTTTTTTGTGTGGTTGAAAAGTTGGTTATTCCGAGAAGGTGAACGGAACCGTCACGGTAGTGTTGCCAGACTTAACAGTTCCGAACTTCCAACGGGACACAACGCTCTTGATTTCGTTATCAAATTCGCGGAAGCCCGTTGTAGAGAAAGCAATGCTAATGCTGATGATTTCCCCTCCCGGAGCAATTGTGAACTTCAGGGTAACTCTACCATCAAAGCCAGGCTTCTTCTTCAAGTTCTTGTTATAGATGTGACGAAGACCGGGGGTACGCTGCTTAACCTCTTTCAGGATTTCTGCCTTGCTACGAGAGCCACCACCAGCCCTAATGCTGATATCACTTTCAGACAGGGGCTTGACGAAACCCTTTACCTTGGTGCTGATAACACTGCAGCCCTTAGCCGTAGTCTGAAGAAGGCCAGCGTCCTCCAGCACCTTATCAATATCCTTAGAGAACTTCTGGCTCTTCATAAAGTCATATATATCGGCGCTGGCATCCTTGGTCTGAGCATAGAAGAGTTTCAGCAAACCACGAGGTTCGGGAGCATTGGACTTTCGAGCATCCCTTACAAGGCAGAATTTCTTTCTGTCGTCATCAGCCTTAGGCATATACAGATCGAAAGCCCTATAAACCTTATACCAAGTTTCAACAAAGGCCTTTTCAGAAGAGTCCTCCCCCAAAAAATTATAAACTTCACCAGGAGCATTCTGCAAATATAGTTGAATATGTCTAAAGCCAGCATTTTTGATGGCACTTGCAATTCTGCGATACTGTTTCAGGCGTTTTAGTTCTGAGTTAAAATCTGCATCTTTTCTAATTGAGAATACAATGAAAATTTCTTCACTACCGTCTGATTTCTTAAGTAATTCGTGAAGAACATTAAGATCTTTTGCAATGAGATCTTCGGCCTTCAACGGAGCGACAATCATCTTGCTTGCGACTTCCGGCTTGAGAGATCTCAGGGAACCTTTGCCTAGGGTCTGAACCTGCTGACCGGCGTCGGGAATATTGAGACCGGCAGGCTTTGCTGCACCATCAGCACCATCACCGACTGCCATTAAAATATTACCGGCACTATCCAAGTAAACACTGTCTGCAATCGGTTCTTCTGGAGAACCCGCATTGGAGTAAACAGCCCACATGATTTTACCGGGATCTTCTTCGGATTCCTTTTGAATAGCCCAATGTTCTACATTGTTCTCTTCACTCCGTTTTTGAGCTTTAAAATAAACATTGGGCAGGAAACCACCTCGCGCACCTATTACAAAATAATCATCGAAAATACCCACCGACGATATAGAATAATCATCCGTAATCCCCTTCGACGAATCCAACACTTGCTGATCTGGAGAGCAAAGGTAATCTAGGTAATTAAAATTCTCTGGCAAGGAAAATTCATCCTTGATTTTTGCAACAGCGGATGCTTCCTCCTTTTTGTTTTTGGGATCGAACAAGGATGTTTTCTTGTCCTCATCGCAAGCTGTAAGCAAAGCGCCAAGCACACAGGCGACCCAAAGAACTTTTTTCATATAGACTCCCAAACATTATGCAATAATTATAAAAATACAAAACACAATCAAGAAGAAATGAATTTCTATATTGAAACTTATGACCAACGATTTCGAAAAAAGCTCCGCTTTTGAAAAACGCATCAAAAAGCATGTGATAGGAAAGCCACACCGCTTTATGGCGGTAGCTCCCTTGGGTTTTGAAGAAACGCTGGTGAAGGAACTCAAGTACATTGGCGTGGAATGCTTCGCCGAAAATTCAGGTTGCGGACGCGCCGCCCCCTCGTGTCATTCTGAGGAGCGTAGCGACGAAGAATCTAGCAACACAGCAGGCATAAAAGTCGCGGGCGACGGCAAGGTGGAATTTACCGCAAAAATTACCGAAGCCTGGAAGGCCGTAGCCTACAGCCGCATCGCCAACCGCGTGCTCATGGAGATCGGCTGTTTCAAGGCAGAAAATTTCGTACAGCTAGAAAAAGGCGCTGCCGCAGTACCCTGGGAATTGTATTTACCCTGCGTCATTCTGGAGGCACAAAGTGCCGATAGAATCCAAAGCTTTTTAAATATTCACGTCACCTGCAAGCATTCTCGCCTGTATCACAGCGATGCCGTTGCCGAGCGTATCCAGAAAATTATTGCAAGCAAATTCAGCAAAGATCCTATCGCCTCTGCGAGGCTCCAGGATGACTGTAGCAAATTGTCCACGAAAGGCTATGTCACCCTGGAGGAAGGTACGACCGATAGGGTCCTGGATGACTGTAAGAAATTCTCCACGAAAGGCTATGTCACCCTGGAGGGAGGTACGACCGATAGGGTCCTGGACGACTGTAGGAAATTGTCTACAAAAGGTAATGTCACCCTGGAGGAAGGTACGACCGATAGGGTCCTGGATGACTGTAGGAAATTGTCCACGAAAGGCTATGTCACCCTGGAGGGAGGTACGACCGATAGGGTCCAGACGCAGCACCTCTACGTAAACCTCCAAGACGACCGCTGCACTCTCTGGCTGGACTTGGCGGGCGAAGAACTTTACAAGCGGGGTCACGAACGCTTTGTTGCCGAAGCCCCGCTGAAAGAAACTATTGCAGCAGCAATGATTTTCGAAGCAGCAAAAATCGCGAGCACCAATAACCCCCAAAGCACCGAAGGTGCGACCCCACACCTCAAAGCGAGCGACGCGAGCGCCCTCATAACCTTCATCGACCCTATGGCCGGCAGCGGCACCTTCTCGCTGGAAGCGGCCTACATCGCAAACGGCCTGTTTCCCGGCAAGTGCAGGGACTTTGCCTTGAAGCACCAGCCCGCCTTTAAGGAAGGCACCTGGAACTATTTGCTAAAGGCTGCGGATTCTACACAATGTCATCCTGAGCGAAGCGGAGCGGAGTCGAAGGATCTAGAATCAACACAAAACATATTACGCATTATCACTAGCGACATTTCGGAACGCCCCATCAGCATAATCAAGCACAATGCGGAAGCTAGCCCGCTGGCAGAAATTGCGAAAAAAAATCCCAACGCGGTCACCATCAACCCGCAGCTGAAGGATTTCTTTAGCTACACCATCGACGACATCTGCACAATTCAACCTCCCGCAAACCAATCGTCAATACCACCCGAATACCAATCGTCAATCATCAATCATCAATCATCAATTATTCTTCTAAACCCGCCCTACGGCAAGCGTCTGGCTTTTGACGCACCAGCTCTTTACAAGAAGATTGGGCAGAAACTTAACCAGCTAAGTCGCGACGCTCAATTCCGCGGAGTCTCCCTGACGGTTGCAATTCTCGCCCCGAAGGACGACACCCGTGGCGGCGCCCATTACACCTGTACCGAAAATCTACTGAAGGCTTGCCCAGCCCTGGACCCCCGCAAAAATCCAGCCGCAAAGCTCATCGAAACAAGTCACGGCGGCTTCAGCCTGAACGCAATTTTTGCAAAGATTTAACAAACATCCCGGCCTTTCAAATAAAATCCATTGACAAAAACACATATACTTTTGTATATTATCCATTGATGACAGGGTGGCAGGCCAGCCCACCTAAGAAAAAAAAGAACGGCCATTGGATGAATATCCGCATTTCGTATATCAAACGGAATGCGGATTTTTTTGTTAACGAGAAAATAAAGTTTTTTCAGAAAATTTGTCACTAAACAAATAAAAATTTGATTCTAGTGACGCAAAATACAGACAAATTAATCAATATTTGTTTAAAATTTGTCACTAAAGTCCAAGAACAAAAATTTTAGTGACATCTATTATAAACATACAAGCAAAAAACAAGTTCATCCGGCATAAAAACAAACAGACAAACTATTTTTTTTGACACTAAAGTTTATAAAAATCCAATAAGGTGACACAAAATACCATAATAGGGACTACTTTTTAGGTTCGCCCTGGATTCATTGCCCTTTGGGCTCAGAATGACAATCGAGAAATATCGCGATATACTATATTTTCCTCGTTCAAATTTTTATGAGGTAACATTATGCCGAAACTTCGTTCGTTGAAGACTATGGAAGGCCGCGAAATGGCCGGTGCACGTGCCC